>DASREL010000091.1:0-17024 GCA_035652075.1 Vicinamibacterales bacterium
GCCGTTGCCGTTCGGTCAGGTGAGAGAAATCCATAGAGCGCATCGTGTCCTTCTTTGGTCGCTGCTTAGCGAATTCTTCAAGTGTCTGATGATGTTCTCTGACTTGTTCACGGTGCACCCGTCTGCCACACGGCTTTTTCATCTGCCTGAAAGCCGCTGCGACAACGATATCCACCATGCTGAAGCCGAGCGTGGGATCAACCGAAACCACCACGCGGACTCGATCCGCGTAGTCGGTTCCATCGTGCGGCGCTCCCCTCTACCAGTTCACGACGTGCTTGTCGTTGAATGCGCCAACGACGGCATCGTTGATAGCCTTTCGCTGCTTCGCCGTGAGACGTTGGGTTGAAACGGCGCGCTCGACGGCATTCAAAGTGTGCTGATATAGCCTGAAGATGGCCGAAGTCGTGGGGATCGACTCCCGCTTCGGGAGCGGCAGGGTGGGGTTGCTCTTCGTCGTCATCGGTCTCTCCTTTTCAAGCGCATGATCGCGCGTTGACCAAGAGAAGAGTTTGAGGTGAGACTGAGGAGCCGGTCAAATTTAGGTGGTGTGAATAGATGCTTGGTCTTTCGCTTGACAACTCTGCCACCTTGACAACTCTGCCAACGTCAAACCCTCAATTGTAGGAACAAAATTGAGAGTCTGTGAAATCGATGTTTCAGGACGGCGGGCGAAGGACAAGTCTGCTACGCGCGAGTGGTCGATTTATCACGTCGTCACCATTATTCGCGCCGCTTATGCAACAGGCGCAAGTGAACGACGGCAAGTCGGTAGATTTGAGACAACCGGAGACACTTACTACATGCGTGGCCGCTCCAATCAGTCGAGTTTTTCCACCGTCGGCTCGTAGCCATCGTCCGCCAACGCCGCGCTGAGTTCGTCCGCCGCCTGCTTCGTCGGCACCGGCACGAGGACGACGAAGCCGTGCGCTTCTCCCATCTGCTTCAGCACGGATCGGTACTCGACGCGACGCGCGAACAACACGAGCCGTGAGAGCGCGTCATGAAGGGCGCCTGCCGTAACGCCGAAACGCGCTGCCAGAACGCCGATATCTGGCGTTTCGGTGTAGCCGTCGATCAGCGCACCGCGGTCGACTCGGTTTACTGTTCCGCCGCTGCCGCGTCCATCTCGGCTTCCATCGCGTCGATGTCCGCCGCGGTCGGCATCGCGTCTGCCTCGGACGGCTTGGATTTGGGGCGCTGCCGGAACGCGGCGATCCGCTCCACGGCTTCCTCGTGCGGGTTCTGATCGTACCAGCGACGGATCATCTCGGGCGACGTGCGCGCCCACTTGGCGATGTCCTCGATGTTCGCGTTCGCCGACAGCTTCATCCACAAGCTGATGCCCGTATGCCGGAAGCTTTTCGCGTCGCGCGTCTCGACGCGACCGTTGATGACGACAGTCCGCAGGTTCGCAGCATCCAGCAGCTTGCGAATGCCGTCGTGGTGCTTTTCGGTGAACAGCCGATCTTCGGGTTTGGCGTCCGCCCGCTGCTTCTTCAGATGATCGAACGCTTCGACCGCGTGGTACAGCCCGTACGCCGGCTCACGGACGTTCTTGCGTTTGCCGTGCTTGCCGAACACCGAGAACTTGATCGCGTCCATCTTTTCGCCGCCTGACCGCAGGGTCACCTTTTCGCAATCCATCCAGCGGATGCTTTCGGCTTCGCCCGGTCGGAGCGCCGCGCAGACCGAAATCATCACGTAGCACAGTAGCTCTTCGCGCTGGCGTGCCACACGCGGGTTCAATCCGGCTTCGTTCATGCGCGTCTTCGCCAGCATCCACAGATCGTTGTACTGACGCAGCGTGAGGTACGGCGTCGGATTGGCAGCGACCGTGAACGTGCCTCGGAACGAGGGCAGCGTTGGCAGATTGCTCAGGATCTTCGGCACCTGCATCGCGTACCGGAGCACGGCAGCACAGAACAGGATGTCCTTGCGGAGCGTCGCGTTCGTGATCGGCGTGTCGTCTTTCGTCGTCTCCTTCGCGCGTGCATCACGAAGCCTGACCAAGAACTCGTGATCCACGTCCTCGATGTTGATGCCGTCGAAGTGCGGCTTGAGCACGGACCACTTCTGCCGGTAGTTCCGGATCTGTCCGTCAGAAATCTCGCCGCGTTTCGTGCTGTCCAGCCACGTCAGAAAATCAGTGGTCACGTCGGCGAACCGATGTCCGTGCAGATGCTTCGTTTGGCTCTCCTTGTAGAGCGCCATGAACCACGCGCCCGCTTCCGGGCGGGCATCCCGGAGCGTCGTCTTGCCGGTGTTGTGGAGCTTGTAGCCGCCTTGGATGTGCGCGCGCGCGTAGAGGTTCGCAGCGCCGTTGCGGCGCTCGATGTACACGCGTCCAAGCCCCGTGTCGATGACGCCTAAACGCTCGGTCCGCTGTTGCCGTTTCGGTGCGTCTGCCATAGACTGATCTCGCCGGACGACCGACAGTCTACGGCGGGGTCGGTTTGTTGTCCAGTGTTGTCCGGTCTGACTGCCTCAGAAAACACCACGCGGAAGTGGCGGAACTGGCAGACGCACCAGCTTGAGGGGCTGGCGATAGCAATATCGTGGGGGTTCGAATCCCCCCTTCCGCACCAGTCACTCAGTCGGCGTCGTTCCCCGGGGCCAATCTGCGCCCATCGGCAGATTCTGCCCACCATTCGCCCACCGGACGGCTCCGGCGATTCGCGAGGTAAATCGCGGCGCGCCGCATTCGGCAACGACACGCTCTACTGCTCCCTCTTCTTCACGGTCATCGCCGGGCCAAGTCTGGTGTCGGCGGGCTGTCCGTACAACTCGGGATAGAGATAGTGACCGCGCTCGGTCGCCGGCTTGTCCTCTTCGATCGCAATGCGATGAGCCTCCGCATACGCATCGTGACGGATGCCGGTGATCTGCCACGACACCCGGCCTCCGGCGATCCCGCCGGCGATCTTGAACCGTCCATGCGCGACCTCTTCCGCGACGTACAGATTGGGTCCCGGGGCGCCGAGCGGCGTGAGCTGATAACGGAAATCGCGGTTCAGCGCTTCGAACCAGTCCGGCAGCGTCACGATCGCTTCACCCCGGGCGTCGAGCGTCACGTTGCCGTCGTAGACGTTCTTCATGTCCGGGCTCTCGACGAACGAGTGCAGCAAGTACTTGTTGCCCGGATCCAGCGGATGGTCGATCTTGAACGAGCCGGCTCCCTTCGACAGCGTTCCGGTGACGGTGACGTTGCCGAAGAAATGACCGGCGAGGCCAGACGAGGAGCCCGCCACGACGCCGTCCCCGGAGTCGCTCTGCGCGATGATGCCGCTCGCGCTGCCCCCGCCGTAGGTAACCGCTGCGGCATTGGCAAAGATGTCGATGAAGGCAGGATTGTTCAATGCGACCAATGCGGCGGTTCCGGCCGGCGCGTCCGCTCGGATGCCGTGGCGGCCGCCGCCAGGCGATGTCGCGTACACCGCGGTCGCGGAACTGTTGCCCGCAACACGCAGCACGGCGTCCGGCGTCGTCGTGCCGATGCCGACATTGCCGTTCGCGGCGACGAACAGCTTCGAGCTGTTGCCGATCAGAAAGTTGAAGGACCCGTCGTACTGGCTCGAGCCGTTCTTCGCGATGTTGTTGATGGCGTACACGTGACTCGTGTTGTTGAATCCCTGGAACTGGCCGAGCAAGCCGTTCTGGTCATAAAACAGCATGCCGGACGCCGCGTTCAAGTTGCTGCTGAGATTTTGCACCGCCAGGCCCGTGAAGGCCCCGAACGGATCGTTGAAGGCGATGTGCAGGTAATCGGCCGGACTGGCAGTGCCAATCCCGATGCGCGGCCCGCTCTGCGCGACGACCGAGTTTCCCAGATTCGCTGAATCCACGAACAGCCCCAGATAGCCGGGAGTGCCGGCCGTCGAGGTGGTGAACGGACTGGACGCACCTCCCGTGCGCCGCGTGCTGCCGGCCGTCGCAGTCGACGTCGTCGCGCCGGCGCCTGTCGGCGCGAGCAGATACGCGGACGCCGGCCGACCGCCGAGCGTGTCGGCGTCCACCGCACGCAGCGCATACGGGACGCTGGCAATCAGTACGCGTGGTCGATCGGCCTCGCCGGGGCGCTCGACGTGGACGGCGAGCCAGCGCGCCTCCTTCGTGGAGAACAGCTCCAGCGGTAACCCTTCGGGAATCGTAGACCCGAGCAGCGCGCTGTACTCGCCCGTCCCGTCCACGCTCACGGTCTGGGTTTCCTGCCACAGCGGCGTCCCGCCAGTCTCCTCGGCATAGATCGCAAAGGTGATCGTCTCAGTCGGCGACGATGCACCTGTCGACCGCGGAAGCGCGCCGACAAAGCGAATGACGCGCGAAAAACTGGTGCTGGTCGGAGGGGGCGGCTGCGCGGCCACAGATGTCGCGGACGCCAGACACAGGACACCCACGAGCAAGCTTACGCGAAACATGGAGACCTCCTGGCCGGGTGAGTGACGGGAGCGCCACACACTAACACACACGGGTCATGTGACTGAGTCAGTGCGAGCGACAGGCCGTTTCACGCTTGGGCGGCTCGAAAAGTCTTCCGTCGTGGCGACTCCGTGGCCGGACGGAATTTTCTGTCTGCGTCGGTCATGTCAGGAGCGCAGACCGTTCCTTGGTTGCGAGTTTTCCTTCGTGCGGCCGCGCGTTCCTCCCGTAGAATCACGGCTTCACAACCACATGACGGCTCTCGCGCTTTCCGAGTGACGCGCCGACGATGCCGCCGAGGAGCGAAGCGATGGCTCGCGAGTTACGCCTGCCACTATTCGGGCGTCTCCGTCTGGTTTCCGTCCCTGTTCTCATCCTGTTCGCGATGCTGGCGAACCGCGCGTCCGCGCAACAGTTGTTCGTCACGAGCGCGCACGTCGACACGGCATCGAATGAGTTCGTGATCGATGGCGGGACGTTCAGCGCCGGCATGCACGTGTATTTGTTCGCCGGCCCAATCGAGCTCCCGGTGATTTCGATCAACAGCGGCGAGATTCGCACGAGCCCGCCGCCGAGCACGATTCCGCCAGGGTTGTACATGGTGCTGGTCTTCAGTCCGACAACCGGTCAATACGGCTTCGTGCACTACACGATTGGCGACACCGGGCCTGCGGGGCCGCAGGGACCACAGGGCGTGAAGGGCGACACCGGGCCGCAAGGTCCGATCGGACCGCAAGGGCCCGTCGGTCCCGCGGGGCCGCAGGGTCCGCAGGGTCCGCAAGGACCTCCCGGCGATGCGACGCCGCCACCGCCGCCCACGTTGTTTGCGATCACGTTCGCCATGCCTCCGGTGACGGCCTCGTCACCGCCCGTCGGCAACCTCAAGAGCCTGTCGTGGGGCTTGTCGCAAAGCGCTTCGAAAACGCCACCGCCCCATTTCCTCGATGTGGTGATGACGAAGCCGACGGATGCATCCTCGATTGGGTTCCTCGGTGGAGGGATCACGGGCACGCACTATCCAACGGCGACCGTGACAGTCACGCTCCTCGCTACGCAGCAAGTCCTCTTCACCCTCAATTTCACTGACGTGACCGTCTCTTCATATACGCCGAGCACCAGTCAGGGGCAAGAAGAAGTCACGCTGGCGTACGGCAGCGTCAACATGACGCTGCCTCCTCAACCAGTGGGTTACCCGCACACAGGCACGATCGGTCAGATTTCAATCCCAGGCTCATCTACGACCACCGACCTTTTCAGCGTGGCGTGGGGTGTCGTCGACACAACCAGCCAAATCAACGGAAGGCCCACTCTAGGAGACCTCACCGTGCTCAAGGTCATTGATCAGCGGTCGCAGACGTGGTTCGCGGACCTCATGACCGGCACGCCGATCCAAGAAGTCGATATCGTGCTCAATGATCCCGCCACGGGTGCCCCGCCCTACATCACGTACAAGCTCACGAATGTCCAAGTCACATCGTTCACAACCGCGGCCAGTGCATCCAGTTTTCTCGATTCGGTCAGCTTCAGTTTCGGGAAGATTCAGGTCTTCGTGACCGTCGGCGGTGTGCAGACGTCCTTCTGCTGGGACGTTCTCGCGGTCAAGAAATGCTGACGCATGGCGCACGATAGTGCAGCTGAAGCACCGTCACGCCGACAGGTCGACCTGCGTCGGCTCGGGGTGGGAACCCGCGCATCCGCGCGTCACAGTCCAGCCATGGGCGCCGTGACGCCGATGCTGCTCGCGACCGTCATCTCCATCCCGGCGCGGCCCGCAAACAGGCCGACGCCGGTGCCCTTTGTCGTTCGGACCATCGCCACGATTCAGGACGAACAGCCACTCGACCCCACAATCGCGAAAGCGCTCGACCTGTTGCGGCGGTTCCGCGCCGGCGCGGCGGCGTGCCGAACGTTCCGCCTCGTCACGCCCGCGGAGTTCGACGACCAACCGGAAATCGAGACGCTGCGCGCATTCCGCCTGCAGCGAGGCAGCACGATCGATCCGGTCATCTACATCGTGCGCACGAATGCGGTGTATCGACTGGCGCAACGCGGAGACGATCGCGGCGTCGCGCTGCTGGCCTCCACGATTCTCCACGAGACGGTCTACGGCGATCGCGGGGACGAACAGGCCGCCGTCCGAGCCGAGATTGGTTTCCTGCGCCACGTCGTGGCGCGCGGCGGACCCTCAGGCGATTCCCTGATGTGGCAGGTTCGAGAACTCGAACACCGCGTGCGGCAGTCGCAACTCGTCGCGCTCGATGCGCTCACGGCACCTCGAACGGATCAGCGCTGACGCCGAGGCGCGCGCGGTGCGCGCCGCCTGTTTGCCCCCCCCCGCGCCGCGAAGCGCGGTTCCCGAATGGCCGTGATGCACGCGACGACGTCGGGGGCGTCGGGCGGACGTTCCTCGAGTCGATAAAACGCGTCGCAGTCGGCGCACGCCACTCTCGCGATTCGGCCGCGTTGCGTGACAGCGATGTGGGGTGAGCGGCAGAAGCTGCAGCGGCGTGGAACCATGCGGGCGCCGACTAGCAAAGGGCGTGCGCGTTGCCGACGGTTGAGACGGCACACACCCTCGTTCGTGTGCGCGCACGCGCAGTTCGGATCGGCGACGGCACGTTCGGTCGGCGCGGCGGCGTCATGCCGCACGCGCACACGACGAACCGCCTATTCCGAGGGGCGTTCTTTCGCATCCGTCACAGGTTTCGGCTGGGCGTCGGGATGGCTCTTCGGCACCGTCCAGACGTGCCCGCACGATGCACACCGGTAGTAGTTGACGACCGCCGCTTCGCTGCTGGCGGGCAGAAATTTCGCTTCAGCGACCAGGCACAGAGGACACCAGGGGCTCGCCACGATTGCACCTTGAAGACTGGGATCCGCTTCAGCGTACGCAATCGCCATCTCAGGCGCAATAGGGAATTAGGGGGGTAACGATTGGGGGGAGCTAGTCCGTGCGCGTGCGTCGGCGGGTCGAGGCGCGCTTCCGGCGGCGAGTTGGCCGACGCGTCGGCCGGTGCGCGTGTTCGGGCAGCTGCCGCGTCCCCGTCTCTCGATTCCACTCCTCGAACGTCTGCGGCGAGATCTTGCCCTCGACCAGCAGCTGCGCGAACTTGCGCCGTTGCGCCTGACTCTTGAACGGCATGCTGCTCGGGATCGATTGCAAACCGCACACCTCCCGGACCGCTCCCGAGGGCACACCGCGAAAAACAGGGTTATGCCTCGTCAGGAAACGAATGACGTCGGCACCGGTTGCAGTAAACGCCGTCGGCGTGAATCGGGTTGAAAGGCGTGATGAGCTTGATGTCGGCCGAGCCGCACCTGGGACACTTGCTTTGCCAGCGCCGCGCTGCCTCGTCCGCCGTCGCCTGTCGTTTGCTTCGCCTCTTCGGGACTGCTCCAGGATCGTCCGCCATGCGGTCAGATTATGTACATGCAAGAAACACGTCGGACCAGTAACGTCTTCCTTCCTCAACTGGAGCCAGGGCTCGGCCGTTTCTTTTTTGTCCCGCCTCGGAAGCGTCGCTGTTCCTATTCCTGCACCGGCGCCGCGCCGGACGGAATCGGATTCGCCACCGCCGCCGCGGTGTCCTGGACGATCGTGCCGCGTACGTCGCTCGCGAAGTAGCGGCGTCCGCTGTCGCCCGGCGTGATGGGCACGGCGCTGCCGAAATACGCGCTGGCCGGCACGCTCGCCGCGCCGTTGCAGGTGGACACCGGCGACTGATCGATCGTCCCCGGCGACGCATACTTCACGACGGTGAAGAAGTATCCGCTCTTCGCGATGCCGTTGCGCCCGAGGTCGACGCTGAGAAAGGCCTCGGTGTTCCCCGCCGGCGGCACCACCAGATCGTCGAGCGTCGTCGCATAGAAGCCGTGCGCGCAGGTCGACGCGAACGTCGCCTCGGCGCTGTTGACCGCGCGCAGCGACCCGATCGCCGACGCCTCGTTCGCCACCATCCGCGCGCGGAGCAGCGACGGAATGGCAATGGCGGCGACGACGCCGATGACCGTGACGACGACGAGCAGCTCGATCAGCGTGAAGCCGTCGCAGCGCCGGCGCGGCAAGGGCAGGGGGGACATCCGTCAGATCGACAGCAATGTCATTGCCCGCGTCGACCTGCGCAACGGCGTGCAGGCACGACGCGCGAAGTCGCAATTTATGTCAGTGCGGACGGCCGACTGACACGGATTGTCGACGCATTTCTTTGCGCGCCCGCCGGATGCGACGGGTCACTTCGTCCCGTCGGCGTCGCCCTCCTTCTTCTTCGACTTCAATCCCAGCGTCAGAAAGCTCGCCCCGCTGCCGAACTCGATCGACACCTTCGTCCAGTCGAACGTGTGTTCCTGCGCCTTCGCGTCCTGCTGGCACGCCTGCATCGCCGGGTACGCGTACGGATAAAAACGCTCGAGCATGTCGCGATCCGCGGCGGACAGGGAGCCCTGGGTCCTGTACTTCTCCATCAGACGATCGACAATGTCCCGTGCAGGTGTCTGCTCGACCACAGCCGGCGGATTGTCGGGCACGCCAGCAGGCTTCAGGATCTCGTATCCGCCGAGAAAGATCGCGCCCGCGCCGACGGCGACGACGGCGCCCCGCAGAAGGGCCTTGAGGCGCTTGGGGCTGTTCGTGGCGAGCGCGAGCAGCTCGATCGTCAGCATGTCGCTGGAGGCGATCGAGGAAAGCCCCCCGTTCCGCCGCCGCAGCTGTTCGCCGAAGAATCGCCGACAGCGCTCGCCGTCCTCGTCGCGCGGGCTCGACGCGGCGTGCTCCTCGACGAAGCGCGTGACGGCGCGCAGCGTGTCGGGGTCGTACGGAAATCGATGGCCGCTGCCCGATGCGAAGGCGGCGGATGCGTACGCCAGCTCCGTCACGCCCCCGACGAACCACACGTGCTCGAGGACGGCGAGGTCTTCGCCGATCGACGTGACGCGCGCGCCCGGCGCGTCGAGCACGATCGACAACTCGAGTGCACGGCGCTGCGCGATGGCGTCGAGCATCTGGATCAGCGGGTCGTCCATCGGTCTCCTCCAGCGCGGCGTGTCCAGTCCGCGTGCGCATCATACCGTTGCGGCGCGCGCGCGTCTTCTTTCCCCGACACCGTGGGGCTGACCGACGTCGCGTCGACCGCCGGCCAATGGAACCTGGCGATCGTCGAGATCGTGCCGCGCTGAGCGGACGCGTCAGCGTCGCCAGGCGTGCTCGAGATCGTCGTAGGAGAATCCGAAGAAGCCGATCGCGTCGGCGAACGCGCCGCCGTCGCGCAGCCGGTGCAGCAGGCGGATCCACCCGAAGCCGGGACGGTCGAACAGCAGCTCGGTCGCGACGAGGCTCTCGTCGTAGGCGACGCGCGCGTCCGCCGCGTCGAGCTGCTGAAAACCGCGCTCGAGACTGCGCAGCGGCATCGTGCGGCCGGACCCGACCAGGCGGCGCCGCGCGGCGTCCGCGTCGGTGCCGTCGAAATGCTGGGCGATCCCTTCGTTGAGCCACGCCGGCACGCGCCGACCGGCGATGTTGGCGACGATCGCGTGCGTCAGCTCGTGGACGAGCACGCGCTCGAATTCCTCCGGGTGCTGCTCGGCGCCCGAAACGGGCACGCGGATGCGGCCGTCGTACTGGCCGCCGGACCACGCGGGCGCGCGTGTGATGTCGCGAAACTGCCGCTCGGTGTAGAGCACGGCCACGATCGTGTCGGCCGGGTACTCGCCGAGCACGCTGCCGATCCTGAAGAACGCCGAATCGAACACGGTCGTCGCCTGCGTGGCGAGCGACTGCTCGGCGTGCCCTTCGAACAGCACGCGGAATCGTTCGAAGCGGCGGTCCGAGAACGTCGCGTGGGCGTCGGCCTCGCCGCGCCAGCGCGCGATCAGCGACGCGAGCGCCTTGTCGTCGGGCGCGAACGCGCGCGCGGCTTCGAGCGTGCGGATGGCCGCGTCGGTGTGGCCTTCGTCGAACGCGATGTGCGCGAGCAGCACGGACGCGGGCGTCAGCTGCGGCCGCAGCTCGAGCGCGCGCTCGAGGCGCGCCATGGCGACCGGCTGCTGGCCGAGCGCGTGCGCGGCGGACCCGGCGCCGAGCAGCAGCAGCGGATCGTCGGGGGCGAGGGTCAGCGCCTCGTTGAACAGCGACGCCGCGCGCTTCGGATTGTCGCTGCGCATCGCCTTCCATGCGGCGTCGGCGAGCTCGGAGGGTTGCGCCTGGCCGTGCAGCGATACGACCGTGGCGAGGACTCCGGCGGCGGCGATCGCCAGACGCGTGCGACGCATCGGAGTCGGCGAGGCAACACGTATGCCGCGGCGGGCCGGCGTGGCGGTCGGCTGAATCTGCCGGTCCGGACGCGCCGCCGACGCGCGCCGATCACAATCGACGTCGCGGGCTCACAATCCCGTGGCCGCGGCAGCCCGCGTAGTACGATTGGCCGCCGTGGTTGGCCCTGCCGATGCCCGTCTCCTTTGAACGCGACGACGCCAAGCGGCGTGTGCTGCTCGCGGCTCTCGGCACCGTGACCGCCGCCGACTTGATCCACGCGATGGATCGGCAGGCGGCCGAAGGCATCTGGCAGTACAGCGTCCTGTACGATTCTTCGGAGGTGACCGACCCTCCGTCGCCCGCGGATCTGCGGCGCGTCGCGACGCACGCGGCGTCGATCGAGCACAAGATCGGCAAGCGCGGTCCGGTGGCGATGTACGCGCCGCACGACGTGGTCTACGGGACGGCGCGGATGTACGAGTCGGTCGCGGACGACCGCGTCGTCTGGCGCGTGTTCCGCACGCGCGAGGAAGCCGAGGCATGGCTCGATTCGGTGTCGGGCGGCTGAGGTGCGGTTCTCGGTCGTTGAAGAGTTGTTTGAGCCAGCACAACCGTTGTTGCTGGTGACAATTCGATGGTGGTTGTTTACCATCATCGACCGTAGTGCCCCTTCGTCGTCGCGCGACATTCAACTCGCTCCCCTCTGTCGCCCGCGACAGCCCGGTCGCTCACCCGAAGACGCTCGAACTCGAGAATCGACTCGCCAAGCTCGAAATTCTCTATCGCGATCTGCGCGCGGCGTACGACGACCAGAAACGCGCGACGGCGGCGCTGCGCGCCGAAATCGATCACCTTCGGGCGAAGCTCGCGCTGACGCCGTGAACCGCGCGCGGCCTCTCACACACAGGTAGTGGTCAAGTTTCGGCGTCCTGCCCTGTTGCAATCGGTTAGCGGGTATGCGTCAATGGACGCATGCCTAAGCGGTCAAGTACAGGCGACGAAGACGAAGTAACCAACGCATTCGACGTGATGGCCGAGCTACTGAAGAAGGCCGACACGCCACGCGAGAAGAACCCAGCCGCTGTCGCGCTGGGTAAGCTGGGCGGCCTCAAGGGAGGCAAAGCCCGAGCGAAAGCCCTTTCCAAGTCGAAACGCTCAGCCATAGCCAGAAAAGCCGCAAAAGTCCGCTGGAAACGGCATTTTAGCAGATGAGAAGGCCAGCGGGTTAGCCTCTCGCCACAATCACACCACCACTCGTACCGTGTGGTTGTGATCCGTGTTACCATGTCCAGCCATGGGAGCTGGACCGTTTGAGGATGCCCTCGTCGCGCTACGACACCGGCGCGAACGCGCTATCGCTGAGCTGCGCCGTCTCAATCGGCTGATCAAGGAAATTGAGGCCGAAGCCAATTCGCTGTTATCAGCGGCCAGCCCGCCGCGCAATCCTGAACCAGCACCGTTCGAGCTTTCCAGCATTGCCGTTCGTCACAACGAATTTCAAAACCTCTCGTACGCCGATGCGTGTTTGGCCATCCTGCGTCGCGGTGGCTTTCCGATTACGACGCGAAATCTTTTGCCGCTCTTAGCGGACGGTGGAAAAGCAGTGCAGGGACAAGACCCATACCGAGTGCTCTATCGCTCGCTGATGAAGCATCCGGCGTTCAAGAGCACCGGTGGTTTTTGGGAGCTTGTCGAGTGGACCGAACCGAACAAAGGAGATTTGCTAACGACTGGAACCTAAAAATCGAAGCGGCCAGTTAAAGGCTCTCGGCTTGGACTCCGGAGCGCCTTTACTGACCGCAGCCGTCACTGGGGGCGTTGCTTAGCGGCAGAGCACCGGACTGTTAATCCGGCAGCGCGGGTTCGAACCCCGTTGCCCCCGCCAACTCAGAAAGGAGTCAGCGATGCGTCACGCACCGTCCAGGACAGTTGTGTCTAGACTAGCGCGTCCACCCACTACGCGCAAGGGGCAACGTGCCCCAAATCAACAACTTACAACAAGTACTGTGTTTTCTATCACTTGCGATCTTTGTGATTGTGCTTGATTACTTGAGCGCTCAAGCATACGATTATGACTATGAACAAGCTGACGACGGCGAAACGGGTTGCGGTAGTGGCGGCTCTCGTTGAAGGAAATTCCGTGCGTTCAACCGCGCGGATGACGAATGTGAGCAAGCCGACAATCCTCAAGCTGCTCGCTGATCTCGGCACGGCGTGCTCCGCGTTTCACAACGCCACCGTCCGCAACATTCGCGCGCAGCGCGTGCAGTGCGATGAAATCTGGCAATTCGTCGGCGCGAAGCAAAAGAACGTGACGCCACAGCAGCGCGCGCAAGGCTGGGGCGATCTGTGGACGTGGACCGCACTCGACAGCGATTCAAAATTGATCGTGTCGTGGTTCGTTGGCCAGCGCGATCCGCACTCGGCCTGGTGGTTCATGCGCGATCTCGCATCGCGATTGATCACGCGCGTCCAGCTCACGACCGACGGACTTAATGCGTATTTGCCTGCCGTGGAGCGCGCGTTCGAGGGCGAGATCGACTACGGACAGCTCGTGAAGATGTACGGCGCTCAGGACCGCGAAAAGGTCGTGCGCTACAGCCCCGCGCGATTCGTGTCAGCGCGGCGGGAGGTGATAACAGGCAGCCCGGACATGAAGCACGTTTCAACGTCGTACGTCGACCGCCAGAATCTCTCGATGCGGATGGGCATGCGCCGGTTTACGCGACTGACCAACGCATTCAGCAAGAAGGCCGAGAACCACGCGCACGCAATCGCGCTCTATTTTGTTCACTACAATTTCGCTAAGATTCACGGCTCGCTGCGCGTGACGCCGATGGCGGCCGGCGTCGCGGATCACGCCTGGTCGCTAGAGGAACTCGTGATGCTGTTCGACAAGAAGACGGACGTAGCCGCTTAATCGGGAGTAACTACTTGTGTTGTGAAATCGTTCACAACTGATCGTATAGCTTGTGAAATGTTTCACGATTCTTGATTTCTGTCTCTCCAACTCATTGATTTTAAAGGCTTACAAAAATTTACAATTGACTTAACCCAAGCGCTTAGCGATAGTCTTTTGGAGGAAGGAGCACCAAAAATGGCTGGAGTGCTTTTCATCGCGGTGCTCATTCTTGTGCCTGTCACGGTGAGAGGAATGGCTTCTCTGAACGAAAAGTTGTCCCATCACACCCCCTCAAAACATTTGCACCAGAACTAATAATCACTACAATCCCGGCGCATGGCGAACGATGGCGTTCACCGTCATGCGTTCTGGGTGTATGGCGTTATTGTCGGTCTTGCCATCCAACAGGCGCTGACAGATCTCGTTCCGCATCTATTCGCGCCGCCCCATGAGACGTTTTCAGTCGAATTTCATGAGGG
Source organism: Vicinamibacterales bacterium (assembly GCA_035652075.1). GTDB lineage: Bacteria > Acidobacteriota > Vicinamibacteria > Vicinamibacterales > CAVVIG01 > Gp6-AA45. Next base: position 14,048 of record DASREL010000091.1, read on the forward strand.
AGTCAGAGTATCCATTTTTCTCATAGTAATCACCAGATTCTATTTAGGAGCGGCATCGTTCTTTGATGAGGCTCACGCGGCCGACCCAGGCAAGTTCAAAAGGCGAAGTTACCCGATGGATTTCTTGTTCGGATTCTTCCATTTTCTGGTGTTCTTCGTGTGGGCGGTCACCCTGAATCCGCACAAAATGCCGCAAAATCTGTTCAATTATTTACTTTGGGTCATTCTCGGCTACGACACCATCTGGTATTTTGCGTGCCGCCAATACGACACTCGGCATCTGATGAAGCTTTGGACAGCGCTTAATCTTTTTACGCTCGTTTTGAGTCTTTTGTTTTTCTTCGGCTCACTACAGGCAGGATGGCGGTTTGAAACCGCCGAAGAGATCGCTTTGCTACCAGTTCTTGTGGCCAGCCTCATTGATTTGATGGAATTGGTCACCGGAAAAGCAATGATCAAGAACTGGCTGGCGAACCTGATTCACATTCCGGCGTGAACGCTGCACCTATTCGTCCTGAATCCACCAGCCAGCTACTGTAGCCGCGTTGAATTCACCAACGATTTCGTTCCCCAATTTAATGATGTAGCGACCAGCGGCATTGTTCTCAAACTTGTCCGCCTTGATCCGAATCGGAGGATTGGGCACGCCCTCTTTGGAGAACATCTGAACATATAGAGCTTTGGGCATTCCCAAATCGTAGACGGTCGAGATTTCCATCGCTAGTCCTTTGTCGAGTGCCCGAAACCAAACTTGACCACTACCCACACACAATTTCGCACCCTCGTGTTGCAAATCGGAGCAGAAACGACGTTCGCCCGCAGCCGGAAAAACGTCGCAACTCGCTGATTTCACATCGGCTGGCCGTCTCGCCGCTCCTGGCGTGAAGCTTGACTACGTGTGACATTATGGTTCACTACGACGCTGCCGCCAGCGTCGCGCCGAAACCGATGGCGCTCTGCCCGAAATGCGGCAGCCATCGGACGGAAGTCGTCGGGAAATCGCTCGACGACGCGGTGGTGGTTATCCGTTGCAACGCATGCGGGGAGCGATCGGAAATCGCCAACCCCGCGCTCGACCACGCGAGCGCGAACGCCGCCGGCGTCGCCTCGCTGATGAAAGCCTTCGTAATCGGCGGCGACTTCCGCCGCCGCGTGCGCACCCGTTCGGTGCAGGCGTAACATGGACGAACAGGAACTCGGCGATCGGCGCGAGCGAGACAGCCTCAGCGCCGAACTCGATTCGATGCGGCAGATCGCAAGAATCCTCGACTCGCTGCGCGACGAGGACGCGCGCCAGCGCGTGCTGCAGTGGGCCCGCGATCGCTACCGCGCGGCGCTCGTGCCGGAAACGGCCGGCGCGATGCGCGTCGGCGCCGACACGGCGCTCCAGGTGGACGAGCTCGACGGCCTCTTCGACGTCGCGCCAGCGGCGGACCCGGCGCAGGAGCGCGCGCGCGCCGCCGCGAAGCCGCGCGCGGACGTCGAGTCGATGATCAAGGATTTCGCCGCCGACTTCCGCCGTTTCGCGGTGGAGTGGCAGGGAGCGTAGACCCCTTCACGGCGCACGATCCGCTCGGCGGTCGCTCCGGCGGATCGTCGCCGGCGCGCAGCTGCGATGTCGCCGTGGTCGGCGCCGGCGCCGCCGGCCTCGCCACCGCCATCTTTGCCGGCCGCGCCAACGCATCGCTCTCGCTCGTCGTCGCCGACGGCGCCCCGCGCCCCGGCGCGAAGATCCTCGTCAGCGGCGGCTCGCGCTGCAACGTCACCAACAGGATCGTCACCGAACGGGATTTCCGGGGCGGCCGCCCGGCCATCGTCCGTCGCGTGCTGCGGGCGTTTCCGGCCGCCCGCGCCGCGGAGTTCTTCCGTAACCTCGGCGTGCCGCTCCACGAAGAGGCCGACGGCAAGCTCTTCCCCGACTCGAACCGATCGCGCGACGTGCTCGACGCGCTCCTCCGCGAGGCGGCGCGACTCGGCGCCGCGATCGTCACGGATCATCGCGTCACCGACGTTCGCCGGGAGGGCGGGCGGTTCATCGTCGCATCGAACCGCGGCGACATCTCCGCCCGCCGCGTGGTGCTCGCCACCGGCGGTCAGTCGCTGCCGAAGAGCGGGAGCGACGGATTCGGCTTCGAGCTCGCGCGCCGGCTCGGCCACCGCATCGTCGAGCCGACGCCGGCGCTCGCGCCGCTGCTGCTGCACGACGAGGAGCCGCTGCATCGCCGGTTGAGCGGCGTCTCCCAGGACGTCGAGGTCGCAGTGTGGGTGGACGGCGCCATCGCCACGCGCGTCCGCGGCGCGATGCTGTGGACGCACTTCGGCGTCAGCGGTCCCGCCGCGCTGAACGCGTCGCGGCACTGGGCGCGCGCGCGCGTCGAAGGCCGAACCGTCCGCGTCACGCTGTCGTTCGCGCCCGGCCGGACGTTCGACGAGGTCGAGGCGGAATGGACGCGCGCCGCCGGCGACCATCCGAGAACCACCCTCGAGACCGAACTGTCCCGGCGGCTGCCGGCGTCCGCCGCACGCGCGCTGCTCCAGACGTTGTCGATCGACGGATCGATCGCGCTCCCGCATGTCACGCGCGAGGATCGACGCCGGCTCATCCATGCGCTGACGGCGTATCCGCTGCCCGTCACCGACACGCGGGGATACACGTTCGCGGAAGCGACCGCGGGCGGCGTCGCGCTCGACGAGGTCGACCCCGCCACGCTCGAGTCCCGCCGCTGCCCCGGCCTGCACCTCGTCGGCGAAATCCTCGACGTCGACGGGCGGCTCGGCGGCTTCAACTTCCAGTGGGCGTGGTCCTCCGGCTTCGTCGCCGGCGCCGCGCTCGCGCGCCTGTGCTAGGCTCGTCTCGATGCGGTTCCTCTTCTGGGGCTTCAAGTCGTCGCGCGAGCTGTTCGAGGACACGCTCGGCGCGCTCGAGCGCGACGTGATGCAGCTCGCATGGTCGCGCGCCGAGGTCAGCGTGCGCGAC
>DASREL010000092.1:0-6038 GCA_035652075.1 Vicinamibacterales bacterium
GCTGAATCGCCCACAGCAACGCGCCTGCGCCCGACTGATCGTTGAAGAAGCCGTGGTGCGTCGCCAGCAGCAGCGACACGCGTCCGAGCTTGTTGGTCGGACACGCCAGGGCCATTTCTTTGTCCCACGTCAGATCGCCGAGGTCGAGGAACGTGAAGCGACGGTACGAAATCAGCACGCCCGCCGTCTGCGAGTTCTCAGTCGTGTTCGGCGGCTTGATGTCGGCGTCCTTGCAGAACGGGTTCGTCTGTCCGCCGCCGTTGATGGCTTTGCTGATGACGGCGCCGTTCGACGCCACGACATCGATGCGCGCGTCGCCGAACGGAATCGTGTCGCCCGGCTTCACGATCGTCCGCTTGCCTTTCGCGATCTCGACGTACGCCGCGTACCGCTCTTCGATGCCGCGATTCTGTTCCCACTTCGGGTCCATCTCGCCGTGATCGAAGAAGCGATCGAAATGCGCGACCGCGTTCGCCGCCGGCGCGCCGCCGACGTGATCGCCGTCATAGTGCGTCGTGAACAGGTAATCGATCTTCGACAAGCCCGCCGCGTGCATCGCGTCGGCAATGCGCGCCGAGTCGCGTTTCGCGGCGTCGCCGGGACTGCCGCTGTCGATCAACATCGACTGACCGGACGGTGAGACCACCAGCGTCGCCCCGCCGCCTTCGACGTCGATGACGGTGATGCGCAGGCCGCGCGCAGGCGCCTGCACGAGGACGAGCGAAGCCGACAGCACGAAGCACAGCGTCTTCATGCCGCGGATACTAACAGGTAGGTGCCCTTCCGCGCGGCGCGATCGAGCGAAAAATCCACCGCCCGATACCCGCGAGAGAAATACGTCGTGAAGATGAGACGCGTCGCCATCCGCCACGCCACCGCGAGATCCGGCGCCGCGCTCAGCATCTCGGTGAACCCGGTCGGAATCTCGACGGTGACCTTCGGCGCGTCGACGTGGAGATCGGCGTGCGTTCCGCGATTGACGCACACCGCGCCCGTCCAGTCCGCCGCCGGCTTCGTGTCGCGGATGTGCCACTCGGCGACGAACCGATCGGTGGGATTGCCGCGATGCAGCGGGCTCTTCGACTCGCCGTACACGTTTTCTTCGTACTCCTCGACGACGACGCCGAGCTTGGAGAAATTCAGATGGGCGTTGAGCGCCTGCATCGGATCGTAGGTCCACTCGATCAGATCGAGCCCCTGCTCGAGCGTCCGATCGCGCTGCAGCATCTTCAGGCGATGACCGATGCCGTCGCTGCGGAATTCGTCGAGGACGCCGAGCATGTGCGACCACTGCATCGGCCGCCGGTCTTTGAGGCCGGGCAGCGAATAGACGAACCCGATCATGCGCGCGTCCGCAAACGCCCCGATCAGAATTGCACCCCGCATCGCGGTCACCTTCAGGATCGGCGTCGGCACGACGTCGTCGTAGTCAGGTCCCCAGATGCGCCGTTCGAGATCAACGACGGCGGCGCATTCGTCGAGCGTGGTCAAATCGCGGTAGGTCACCATGTAGCGCGAGGGCTTTCAGCCGAGCGACAGCAACGGCGGCAGCTCGCGCAGCGACGTGATGATCGGCACGCCGAGCTCGCGAGCGCGTTCGGGCCGATTATCGCGCCGATCGAGCAGGATCGCGCGCATGCCTGCACGCAACGCGCCTTCCACGTCCTGGCGGACACTGTCGCCGACCATGACCGCGTCCGCGGCGTCAGCGCCGACGCGGGCGAGCGCGGCCTCGAAGATGCTCGGATGCGGTTTCATTCGCCCATGCTCGAACGACGACATCGTCGCCGCAATCAGTCCGGTCAGCTCGAAGTGATTCTGAAACGTCGTCAAGCAGCGCTGCGTATTCGAAATCAGGCCGATCCGCACGCCGGCCTCGGCGAGCGATGTCAGCACCGGCGTGACGTCGTCGTACAGCTGGAAGTGATGGCACACCGCCCACTCTTCGTAGATTTCCTGACTGCACGCGCGCAGGTGGGGACCGGTTCCGCCCATCTCTTCGAGGATTTTGGTCGTGTAGGCTACGAAGACTTCCGGATCGTACGGCGCATCTTCGGGTCGATCGAGCACCGGCGCCGCCGTGGCGACCGCCTCGTCGAACTTCGTCGGGTCGACATCGATGCCGTATCGGGAGCAGAAGATACGGTGTCCCTCGCCGTTGAAGGTCGGGCCAGGGTAAATCAGCGTGAAATCGACGTCGAAGAATACCGCCCGCGCCGTCATTGATACGGTCCGGCGATCACGACCGTCGCGCGGTCGACGTCGAGCACGGCTCGAGCCGCGGCGTTGACGTCGTCTCTCGTCACCGCGTGCAGCAGGTCCGGCAGCCGCGTGTCGTAGTCGAGGCCCAGCTCGAAGACCTCTTCGTTCTGCAGGAAGTTCGCGATTGCCGCGTTCGTCTCGAGCGCGCGCGGAATCGAACCGATCAGGTATCGCTGCGACTCGTCGAGCTCCTTGTCGGTGATGCCATCGGACACGAGACGCGTGATCTCGTCGTCGATCGACGCGATCGCGCGATCGACGTTCGCCGGGCTCACGCCGGCGCGGATCGAAAGCGGCCCTTCAACGATGTTCGCGTCGAGCGAGCTCGACGCGTAATACGCCATCCCCTGCCGCTCGCGGATGCTGTCGCCGAGGCGTCCGCCGAGCGCGTACTGGCCGAAGATGACGTTCATCAACCAACACGCGTAGTACGCAGGCTCGCGGCGCGCGATGGCGATGAAGCCGTACGCGATGTCGGCCTGCGCCTTGTTCATCATCGGGATGACGATCCGCTCGCGCGTCGCGGTGCGCGGCGGCGAACTGAAGGCGACCGGTGCGGGCTGTGGTGCCGCCCATCCGGCGAAGACGCGCGCGGCAGCATCCTGCGCGCGCGACGGCTCGACGTCGCCGACGATCACCGCCGTCAGCGCCGACGGCGCGAAATGCGCATGATGAAGCGCCAGCAGCCGATCGCGCGTCAACGCTTCGACCACGTCGATCGTGCCCTTCGTGCGGCGGCCATACGGATGCCCGTTCGGATACAGCGACGCCATCAACGCTTCGGTCGCCCGCACTGCCGGATTGTCGTCATCCTGCCGAATCGACGTGATGACCTGGCCTTTGCGCGTCGCGAGCTCGGGTTCCGGAATCGACGGCGACATCACCACGTCGCCGAGCAGCGCCAGCACCGGCTCGAAGTCCTCCGCGAGGCAGGTACAAATCAGCGAGAAGAGATGACGCGTGACCGTGACCGACAGCGAGATGCCGCGGCTGTCGAGCTCTTCCGCGATGTCGGCCGCCGAACGCGTCGCGGTCCCGCGGTCGATCACGCGCGAGAGCAGCCATGTGGCGCCCACACCGTCGACCGGATCGCAGACGGAACCGGCGCGCACGGCGAGATGGATCGTGACGGCCGGCGTCATCGCGCTCTGCTTCGCGAGGACCACCGCGCCGTTCGGCAGCGTCAATCGAATCGGGGAGAGTGCCATTAGGCGTCGGTCCGGCCAACCGGCAGCGGATCGAAATGGCCGACCGTTCGATTCGACGGCGACAACACGCTCCGCGCGACGTCGGCGACTTGCGCCACCGTCACCGACGCAATCTTCGACAGCGCGGTCGTGAACAGATCGACGCTGCCGATCGTTTCGAAATATCCGAGTTGGTGCGCGATGTTCGTCACGCTGTCGTTGTCGAAGATGATTCGCGCCCGGAGTTGCGCTTTGGCCTTCGCGAGCTCAGCGTCCGTGATGCCGCCACGCTGCACGCGATCGAGTTCCTCGAGCAGCACCGTTTCAATCGACGGCAGCGACGTGCCGTCCGTGGCGGTGACCGAAATCGTGTAGAGAAACGGATCCTGCGTGGGCAGCAGCGCGCCGAGCACGTACGACGCGAGGCCGCGTTCGACGAGCGCGCGATACAGGCGCGTGCTGCGCTGCGGCGGCGCGCCGCGGAAACTCGACCACAAGTTGATGCCTTTCGCGCCCGACAGCGCGGCGTCGAGGATCAGCAGTGGAAAAAAACGATCGTCGCCGGCGGCGGGTGCGTGATAGCCGACTTTGAGATAGGCGGTCGTGCCCTCTTTGCGGATCGTCAGCCGTCGTTCGCCTGTCTGCTCCGGCTCGATCGTGCCGATGCGCGGGATCGCCGAGCCGGCTGCGATTCCGCCGAAGTAATGATCGGCGCGCGCGAGCGCGGCGTCGGCGTCGACGTCGCCGACGATCACGAGCGTCGCGTTGTTCGGCACGTAGAAACGGCGGTAGTAGCCGTACAAATCGTCGCGCGTCATCGACTGCAGATCGGACAGCCACCCGATCGTCGGGTGCCGGTACGTGTGCGCCTTGAACGCCGTCGCGGTCAACTCCTGATCGAGGAGCTGATCCGGATCGTTCTCGCCGCCCTGCAACTCGGAAATGATCACGGTCCGTTCCGATTCGACGTCGTCGGGCTCGTAGAGGCCGTTCGCCATCCGCTCGGCCTCGATGAACAGCATCCGATCGAGCGCGTCTTTCGTCGCCGTCTCGAGATACGTCGTCTGATCGATCCAGGTGTAGCCGTTCCAGCTGCCGCCGAACTGCTCGATGATCCCTTTGACTTGATCTTTCGGGATGTTGGTCGTGCCCTTGAAGTTCATGTGCTCGACCCAGTGTGAGACGCCTGTCAGTCCGGGACGTTCGTCCTTCGATCCGACCTTGTACCAGCACCAGACAGAGGCGAGCGGCGCGGCGTGCTCCTCCTGAATGAGCACCTTCAATCCATTGTCGAGCATCGCGCAGCGCATCCGCCCATTATGGCAAAATCGTCAGATACCCATGCCTGAGTGGAAGGACACCGTCAACCTGCCGCGCACGGACTTTCCGATGAAAGCGAACCTGCCCGTGACCGAGCCCGAGTGGCTCGCGAAATGGGAAGCGATGGATTTGTACGGAAAAATCATCGCCACGCGGAAGGCGGCGGTCGCGAAGCGGTTCGTGTTGCACGACGGTCCGCCGTACGCGAACGCGCAAATCCATCTCGGCACGGCACTCAACAAGATCCTGAAAGACATCGTCGTCAAGTCCCATTCGATGATGGGATTCGAAGCGCCGTACATCCCTGGATACGACTGCCACGGATTGCCGATCGAACTGAAAGTCGATCGCGAGCTCGGTCCGAAGAAGAAGGACATGAGCATCGTCGAAATCCGCCGCGCGTGCCGCGAGTACGCCTCGCGCTACATCAACGTGATGAGCGAGCAGTTCAAGCGCCTCGGCGTCTTCGGCGACTGGGAGCACTACTACCTGACGATGGACTTTCGCTATCAGGCGGCGATCGTCCGCGCGTTCGGCAAGTTCGTCGAGCAGGATCTCGTCTACAAAGGCAAAAAGCCGGTCCACTGGTGCATCCACTGCCGCACGGCGCTCGCCGAAGCGGAAGTCGAGTACGAGGACCACACGTCGCCGTCGATCTACGTCGAGTTCGATCTCGATCAGTCGAGCGCCGGCGAACTGGGATCGCGCGTCCCCGAACTCGCCGGTAAGAACGTCTCGGTCCTGATCTGGACGACGACGCCCTGGACGATTCCGTCGAACCTCGCGATCGCGTTCCATCCGGACTTCGACTACGCCGCGTACGACGTCGACGGCCGTGCGGTCATCGTCGCCGAAGGTCTCGCGGAATCGGTCGCGAAAGCTGGCGGCCGAACATTCGGTCCGCCGCTCGCGCGGATGAAAGGCAAGGCGCTCGAGCACATTCGCTTCGTGCATCCGTTGTATGCACGTCCATCAGTCGGCGTGCTGGGCGACTACGTCACGCTCGACGCGGGTACCGGCGCCGTGCACACCGCGCCTGGTCACGGTGCAGACGACTTCATGACCGGCGTGAAGTATGGACTCGAGATTTACGCGCCCGTCGGACCCGGCGGTCATTTCCACGACGACGTGCTGTTGTTCGGTGGCCAGCGTGTGTTCGATGCGAACCCGAAAATTGTCGAGGCGTTGAAGGAGCGCGGCAAGCTGTGGCATCAGGAGGCGTTCGCGCATTCGTACCCGCACTGCTGGCGCTGCCACAACCCGGTGATC
>DASREL010000093.1:0-35050 GCA_035652075.1 Vicinamibacterales bacterium
CTGACCGCCGGAGCGGTGTATGTGTGGGAATCGAGAGCGGAGGCAGAAAAACTCTATTCGGGTGAATGGAGACGATTCGTCACCGACAAATACGGCTCGGAGCCGTCAGTGGTGTTCTTCGACAATCTGGTCACGGTTGACAACATGATGGACTCTGCGATTCTGTGAGTCGAATTTGAGATCCTCTTAGCGGACCGACAATCGTACGACGTGTGGGTTCAGCTTGGGATTGGCGAGACCGAACGCCACCCGCAGGTCCTTCACTTGGCAGCACGCGGAGCAGCAGAAATGCCGCGCGTGCCGTGAGTGTGAGGTTGACGCAATCGCCTCACGACACGCGCGGCGATGAACCGCGATTGGTTCATCTACGCGACTTGCGGTGCTGGTGACGGCATCGGCGCCGGCGTGGGCGACGGCGTCGCATCGACTGAATTACGCCGTTCGAGGTGACACGCGCTCCGCCACTTCGCCAGGCCGACTGGATCCTTGCCGATCTGGTTGCGGACGATCGCGTTCAACGCGCGCAGGATCTCCATCCCTTTCTTGGTAGCTTGAGTAATGCTGGCGCGCGCGGCGACGTGTTTATCGCGCGCCGTGGACATGTCGTGCGCGGCTTGCCCGATTGCCGCGACGTCGGCGGCGACGCCGGTCAGGAAGTCGTCCGCCATGCCGTGCTTGACGAACTCGCCGACCAACGGCTGCGCGGCATCCGCGAACGCCTTCGCCGCGGCGAGCAGCGCGTGCTCCCCGTTGCCGCGCGGCACCTTGAACTTCCGATCCAGACCGGAATGATCGAGCGCGAGGATCTGCGCCGTTCGCGCCATCGCTTCGAGACGATCGCGGAGCGACGCCCGCGCCTCGGCGCGCGCCTTCGCCGCGTTCTGCGCTTCTCCGCGGCCCTGCGTCTGCGTCGCGAAGAATTGCCGGAGTTGACCGATCAGCGCGATCAGCGACGCGACCAGCTGCTGGCCGCGCGCCGACTTCGCGAGGATCGCGATGTTGTCCGCGAAGAAGTCGCGGACGCGTCCGAACGTGTCGAGCCGTCGTGTGTCGTGGTCCCTCATAACCGCTCCTCCTCTCATGGCCCTGTTAGACACCGCCCGCGCGAGAAGAGATTGTGTGCAAGACCTGCGGATTCGAGACCGTGACGGCACGCAATCGCGTCGTCCTGTACAGGTGACGATGCACGGTGTACGACGCGCGGATCCGTTGCGCAAGACACGTGATCGTCGGTACGAGCACCTGGGCGCGCTGTACGCGAGGAGTCGATCGCTGCGCAACGTGCCGCGATCGCGTCGCATCCGATCCGTCACGGTGTACGGACGGCCGCGATCGTCGCGCAGAGCACGAGCGTCGCCGCGCAGCGGCTGGAGATCATCGCGCAGCCGATGGGATCGTGCGCGCGGTCTGTGCGACTAGGATATTCGGCACAGGAGGAACACGTGCGCAGACTCTTGGTGGCAGCAATGACCGTCGGCGTGCTGGTGAGCCACGGCGCGGCGCAGTCGACACGCCGCTCGATTCAGGGCGTGTGGCGCGTCGAGGAAGCGAGACTCTCCGGTCCAGCGGCTCGAACGATCTCGTTCGCCGGCCGGCCCAACCTGACGATCATCACCGACAAGCACTACAGCCGGACCGAAATTCAGGCCGATGGACCGCGACCGACGCTGGCGGACGCGGCGAAAGCGACCGCCGACGAACTGCGAGCCGTCTGGGGGCCGGTCGTCGCCGAAGCCGGCACGTACGAGATGACAGCCGACAGCATCACGATGCGGCCGATTGCGTCGAAGAATCCCGCGGTGATGGGATCGGGCGTGTTCATCGTCTACTCGTACAAATTCGAGGGCGACACGCTCGTGCTGACGCAGCAGCGGAACCAGAACGGTCCGTTCCCGGCGCCGTTCGCGCTGCGGCTGACGCGCGTCGAATGATCGCTGGCCGCCGGTAATCTATTTCAATTCGACGGCGATCCGGTCGGCGGGCTGATCCGATGCGTTCTCTTCCGCGTGCGTGACCGCGCCGGCCACACGCACATCGTCCGCCTTCGCGCCCGGCTGATCGTTCAGGTAGAGGACGACGCGGTTCAGGAGGTGTTCGTGCGTCTGTCCTTTTTCGTGCGCGCCGTAGTGGACGCGAAGGACGCGCACCTGCTCGTTCTCAAAAATCACCTTGTAGTGCGCGGCGTCCACGGCGGCCGGATCGAGCGCCGACGTGCGCGCCGCTGCCGCGGGCGATCCTTTGAGATCGATCTCCAAAATACGAATGGGATGATCGCTGATGTTCTCCGCGGTGTACGGACCGCTCGCCGGCCGCCAGCGGACGTCGCCGCGATGGAACTCGATCGTTGCGGACTGGTCGCCGTCTTTTCGCGTCATCACACCATCGTCCAGATAGATCAGCACGCGGTTCGTTGCGTGGCCGTTCGACGCAATCGACGGCGTGCGCGGCTGCAGCGTCGCGACGATGACGCGCGCCTGCGGCGTGTCGAGACGAGGCGTGATGGCAGCAGGCGCCGGCGGATTTTGCAGGCCCAGCCCGGACACGGACAGGATGGCCAGCGTTTCCGTAATCGCATTCCTCATGGCTGGTCATCCTAGCGCGAAACTCGACCGCTCTTACCGCACGTCGCTGGCGATGCTCAGCAAATCCGAGTAGGACGCTTCGCGCTCGGATGTTGCCTTCGTTTGTGCGCTGCTCGCATCGCCTGGTTGGTTGAAGCGACTGTACACGTCTGCAGCGCGAGCGAACGCGCTCGCCGCATCGTTCCGGATTTCAGACGCGGCGCGCAACAGACCGTCTTTTTCGTCTCCCTCGCTGAGGGGTTCTCCGTCGGCGGCTCGTTCGAAATCGGACGCCTCCTGGCTGTACTGATAACCGACTGACATCGAGAAATCGGCGGACTGCAGTGCCGCAGACGGGACCGGCGCGGCAACGCGAAACGCGAGCAGCTGATACACCCAGCCGGCCCTGCCTCGCATGCGCGCGGCCTTTGGATAGATTTCCGTGGCGCCGCCAGGCCCTTCTTGACGAGGAGCATTCTTCGCGTGCGTTTCCATCGTCTCAGCCTGTTTGGCCAGGCTGTCGCCGTACGCCGTCAGCGCGGTGGTGCTCATGGCTTTCAGTGCCTTGGTCTCTGCCGCCAGCCACTTGTTGGCCTTGTCCGTGTCGGTCGTGCGCGACACGGCGGCCGCATACGCGTCCGCGGCTTTGGAATAGGCAGTGTCGGCCGCGTTCGTATTCCCGGCCGCCGATTCTTTATCTCCCGCTTCCTGAAACTGTTTTCCCTCTGCTGCGAACGTCTGGGCGTCCATCGTTTTCGCCATGTCTCACTCCTCAGTCCGGCGTATTACGATAGCGCTCATGGCTACGGCTGCCGCGACCTTTCAGCATTCCCGTCCTCTCGCGATGTCGACCGATTCGACTGCGCCACACTGGTCGATCTACGCGGTGCTGTTCGCCTCGACGAGCGTCATCCTCGGCGTGATCTGGGACATCTCGTGGCATCGCTCGATCGGCCGTGACACCTTCTGGACGCCGGCGCATCTCGCGATTTACACCGGCGGCGTCGTCGCCGGCCTCACGTGCGGGTGGGTAGCGCTGCAGACGACGTTCGCGGGATCGGAGAGCGATCGCGGCACCGCGGTGCGCTTCTGGGGATTCCGCGCGCCGTTCGGCGCGTGGGTCTGCATCTGGGGCGCGTTTGCGATGGTTACGTCGGCGCCGTTCGACGACTGGTGGCACAACGCGTACGGCCTCGACGTCAAGATCATCAGCCCGCCGCACATGCTGCTCGCCGCCGGCATCGCCGCCATTCAGTGCGGCGCGATGCTGATGGCGCTCGCGTGGCAGAACCGCGCGGTCGGCGACCGTCGGCTGCTCGGGCGTCTGTATTTGTACGGCGCCGGCTTGCTGCTGTTGCTCGCGGCCACCGTCGCGACCGAGCACACGCAGCGCTGGGACATGCACCAGACGCACTTCTACCAAGTCAGCGCCGGCGTGTTCCTGTTCTTCCTGGTCAGCTCGGCGCGCGCGTCGTTCGCGCGCTGGCCCGCGACGATCGTCGCATCGGTCTACACGGGCTTGACGATGTTCATGCTGCTGTTTCTGCCGCTGTTTGCCGCGCAACCGCTGCTTGGACCGATCTACGTGCAGGTCGATCGATTCATGCCGCCGGACTTTCCGCTGCTGCTGATCGTGCCGGCAATCGCGCTCGATCTGGTGATGCGACGTGGCAAAGGCGGCAGCCCTGAAGGGCTGCGCTACAACAGCTCTCGCGCTGATGGTCGGATCAACGACTGGCTCCTGGCGCTGGTCGCGTCGGCCGCGTTCCTCGTCACGTTCTTCGCGGTGCAGTGGCCGTTCGCCGATTTCCTGATGACGCCGGCGGCGCGCAACTGGTTCTTCGCGAGCGATCGCATGCAGTACTCGATCGGTCCGGCGTTCCAGGCGAAGTACTTCCAGCTGAATCCGCCCGACAACCTGGCAACCGGACTCCCGATCGCGCTCGCGATCGGCTTCGTGTCGGCGCGTTGCGCGCTGTGGTGGGGCAACTGGATGGCGCGAGTGCAACGCTGATGCGTCGACTGCGCCCGCAACTCGCACTGCTCGGGCTTGCGCTGTTGTCGATGGCGCACGTCGGCAGCCCCGACACGTTCTTCGGCGGCAAGGCCGGTCCGTACGACGTGCGGGTCAGCGTCCGCTTGCCCGGCGTGATTCCCGGTCGCGCGCAGGTCACCGTGCGCGTCGAAGGCGCGACGTCGACCGGTTCGCATCACGTCACGGTGCGAGCCGGGCAGTGGAACGTGGGACTGAAAGGCGCGCCGCCGCCCGAACCGGCCGCTGGCGTTCCCGGCGATCCGTCGCTCTATTCGGCGGAACTCTGGTTCATGACCGCGTCGTCGTACCAGCTCGCGGTGCACGTCGATGGCCCCGCGGGTCCGGGCGAAGTCGTCATCCCCGTCGTCGCGCTCGCGACCGCCGAACGTCAGATGCCGCCGTGGCTCGGCAGCGTGCTCGCGGCCCTCGGCGTATTTCTCACGGCAGGACTGCTGACGATCATCGGCGCAGCCGTGCGCGAAAGCGGCCTGACGCCCGGCGCGCAGCCCGATGTCGTCCGCACGCGTCGTGCACGGATCGGAATCGCCGTCGCGGCCGTCATCGCCGGCCTCGCGCTGTGGGGCGGCGACAAGTGGTGGACCGCCGAAGCGTCCGCGTACAAACGATCCGTGCTGTATCGCCCGTTCAACGCCGAGACGGCGTTCACGCAGAACGCCGACGCGCGCGTGTTGACGCTGAGCATTCGCGACCCGCGCTGGACCGGCACGCCAAACCCGTTGAGTCAGTTCAACGCGTTGATCCCCGATCACGGGAAGCTGATGCATCTGTTTCTCGTCCGCGAGCCGACGCTCGATGCCGTCGCGCATCTGCATCCGATCGCGCGCACGCCGGCCGCCCTCGACTTCGACGTCGACGTGCCGCCGCTTCCCACCGGTCGTTACCGGGTCTACGGCGACATCGTCCACGAAAGCGGCTACGCGCAGACGCTCGTGTCGGAGATTGAACTCGCCGCAACCGCAACTGCAACTGGAACTGCAACTGGAACTGCAACTGGAACTGCAACTGCAACTGATCCAGACGACTCGTGGTTCAACGGCACCGATCTCGATGACGGGACGAAGATTGTGTGGGACCGAGATCCGTCGCCGATCGTCGTGGGTGTCGAACGCGATCTGCGTTTCCATGTTCAGGATGCGCACGGCGCGACCATCGACGTCGAGCCGTACATGGGCATGGCGGCGCATCTGCTGATCGCGAGCCGCGACGGATCGGTTTTCGCGCACCTGCATCCGTCCGGCAGCATCTCGATGGCGGCGATGCAGCGCTTCGCCGGCAGCGCCAATCCGCATGCCGGCCACGTGATGGATCTGGATAGTCGAATCGCAGTGCCGTACGCGTTTCCGCAGCCGGGCAAGTACCGCCTGTTCGTGCAGGTCAAACACGCCGGCACGGTGAAGACCGCCGCGTTCGACGTCGACGCCCAGTCGCAGCCGAAGATGTGACGTTCGCCCGATCGTCGAAGAACCGTCTGACCGATCGCGATCTCGATCGGTTTTCCGGCAAGACGATCTTCGATCGCATCGCACGCGCCGTCTGTCACGCAGGATGCCTGCCGCGAAAAGAGCTCTACGAAGCGTGGGAAGTGGCGCGACGCGTACGGCGACTGTTTCGCGGCGGTCGGATCGTCGATCTGGCCGCGGGCAACGCGCTTCTTGCGCATGTCATGTTGATCCTCGACGACACCTCGCCGTCGGCGCTGGCCGTCGACACGGTCATTCCACGGTCGGCTTCGACGCTTCACGCCGCGCTCGTCGATCAGTGGCCACGGCTATCGGGACGGATTTCGATCGTTGAGACCGCCCTGGACGCGATCGACATCGAACCCGACGACATTGTTATGTCCGTGCACGCCTGCGGCGCGATGACCGATCTCGTCCTCGACCGTGCGACGCGTGCGCGCGCCCGCGTCGCGGTGCTGCCGTGCTGCCACGAGACGGCGACGTGCGATGCCGGCTCGCTCTCCGGCTGGATGGACGATGCGCTCGCGATCGATGTCGTGCGCGCGCGTCGGCTCGCCGATCGCGGCTATCGCATCTGGACGCAGCGGATTCCCGAAGAAATCACGCCGAAGAACCGGCTGCTCATCGGCGCGCCAGCAGCCGGAATGTGATACAAGTCCGCGGCATGACGGCATTCCTTGGCGTCCTGCTCGTGGCCCTTCAACTCGGTCACCCCGGCGAATACGCACCAGCGGACATCGCGTACGGCGCGCAGATCTACGACGCGCAGTGCACGACGTGCCACGGGGCGAACGGCGACGGCGTCGGCGACATCAACCTCAAGAGCGGCAAGTTCCGCACCGCCGTCACCGATCAGGATCTCGCACGCGTCATCACCAACGGCGTTCCCGGCAAGGGGATGCTCGCGTTCAAGTTCGATTCCGCGGAGCTCGCCGGCGTCATCGCGTTCGTGCGCAACATGAACTCCTTCGATCGCGGAACCGTGAAGGTCGGCGATGCCGCACGCGGCCGCGCGCTGTTCGACAAGAACGAGTGCGTGCGCTGTCACCGCGTCGGCGATCGTGGCGCGCGCGTGGCTCCCGATCTCAGCGACGTTGGCGCGCAGCGGAGCGCCGCCTCGTTGCTCCGATCGCTCACCGAACCCACGACGCAGATGATGCCCATCAACCGTCCCGTCCACATCGTCACGCGCGATGGCACGGTGATCAACGGACGACGGTTGAATGAAGATACCTACACGGTGCAGCTGATCGACGACAAGGAACGGCTCGTGTCGTTGTCGAAGTCCGATCTGCGCGAGTTCACTATCGCCACCGTGTCGCCGATGCCGTCGTACAAGACGATGAGCGAAGCCGAGCTGTCGGATCTCGTCGCCTACTTGTTGTCGCTGAAAGGACGCTGACGATGAAGCGAAGCATCACGTGTGTGGTGTCCGCACTGGCGGTTTCGGTATCGCTCCACGCGCAGGTGACGCCCGACCGGCTGCAGAACGCGGCGCGCGAAGCCAAGAACTGGCTGCTGTACTCAGGCGGCTATTTCAGCAACCGCTACAGTCCGCTGACGCAGATTTCGCCGGCCAACGTCAAGAACCTCGAGCTCGCGTGGATGTATCAGGCGGCGGTCGCCGGCGCGTGGCAGACGACGCCGCTGGTTGTCGACGGGATCATGTATCTGACGCAGCGCCCCAACGACGTCGTCGCGCTCGACGCGAAGACGGGACGCGTGTTCTGGATCTATCGACATCAGCTGAATCCAAATCAGATCGTCTGCTGCGGCGCGAACAACCGTGGCCTCGCGATCCTCGGCGACACGTTGTATATGGGCACGCTCGACGCGCATCTTGTTGCGATCGATGCGAAGAGCGGGCGTCCGCTGTGGAACGTCGAGGTCACCGACAGCAGGCAAGGCTATTCGGTGACGCTCGCGCCGCTTGCGGTGAAAGACAAGATCATCATCGGCGTCGGCGGCGGCGAGTACGGCATCCGCGGATTCGTCGCGGCGTACGACGCGCGCACCGGGAAAGAAGCGTGGCGCTTCCACACGATCCCCGCGCCGAACGAGCCCGGCGGCGACTCGTGGCAGCCGTGCACGCCGGCGCAAGGCAAGTTCTGCGATCCCGAAGCGTGGAAGCACGGCGGCGGATCGGTGTGGGTCACCGGATCGTACGACGCCGCGCTGAACCTGACGTACTGGGGCGTCGGCAACGCGGGCCCCGACTGGAACAACGAGCAGCGGCCTGGCGACAACCTCTACACCGACTCGGTCGTCGCGCTCGACGCCGACACCGGGCAACTGAAGTGGCACTATCAGTTCACGCCGCACGATCGCTACGACTACGACTCGGTGCAGGTTCCGGTCCTCGCCGACATCACCTGGCGCGGCGGTCCGGTGAAGGCGATGGTGTGGGCGAATCGCAACGGCAACTTCTACGTCCTCGATCGCGCGACCGGACGATTTCTCACCGGCAAGCCGTTCGTCAAAGTGAATTGGATGGACACGTTCGACGAGCGCGGCCGCCCGCATCAGACGCCGCAGCCCGACGGTCAGCCGACCTGGCCCGGCAATCAGGGCGGCACGAACTGGTACTCGCCGTCGTTCAGCCCGCGCACTGGTCTTTTCTACGTCTCCGCGTGGGAAGGCTACGCGACGATCTTCGGCGGCACGCCGGTCGAGTATCAGGAAGGACGCAATTTCGGCGGCGGCGTCAACCGCAACTACGTTCCAGTTCCCGGCGCGCCGGGTGTGCCGGGTTTACGCCGCGGCCCGATCAACAACTGGACCGACGCCGTGGCCAGCGGCGCCGTCCTCGCGCTCGATGCGGCGACCGGCGAAGTGAAGTGGAAGTTTCCGATGACCGACGTCACCGACAGCGGCATCCTGACGACCGGATCCGACGTGCTGTTCACCGGCGGCCGCGAAGGATATTTCCAGGCGCTCGACGCGAAAAACGGAACGCTGCTCTGGAAGACGAACCTCGGCGCGCAGATCGTCAACGGTCCGATCACGTTCGAGGCGGATGGCAAGCAGTACGTCGCGGCGATTGCTGGACTGTCGCTGTGCGTCTTCTCGCTGCGAAACTAAGACGGCCGTCGGTATTTCGAGTCGTCTTTGATCACTGACGCGGCGGCGGGGCGACGAATGATCACGTCCTCGCCGTCGGCCATCCCGACGCACACTTCCCACAGGCCGACCGCTTTCCCGTTGAACCGGACCGGAATCGATTTCTCGGCGTCCTGTCCCATCCAGTCCGACAGCAGTTCGTTCGTGCCGCCGAAGGTGACCCACTTCACGCCGGCGGGCCGGCGCATGTGCGGCGCGGCGACGACAGGCTGGTTCGACGTTCGGCCCGGGACGTCGGGATAGAAATAGAAGCCCGGCATGTCCATCGGCCATTTGTCAGGACGTCCACGTGTGAAACGCGGCGCCGACTGATATCCGAGCACGTAGCCGTCGGGACGAAGAAAGTGGTTGTAGGGATTCGTTCGCGAGTCTTCCGGCGTCACGTCGGCGCCGAGGCGCTTCGCGATCGCTTCGAGGTCCGCGAGCGAGTCGACGCCCAGCATCAACCCAGTCCAGTAGTCGCCGTTGTATTCGTTGTCCACCGACAGCACGTCGTAGCGATAGTTCGGACGCGTGTCCTTGAGGTGCGCGTGCGCATCGACGTAGCACTGGATCTCGATGAACGCGTCTTTGCCGCCAGGGCCGTTGCCGAGCGGCACCATGTGACACGAGATATCGCGCAGCCACTCGCCGGTCCAGAAGCTGAGACCGGTTTCTTTGCGCAGCCTCGCCGCCGATTCGAACGCGTTGCGCGCGCCGAGCGAGAAATGATTGATGTGGATGTTCATGTCAGCTCCGCCAGTCGGCGAACTTCGCCGTCGGCACCGCTTCGGACGCGGCCGGCCTGCGAATGACGATGTCCTCGTGGTCGACGGCGCCGACACAGACGGCCCACACGCCGAGCGACTTGCCATTGAACTTCAGCGGCAGCATCTCGACGTACTGCATCCCGCCGAGCCAGTCCGCCATGTCCTGCGCCGTGCCGCCGACTTCCACCCATTTGATCCCGGTCGGCTGCACTTGATTCGGCACCGGATGCGTCGGTTGGCCGCTCGAGTGATACGTGCGATCGGGGTAGTAGTAGACGTTCGGCAATCCTGCCATCCACACCGTGCGTTTACCGACGGGCGTCGACGCCATCGGCAGGATGTAGCCGTTCGCGCGCTGGAAATGCGCGGCGGGATCGGGATTGTCGGCACGGTTCACCGTGCTCTTCCAGTGCCGCGCGAACATCTCGAGTTCGTCCATCGAGTCGACGCCGAGGCACAAGCCGTTGAAGTGATCGCCCGTCTCGGTGATGTCGAGGATCCACTGCTTCCGCTCGTCCATCTTTCTGAGCGAGAAGATGTCGATGATGCCCGAGATCTCGATGAAGTTGCCGGGCGGCCCGAGCGGGACGATGTTGACGGACGAATCGCGCAGCCACTCGCCGGTCCAGTAGCCGAGCCCGGTTTCTTTCGACAGCGTATCCGCCGATCGAAAGATGTGCGGCGACGCCAGGCTGATGTGATCGATATGCAGCGGCATCTACGTCGTCCTCGTCGCTGACGGCCGGCGGATTTCGACGTCGCCGACGTCGGTCTTGACGCCGATCGCGTACACGCCCGGCGCTTTGCCGTTGAACTTCATCTTCAGGTCGTCGGGATTCTGATCGAGCCACGCCTGCATCTGCGCCTTTGTGCCGCCCATCTCGATCCACGCGACGCCCATCGGCACGACGAGCCCAGGCGCGTTGACGACCGGTTGCCCGCTCGGATGCGAGTAGAGACGATTTTCCCAGCAGCACCATGTCGGCTGGCCCGTTTCCCATGGATTGCGAATGTTCGGTCCGTGCGGCGCCTCCCAACATTTCACCGGCGGGCCGTCGGACGGCGTGTGCATGTTCAGCCGCGCGACACCGCCGTGCCGTTTCGCGATCTCCTTCAGTTCGTCCATGGTGTTGACGCGCAGGCACACGCCGCTGAACACCGGCGACTTCATCGACACGGCGCGCGCGTGCCACCACGGACGCAGGCGTGCATCGCTCGTGGCGAACGGATCGACGACGCTTTCGATTTCGAGATACACGCCGCCGCCGAGCGGCATCGTCTTTTGACCGGTGACGATGTTGGTGCCGAAGCCGCCGTCGTAGTGGCCGATCTTCGTCGCCTTCATCAGATCGAACGCGGTCGCGTAGACGTTCGTGCAGCCGATGTGAACGTGATCGAGGACGGCAGGTGCAGTTGCAGTTCCAGTTCCAGTTGCAGTTGCGCGAGCGGCGCCTTGAGCGTCGGCGGCTCGCAGTTTCGCGGTCGTCGCGGCGACGACGCCCGTCGTCAGCGCAGCCGTGTTACGGAGCATCGCGCGCCGGCTGATTTTGTGAGTCATCGCGATCTCCTTCAGTACTCGGTCACCGATGGACGACGAATCACGATCTCGCCGCCTCTCATGGTCTTCACGCCGATCGCATAGAGGCCGGGAGGGCGGCCGTTGAACCGGAAGGGCAGAGTGCCGGCTGGCATGTCGAGCCAGTCGTACATCTCTTTCGCGGTGCCGCCGACTTCGATCCACGCGACACCGTCGGGTCGCGTGATTTTAGGCGCGGTCGATGGCGGCTGTCCGCTCGGATGCATCGGAAAGTCCTCGAACCAGTGCCACATGGGGAAACCGTTCGCGACGGACTCTCGCGGACCCGGCGCCGAGAACACACGCATCGCATACCCGTTCGGCCAGATGCGCGTCGTCGGATCCTTGGCGATCGTGTAGCCCTTCTTCCGCGCGATCGCCTGCAGTTCGTCGAACGTGTCGACGCGGAAGCCCAAGCCTGTGAAGCACTCGCCGAGCGTCTGCACGCCGTCGTACCACCACGGGCGGTTCTTCGCGTCGCGCATCGCGTGCGCGTCGACGATGCCGTTCAGTTCGAGGTAGGTATTCGCGCCGAGCGGAAAGATGCGGTTGGCGAGATCGCCGTTGAGGACGTGGCCGCCGTCGTAGAAGCTGAGCGTCGTTTCGAGGCGCAAGCGGTGCGCGCCGTAGAACATGTTCGGCGAACTGATGGAGACGTGATCCAGGTGTATCGCCATAGCGACGTATTATCAACGCGCGTGCCGTCGTTCTCCACTGTTTACTTTGTCGCCGTCATCTTTTTTGCCACGCTGATTCGTTCGACGTTCGGATTCGGCGAGGCGTTGATTGCGGTGCCGCTGCTCGCGCTCGTCATGCCCGTCGCCATTGCCGCGCCGGTGGCGGTACTGGTTTCCGTGGTCGTCGCCGCCGCGATCGTTGTCGAGGATTGGCGCCGCGTCGATTTTCGAAGCGCTGCGGGCCTGCTCGCGACCGCGCTCGTTGGCATCCCCGTTGGCGTGCTGCTGCTCGCGCACGCGCCCGAGCGGCTGGTCAAGGGCGGTCTGGGACTGGTCATCGTCGCGTTTTCGATCTATTCGCTCGCGACGAGGAGCGGCGCGCGCGCGCCACACGATCATCCCGCGTGGCTGATCGGCTGTGGCTTTCTCTCGGGCGTTCTTGGCGGCGCATACGGGATGAACGGTCCGCCGCTCGTGGTGTACGGCGCCCTGCGCCAGTGGCCGCCGCAGAAATTCAGGGCGACGCTGCAGGCGTACTTCTTGCCGGCGAGTCTCGTCGGGGTGATCGGATACGCGGCGATCGGACTTTGGACCCCGACGATCACGCGCTTCTTCCTGTGGTCGCTGCCCGCCGTCGCCGCGGGTATCGTGCTTGGCCGAACGATTCACCGCCGCATGTCAGCCGATGTCTTTGTGCGGCTGGTCCACGCGGCGCTGGTGTTGATCGGCGTGACGCTCGTTGTGCAGGCGCTGAAACAGTAAGGGCGGCCCCCGCCGGCCGCCCCACTTCGTACTTCGTACTTCGTACTTCTAACTTCTAACTTTTCACTTTCTACTTTTTGCCCTGATCGTGCGGCACGACGACCGTCGTCGTCTTCGTCGATGACGTGTTGCCCGCGGCGTCGGTGCAGGCGACCGCGATCGTGTAGATGCGGCCGTTGCCGGTGCCGAGGCGATCCGATTGCAGGTTGACCGTCAGCGGTCCGGTGATCTGCGACTGACCCGCGCCCGGTTCGTTGCTCGAGACCGAGACGATCTTGCAGGACGGAGAACTCACGGCGTCCGTGTCGCTGACCGAGACCGACACTGGCACCATCGCCTTGTTCGGCGGCCAGAGCGATCCCTGGCTCGGCGACACCGACGTGATCACCGGAGGCGTCGTGTCCTTCACCGTGACGGTGAACGACGTCGAGACGGCCTGATTCTGATGCGCGTCGTGCGCCGAGCAATTCACGGTCGTCGTCCCGAGCGCGAACGTGCCGGCGGATGGCGTGCATGTCACCGCGTCCGTCCCATCGACAACGTCAGTCGCCGTCGGAAGCGTGTAGGAGACGGTCGCGCCAGACGACGAGGTCGCTTCGGTCGATGTGTTGCCGGGCGTGCCGATGATCGTCGGCGGCGTCGTGTCCTGCACAGTCACGTTGAAGGACTTGCTGTCGTTGCCACCCGCAGTGGTGGCCGAGCACGTCACAGACGTCGTCGTGATGCCGAACGTCGATCCCGACGCCGGTGTGCAGTTGACCGGAACCGACGCGGTGCCGTCCGAGGCAGACGCGGTGAACGTCACCGTGGCGCCGGACGCGCTCGTCGCTTCCACCGTCATGTCGGCAGGAACCGTCACGACCGGCGGATTCGCCACCGCGAAGTTCGCGAACAGATACGCGCCGCGATATCCACCGGTGGCGATGGCCGGATGACCGTTGTATTTGATGATGGTCACCGTGTCGGCGACGACGTTGGCGCCGGTATCGGTCCACGCGAGCGTGAAGTTGCCGGTGCCGTCGCCCGCCCACGCCTGTGGATTCTGGTGGGGATCGGACGAATCTCCGTTCGAGACGGAGAACACGATGTCGGCGAAGCCGTCGCCGTTGAGATCGCCCGCGTCAACGGACGGAACCCAATGGCTCGCGTCGGTGCCGAAGACTTTCGACGCGCTGAACGTGATGTTGCCGCCGCTGCTGGTGTTCGTAAAGAGATAGATACCGCCCGTTCCCGCAATCGTGTTGCCGTGCCCATCGTCTTCCCCGAAAGCGGAGACGAACACATCCGGCTTCCCGTCGCCGTTCACGTCGCCCACGGCGAGGCTCAGCGCGCTGAGATTCTTCGGCAGCTTGACTCCGGTGAACGTCCCGTCGCCGTTGTTCCTGTAGACGTTGTACGCGGCAGCGGGCGAATTTGGATCGATCAGCTTCGTGAAGACGATGTCGAGCCGCCCGTCACCGTCGAAGTCCGCGAGGCGCACGCCGCTGCCGTCCCAGTCGCCGCCCGGGTACGCGATCACGGCGCCGGGAACGAGGGTTCCGGCGTGGTTGTAGAAGACGCGAATATTCGGGTTGAACCGATCGCCGATCGCAACGACGTCGGTCGTTCCGTCCCCGTCGATGTCGCCAACGTCGAGGTACGAAAGCTCGCCGAATCTCGGGCCGCCGAAACCATTGCAGGTCGCGCACCACTGCACTTGAACCTGCTGCTCGCCGGCCGCATCGAGGCCGCCGGACGTTCTGTCGCGATAGACCAGTCCGACGCCGCGATCAGTCGCGACATAGCCGGCATAGCCATCGCCGTTACCATCCCAGAACCTGACGTGCTGACGATTGAAGCCTTGTGCTGAGACGACGAGTCGCGGCGGGTTGCCGATATTGTTTTCGTCAGCAGCCAGACTCTGCATGAACATCAGCGCGTTGCCGCTGCCTGAATTCGCCAGGCCCATGAAGTCGACGTCCCCGTCCTTGTCCTGGTCCGCAGCGACGATGAACCAGCTCGAGATGTTGTTGAAGTCGTCCTGCATGTGCCAGGTCGTGAAGGAGATGGGCGTGGGCGCCTGTGCCGTGACGAGCGGTGCGGTCGCCAGCGCCGCCGTGGCAGCCGCGAACGACGCCACCAAGATCTTGACTTTCATACCTTTAAAGTCCCTCCATGTGCTGACTGAAAACGTCAGGAAAGGACACTATAGCCAACGGAATAGACGAGGTAAGGTCCCTGATCAGGGAGGGGTCAGCTCTGACGGCCCAACCAGAGCGCCGTCAGGCCCGTGCGTCCGCTGACGCCGAACTTCCGAACGATGTCCTTGACGTAGGTATGGACGGTGGACGCGGACACGCCGAGGTCCGCCGCAATCACTTTCTCGGAGCGATCGGTGAGCAACAGAGCGAGCACCTTCCGCTCCATCGGCGAGAGCGGCGTTTTTGCGACGAGCAATCCGTGCGCGAGGAGCGTCTGCCTGTGGAACCAAGTCAGTCCGCGCAGCGCGGCGTACGCCACATCGCGCTGCGCTTCGGTGAACGGATCGTTCTCTCGCATGCGCAGGAAGCCGTAGTAGGCCTCCGCCACCGGGCTGACCGGGGCGACGACGACGAGCGAGTCGTGGACGTTTCGCGCGACATAGCCCTTGTAGGTGTCGCTCGTGAAAAACTCGGGTGACACCAGGTCGCACATCCGCTTCGACCGAAATGTGCCGGCAAGCCGTCCGTGCGCGACGACAAGTTCGTCGACTTGCCCGCGCGTCACTTCCTTGATTCGCCGCTGCGTGAATTTCTCGTCGGTGAGGAGCGGCTTGAGATAGCGGATCGTGCGCGGCCGCCAGCCAGAAAGCGGATCGCGTTCGTCGTCGGTCAAGCGAACGGCGCCGAGCCAGTACGCGTTCTGCGCGTCGACCATATCGGCGACCGCGGAGAGGAGGTGCGAGATCGCCGCGTCGTTGTCCGACGCCTCGAAGCCCGCCAATTCGTCCCAGAGCGTGTGAATTCGCTCTAAGCTATGGTCCACTGCCATATGCGCAATCTGATCATTGTCGCTCTCGCGCTCATCGCCGTTCAACAGCCTCGTGATCCGCTCGTGCGCGAAGGCGCGACGACGAAGATTGGCCCGCACGTCTACATCATTCCGGACGATGACGTTCCGCTTGTACCGAATGTCGGCATCATCGTCGGCGATCGTGCGACGCTCGTGATCGACACGGGCCTCGGACCGAAAAACGGCGAGACGATCGCCCGGGAAGCCGCGAAACTGAGCAAGAACAGCGAGCTGTATCTCGCGGTGACGCACGTGCATCCGGAACATGACCTTGGCGCGCAAGCGTTTCCGGCGACAACAAAAATGATCCGATCGCGTGGCCAGGACGCCGACATCGCCGAGTTCGGGCTGCAGCTCGCGAACACGTTCGCCAGCCAGTCGCCAGTGCGGGCGCAGTTGTTGAAAGACGCGACGTATCGAAAGACTGACATCTCCTTCGATCAGCGGCACGAGCTCGACTTGGGTGGCGTTCGCGTGCGGATGGAAACGGTCGGACCGACGCACACGCGCGGCGACACGGTGTTCTTCGTCGACGGCGACAACGTGTTATTCGCCGGCGACGTGGTGATGTCGGCGTTTCCGGCACTTGCGAGTCCGTACTCGAGCGTCCGCGCGTGGTTGACGGCGCTCGACCGCCTGGACGCGATGAAACCGCGAATCATCGTCCCGAGTCATGGCCGTCTCGTCGATGCGAGCGGCATCGCGCGGTATCGCGAGTACTTCCGCGCGGTGCAGACGCGCGTCGCCGACCTGAAGCGACAAGGGAAGTCGGTCGACGAGGCGAGTCAACTCGTGCAGACCGAACTGCAGTCGAAGTATCCGGACATGGCGCAACCGGCGCGCATCAGCGGCGCCGCGAAGGCCGCGTACGCGGAGTAGCGCCGCATGGCGCTGTCGGCGACCGTCTACAACTTCGATATCGAACTGGCCGACACCGACCGCGGCGTCTACGAGTCGATCGCGCTGCGCGTCGCGCAGCATCCGTCCGAGTCCAACGAGTTCCTGATCGCGCGCACGCTCGCGTACCTGCTGGAGTTCGCCGAAGGGATCGCGTTTTCTCGCGGCGTGTCCGATGTCGACGAGCCGGCGATCGTCATTCGCGATCTCACGGGGACGCTGACCACCTGGATCGACATCGGCACCCCGGACGCGGCGCGGCTGCACAAGGCATCGAAAGCGGCGAATCGCGTCGTCGTTTACACGCACAAGGATCCGCGGCAGTTGATCGAGCGGCTGGCCGGCGAACGGATTCATCGAGCGGACGCGCTGGAGCTGTACGCGATCGATCGGCCGCTCGTCAGCGCGCTCGTGGATCGGCTGCAGCGCCGGATGTCGTTCAGCGTGTCGATCAGCGACCGCGAGGTGTATGTTTCGGTGGGCGACGAAAATCTGAGCGGCGCGGTGGTTCGCCTGCATCGCGACGCCTGACCGGCTCTTCCGATCGCTCCCGCCGTACCTTCGGTTTGTGCCCCTTGATCGTCGTCGCGCGCAGCGCGTCGATGATCGTGTCGGCAAGCTCCTCCGGCACTTCGACCAGGGCAAAACGATCGTTGATGTCGATGGCGCCGATGTCGCGCGACGTCACGCCCGCTTCGCCGGTGATCGCGCCGACGAGATCGCCGGGCCCGACGCCACCCTCGCGCCCCACGCCGACGAAGATCCGCGTCGTCGGCCCGGACCGCTCGCGCGGGCCAGGCCGGTCGCGAGAGCCAGCGCGCTCGCGCGGGCCTCGCGCCGGCGGCTTGTCGCGCATCTTCGGCGTCGTCACGATTTCGGCCGTGTCTGACGCCGACTCAGAGGCCTGATGCGCGATCTTGACGGCCGCCGCCGCGATGTCGGCGATGTCGAACGTCTGCGCAAGCGTTTCGACGACGACGCGCACATCGTCGAAGTCACGAGCGAGCAGGCGCTCGTTGAGCGCGGCCCGTGTCAGCTCGAGCCGTCGCGCGCGCATGTCGGCGACGGTCGGCAGCGTCGCCACGTCGATCTTTTGTTTGGTGAATGACTCGATGTTGCGGAGCAGCCGTTGTTCGCGGGGTTCGGCAAGCGTGATCGCGACGCCGGATCGACCGATGCGTCCCGTGCGACCGATCCGATGGACGTACATCTCGGGCGACGCCGGGACGTCGTAGTTGAAGACGTGCGTCAGATGCTCGACGTCCAGGCCGCGGGCGGCCACATCGGTAGCGACGACGAGATCCACGGCGCCGGACCGCAGCGCGTTCATCACGCGATCGCGTTGTCGCTGGACGATCCCCCCATGCAGCGCCTCGGCGCGGTAGCCGTGCGAGTTCAGCGTCTCGGTGACCTGTTCGACCTCGAGCCGCGTCCGGCAGAACACAATCGCCGACGTCGGATCCTCGACTTCGAGCAGCCGCGCGAGCGCCGCCGCTTTCTGCGCGCGCGAGACGGTGTACATCTGCTGCCGCACACGCGGCATTTTTCCTGCGGCGACCTTTTCGTGGGCGATCGTCACGCGCGCAGGAGTCTTCAGGTGGCGCGCGGCAATCGACGCGATGCGCGCCGGCATCGTCGCCGAGAACAGCGCCGTCTGGCGCGACGCGGGCGTCGCCTGCAGGATCGTTTCGAGATCGTCGGCGAACCCCATGTCCAGCATCTCGTCCGCTTCGTCGAGCACGACGATGCGCAGCGCGTCGAGCGCGATCGTCTTGCGGCGTACGTGATCGAGCACGCGGCCCGGCGTGGCGACGACGATGTGGGCGCCACGTTGGAGCGCGCGGATCTGTTGCTCCATCGACGACCCGCCGTAGATCGGGACGACCGCGAGACCGGTGCCTTTGGCGTACTTGTGAAACGCTTCGGCGACCTGCATCGCCAGCTCGCGTGTGGGAACGAGAATCAGCGCGCGCGTGGCGCGGCCGCCGCCGGTGTCGCGGCCGAGCCGCTGCAGCGTCGGCAGTGCGAACGCGGCCGTCTTGCCGGTACCCGTGGCCGCCTGGGCGAGCAGGTCGCGTCCCTGGATGAGCAGCGGGATCGCCTCGCGCTGCACTGGCGTCGGTTCTTCGTATCCGAGGGCGGTGAGCGCCCCGACCAATGTGTCGGCGAGGCCGAGCGAATCGAATCCGGTTTTCACTTTGTTTTTTCGTCCTGCAAGTCGTACGCCTCGCGGAGCCAATCGGTGACGGGGGCCTCCACCTCGTCACGATGCGTGATTTTGAGGATGTGCGCAACCTTATTGCGCGACTTACGTTCGGCGCGACGGACCTGTTTCGCTCTGACCGTCCGGTTCAGGAAGATGCACAGTTCGAGCGAATGCCGTTTCGGCCGGACGAAGCAGTAGCACGACTTCCGCGAGAACATGATCGCCGTGCCTGACGCGTAGATCCGCTGGTCGCCAAACTCTGCGGCTGTTTCGCGAATGCGTTCCCACGCCTCGCGGAGATCGTCCGACAAATCCTCCGTCAGCGCCGCCTCCGTCGTCGTCCAGCAGTCGTGCTCGTGCCCGGCCTCGACCCATTGGTGGCAGTGGTAGCACTCGCCGGTCTTCTTCCAAATCATGAGGCTGTACCTCGACGGCGCCCTGGCCCTCGCGTTGCCATCGGAGCAATGCGGGGGCAATAAGCGATGCGAAAAGCGCTGATTTTAGCGGCGTTTCTGACTGCGTGCGTGGCGCCACGCGCGGCCGCGCAGGAAAAATTGTGCGATGCGTCGGTAGAGAATTGCCGGATTCCTCTCATCTCGTTAATCAAGAACGAGCGCGTCGGCATCGACGTCGGCGTCTGGTTCTTCAAAGACACGCGAATCGTCGACGAGCTCATCACAGCGTGGCAGCGCGGCGTGCCAGTGCGGATGCTGATGGATCCGCGGGCGAACCTCACGTATCCCGCCAATGTGCCGCTGCTGGAGAAGCTCAAGGAAGCGGGGATTCCGATGCGGAAGCGCACGGCGGGCGACATCCTCCATTGGAAGCTGATGATCTTCGCCGGGCAGGGCGAGGTCGAGTGGTCCGGCGCGAACTTCAGCCCGATGGCGTTCATGGCCGGCGAACCGTACATCGACTACGAAGACGAGGTGATCTACTTCTCCCACGATCTGGTGACGTCGTTCATGACGGTGTTCGACAACATCTGGACGAACACGAAGGAGTACGCCACCTACGCGAACATCAGCGGTCCGTTGCGACGTGAATATCCGACGTACGACGTGGATCCGCGGTTGTGTTTTCCGCCGGCGCAGAGTTACGCCGACCGGTTGATCCCGCTGATCGACAAAGAGCCGGCGGGCGGGTGGATCGACGTGCAGATGTACCGCGTCAACTACGCGAAGGAGGTCGATGCGCTGATTCGCGCCGCCGCACGCGGCGTCCGCGAGCGGCTGTACTTCGATCCCACGGAGTACGCGAACCCGCTTCGGCCGGGAAACAAGAAGCAGGTCGATCGTCTGGTGGCTGCCGCGGCGCGCTATCCCGGCACGATCGAGATTCGGATGCGCGCTCACAAAGGGCTGAACCATCAGAAGACCGTCTGGCTGCACGCCCAGCGGATTGTGATATTCGGCACGTCGAACTGGTCGTCGGCGTCGGATGACAACCAGCTCGAGGCCAACATCTTCGCCGACGATGATTTCCTGTTCGACGAGCTCCAGCAGATCTTCGAGCGGAAGTGGACGAACGGCTCACCGCACCATGCGATCGAAACCAAGCCGTTCAAGACGCCGGTGCTGCCGCCGCCGAGCCCGCCGCCGCCGATGCGGTAGCTACGCGTCGAGCTCGCGGATCGGACGGACTTCGACGCTGCCTTCGCGTGCTGGCGGAATCTTCGCGGCGATCTGAATGGCGTCGTTCAGATCGCGCGCGTCGATCAGATAGAAGCCGGCAAGATGCTCCTTCGTTTCGGCGAACGGACCATCGGTGACCGACACCTTGCCATGTCGCACGCGCACCGTCGTCGCCGTGTCGACCGGCTGCAGCGCTTCGGCGGCGACAAGCACGCCACGCTCGCGCATTCCGTTGCCGCACGCTTTGCACTCGGTGTCGGGTACGACGCGGAGCTTGTCGGGTTCCATGTAGACCAGGCACAGATACTTCATAGGTCTCCCATCCGTTTTTCAAAGAATCGCCGCTCCGGGTCGAGCCTGGCGAGCTTCAGCGCACGCTCGTAGGCCGCACGCGCGTCGTCGCGCCGACCGAGGCGGCGTAAGAAATCGGCACGCGCCGCGTGGGCGAGACGATAGTCGAGAAGCTCGCCGCGGCTGAGAATGGCGTCGACGATCGCCAGGCCTGCCTCGGGACCATCACGCATGGCGACCGCAACGGCACGATTGAGCTCGATCACCGGGGACGGATCGAGTCGCAGTAGCACGTCATACAACGCGACGATCTCGGTCCAGTCGGTCGCGGCCGCGGTCGCCGCGTCGGCGTGCAGGGCGGATATCGCCGCCTGGATCGCATACGGCCCGCCGCGACCTGACGCGAGCGCCCGCTCGACGAGCGCCGTACCCTCTGCGATCAGCTCCCGATTCCAACGCGATCGATCCTGCTCGTCTAGCAGAATGACGTCCCCGGAGTCGGACGTTCGCGCCGCGCGCCGTGACTCGTGCAGCAGCATCAGCGCCAGCAATCCCATCGCTTCGGGCTCGGGCAACAAGTTCACGAGCAAGCGTCCGAGCCGAATCGCCTCGGACGACAAATCGTGTCGCGTCAGCGACGGTCCAGACGAGGCCGCGTAGCCCTCGTTGAACACGAGGTAGATCACGCGCAGCACCGGGTCGAGCCGCTCCGGTAACTCCGCCGCCGTCGGCACCTGATACGGAATCTTCGCGTCGCGGATCTTGTTCTTCGCTCTCACAATCCGCTGCGCGAGCGTCGGCGCCGGCGTCAAAAACGCGCGCGCGATTTCTTCCGTCGTCAACCCGCAGACCTCGCGCAGCGTCAGCGCGACCTGGGCGTCCGGCGCCAGCGCCGGGTGGCAGCAGGTGAAGATCAGCCGCAGTTGATCGTCTTCGACGCTTTCTTCGTCGGCCCAGGCCACCGGATCGACCGTTTGCGTATCCGCTGCCTCGCCCACATCGTCGAGCGCGTCGAACCGCGCCATGCGGCGTTTGTGGTCGATCGCCTTGAAGCGGCCGGCCGACACGAGCCACGACCGCGGATTCGCGGGCACGCCGTCGCGCGGCCACTGTTCCAGCGCGGCGCGAAAGGCGTCGTGCAGCGCTTCTTCGGCCGAGTCGAAATCGCCGAGCAGCCGAATCAGCGTCGCGAGCACACGCCGCGACTCGGTTTCGTAGATCTGGTTAATCGTGTCGCTGATGGTTGGTCGAATAAGGAAATGTTAGATCGACACGGTCGGCGACGACCCGGTCCAGGTGACGTCAGCCGTTGGCCCGTAAATCGACGGCACGGGCCGGTCGAGCAGACGAAGGTACACCGTGAGCTGTGTGCGATGGTGTGCACTGTGGAGGACACGCCGCCAGACAATCCACACGCGTGGCCGCTGCACATCGAAGAACGGGACGATTTCGTCCCACCAGGCGCTCGACGCACTCGCGAACAACGGCAGGCGCGCTTGCGCGCGATTCGAAGAGCTGCGCCACCGCTGCATCGACGGTCATCGGGCTTGGGACGACGGCCGCCGCTGCTGGTTCGGGCAGACCGAGAAAGTCGCCGAAGAAGCGCCGCGCCGACAAGAGCTCGTGCTTGAACACCTCGCCAACCGTCATCGACTTTGCGTGCGGCCGATAGCCGAGCACGCCGTCATCGAACGACCGCCACACTGATCCCAGCTTGTTAATTTCGCTCGCATAGGTGTCGACGATGTGTTGACGCGACGGGTCGTCAGCGCGCGGAATGGCGGTGAGCATGATCCGATTGTCGTGCCGATACGCGGCCGGCCGCAATCCATCCAAGCCGCGTCAGTAGCGATCCAGCGAGCGCGGCGATGCTGGCGACACTTCTCCACGTCCGGTTGCGTGTCGCCGCGCGAATGACGAGCGGAACAGGGCCCGACAGGACGCCACCGGCGCGGATCGTCCATCCGCTGGCGCCCTGACGAAGCGGCGCAAGCCTTGGATCGTCGCGCGATTCGATCGCGGCGCCGATCAGTGTTTCGATCGCCGCCGCGCCGAGGGCGATGTCGTTCAGCGCCGGCTCGTCGTGTCCCATCAGGGTCAGCGTGGCGGCCGCGGCAGCCATCCCGGACGCGGCGAAGTGGATCGGCAGCAGCGAGACGTTCGCGTTCCACACCGGGATCGCGGTCGCGCCGATCAGGACGCCGGTGTACGTCAGCATCATGCCGCCGAGGACCGCGGCCGCTGGCGCGGCAACCGGCGAGACGGCAGGAATCAGCGCGCTCGTGCTCGTCGCCGAAAACGACGCGAGCGTCCACGAGCCGATCGACATCGGGCTCTGCGGATTCAACGTCCGCAGCATGTTGATGAACCGCTCGGGTCGGCCGAGGTCAGCCGTCAGCAGCATTGCCGACGCGGGGCCGCCGGCGGCCGCGATCCACCGCGCATCGCGCACGAGCGTGCCGTCCTCGCCAGTCCAGTGGGCGACAGTGCCGATGACGGCCGCGCCGCCGGCAATCCCACCGACGAAGAAGTACACCGGCACTTCCCATGTCCATACCGGCGGTTTCAACAACGGAACGTCGTAGTACGTCGTCGTCATGATCCTGTAGGCCGGGGCTTCTCAGCCGCGGCGAAGAAACGCGAACGCGGCGCCGGCAATCGCAAGCGCCGCGGCGACGGTCGCCGAGCGCCAGCCGTCGCGCTGATAGATCGTCGGCGCCTGCGCGTTCGTCGGCAGGTTGTACGCTTCCGGATCGCCGCGCACGATGAACATCGCGTGCGCGCCGCCGACACTCGTGTTGCTCGAATCCCAGAAGACCGCGTCGGTAATGCCGCGCGCGTGCAACGTTGCGAGACGCGCGGCCGCGTGCGCGCGCAGGTCGTCGATCTCGCCGAACAGAATCGATTCGGTCGGGCACGCTTTCGCGCACGCCGGCTGCTGGCCGTCACGCTGCCGGTCGTAGCAGAACGTGCACTTGAACGCGCGTCCATCGTCCGGCCGTCGATCGATGACGCCGAACGGGCAGCCGACGACGCAGTAACCGCAGCCGTTGCAGACGTCGGGCTGGACGTACACGGATCCAAGGTCGGTGCGGACGATCGATCCAGTCGGACACGCGTCGAGGCATCCCGCGTTCGCGCAGTGCTTGCAGACGTCGGAGACGAATGACCACGTCAGCTGTTCGCCGGAGTTGCCGCCGACGCCGAAGGCGGTGTCCATCTCGACGAAGGCCACGTGACGCCACGTCGAGTGGCCGAGGTCCAGCGTGTTGTCGTACGAACGCCCGGTCCACTCGTAGCCGTCGGCAGGAACCTGGTTGTATTCCTTGCATGCGACCTCGCACGCTTTGCAGCCGATGCAGAGCGTCGAGTCAGTGAGAAACGCCGTGGTCGCCACGATGATCGCCTCGCATCAACGATTCGAGATACGCGTTTGCCGCCGGACCGCGCGGCCGTCGTCCTGGTCGCACGTGGCAGACGAGCCCTTTGGTTTCCATGATTCGTACGTTCGGCTCTTCCGACATCGCGATCAGATCGTTCGCGGAATCGCCGGTGACCAGACCTTTCGTGCCCCAGTGGTAGGGCAGTCCGACCTGATGAATCACGCGTCCGTTCACGTAGAGCGGCGGCATCCGCGTCGTGATCAGCGCGCGTGCTTCGACGACCCCGCGCGGCGACGCGATCGTGAGCCAGTCGCCGAGGCCGGCGCCGATCGTGGCCGCCAGCGCCGGCGAGATCTCGGCGAAGAATTCGGGCTGCAGCTCCGCGAGATGCGACAAGTACCGGCTCATGCCGCCGCCGGTGTGATGTTCGGTCAGTCGATACGTCGTCAACACGTACGGGAACCGGTCGTCGCCGATCGGCACGTATCGATTGTCGTGTCGCTCCTTCTTGTCTGCGGGCGGATTCGTCGCGTGCTGCGGATAGAGCGCGTTCGTGAACGGCGACTCGAGCGGTTCGTAGTACGTCGGCAGCGGACCGTCGCGCAGGCCGATCGGTACCCAAATCCAACTGACGCCGTCGGGATGCATGATGAACGGCGCGTCGCCCGGGAGCGCCTCGTCGCCCTCGGCATCCTTCGGCGGTTTGTACTCGGGCGCTTTCGTCGGCGTGAAGTCAGGGACGTCGAGGCCGGTCCACTTGCGTTCGTTCGCGTCCCACCACACGAGCTTCTTGCGCTCGCTCCACGGCGATCCGTCGGGCCGCGCCGACGCGCGGTTGTACATGATTCGTCGATCGGACGGCCACGCGTATCCCCAGCCGTGACCGAGGTAGTCGTGCGACTCGCGTTCGTTCGCGCGGTTGCGGTCCTCTTCGGGGAACACGCCGGAGTAGATCCAACAGCCGCATGCCGTCGACCCGTCGGCTTTCAGCTCTTTGAATCCCGAGACGAGTTTGTTGTCGGCGACCGTGCGTCCGTTGATCTCGCGCAGCACGTCGACGGCGCTCGGCTCCTGATGACGACCCTCGGTCGCGTAGTTCCACGTCAGTGCGTTCAAACCAGCGTTGCGTGGACGCGGATCGCGCGCCGCCTTCTCCTTCAGGCGCCGGCCGAGATGAAACGTAAACCAGAGATCGCTGCGCGCGTCGCCCGGCGGATCGACCGCCTTCTCGCGCCACTGCAGCAGCCGCTGCGTGTTCGTGAACGATCCTTCCTTCTCCACGTGTGACGCCGCTGGCATCAGGAACACTTCGGTTTTGATCTGATCCGGGCGCAGCTCTCCGCGTTCGACTTCGGGCGAGTCGTACCAGAAGCTCGCCGTTTCGATTTCAACGAGATCGCGGACGACGAGCCAATCCAGGTTCGCGAGCGCGCGCCGCTCGAGCCGCGAGTTCGGTGCCCCGACTGCCGGATTCTGGCCGAACACAAACAGCCCTTCGAGCTTCCCATCGTCCATCTCGAGCCAGTAACCCTGGTGCGAATGATCGCCGTTGATGCGCGGTAGCCAGTTGTATCCGTACCCGTTCGACTTCGTGGCGGCGTCGCCGTACCACGCCTTCAACAGCGAGACGATGTACTTGTCCGTGTTGTGCCACCAGCCGGTTTTCGTCTCGTTCTGTTTGATGTACGTATCCAGATCGTGCGTGCCGGCCTCGAAGTTCGGCATCGGCAGGTAGCCGGGCATGATGTCGTAGAGCGTCGGGATGTCGGTGGATCCTTGAATTGACGCATGGCCGCGCAGCGCCATGATGCCGCCGCCCGGCCGTCCCATGTTGCCGAGCAGTTGTTGAAGGATCGCCGCCGCGCGGATGATCTGCACGCCGGTCGAGTGCTGCGTCCACCCGACCGCATAACAGATCGCCGCGGTCTTGTCCGGTCCTGACGCGGCCGCGTACGTTTCGACAACTTTCAGAAACAGATCTTTCGGCGTGCCGCACACCTGCTCGACGAGTTCGGGCGTGTATCGAGCGAAATGCCGTTTCAGCACTTGGTACACGCAGCGCTCGTGCTGCAGTGTTTCGTCGCGCTTCGCCTGGATCAGCGACGGCTGTCCGCCCTTGTGTTTGCCCCACAATCCGTGTGCGGCGCTCGCGCTCTCGTGGCTCGCGGTGCCATCCGTGTGCATGCCCTCGTACAACCACGAGTCGGTGATGTACTGCTGCTTCTTCTCGTCCCACCCCGAGAACAGCCCGTCGAGTTCTTCGGTGTCTTTGAAATCCTCGTGCACGAGCGTCGCCGCGTTCGTGTAGTGGACGACGTACTCGCGGAAATCCTTCTCGTGTTGCAGGACGTGGTTGATCATCGCGCCGAGGAAGACGAGGTCGGTGCCGGCGCGAATCGGCACCCAGATGTCCGACATCGCCGACGTGCGCGAGAATCTCGGGTCGACGTGAATGACGGTAGCGCCGCGTTCGCGCGCCTGGACAACGAAGCGAAAGGCGATCGGGTGCTGCTCCGCCATCGACGATCCCATGATCAGCACGGCATCCGCGTTCGCCAGATCCTGCTGCGCCGTCGTCGCGCCGCCGCGTCCGAATGATGTGCCCAGACCGGGCACGGTGGAGCTATGTCATATCCGGGCCTGGTTGCTGATCGCGACCATGCCGAGGCCGGCGGCGAACAGTTTCTTCATCACGTAGTTCTCTTCGTTGTCGAGCGTCGCGCCGCCAAGGTGGGCGACCGAGCGCAGTTGCATCAGCGGCTTGCCGTCGACCTCTTCGACGAACCCGCGTTCGCGCGACGCCCACACGCGGTCCGCGATCATGTCCATCGCCGTTTCGAGATCGAGATCGCACCATTCGCGCGAGTACGGCGCGCGGTACTTCACGCGCGTCAGCCGGTTCGCATGCGTCACCAGTTCGTGGCTCGCCGCGCCTTTTGGGCACAAGTGACCCGCAGAAATCGGCGACGCCGAATCGCCTTCGATCGAAATGACGGTGTTGTTCTTGTGGAAGACGAGCTGGCCGCAGCCAACTCCGCAGTAGGGACAGATCGAACGTGCGACGTCAGCGCCTTTGTATCGTGCCGTCGGCAAACTCATGTGTGCGCTCCGGTCTCGGACGCCGCACCGAGAGGGGCAACACGATAGCGACCAGCATGACGACGGCGACTGTATGGATCGCCTGATCGTAACGTCCCGTTGTTTGACGCAGATGCGCGATCAACAGCGGCGACGGAATGGCGCCGGCGCCCCACGCGAGCAGAATCCATCCGTAGATGCCGCCCATGGACTTCGATCCGAAGAAGTCCGCGGTGAATGACGGCATCGTCCCGAATCCGCCGCCATAACAGAGTCCGATGACCGCGAAGGCCGCGCTGAAAAGCGTCAGGTTCGTCAGGCTCGGAAGCAGAAAGAAAATGACGGCCTGAATGGCGTACAGCAAAAGATAGACCCGCGCACGACCGATGTGGTCCGACGTCCACGCCCAGAACACGCGGCCGGCGCCGTTGAAGATCGAGATCAGCCCGACCATTCCCGCCGCCGCGACCGGCGTCATGTGGACGAGCTGCTGCGCGATCGGCGATGCCTGGCTGATGATCATGATGCCCGCCGACACGTTGACGAAGAGCATCAGCCACAGCGTCCAGAACTGCGGCGTGCGCATCGCGTCGCCGACTGTGAAATCGCGCGTCGCCGAGCGCGTCGCGCCAGCGGCCGTCGGTGGGTTGCTGAAGAACTGCGCTGCGATCACGACGAGCACGAGATAGACGACGCCAAGGATGGCAAACGTCGCGGGAACGCCGCGCGCCGCGATCGATCGCGCGGCAAACGGGCTCATGATCAACGCGCCGACGCCGTAACCGGCAACCGCAATACCGGTCATCAAGCCGCGACGCTCCGGGAACCACTTCGTCACCGTCGCGACCGGCGTGATGTAGCCCATGCCCATGCCGATGCCGCCGAGAAACCCGTAGCTGACATACATCCCAACGAGCGACCGCTGCGACGCGAAGTACGCCGCGAGCAGGTAGCTGGCGCCGTAGATGACGCCGGCGGTCGTGGCCACGGGTCGCGGGCCCGATCGGTCCTGCCACAGCCCGCCGATGATCGTGCCTACGCCGAGAAACGCGATCGCCAGCGTGAAGCAGAGCGACACCTGCGTCAGCGACCAGCCGGTCATGCCGACGAGCGGCTGGACGAACACGCTCCACCCGTATGCGGCGCCGAGACAGATTTGCATCACCACGGCGGCGAGCGCGATCAGCCATTTGGTCATACGGGTGCGCTGACGATACCATCTGCAGCGATGGTTGACGCCCAGAGTCACGCAGGAAAGCGGATCAACACGCCGGCGCAAGTGTTGTTCGCGAGCCTGATCGGGACGACGATCGAATTCTTCGACTTTTATATCTACGCGACCGCCGCTGTCCTCGTGTTCCCAGCGCTGTTCTTTCCGAAATCCGATCCCGCGTCGGCGCAGCTCGCGTCGTTCGCCACGTTCGCCGTCGCGTTTTTTGCGCGGCCGATCGGGTCGGCCGTCTTCGGCCACTTCGGCGATCGCATCGGGCGAAAGACGACGCTCGTTGCCGCGTTGATGACGATGGGCTTGTCGACGCTGACGATTGGAGTGCTGCCGACGTACCGCACGATTGGCATTGCGGCGCCGATCGCGTTGGCCCTGTGCCGTTTCGGTCAGGGGCTCGGGCTCGGCGGCGAGTGGGGCGGCGCCGTGTTGCTGGCGGTCGAGAATGCGCCGCCCGGCAAGCGCGCGTGGTACGGGATGTTTCCGCAGCTCGGCGCGCCGATCGGATTTCTGTTTTCCGGCGGCGTGTTTCTCCTCATCTCGTCCTTCCTGACGGACAAGCAGTTCTTCGAGTTCGGCTGGCGCATTCCCTTCCTCGCGAGCGCCGTCCTCGTGGTCATCGGCCTCTACGTGCGGCTGACGATCACCGAGACGCCGGTCTTTCAGAAAATCGAGAAGCACGAGCGTGTCAAAGTGCCGATGTGGGATGTCTTCCGCCACCACTTCGGCACCGTCGTGTGCGGCGTGATGATTTCGCTGAGCGCCTTCGTCATCTTCTACCTGATGACGGTCTTCACGCTGTCCTGGGCGACGACGGCGCTGCACTACACGCGGGACCGGTTTCTGATCATCCAGTTGTTCGGCATGTTGTTCTTTGCCGCGACGATTCCGTGGTCGGCGCGGTTGGCCGAGGGCGGCCGCCGCAACATGCTGATCCTCATGAACGCCCTGACGGTAGTCTTCGGCTTCACGTTCGCCGCGCTCTTCAGCGCCGGCGCGTGGGGCGCCGAGGCAATGATGGTCCTCGGCATGGCGCTCA
Organism: Vicinamibacterales bacterium; assembly: GCA_035652075.1. Taxonomy (GTDB): domain Bacteria; phylum Acidobacteriota; class Vicinamibacteria; order Vicinamibacterales; family CAVVIG01; genus Gp6-AA45. The sequence continues at coordinate 29,745 of DASREL010000093.1, forward strand.
TCGGCCTCGTCTACGGTCCGCTGGGGACGGTGTTGTCGGAATTATTTCCGACCGCGGTCCGCTATTCGGGCAGTTCGCTGACGTTCAATCTCGCCGGCATCTTCGGCGCGTCGCTCGCGCCCTACGCCGCCACGTGGCTCGCGACGCATTACGGCCTGCAGTACGTCGGCTATTACCTATCAGCCTCGTGCGCGGTCTCGATCCTTGGGTTGTTGATGACGAAAGAGACCAAGGACGCACACCTCTAGATCACGAAGATCGCGAAGGTTCTTCGTGGTCTTCGTGGTTGCTTTTGTTCTTAGGCTCTTCCCGCGAATTCATGCGTCTCGGTATGGACCTTCACCTTTTCGCCTTCTTTGATGAAAAGGGGGACGCGGATTTCGAGGCCGGTCTCGAGCGTTGCGGCCTTGGTGGCCGCACCAGCCGTGTTGCCGGCGACACCCGGCTCCGTTGACGTGACCGTCAGTTCGACGAGCTGCGGGAACGTGATGCCGATCGGGTTGCCGTTGTACTTCATCATCTCGACGATGAGGTTGTCAGTCAGCAGATAGCGATCGTCGCCGACGATGTCGTCGTTGAGTGTGAGGGTTTCGAAACTCTCCTGATCCATGAAGTGATAGCCGGAGCCGTCCTTGTAGAGAAACGCGGCTGGGACGGTGACGAGATCCGGCTCGCCGAATTTCTCGCCCGCTTTGAACGTACGATCGAACACCGCGCGCGTCAGCAGGTTGCGCATCTTGATGCGGACGAGCGTCTGCCCGCCGCGGGCCGTCGGTCGCGACACGTCGACCTCGAGACAGTGGTAAGGTGCATTCTCGTATTCGAAAAACATCTTTCGCTTGATGTCGAGAGCTTCAATCAACGCAGCCATGGCTTCCGCCATTGTAGTGCTGACCGCCGCTTGCACGCAGCGGCCAGCAACGCCCGCGCACATCGTCGAGCGCGCGCGCGTGTCGATGGGATCCGAATTGCACCTGACGGCGTGGACGGCAGACGAGGCGGCAGCGACGTCCGCGTTCGACGCCGTGTTCAACGAATTCGATCGCCTCGAATCGCTGATGAGCAACTGGCGGGCTGGCAGCGATGTCGAGCGGCTGAACGCCGCTGCCGGCGATCATCCGGTGCCGGTGTCGCGCGACACGATCGCCGTCCTGCAGACGGCGCATCAGGTCAGCGAGTGGACGGGCGGCAAATTCGACGTGACCTTCGGCGTCCTCTCGGGATTGTGGAAGTTCGATCACGATCAAGACAACACGATCCCTGACATGAACGAAGTCAGAAAACGGCTGCCGCTGATCAACTATCGCGCGCTGATCGTCGACGCGCAGGCAGGCACGGCGTTTCTTCAGCATGCCGGCATGCGCGTCAACCTCGGCGGCATCGGCAAAGGGTACGCGGTCGATCGCGGAGTCGCGATCATGCGCGAGCGTGGGTTTCGCGACTTCATGATCCAGTCCGGTGGGGACATGTACGTGGCCGGCCAACGTGACGGCCATCCGTGGCGGCTTGGGATCCAGGATCCGCGCGGACGCGAGAATCAGGTGTTCGCGCGCGTCGATCTCAGCGACAGCACCTTCAGCACGTCAGGAGACTACGAGCGTTCGTTCGTCAAGGATGGGCGCCGGTATCACCACATCATCGATCCGACGACCGGCGAGCCGGCGTACGGCGCGCGCAGCGCGACGATCATGACCGATCGCGCGGTGATCGCGGACGGATTGTCGAAGGCGGTGTTCTTCCTCGGTGTCGAGAAGGGGATGGCGCTGCTCGAGCAACTGCACGTCGAAGCCGTCGTCGTGTCGCCGAAGAACGAGGTCCTCGTTACGCCGGGGCTGAAGGGGCGACTGCAGCTGGTTTCGGCGCCGACGGACGCGCCTTGAGGACGATCAACCAGTGCACGCACTTCTTCTGATCCGCGTAGATGCGCTCGCAGTCGTCGCATCGCACGCACTCGGTCTCGATAATGCGCGGACCGCGAATCGCGCCCCAGTCGCACGCCTTCTCGCAAATCTTGCACGTCTTGCACTCTGACCACCGCGGGATCTTGAACATCGTCAGCTTCGAGATCAGCCCGAGCATCGCGCCGACGGGACAGAGGAACCGGCAGTAGAGATTGCGGACGAAGACCGTCGCGAGCAACAGCACCGCGAGGCCGGTCCACATCAGCGGCGTGCCGAAGAGCGAGAACATCCAGAACGGCTCGGCGTACTGCACCGGCGACGCGAGGTCGTGCGTGACGAGGTAGTAGCCGACGACGGCCGCGAGCAGTCCGAACTTGATCCACGCCGCTTTCTGCTCGATCTTCTTCGGGACCTCGACGCGCAGCTTTTTGGGAAGCACCGCGTCCATCAGCTGCGTCAGCGCGCCGAACGCGCAAATCCGTCCGCAGTACAGGCGACCCCACACGATCGTCGAGACGACGACGAAGCCGGAGAACAGATACCACGCGAGGCTGTACTTGAACGGCGGCAGGCTCATGTCCGTCAGCCGGAAGATGTCGCTGACCGACACCAGGCTGCTCTTCATGAAGCCCATGTACCCGACCGCGAACACGAGCGCCGCGTACTTCAGGCGAACGCTCTTGCGGAAGAAGCTGACGAGGGCGAGCGTGATGAAGCCTGCGAGCAGGACGAGATCGAGCGCCTGCGGGCGGAGAATGTCTCCCCAGGTTTCCGCCGGCACTTACTTCGCGGCCTCCGGCAGCAGCTTGCTCGCGACGTACCGCGAGCTGTCGCGAATCGCGCGCGTGGCGCTCTGGACGCTGATCGAGGCGCGTGCGACGGCGTCGACATCGCGTCCGACGACGAAGGGATCGTGAATCGTCTTGCCCTTGAACTGCGCACCGAACTTCGGCGGTTCGACGGAGAAGTAGCCGTACGGCTCGGAGTGATAGTCGACGATCGCGCCGGTGATCGTGCCTTTCAGATCCAATCCGACGAGGATGTGGATCGGACCGTGGTAGCCATGCTCGTTCGGCACCAGATCGGTCGTCCAGAAGGCGACGCCGATCGGCTGCGCCGCAGGGTTTGTTTTCGGATCGACCGCGTACGCGTTGAAGTGCAGCGGATCGCCAGACAGCGGCGAGAACGCGACGGCCGACGGAAACAGCTGCTTCAGTTCTTTCGACGGATCGGGATTGGTAATGATGCGCGACGCCATCAGCATCGCGAGGAACACCCGCTTCATTTGCTTCCCACGTCCATGGTTGATGTAAAGCCGTTCGTACCCGAATGACTCCACGTCGCCTTGTCGCTCTTGTGCGTGTGCGACACCGATTTGTACTGCGTGTAGTCCTGATAGGCGACGTTCGGCAGATTCAAAATCTTGACCGGCTTGCCGTCGTAGCCGCGCATCACGTCCATTTCAACCGACGACTCCGGACCGGAGAACGTCACCTTCTTCTCGGTGATGTCCATTGTGATCGGCGCTTTCGTGAACGACAGCATGCCGCGTTGGAAACCGGCGAACGCGATCGGCAGCAACGCTTCGACCGCGGCCTTCTGCTTGTCGGTCACCTTGTCGCTGACGTAGATCTTCGACCAGCTGCGCATCTCGAACGTGATCAGAAACGACACGCCCGACAGATCGACGTCCTCGAAATGCCCTGACTTGATGGCGATCAATCGGTTCCCCTCGCAGGGATTCCGGTTCGGGTTGCCGCCGAAGTTGCACGGGCACGAGATGGAGCAACTGCAGCTCTCGGCGACGGTCGCCGTGATGTGCCAGTTCGGTTCGGCCGCTCGGAACGAGGAAAACGCGGAGGCGGCGAGGACGACGGCCAGTTTCGCGGCGGTTGTTCGCATAGAATGCGCATCATAACTGCGATGGCGCCGAATGTGTTGTCTCAGCTTGTCGAAGGCCTCAACAGCGGGTCACTCAAGGTCGTCGACCTGACGCAGCCGCTCGGGCCGGCGACGCCGGTCATCGGTCTGCCGCCCATGTTCGCGGCGTCACCGGGCGTCTCGATCGAGGTGATCTCGAAGTACGACGACAAAGGACCGGCGTGGTACTGGAACACGATTCGTCTCGGTGAACACACCGGCACCCACTTCGACGCGCCCATTCACTGGATCACCGGCAAAGATTTGCCGCAGAACTCGTGCGACACGATCCCGCCGAGCAAGCTCGTCGGACCCGGATGCGTGATCGACGTCACGGCCGACGTCGAGAAGGATCCTGACTTCCTGTTGACCGTCGCTCGCCTCGAGTCATGGGAGCGCGAGCACGGCCGGATACCGGCTGGCGCGTGGGTCCTTTTGCGGACGGGCTGGAGCACTCGTACCGACGCCGCCTCGTTCATCAACGCCTCGAGTGACGGACCGCACAGTCCAGGATTCGATGCGGCCACATCGCGGCTGCTCGCGCACGATCGCGACGTGCTCGGCGTCGGCGTCGAAACGATCGGAACCGACGCCGGACAAGCCGGCACGTTCGATCCACCGTTCCCGAATCACACGATCATGCACGGCGCCGGCAAATTCGGGCTCGCGAGCCTCTGCAACCTCGATCAGTTGCCAGCAACGGGATCCGTGATCATCGCCGCGCCGCTGAAAATTGTCGGCGGCAGCGGCAGCCCACTGAGGGTGATCGCCATTGCACCTGCGTAGCCTCGCCGCTCGCCTGAAAGGCTCGCGCTACTGCGTCGCGGTGATCGCGGTGCAATCGCTCGTCTGGGCGCCCAAGCCGAAGACGACGCCGCCGTACCCGCCGAACATCAAACCGTGGGTCAAGCTCGCCGACATCAAGGCGCGGCACACGAACACATCGAACTGGCGCGAGGTCATCGTCGACGATGGACGACTGACTGGCGAATATGAGTCGGCGGCGCCCGGACAGAAGGTCACGAAACGTTTCCATCCCGACACGCGGGAGTGGTTTGCCGTCGTCGAAGGCGCGGTCCGCGTCGAGATCGAAGGGCAGCAGCCGTTTACGGCAACGCGCGGTTCGCTCGTCAACATCCCGAAGCAGACGCTGTACTCGCTCGAGACGACCGGTGACGCACCGAGCCTGCGATGGATCGTCAACGTCGCCCGCGCGAAGACGTTGTTTCCTGATGATGTGGCGCCGCCGCCGGCGCCGGCCGGCAGTGACTGGATGCAGGTGACGCTGAATCGCCGCCCCGCCGGCTACGACGAATTCAACTCGCCGCACCTGAACATCCACGACGCGGCGAAGAACAACGAGAAATACACCGGCGGCCGATTCGTGCGGGACGACAAGTCGGAGATGCTTGTCATCTACGGGTACGAGAAGAACCTGCCACCGCTCGATCCGGCGGACAAAGGTCACTTCCACGCCGAAAGCGC
>DASREL010000094.1:0-14111 GCA_035652075.1 Vicinamibacterales bacterium
ACACGGACGACGCCCTCAAGAATCTGCTGGAGACGGCGCGTCCGCTCGCGCGCGGTCGTGTGATCACGGTGTTCGGCGCCGGCGGCGATCGCGATCGCACGAAACGTCCGCTGATGGGCGCGGTTGCGGGCCGGCTGAGCGACCTCATCGTGATCACCTCGGACAACCCGCGCAGCGAGGATCCGAATCGCATCATCGAAGAAATCCAGCGCGGCATAACCGCGGACACGAAGAAGGACGCCGGCCAGCGCATCTTGACGATCGCCGACCGGCGCGCGGCGATCACGCGAGCCGTCGAACTCGCGCGGCCCGGCGATCTCGTGCTGATCGCGGGCAAGGGTCACGAGAAATACCAGGTCATTGGTGACAAGACGCTGCCGTTTGACGACGTCGCCGTCGCGCGCGACGCGCTGACGAAGCGTCGCACGGGCGTGGTGTGACCGAGATCCGGTTGACCGCCGCAAGGGTCGCGGCGGCGATGCAAGGCACGTTGGTCGCGGGCGAGGGTGGAACGGTGTTCTCCGGCGTTTCGATCGACACGCGGACGCTGAAGCCGGGCGAGCTGTTCGTCGCGATTCACGGAGAGCGTTTCGACGGCGCGGCGTTCGTCGAGCAAGCGATTGCGGCCGGAGCGGCGGGCGTCGTTGTAGGCCGGGTCTTTGGAGCCGGCGAGCCGGCGGGTCTGAAGACCCGCCCTACATCAGTCATCGCCGTCGACGACACGACGCTGGCGTTGCAGTCACTCGCGCGCGCAATCCGGCGCGAGTCGGGAACGAAAGTCGTGGCGATCACCGGCAGCGCCGGGAAGACCACGACGAAAGAGATTACGAGCGAGTTTCTCGCGGCGCGGTATCGGGTGATCCGCAACCGCGGGAATTTGAACAATCACATCGGGTTGCCGCTGTCGCTCATCGAGCTCACGCAGCGGCCGGAGATCGCCGTCGTCGAACTGGGGATGAATCACGCCGGGGAAATCAGGACGCTGGTCGGTGTCGCCGAGCCGGAGGTTCGTGTCTGGACGAACGTGGGCGAGGCGCATCTCGGGTTCTTTGCGTCGAAGGACGCGATTGCCGACGCCAAGGCGGAAATCTTCGAGGGCGCATCCGCGCCGACGGTGCTTGTCGCGAACGCCGATGACGATCTGATCGTCGCGCGCCTGCCGCGGTTCCGCGGACGGACGGTGACGTTCGGCATCGATCGGGACGCTGATGTCCGCGCGCACGACGTCGTCGATCGCGGAGTGGAAGGCACGCGCGCGCGTGTATCGACGCCGCGCGGCGAGATCACCATCGAGACGCCGCTCGTCGGCCGCACGAACCTCGCGAACATCCTCGCAGCGACCGCGGTCGCGTTGCACTTCAACGTGCCGCTCGACGCGATTGCGGAACGCGCGCGCACGCTCCGGCCCGCCGCGCACCGCGGCGAAGTGATCAAGCTGTCGAGCGGTGTCACCATCGTCGACGACAGCTACAACGCGAACCCGACCGCGACGAAACGCGCGATCGAGGTACTCGTCCGCACGCCGGCGGCGCGTCGCATCGCTGTCATCGGCGAGATGCTCGAGTTGGGCGACCACTCGATTGGCTTGCATGAAGATGTCGGGCGCGCGGCGGCGCACGCGAAGGTTGACACGCTGCTGACGGTCGGCGGCGCGCCGGCGGAAGCACTGGCTGACGCGGCCGTGCGCGCTGGCCTTGCGCGCGACGCCGTTGCGCACTTCGCCACGAGCGACGAAGCAGCCGATCGCGCGGTCGCGGTCGTGCGGCCAGGCGATCTTGTGCTCGTCAAGGGCTCGCGTGGCGTGAAGACCGACCGCGTCGTCGAACGACTGAAGGCGGAGCGTGGCTGATGCTGTATCACCTGCTGTCGCCGCTGCGCACGCAGATCTCCGTGCTCAACGTGACGCGGTACATCACGTTCCGCACTGCTGCCGCGAGCTTGTCGGCATTGGCGATCAGCCTCCTGCTCGGCCCGTGGTTGATCCGCAAGCTCCGCGAGTTCCAGATCGGCCAGGTGATCCGGACGGAAGGGCCGCAGTCGCACAAGCCGAAGGCCGGCACGCCGACGATGGGCGGACTGCTGATCCTGACGGCGGCGCTCGTGCCGACGTTGCTCTGGGCGGATCTGACGAACGTCTATGTCTGGATCGCGGTGCTGACGACAACGGCCTACGGCGCGATCGGATTCGCCGACGACTATTTGAAGATCGTGCGCCGGTCGCATCACGGACTGCTGCCGCGCTACAAAATGGCCTATCAGGTTCTCGTCGGGATCGCTGTCGGCGCGGTCCTGCTGGTGTTGGCGCACGAGAACCTGTACAGCACGCGCCTGATTTTTCCCTTCTTCAAGCGCCTGATTCCGGATCTTGGTTGGCTGTATCTGCCGTTCGCCGTGTTCGTGCTGGTGGCGGCGTCGAACACGGTGAACCTGACCGACGGCCTGGACGGCCTGGCGATCAGCACGTTTGCGATCGCCGCGACCGCGTACACCGCGCTCGCGTACGTCACCGGCCATCGCGTGTTCGCCGATTACTTGTCGTTGGTTCGCTTTGCGCCGGCTGCCGAGCTCACGGTGTTTGGCGGGTCGCTCGTCGGCGCGTCGCTCGGATTCCTTTGGTACAACTCGTACCCCGCCGAAATCTTCATGGGGGATGTCGGATCGCTGGCGCTGGGCGCCGCGCTCGCGACGATGGCCATCCTGATCAAGCAAGAGCTGTTGCTGCCGATCGTCGGCGGCATCTTCGTGATGGAAGGGCTGTCGGTGATTCTGCAGGTCGCGTACTTCAAAGCGACCGGCGGTCAGCGGCTGTTCAAGATGTCGCCGCTGCATCACCACTTCGAGCTGAGCGGATGGAGCGAGCCCAAGGTCATCACGCGCTTCGTGATCCTCGGGATCATTTTCGGATTGTTGTCTCTGGCGACCTTGAAACTGCGATGACGTTCTCGGTGAATCGGAAACGCGTGACGGTCGTCGGTGCAGCGCGCAGCGGAATCGCCGCGGCGGAACTGCTCGCCAACCGCGGAGCTTCGGTCACGTTGACCGATACGCGCACGAGTGTGCCCGAAGCCGCACCGCTCGAGCGCCTCGGCGTCGCGCTCGAAATGGGCGGACACCAGGAAGCGACGTTCAGCGCCGCCGATCTGATCGTGCTCAGCCCCGGCGTGCCGCCAGAGCAGCCGTTCGTCCAGGCTGCCCGGCGGCAGGGCATCCCCGTGATCGCCGAGATCGAGCTCGCGTATCGCTGGCTGCAGGGACGCGTGATCGCCATCACCGGCACGAAAGGGAAGTCGACGACGACGGCGCTCACGGGACGAATTCTCGAGCGCGCCGGGTTGAAGGTGACGGTCGGCGGAAACATCGGTCAGCCGCTGAGCGCACAGGTGCCCGAATCGACGCCGGACACGTTCCACGTGGTCGAGACGAGCAGTTTCCAGCTCGAACAGATCGAGACGTTCCACCCCTGGATTGCGGTGATGCTGAACTTCTCGCCCGACCATCTCGACCGGCATCCGAACGTCGAGTCGTACGCCGCGGCGAAGGCGCGCATCTTCGAGAACCAGAGCAGCGAGGACTGGGCGGTCATCAACGCCGACGATCCGTCCGTGCTGGCGATGGCGGCGAACGCGCGCGCGCGGAAACGACTATTCGCGCTGCACGGACCGATCAGCGAGGGAACTGTCCTCGAGCGCGGCTGGATCGCCGACAAGTCGTCACGCGGCGAACGGCAGTTGGTCCCGGTCGACGCCATTCACCTCCTCGGCCCGCATCTCGTCAACGACGTGATGGCGGCGGCGACCGTCGGTCTGCTCGCCGGCGTCACGTCGGCGGCGATGACCGCCGCGGTCGAAACGTTCCGCGGTCTCGAGCACGCGATGGAACTGGTCGCCGACATCGGCGGCGTGCGATTCGTTAACGACTCGAAAGCGACCAACATCGACGCGGCGCTCCATTCGATCGAGAGCTTCGACCGCGATCTCGTGCCGATCATGGGCGGGCGCTTCAAGGGCGGCGACCTGCGTCTGTTGCGCGCGCCGCTCAAAGCGCGCGCGAAAGCGGTGGTGGCAATCGGCGAGTCGAAGCCGTTGTTCCGCGAGGCGCTCGACGGCGCCGTGCCGGTGCACGAGGCGGCGACGTTCGCGGACGCGATTGCCGCTGCACACGAGTTAGCGAGACCGAACGGTGTGGTATTGCTCGCGCCCGCGTGCGCGAGCTTCGACATGTTCCACGACTACGCGGAACGCGGGCGGATGTTCAAGGAGGAGGTCCTGAAACTGAGAACTGAGAACTGAGAACTGCTTCGTGAGCTGTGAGCAGTCATCGGTCGGTGCGCGGTGGAGGATTGGCTGCTGGGAACCCAGTCCGCCCCGGACTGGGAAGCTGGTGCCTCAACCCCGCCGACTGATGACTGCTGACCGCTCACGGCGATCTTAGTCCGGACAATGTTTCGGGGGATGTAGGCCGGGTCTTTAGGCCCGGCAGTAACCATGGCTAGGAAACTCAAATCCGACAAGGTGCTGTTCATCACGACGATCCTGCTCGTTGGGCTGAGCGTCGTCATGGTCTACAGCGCGTCGGCGCCGATGGCGCTCGAGCGCTACGGCAAGGCGACCTTCTTTCTCGTCAGGCAGACGATGTGGTCGGTGCTCGGACTGGCGATGCTGGGCGTCGTCATGCGCATCGACTACCGCACGTATCGCGAGCCGGTGTTCATCTGGACGTGTCTCGCCGTGGTGGGCTTCGCGCTCGTCGCCGTGCTGTTCATGCCGGCGGTGAACAACGCGAGGCGGTGGTTCGGGATTGCGGGTATCGGCGTGCAGCCGTCGGAGCTGGCGAAGCTCGCGGCGATCTTCTTCATCGCCGCGCTGCTCGAACGGCGCATGCACCGCATCAACGAGATCCAATACGCGTTGATGCCGATCGCGATCGTCGTCGTCTGCCTCGTGGCGCTGATTCTGCTGGAGCCCGACTTCGGCACGTCGATGTCGCTCGTGCTCATCGCGACCGTCATGGTGTTCGCGGCGGGCCTGGACTATCGCTACATCCTCGGCGCGTTGCTGGCCGCGTTACCGGCGATCTATTTCCTCGTGATGGGAACCGCGTATCGCCGCCAGCGCGTGTTGACGTTTCTCGACCCGTGGCGTGATCCACTGGGCGCTGGATTTCAGATCATCCAATCGCTGATCGCGGTCGGCACCGGCGGCGTCTGGGGACGCGGGCTGATGAACGGCGTGCAGAAGCTGTTCTACCTGCCCGAGCCGCACACCGATTTCATTTACTCGGTGATCGCCGAAGAACTCGGCCTCATCGGCGCCACGGCGGTGCTCTTGTGTTTTGTGGTCGTCACGTGGCGCGGGATACGCGTGTCGCTGCGCGCGCCGGATACGTTTGGCGCGTTCCTCGCCCTTGGCCTGACGACGATGGTGGCGGTGCAGGCGTTGATCAACATCAGCGTCGTGCTCGGGTTGATGCCGACGAAAGGCATCCCGTTGCCGTTCGTCAGCAACGGCGGATCGTCACTCGTGATCAACCTGGTGGGAATGGGCATTTTGCTCAACGTGTCGCAGCACGCGTCGTCCAGCGAGGCATGAGTGCGCGTGGTTATCGCGGGCGGCGGCACGGGCGGTCACCTCTATCCGGGGATCGCGGTCGCACGCGAGTTGCTCGCACGTCAGCCCGACGCGCAGATCTCGTTCGCGGGAACGGCCCGTGGGATCGAATCGCGCGTCGTGCCGCGCGAAGGCTTTGCGCTGGACCTGCTCCGCAGCGCCGGGCTGAAGGGGAAGTCGATCGTCGATCGCGCGCGCGGTGCGCTGATGGTGCCGCTCGGAGTCATCGACGCGTCGCGCATCGTGGCGATGCGGAAACCGGATCTCGTGATCGGCGTCGGCGGGTACAGCTCCGGACCTGTCGTCCTCGTCGCCGCGCTGCGAGGCGTGCCGACGATGGTGCTCGAGCAGAACGCGGTGCCCGGGCTCACGAATCGGCTGCTCGCGCGATTCGTCAAAGCGGCGGCGGTGACATTCGACTCGACGGCGGCGTTCTTTGGATCGAAAGCGTTCGTGAGCGGCAACCCGGTACGGCCGGAGTTTCTCGCGACGGCCGGACCTTTACAGGAGTCGGCGCTTGGTGACCAGACGTCCACGACACGGGTTTTAGTTTTTGGCGGCTCTCAGGGCGCGCACGCCATCAACGTGGCCATGGTGGAGGCAGCGGCGGAGTTGGCGGCCGGTCGTCCGCATCTACGTCTCACGCACCAGACGGGAGAACGAGATGTGGAGATGGTGCGAACCGCCTATCAAAACGCGGGGCTTCCGGCCGTCGTCGAACCGTTCCTCTACGACATGGGACGGCAACTCGGGGAAGCAGACGTAGTCGTCTGCCGCGCCGGCGCGACAACGCTGGCGGAGATTACGGCGGCGGGGAAGGCGGCGATTCTGATCCCGCTGCCGACCGCGACCGACGATCACCAGCGCAAGAACGCCGAAGCGCTGGCGGCAAACGGCGCAGCAGACGTATTGCTGCAGCGCGACATGAACGGCCCGACGCTCGCGGCGAGGATTCTCTCGCTGGTGGCTGACGGCGAGCGGCGGTCGCGAATGGCGTCGGCCGCGCGATCGATGGCGCGGCCGGATGCCGCAAAGGTGATTGTGGATAGAGCGTTGGAACTGGCGAGGCAGGCCTAAAGGCCTGCGCGACATGCTGGGTAAAACGCGACGTATCCACTTCATCGGGATCGGCGGCATCGGCATGAGCGGCATCGCCGAGCTGCTGGCGAACCTCGGGTACGGCGTCAGCGGATCGGACGAGAAGACATCCGCCGTGACGACGCGCCTCGAGAAGTTGGGGATTCGGATCGCGTACGGGCACGACGCGGCGAACGTCGGCGACACCGACGTCGTCGTGGTGTCGTCGGCGGTGAAACCGGCGAACCCGGAAGTGCGCGAAGCGGCGCGGCGGCAGATTCCAGTGATTCCGCGCGCCGAGATGCTGGCCGAGCTGATGCGGTTGCGATTTGCGATCGCGGTCGCCGGCGCGCACGGCAAGACGACCACGACGTCGATGATCGCGCTCGTGCTCGAACGCGCGGGGCTCGATCCGACGGCGGTGATCGGCGGGCGGCTGAGCGCGTTCGGCAGCAACGCGCGGCTCGGCCGTGGCGAGCTGATGGTGGCGGAAGCGGACGAAAGCGACCGCTCGTTTTTGAAATTGTTTCCGACGATTGCGGTGATTACGAACATCGACCACGAGCATCTCGTAAACTACGGCAGCTTCGAGGACCTGCAGCAGGCCTTCGTCGACTTTGCCAACAAGGTGCCGTTCTACGGCGGCGTGGTCGCGTGTGCCGACGATCCGAATCTGGCGGCGATCCTGCCGCGCATGACGCGGCGCGTGACGACGTATGGCCTCGAGACGCCCACGGCCGATTTGACGGCGCGCGACGTGGAGCTCGGTCCGCTCAGCGCGCGCGCGCACGTCAGTTTTCGCGGCCGGACGCTCGGCCACATCGATCTCGCCGTGCCGGGGCGGCACAACCTGCAGAACGCGCTGGCCACCGTTGCGGTCGGCCTCGAGCTCGGGCTCACGTTCGAGCAGATCGCCAGCGGTTTACGCGATTTCCGCGGCGCCGAGCGCCGTTTTGACGTGAAGGGCGAACCGAACGGCATCCTGATCGTGGACGACTACGGCCATCACCCGACGGAGATCGCGGCGGTCCTCGCCGCGGCGCGGACCCTGGACCGGCGTGTGATCGTCGCGTTCCAGCCGCACCGCTACACGCGGACGCAGGCGCTGATGAAGGATTTCGGTCCGTCGCTCGCACAGGCCGACCACATCGTGCTGACCGACATCTACGCCGCGAGCGAAGACCCGATTCCCGGCGTCACGCTCGACGCGCTCGCACAGGCCGTTCGCGCGAGCGTCAGCGTTCCGGTCGACGTGGTGCCGCGCCTGGACGACGTCGTCGACGCGGTCGCGAAGATCGCGAAGCCCGGTGACGTCGTGATCACGCTTGGCGCCGGATCGATCGGCACCGTGCCCGACCGCTTGCTGGAGGCATTGCAGCGATGAGTCCCGTTGCTGCGGTTGCCGCCGACAAGCGCTTTCGCCGCGCGCACGTGAAGCCGGCGCGCCGCCGGATCGGCTGGCGCGCGTTCATCAAGCCGGCCGTCATCGGGCTCACCGCTGCTGTCGCGACCGGCGTCGTGTTGTATCGCGGGACGCTTGTCTTGCTGCAGGCGAACGTCCTCAAAGTCGATCGCATTGTCGTCACCGGCAACGAGCGGTTATCGAAGGGCGAGGTGATCGCCGTGTTGAGCGGGCTCCGCGGCGAGAGCGTGCTGTTCGCGGACCTGGATGCGTGGCGCAAGCGGCTGCTGGCGTCGCCGTGGGTGCGCGACGCGGCGCTGCGCCGCTCGCTGCCGTCGACGATCGAGGTCGCCGTGCTCGAGAAGGCGCCGATCGGCGTCGGCCGCGTCAACGGCGAGCTGTACCTCGTCGACGATCGCGGCGTCATCATCGACCAGTTCGGACCGCAGTACGCCGATCTCGATCTGCCGATCATCGACGGCCTCGCGGGACAGGGCGACTCGATGGTCGACGAGTCGCGGGCGGAGCTCGCCGCGCGGGTCATCGCGGCGGCGAAGTCGAAACCAAGCCTGGCGAAACGGATCTCGCAGATCGACGTCAGCGATCTGCACAACGCGTCGGTGATCCTCGCGGGCGACCCTGCGGTCCTCGAGCTTGGCGACGACCAGTTCGCGTCGCGTCTCGAATCGTACGTCGGGTTGTCGGCGGCGCTCCGCGAACGCGTCGCCGACATCGATTACGTCGATCTGCGGTTTGACGATCGCATCTACGTCAAGCCGACGAAGGTAGAGAGACCGAAACCGGATCGGAAGAAGAAGTAGGGCGGGTCTTTTCGGACCCGCCATGGAGACCCTGTGGCACGTAAAGAACGGTATCTGGTCGGATTGGACGTCGGCACTTCGAAGGTGACCGCCGTCGTCGGCGAAATGCTCGACGCCGAGGGCGTCGATGTCGTCGGCATCGGCGTCGCCGAATCGCGCGGCATCCGCCGCGGCGTCGTGGTCAACCTCGAGGCGGCGGTCGACTCGATCAAGAAAGCGATCGAAGAGGCCGAACTGATGGCCGGCGTCGAAATCGACTCGGTCCACCTCGCGCTGTCGGGGCCGCACATCAAGGGGTTCAATAGTCGCGGCGTCATCGCCGTCGCCGGCAAGAACCGCGAGATCACGCGCGAGGACGTCCGTCGCGCGATCGACGCGGCGAAAGCCGTGTCGCTGCCGACCGGACGAGAAATCCTTCACGTGCTGCCGCAGGATTTCGTCGTCGACGAGCAGGACGGCATCGGCGCGCCGGTCGGCATGACGGGCGCGCGGCTCGAGGTCAACGTCCACATCATCACCGGCAGCCAGAGCTCGACACAGAACATCGTCGCGTGCGTGAACCGCGCCGGCGTCAATGTGGCCGAGACGGTCGTCGAGCAGCTCGCCGCGAGCGAGTCGGTGCTGACCGAGGACGAGAAGGAGCTCGGCGTCGCGCTCGTCGACATCGGCGGCGGCACGACCGACATCGCGATCTACGAGCGCGGCAGCTTGTGGCACACCGCCGTCGTCGGCGTCGGCGGCGATCACTTCACGAACGACATCGCGGTCGGACTGCGGACGCCGGTACCGGACGCGGAAAAGGTGAAACGCAAGTGCGGCTGCGCACTATCGGCGATGGTCGACGAAGACGAGACGATGGAAGTTGCCAGCGTCGGCGGCCGCAAGCCGCGCGTGATGGCGCGCCGCATCCTCTCCGAAATCCTGCAGCCGCGCGCCGAGGAGATCTTTCATCTCGTGTGGGACGAGATTCGTCGCGCCGGCTACGAGAAATCGCTGAACTCCGGCATCGTGCTGACCGGCGGCGGCGCGATCCTCGACGGGATGCCTGAAATCGCCGAGCAGATTTTCGACCTGCCGATCCGCCGCGGGTGCCCCGGCGGGGTCGGTGGACTCGCCGATCACGTGAACAGTCCAACGTTCGCGACCGGCGTCGGTCTCGTGCTCTACGGCTATCGCAATGCGGTGGGAGAACTGGCTCGCGCGCCGGTCGGGGCCGGCGCACTCGTGCGCGTCGCCGGACGGTTGCGCGGGTTGTTCAAGGAATTCTTTTAGCCGGGGTCTGAAGACCCGGCCTACGGGAGAGGCTGATGACAGACGACGACATGAAAGACGCCAAGCGGTTACGGCTGCGACTCGACGAGGAGGGCAGCTCCGGCGCACGCATCAAAGTCATCGGCGTCGGCGGCGGCGGCAGCAACGCCGTCAACCGCATGGTGCAGGTCGGCCTTGACGGCGTCGAGTTCATTGTCGCCAACACCGATCGGCAGGCGCTGCACCACAGCCCCGCGCCGGTGAAGCTGCAGATCGGCAGCAAGCTGACGAAAGGACTCGGCGCCGGCGCCGATCCGAACGTCGGCCGGCAAGCGGCGCTCGAAGACACCGAGAAGATCATCCAGGCGCTCGACGGCGCCGACATGATCTTCGTCACCACCGGCCTCGGCGGCGGCACGGGCACCGGCGCTGCGCCGGTGATTGCGAGCCTCGCGAGCGAACTCGGCGCGCTGACCGTCGCGGTGGTCACGAAGCCGTTCAAGTTCGAAGGGAAGAAACGTCAGGTCCAGGCCGAACGCGGCCTCGAAGCGCTGCGCGACTGCGTCGACACGATCATCACGATCCCGAACGAACGGCTGTTGACGATCATCGATCGCCAGACACCGCTCACCGACGCGTTCGCCACGGCGGACGATGTGCTGCGGCAGGCGATTCAGGGCATCTCGGACTTGATCCTCGTGCCGGGTCTGATCAACCTCGATTTTGCGGACGTGAAAACGATCATGGCGGGCATGGGCCTCGCGATGATGGGGACCGGCCTCGCAGATGGACAGGACCGCGCGATGGAAGCGGCGCGCCGGGCGATCTCGAGCCCGCTGCTCGAAGGCGCGTCGGTCAACGGTGCGCGCGGCGTGATCATCAACGTCACCGGCGGACCCGATCTCTCGCTCGTCGAAGTCAGCGAAGCCTCGTCGATCGTGCAGGAAGCGGCGGATGAAGACGCGAACATCATCTTCGGCGCTGTGGTGGATCCGGCGTTGAAGGGGAAGGTCAAGATCACGGTGATCGCGACCGGCTTTGGGGGACCGGCGGCGGTGCGGCCGATGGGGTCCGCGGCGGCCACACCGGTCGACATGTCGATCTACACGGACGCCCGGCGGCCCGATGTCGCCGTGCCGGCTGTCGCAACGTCACGGCTGACGATCGCGCGCCGACCGTTGCTCGAGATGCCGATGGCAGCGGCGGGTGGCGGCGGCGCAGCGATGCCACCGCCCGTTATGAGCGTGCCGGCGGTCACCGCGCCACCATCGGCGCCATCGCTCCCGACGGAAGCGGCCGAGCCGACAGCGTCCGCGATATCAGCGGCCACAGCCGTCGAGGAACCGGCGTTCGTGGCGCAGGACAATTCGCTTACCGAGCTCGACCTCAAGCTGAACGTCGACCCGGACTTCGACCTGAGCTCGACATTCGACGTTCCCGCCTTCTTGCGGCGGCAAGACGGGTAAGGTCCATGGCCGGGTGCGAGTGCCGATGGTAGAGTAGGTAGATCCACGGCACTCGAGAGCGCCGCCGAGTGAGTATCAAGTGACGCTCGACAACACCCGTCCATGAATTCCTGGTCCGAACGCGAACGCGCACGTCACACCCTCGCCAAAGAAGTCGGCTACATCACCAAGCCGCACGGCGATCGTCTGCGCATCGCCCTGGCGTTCCCGAACACGTACTGGGTCGGGATGTCGAACCTCGGCTTCCAGACGGTCTACCGATTGTTCAACGCCGAAGACGACATCGTCTGCGAGCGGTTCTTCCTGCCGCCGAAGCAGGAGCTCGCCGAGCTGAGCAACTCCAAGGCGCCGCTGCTGACGCTCGAGTCGCAGACCCCCGTCGGCGAGTTCGACGTCATCGCCTTCTCGGTTTCGTTCGAGTGGGACTACGTCAATGTCCTCACGTTGCTACGCCTCGCCGGGATCCCGCGCTATGCGCGCGAACGCAACGAACGACACCCGTTGATCGTCATCGGCGGTGCGGTCACCTTCGTCAATCCCGAACCGCTCGCGCCGTTCGCCGACGTGATCGCCGCGGGCGAAGGCGAAACCCTCGTGCCGGGACTGCGCCACGCATTCAGCGCCGCGACCGACCGCGCCGATCTCCTGCGCCTGCTGGCCGCCGAACGCGGCTTTTACGTGCCGTCGTTCTACGAACCGCAATACGCGCCAGACGGCACACTCGCCGGCTACACCGCGGCGGAGAACGCACCGCTGCCGGTCCGCAAAGCGGCGCTGAAAACCACCGATGCCGTCGATCCGCCGGTGACGAGCATCTTCACGCCCGATACCGAGTTCGGATCGCGATTCCTCGTCGAGGTTGTCCGCGGGTGCGCGAACCTGTGTCGTTTCTGCTGGGCGGGCTACAACTACCTGCCCGTCCGCGCCTTCCCCGCGGATCGCATCCTGCAGCTCGCTGAAGCCGCGCGGCCCTACGCAAGCCGCGCCGGTCTCGTTTCGATCGCGTTGTGCGACCATCCCGAGATCGATCGCATCCTCGCGCGCTTGCACGAGATGGGATACGGCATCAGCCCGGCGTCCCTACGACTCGACGATCTCACCGAGCCGATCGTTCGCGTCCTGCGGGCGAGCGGGGAGCGGACGATCACGATCGCACCGGAGACCGGATCGGATCGCTTGCGCCGCGTGATCAACAAGACCGTCACGAACGACGAGATCCTGGATCGCGCGGATCTGATTTTTGCAAGCGGCATCGAGAATTTGAAGCTGTACTACATGATCGGTCTCCCGACGGAAACTGACGAGGACCTGGTTGCGATCCGCGATCAGGCGCTGCAGCTACGCGATCGAATGCTGAAGTACGCCCGACCCAAAGGCCACGTCGGCCGCATCGTCGGCAGCGTGAACCCGCTGGTCCCGAAGCCTGGCACCGCATATCAGTGGCTCCCGATGGAACAGGACAAGCTGATCGACCAGAAGATCAAGCGGCTCCGCTCGCTGCTGGCCGACATCGACAACGTGTTCTTCAACATCAAATCCGAGCGCCATTCGTACTATCAGGCGCTGCTTTCCCTCGGCGATCGCCGCGTCGCGCCGGCGATCGAAGCTGCCGAACGCAACGGCCAGAACTGGCGCGCCGCGGTCGCCGAAGCGGGCGTCGACGGCGACTTCTTCATCTTTCGCGATCGCACGAACGACGCGATGCTGCCGTGGGACATCATCGACGGCGGCATGAAATCGAGCTTCTTCCACGCCGAGTTCGACAAGTCGCTCCGCGCCGAGTGGACGCTGCCGCCGAAGCGCGCGCAGGAAAACGCACGGCTGTTGCCGGTGATTCAGTAAACGCGCCGGGTCCGAAACGACCCGGCCTACGGCCCGCCATCGATCTGAAAGGACCCGGCCTACGCACCGCCGCGAGGCCGCGTCTACGACGCGACCGCCGCGCGTTCTTCGAACTCCTGCATCGCCTCGAGAATCAATTCGCGCAGTTTGTTCTGCGAGGTGGTGTCGACAATCGGTCTGAGCAAAGCGAAATTACGGCGCTCGCCATTGACCGCATATTGCCGGGCGGGAAAGGTGACGTTGCGGCCGTTGCCGCCACGCCGCTCCCAGATCGCAAAGCCCACGAGTTTGAGGCCGGCGAGCGCGCCGTCGCCTTCCGCGAAGTGCAGCTCGGCGTCGGCGAGTTTTCCCGCGGGAATCCCTTTGTCATTCGGCGTGATCTTGATCGTCACGACAGGCTCCTTTCGAGACGTGGCGTGGTAGATCAAGCGGAGTGCCGCGGCGCCGCGCGATCGCGATGGCGGCGCAAGTTGTTGACGCCGCGCACGTTGGTCTCGCCGCCGCGCCAGACGCGTGTCGCGTCGGCCTCGCGAGCTCGAGAAAATGACAACGCGCGTTGCGTTAGCCGCCGAGAATCAGCACCTCGGCAAGGGCAAGTTCGTCCGAATGCGTGATGGTGAGGAGCGAGGTTCGGCCGCCCATCGCG
>DASREL010000095.1:0-10599 GCA_035652075.1 Vicinamibacterales bacterium
GCGTCGCAGATCGAAGAGACGGTGACGTTTCTCAGTCGCGTCCGCGACGCGGTGAAAGCGGCAGGATATGACGTCGCCGGCATTCGCATTTCGACGCAGCCGTTTCCGGAATTCACGCGCGGGATGAGTCACGCGGACGCCCTCGCGCTGTTGAAGAACATCAGCGACCTTGCCGCCAAGTTGCGGTTCGCCGGTAACGCCGGACCGGCGATGGTCAAGGACACCGATGACACGAGCGCCGTCGATCTCGCGATCGACATGCTGTCGGAACCGGGCAATCGGCTGAACGCGAACCTCATCGTCGCGGGAGACGATGGGATTCATTGGAAGTCTGTGCGGCAGGCGGCGCGGATCATGAAGGCCGTCGGCGAGCGAAGCGCGCACGGCCAGGGCAACTTCAACTTCGGCGCGACGGCGATGCTGAAGCCGTACGGTCCGTTCTACCCCGGCGCGTGGCATCCAGGCGGCGGCACGCGCAGCTTCGCGATCGGCCTCGAGGCCGCGAACGTCGTCATGGACGTCTTCGCGCGCGAGCACGATCCAGCGGCGGCCGAAAAAGCGCTGACCGCCGCGCTCACACTCCACGATCGCGCCGTCGAAATGGCGGCGATGAAAGCCGCCGAAGGCAGCGGCTGGACGTACGCCGGCATCGATCCCACACCAGCGCCAGGGGGACAGAACTCGATCGGGACGGCGATCGAATCCTTCATCGGCGGTTCATTCGGATCGCCGGGGACGGAAACCGCGTCAGCAGTGATCACGCGCGCCGTCAAAGCTGTCGCCGTCAAACAAACGGGTTATTCGGGTTTGATGATTCCGGTGCTCGAGGATCCCGTGCTGACCAAACGCTGGACCGAGGCCACCTACAACCTCGACTCGATCCTCGCGTACTCGGCCGTGTGCGCCGGCGGCGTGGACACGGTGCCGCTACCGGGCGACACGAGCGAAGCGACGATCGCGTCGATCGTCGGCGACATGGCGACGCTCGCGTTCAAGTGGAACAAACCGCTCGCCGCGCGGCTGCTGCCGGCGCCCGGCAAGAAAGCCGGTGAGATGACTGAGTTCAGCGGCGCTCTCGCGAACGCGATCCTGCAGCCGTTGCCAGGCTCGCGAAGATGACGATGCAACCACAGAACGCACGGAACGCACGGAAACAGCTGATCAGATTTTCTGTGCGTTCTGTGACTTCCGTGGTTGCTTTTATCTGACAACCGGTAAAACGATGTGCGATGCGCGCGTGCGTGACGTGTAGACGCGCTGCGTGGCGGTGATGAAGTCTTCTGCCCTTGCCTGATAGATGTTCGGGACGAACTTCTGCGGATTGCGATCGATCAGCGGGAACCACGTTGACTGCACCTGCACCATGATCCGGTGTCCTTTCAGGAACACATGGTCGTGGCTGCGAAGCGGGATCTGAAACTCCGTCGGCTGGTTCGCGACGAGCGGTTCCGGATGCTCGTAGCTCTTGTTGTAGCGGCCGCGTCGGACTTCCATCGCGATCGGCAGCTCGTATCCATTCAACGTTTTCGCGTACTCGCCCGGCTGCGGACCCGCGTCCGGATTCCACGGCAATGGATCCGCGTTTTCTGGATACACGTCGATCAGCTTGACGACGACGTCGCTGTCGGTGCCGGTGGTTGACGCGAAGATCGTCGCGGCGATGTCGCCGGTGACGGTGAGGTCGCGGTCGAGCGGTGCGCTCACCCATCTCGCGACGTCCGGTCGATTGTCCGCGAAACGCTGATCCGCCACTTCCCAGCGGCGCCAATCGCCTTCCGGATACGTCGGTGAGATCGGCCGCTGGCGGTACGGCACCGGGTTCGCCGGATCGGAAATGTATTGAACGGACGCGTCAGCGGACGTCGGGGCGTCGAACGTCAGCGTGCCGTTCGGCTGCAGGTAGATGTTCGTCGGCGTCGATCGCGGCGGCCACGACGGATACGTGTGCCACGTGTTCGATCCCGTCTGGAACGTCGACGCCTTCCACGGAAACTTCTCGCCTTTGCCGTGCAGCCAATAGCGGAACCACGGCGCTTCGATGCGCTCGCGGAATTCCGACGCCGTGTCGTGACCGCCGAATCCGATCGCGCCGATCGCGTCCGCCTTCCCGTGCCACTGGCCGTGATACCACGGGCCGGCGACCATCAGGTTGACGTGGTTCGGATCGCTTTCTTCCGAGTGCTTGTAGATCTGCCACGGTCCCCACGGATCTTCCTGATCCCAGAATCCCGCGACGTTCAGGTTCGGCACGCTCGCGCTGTGCAGTTGATTCACCCACGCTTCGCTCTTCCAGAAGTCGTCGTAATCAGGATGCTCGACGATGGAGTTCCAGAATGGAATCTTGCCGAAGAGATATTTGCCGTTGACGTTCGAGAGCGGACCGAGATTCAGGTACCACGAGTAGCTGTCGTACGTTTCAAACGCAAAGTGCGTGTTCGCGTTCTTGTCGGCCTGCTCGTAGACCGAGTACTCGAACGCGTAGCTCTCGCGCAACGCGCCGAAGCGATGCATGTCGTCGTTCATCCACTGGTCGACCGGCGACGCCTGCTCGGACACCGCCTTCAACGCCGGATGCGGCTGCAGCAGCGTCATCGCCGCGGTCAGACCGTCGTACGACACGCCGTAGATGCCGATCTTGCCGTTGTTGTTCGGCACGTTCTTGACGAGCCAGTCGATCGAGTCGTACGCGTCGGTCGTTTCGCTCGTGGCTTTCGGATCCTTCAGGTTCGCCTGCGACGTGAGGCCGAACGTCCCTTCCGATCCGAATCGCCCGCGCAGGTTCTGGACGACGAAGATGTAGCCGTCTTTGACGAAGTCTTTGAGCGCGGCGCTCTGGAGCATGTTCGCGTTCGCGGGAACGCCGTACGGCGTGCGACGAAACAAAATCGGCAGCGGACCGGACACGTCAGGCGGACGGATGATGACCGTCTCGAGCTTCACGCCGTCCCGCATCGGGATCATGACGCGCCGATAGCTGTCTGATGGCTGCGGCGCCATCAGAACGACGACTGCGACTGCTGACAGCAGACCGCCGACTGGTGACTGGAGACTGGTGACTGGCGACTGCATTACCAGGCCATCACGTACGAATCGCCGGTCGGACTGACGCCGCCCATCAGCACGCCTGTCCGCGGATCGATCAGGATCGCTTTCACCGACCCGACGCCTTTCACATCACGGATGTCGAGCTGATGTCCTTTCGCCGCGAGACCGTCCTTGACCGCCTGTGGCAGCATCGCCGGCGTCAGCAGCTTCCCTTTCACATCGTGCGGTTGATACGAATCACGGAAGCTGTTGCTGATGACGGTCGGCTGCTCGAGCGCTTCCTGTACGTTCAATCCGAACTCCGCGACGTTGAGGAAGAACTGCAGCTGCGTTTGCGGCTGCGTGTCCGAGCCCGGTGTCCCGAACGTGATCCACGGCTTGCCGTTCTTCAACGCCATCGCCGGGTTGATCGTCTGCCGCGTGCGCTTCCGCGGCTGCAGCGAGTTGACGTCTTTCGGATCGAGATAGAAATAGCGCATGCGGTCGTTCATCACGAAGCCGCCGCCCTCGACGACGACGCCGCTGCCGAAGCCGCTGAGCAGGCTCGACGTGATCGACACCATGTTGTGATCCTTGTCGACGACGGCAAGATAGGTCGTCAGGTTCAGGATCTCATCAGGGTCGAACGCGTGGACCTCGGTTGGCGTCGGCCGCGGTGACGCGTACGCGTGTTGCGCGGTCGTCGCGCGCATGCCGCGCGGATCGCCGGGGGCCGGCTCGCCGACGATCGCCCGGTTCGGATCGATCTGCGTGCGTCGAGCGGTCGCGTACTCCTTCGACAGCAGCTGCGCCATCGGGATGTTCGGCACGAACTTCGGATCGCCGACGTAGGCGTTGCGATCGGCGAACGACAGCTTCAGTGCTTCGGTCACCGCATGCAGATACGGCACGCTGTTGCGTCCCATCGCCTTCAGGTCGTAGCCCTCGAGGATGTTCAGCGCTTCGAGCATCACGAACCCTTGCGAGTTCGGCGGGCACTCGTACACCTCGGTCCCGCGATAGTTCACGTGGACCGGCGTGTCTTCGTACGGCTGATAGTCGGCGAGGTCCGACTCCGAGATGATCCCGCCGTTCGCTTTCCAGAACGCGGCCGTGTTCTTCGCGATCGCGCCGCGATAAAACGGTTCGGCGCCGCCGGCAGCGATCGCACGGAGCGTCTTGCCGAGATCCGGGTTCTTGATCACGTCGCCCATCCGCAGCGGCTCGCCGTCCTTGAAATAGATCTTCGTGGACGAGGGGAATTTCGCGAGCTTCGCGCGCGAGCTTCGGATGCCGTTCGCGAGCGACTCGGTGACCGGAAATCCCTCGTCCGCAATTTCGATGGCCGGCGCGAGGATCTCGGACAGCGGCTTCGTCCCGTATTTCCGTACGGCGTACGCGGCGCCGCCGACGGCGCCGGGAACGGAACTCGACAGCGGCCCTTCGTCGGGAATACCGCCTTTCGATTTGTAGAAATCGATCGTCGCCGCTTGCGGCGCGTACGCGGTCCCGTTGATGAACTTCACGGTTCCGGTTTTCGCCTCGTAGTAGAGGATGAACATGTCGGCGCCGAGACCCGTCATGCCCGGCTCGACTTCGCCCTGCACCGCCCATGTCGCGATCGCCGCGTCGATCGCGTTGCCGCCGGCCTTGAGAATCCGCATCCCGGCTTCGGATGCGAGCGGATGTCCGGAGGCCACCATGCCGTGCTGCGCCACGATCGTGGGACGCCAACTCCGATCTTGCGCCTGGGGATAGACGACCGCCGCGAGAACGCCGACGAGGATGAGGGTGATGCGTTTCATGCGGGCAGTATAATTCCGCACCTTGTCCATCTCGTCAGGAACTCGGCTCGGCCCGTACGAAATCCTCTCGCCCATCGGCGCCGGTGGCATGGGCGAGGTCTACAAGGCGCGCGACGCGCGGCTCAATCGCGACGTCGCCGTCAAAATCCTGCCCCCGGCTCTGTCCGCGGATCCCGAACGGCGCGAGCGGTTCGAGCGCGAAGCGCGGACCGTCTCGTCGCTCAACCACCCGAACATCTGCACGGTGTACGACGTCGGCCACCAGGACGGGATCGACTATCTCGTCATGGAACTCCTCGACGGCGAATCGCTGCAGCAGCGGTTGACGAAAGGTCCGCTGCCGCTCGACCAGGCGCTCAAGATCGGGATCGAGATCGCCGACGCCTTGAATCGCGCGCACCGCCAGGGCATCGTCCATCGCGACCTCAAGCCGGCGAACGTCGTCCTCACACGCCAGGGCGCGAAGCTCCTCGACTTCGGTCTCGCGAAGGTGGGCGTCGCGCAGGCCGCGTCGGGCATGACGATCATGCCGACGGTCGAGAAATCGCTGACGGCCGACGGCACGATCCTCGGGACGTTTCAGTACATGTCGCCCGAGCAGCTCGAGGGCATGGACGCCGACGCGCGCACCGACATCTTCGCGTTCGGCGCGCTGATGTACGAGATGGTCACCGGGCGCAAGGCGTTCGACGGCAAGAGTCAGGCAAGCCTGATTGCGTCGATCATCAACGCCAGCCCCGCGCCGATCGCGTCGCTCGCGCCGATGACGCCGCCGGCGCTGGAGCGGCTCGTCCGCATCTGTCTGGCGAAAGATCCCGACGACCGATGGCAGACGGCGCACGACGTCGCGACGCAGCTGCGATGGATTGCGGAAGGCGGATCGCAGATCGGCGCGCCGGCGCCGGTCGTCGCGCATCGCAAATCGCGCGAGCGGATGGCGTGGGCGCTCGCCGCTGTGTTTGCACTCGCGGCGATCGCAGCGGCCGCGCGGATCGCGTTGCACACCGATCCTGCGCCGCAGCCGATTCGCTTCACGGTCGTCTCGCCGCCGGGCGTCGTGCTGTCGTTCCCGCGCCTGTCGCCGGACGGCCGCACGATCGCCTTCGTCGGCGTAGCGGCGGCGCGCAATCGCGTCTCTATCTGGATTCGCAGCATCGATTCGTTCGACGTGCGCGAGCTCGATGGGACCGAGGGGACGCGGCGTCCGTTCTGGTCGCCGGACAGCAAGTACCTGGCGTTTTTCGCCGGCGCGCAGTTGAAGAAGGTGGCGATCGCGGGCGGTCCGCCGCAGCTCATCGCCACACACGCCGGCGGCGCCGATGGAACGTGGGGCAGCCAGAACGTGATTCTGTTCGACGGCCGTCCGACCGATCCGATCTGGCGCGTGTCCGCGAGCGGCGGTCCCGAATCGATTGCGATGAAGGCCGACCCGTCGCGCAAGGAGGTCGGCGTCGCGTGGCCGTACTTCCTGCCCGACGGCAAACACTTCGTGTTCTCGGGCAACAGTCCCGAAGGTCCGATCTCGATGCGCGTCGGCGCGCTCGACGAAGAGGGCTCGACCCTGCTCGGCGATCTGCAGTCACGCGTCGAATACGCATCGGGGTATATGGTCTACGTCAGCCAGAACACGATGATCGCGCGGCCGTTCTCGACGAAGACACGCACGTTCACCGGCGATCCCTTTCCGGTGACCGACAAGATCGAGATTGGCAGCCTGGGCCTCGTCGATTTTTCGCTCTCGCAGGCGGGCGACCTCGCCTACATCGCGCAGGCGGCCGAATCGAAAGGCCGATTGCTGTGGACGAACCGCGCCGGACAAGAAGTCGGCGCCGTCGGCGAACCTGCGGTATTCGGCGACCTCGCGCTCGCGCCCGATGCGTCTCGGGTCGCCGCGGCCGTCACATCGAAATCCGGCAGCAAATCGACCACGAACATCTGGGTGTATGACGTCAAACGGGGCGCGGCGTCGCGTCTGACGTTCGGCGAGCGCTTGGAAGCGGCGCCGGTCTGGTCGCCCGACGGCACGAAAATCGCCTATTCGGCGCTTGCCGAGTCTGGCGTGTATCAACTGAAGACCAAACTCGCGAGCGGCGCGGGCCGAGACGAGGCGTTTCCCGAGGACAGGGAACATCACGTTGTCCCCACCGACTGGTCGAGAGATGGCCGTATGGTCATCAGCCTCTTCTCGCGAAGCAGCAATGGCACCGCCATCGCGATCGCCGATCCGGCGCATGCGGGACAAATGACGCCGTTTCTCGAGGCGCAGCAGGGCACAGCGGTGCAGTTGGCTCGGGTGTCGCCCGACGGGAAGTGGATCGCCTATACGTCGAACGAGTCGCACCGCAACGAGATTTACGTCCAGCCGGTTCCGGCAACGGGCGGACGCTGGCAGATTTCAACAGCGGGAGGCCAGGCGCCGCTCTGGCGCGCCGATGGCCGCGAGATTGTCTACGACACGGCTGGCGACACGTTTTACAGCGTGAGCGTCGAACCGAAAGGCGCAACGCTCGAAGTCGGGACGCCGGTCAAACTGTTTCAGCGCGCGCTCGTGCACGGTCAGCCGCAGGTGTATCGCTACGCGATCGATCGCGACGCGCAGCGATTCCTCTTGAACACCCCGGTCGAAAACGCGGTGCCGCAAACCGCGCAGATCGTGCTCAACTGGGCGGCGACGCTCCGGCAGCAATAGCGCGGTTCCCTACCGCGCGCGCGCCACGTCCATCACGAGGTCGTACTGGAACTTCACGAAGCGATGGAGTTCCGCTTCGAGAATGCGCTCCTGATCGCTGTGCGCGCCGTACCCCTTCGCGCCGTCCTCGTTGTCGATCGCCGGTCCGACGCCATAGCACTGCACACCTTTCGATCGGATCTGCGCCTTATCGCTCGCGCCAGTGCTCATCGTCGGATACAGGTCGACGCCGTACTGCGCCTTCATCTCGGATTCGAGCGCTTTGTACAGCTCGGTGTCGAGACGTGACGCACCGGCGGGACGATAGGGGTCGCGCGCCCAGCGGACTTCGATCGTCGGATCGTTGATGACACTCCGGATCTGATCGAGAAACTTTGCCTGATCCTCGTCCGGATGCAGGCGCACGTCGAACGTCGCTTTCGCTTCCGACGGGATGACGTTGTAGCGATACCCGGCCGTGATGATCGTCGGGACGAGCGACGTGTGCGTCATCGACCAGTGTTCCGGCTCGTTGTGCAGCATCCACTCCGCAGCCGGCTTCGACTTCTTCGGATCCGGACTGATCAGATCGCGATAGCGTTGCGCCGCCTCCGGCGTCGCGGCCGACGCCGCCAGCTTGCGGAAATACGATCCGGTCGTTTCGTTGATGCGCAGTTCCGGCGTCCAGGCGACGACCTTGTCGACGGCGTGCGTCAGGTGAGCGACCGCGTTCGCGTCGCGAGGGATCGACCCGTGTCCCGCGGGCCCGCGCGAAATCAGTTCGACCGGTCGCGGTTCCTTCTCAGTCGTGCTCGTGTCGCCTTTCACGTACTTGCCACCGCGCCGCGTGACGCCGCCGCCTTCGGCGAGGCAGTACTCGGCATCGATCGCGTCGAAGTGCTGATCGACCATGAACTGCGCCCCGACATCCGGCGCGCCTTCTTCTCCCGATTCGGCCAGAAAGATCACATCGCGATCGAGCGCAGGATGCGTCCGATGCAACAGCAGCACGAGCATCAAACCGGCGGTGAGGTTGTCTTTGTCGTCGATGGTGCCGCGGCCGTAGATGTAGCCGCCCGCCATGTCCGCACTGAACGGACCGTGATCGACCCACTTCTTCGGATCGACGCTGACGACGTCGGTGTGGCCCATCACCAGGATCGGCTTTTTCTTCCCGTTCCCTTTGATGCGGACCACGAGGTTCGCGCGAGTGGTGTCTTTCGCGAAGACCTGATACGGAATGCCTTCTTTGTCGAGCACCTGCTTGAGGTAGTCGACCGCGCGGGTCTCGTTGCCAGGCGGGCTGGTCGTGTCGATCTTGACCAGCGCCTGAAAGTGCCGCAGTGTTTCCGGCTCGAGCGCCTTCCAATCGATTGGCGTCTGGGAGTGGAGTGTCGCGGCGCAGGCGGCAGCCGCTGCGAATGAAATGAGATACCGTCGCATGATGCGCGAATTATAGCCGCGGCGTCTGCGACCGCAGGTACTCGGCGACTTCCGGCTTGCCGCAATACTCGGCCCAGCCGAGCGGCGTGCTCTCCCAGAGCGTGTCCTTGACATCGAGGCGCGCACCGCGCTCGACGAGCAGTCGGACGACGGCGAGATGTCCGCGGCACGCGGCATGATGCAGCGGCGTGCCGTGCGCGTGGAGATTTTGCGGATTGAACCGACTCGGATCCTCGCCCGCGTCGAGCAGCACGCCTACCACGTCCGCGTGTCCGAGCAACGCGGCGAGCGCGAGCGCGCGATGCCGGTCATCGCCGCCGGCACTCGGCAGCAGGCGTCGCACGTCGTCGATGCGGCCGAGGCCTGCGGCCGCTGCGACGGTGTCGACGCGTGCGCCGCGACGCGCGAGCATCTGCGCGGTGTCGACGAAGCCGAACACGAGTGCGGTCATCAGCGGGTTGTTCCACGTGCCCGTGTGATGGCCATCGATCGCGGCGCCGTAGTCGAGCAGGGTCTCGGCGAGCGCGACCTGGAGTCCCGCTTCGTTCGGCGGCGTGCTCGACACGAGCATCGACATCGTCGTGCACGGACCGCCGTACATGTCCGCGAATGCATCGACGTCGGCGCCCGCGTCGAGCAGCACGCGCGCAATCGCGACGTCATTCGGGGGTGTCTTCTGTCGATAGGTTTCGACGCCGTTCGCGGCGATGTAGTGCAGCAGCGTCGCGCGATGCATTGGCGGGTCGAAACTGTTCACGCGTGTCGACCGCGCGCGAACGAGATCCGGATGCGCCTGCAGCAGCGATGTCAACGTCGCGATATCGCCGGTGACGATCGCTTCGACGGCTGATTCGAATCGGCCGACCGGGGACGTTTCGTCCTGCACGGCGAGGACCCAGGTGCGCAGCCAGCGCCAGTCCTGGAAGTCGTACCAGCGCGCGAGCGTGAGCCGTGCGTCGAACTCGTCGAACGGCGCCTGCTGCACCTGCTCGCGCGTCAGCCGCTTCGGCGCCCACGGCACATCGTCGCGAAGAAACCTCGGATGTCGGTTCCCCACGACCGTGACGGCGCCCTCGTCGCCCGCATGAAATGCGCTGAGCAAATCGGCAGCTTGTTGTTCGTATGCGGTCAGCGGCGAACGGAACGGCAGCGGCTCGATCGTCAATGCTGATGTCCCACGGTCGTCGCGACGGGCGTGAACGGCAGCGTCGCGCGCGTGTACGGCATGTGATGCTGCTGCAACAACGGCTCGACGCCCGGCACGTCGGGGCACACGATCGATCCGTTCGCGATCATCATCGGCTGGTGGCGGTTGCCGATGTGATACGCGAACAATCCCCATTCGTGCGGCGTCGCCGGCTCGATGACGAACACCGGTTCGGCTTTTTCGACCACGGTCACAATCGTACGCTCGGCGTCGAGGATCAGCTGATCGCCGGCGCGCAGCACGGTCCCGCGCGGCAGCGACGTGCCGAACTCGACGCCGCCGTCGGTCACGCGCCGTCCGTGCACGTGGGTGCGATGTTCCCATCCAAGCGTGACGGTGTCACGCGCGTACGACCGCGCCACCGCTGGCACGTCCGTTTGTCTAAAGACGCGGTCGATGATCGTCATCGGTTCAAGGGGTTCAAGAGGTTCAAAGGGTTCAAGAGGTTCAAA
>DASREL010000096.1:0-5048 GCA_035652075.1 Vicinamibacterales bacterium
CGACACTCGACATCGGCTCGCTCGGCGGATCGCTCTTTCGCGGCATTGAGCTCGGCGACGTCCGGCTGTCGCGGGACGGCAGGACCCTGATCGCGATCGACGAGATCATCGTCAGCTACAGCATCCGCGAGCTGCTCCAGCCCGGCGTCGTCATCCGTCGCGTGCGAATCGTCCGGCCGCGCGTCATCGGCAGCAAGCAGGCCGATGGCCGGTGGGATCTCGGCGCACTGGTCAAGCGCGAGAGCAAAGAACAAGAACGGCGCGGGCCAGGCCGCCCGATCGAAGTGCAGGCGATCGAGGTCGTCGACGGACATGTCACGATGAACGCGCCGCTCGATTTCGGCGCGGCGCACGTCCCTACGGACTTCGACAAGCTCAACGCGTCGCTCGCGTTTGCGTACTACCCCGTTCGGTGGCAGCTCACGTTTCAGAAGATCTCCTGGCTCGGTACCAAGCCGGAGCTGTCGGCCACGAATGTCACCGGCGTCTTCGGACGCGGTCCGACCGGATGGTTCTTCGATCGCTTTCACGTGGTCACGCCGCGGTCCGACTTTCGAATGCAGGGAGTGATCAACAGCGAAAAAGATCCCACCGAGTTCGATCTGCAGGTGACAGCGGCGCGTTTCGCATTTCAGGAATGGGCCGGCGTCCTGCACGGGCTCAAGAACATCGCGGTCGAGGCGGCGTTCGACACGTCGCTAAGAGGCTCGACGCACGCGCTCGGCGCCGAACTGCGCGTCGCTGGTACGGGCGGCGGGATCCGCGGTCACGTGACGCTCGACACATCGGTGCCGGGATGGCACGGCGCCGGCACGGTCGACGTCGAGACGCTCGAACTCGGTCACTGGCTCAATCGGCCGGATCGCCCCTCGGACGTCACCGGGCGCGTGACGTTCGATCTCGCTCTTGGCCTCGGGCAGCACTTCCCTCGCGGCTCGTATAGCTTCGACGGTCCGCACGCGATGTACATGAACTACGCCGCGGACAACCTGAAGGCGCGCGGCCGGATTACCGAACGAGCGGTCGAGATCGCGTCGGCCACGGCGGTCGCGTATGACGCACACGTATCGGTGACCAACGGATCGATCGGCATCGAGGAGCCGTTCCCGTATCGGTTCGCCGGCACGACGACGGCGGTCGACCTCCGCCGCGTGCCGAAGGCCCTGCCGGTGCCGCACGTCGAGAGCGTGCTCGCGTTCGATTACGACGTCACCGGCACGTTCAGTCATCCGTTCATCGCGGGCACAGCCACGTTCGCCGCGTCGGAGTTTCTTGGCGCGCGCATTGGCGCCGGAATGGCCGGCAGCATCGACACCTCGCAGCAACCGATCCACTACACCGGCGACGGCGAGATCGACGGCGTCAACATGCGCGCGTTCGGCGAGGGTCTGGACATCGCCTGGATGCGCGACCCGCGGTATGCCGGCACCATCAGCGGACACTTCCGCGTCGACGGGCGCGGCAGCGCGGCCGCGAGTCTCGCACTGACCGCCGACGGGCGGCTGAGGCGTGCCTCGATGTTCCACGGCGAGTTTCGTGACGCGAACGTAACGATGACGCTCGAGCATGGCGATCTCGACGCGAGCTACGACGGATCGCTGACCGGCGTCGACCCGGCAATCGCGTTCAGTGATTCGCGGTTTGCCGCATCGTTGACGGGCACGGCGACCGCACACGCGACGGTGCGACACTTGCTGACCGCTGAGAAGTTGACGCTCGACGACTACGACGTGAACGGCCGACTGCGGTTGGCCGGCTCGCAGCTGCATGACGTGGCGATCGATCACGGTGCCGTCGAGGCGACCTTGCGCGGCGGCACGCTGTCGATCGCGCAGCTCGACCTGCATGGACCGGCCGTCGACGGCACTGGGAGGGGCACCATCACGCTGACCGAGCCGCCATCGACCGACTTCTCGTTCGACGCCGCCCGGCTCGATCTCGCGCAGCTGAAGGCAATCACAGGACGCGACCTCGCCGGGCTTATCGCGACGAAGGGTCATGCGAGCGGCCTCTTCGATGATCTGCATCTGGTTGGCGAAGCCACGGCCAGCGACCTCGATGCGTTCGACGTGCAGGCGCTCACGCTGACCGGCACGTACGACTTCACCGGCAGGCGCGGCGAGATCAAAACCAACGGCGAGTTTCTGACAATCTTCGGCAATACGATTCGCCAGGCCACCGGTGTCGCCACCTACGACGCACCCTCGCTGCACTTCGACTTCGCTGTTTCGCAAACCGAAACGCGCCAAGGGCATCTCACCGGGACAGTCGCCATCGATCAATCGCAGCCTGACGTCACCGACCTCGCGATCTCCGACCTGACCGTCACCCTTGGGCCGTCGCCTTGGCGTCTGGCCTCCGGCGACACGCCACCGCACGTGAAGTGGAGCGCGCGCGCGATCGACTTCACGCCGATGTCGTTCCTCACGACCGCCGGCGGCGATGGACGGATCGGGCTATCGGGTTCGTGGCGCACCGACGGATCCGGAGCGGTGAAGGTGACCGTCTCGCACGTCTACCTCGAATCGCTTCAGGGGGCGCTCCGGCCAGCGCGCTTCGGCGGCGTGCTGGACGCGGACATCACCATGCGCGGCACCCGCGATCTGCCGATCGTCAGCGGCACGGCGACGATCACCGCGGGTCGGATCGAGCGCGTCTCCTACCAGAAACTCGCCGTCACGCTGGAGTACGTCAACCAGATGGCCACGGTCGACATCCGTCTGGATCAGGCGCCGGGCGTGACGGTAACCGCCGTGGGATCGATCCCGCTGGCGCTCTTCGACACAGACGCGCGCGATCAGCCGATCGACCTCACTGTCCGTTCGACATCCGTCGACCTCGGGCTCGTCGAAGGCGTCACGACGGTCGTCAATGCGGTCAGCGGAACCGCGCGGCTGGACGTGCACGTCGTCGGAACCGGCCACGACCCCCATCTCGACGGATCGGTGTCGGTGGCGAACGCGGCGTTTCAGGTCGAGAGCAGCGGATCGAAATACAAGAACGCGAGCGTGGCGATGCGGCTGGCTCGCGACCGCATCACCGTGGAGGCGCTGCACGTCGAGGACAACGGCGGGCATCCGCTGGATGTGCACGGCAGTCTCGGCACGCACGAACTTCGCGTCGGCGAGCTCGAGCTGGATGCCACGGCGAAGCACTTCGAGGTCATCCGCAACGAACTGGGTCACATCGACGTCGACGCGACGCTCAGCTTCCGGGGGCGCTTCGAGCAGCCGACCGTCACCGGCGACATCTCGATCAACGGCGGCGACCTGCGCGTCGACGAGGTGCTCGCTCGCACGATCTTCCAACCGTATGCGACGACGCCCACCGAGATTGCGGCGCTCGATGCGGTCGCGGCGCTGAACCCGTGGGATCGGCTGTTCCTCGACGTCAGCCTGCACGTGCCCGAGTCGCTCCGCCTCGTCGGCAACAACGTCCAGATCTCACAAGGCACGCCGATCGGTCTCGGCGACATCAACATGCGTGTCGGCGGCGACCTGTATCTCTACAAAGGTCCCGCCGGCGCGCTATCGATCACCGGCTCGCTCGATTCGGTCAGCGGCGCGTATACCTTCCAGGGCCGGCGGTTCCAGGTCGTCGAGTCGGAGAGTTCGATCAACTTCCGCGGCGATTTGAATCCCGATGTCTACGTCACAGTCACGCGGACGATCGCGGCCGTCGAGACCCGCGTGACCATCGCCGGTTCGCTGCACCAACCCGAACTGCAGCTGTCCAGTGTCCCGCCGCTCGACTCGAGCGACATCCTGTCGCTCATCGTGTTCAACACGTCGACGAACGAGCTCTCCCCTTCCCAACAGCAGGAGCTCGTGGTCCGTGCAGGCACACTGGCAGCAGGATTCCTCGCCGCGCCGATCATGTCGGCCATTCAGCAGGAGATTGGATTGCAGGTGCTCGACATCGAGCCGAGCGCCGACCTCGTCAACAGCGGCCCGCGCGTCACGATCGGGCAGGAGCTGGCGCCTGGCCTCGTCGCGCAGTTCAGCCGGCAGTTCGGTCAGGAGGCGTACGACGAAGCGACGGTCGAGTACTACCTCTCGCGGATTCTCAGACTTCGCGCCACGTTCTCCGACGCGCAATCGCTCGAAGCGCGCTCCCCGTTCCGTCGGGTCGAGCGCGCCGGCATCGATCTGCTGTTCTTCTTCAGTTTTTAGGTAAGCCGCTACTCATCCGGGCGCCACCGGATTTCCCAATCAACGAAATCGTTCGGAATTCCGGGCGTCGAAAAATGGCAACTCGTCTGCACTCGGCGGTGCGAGGGAGAACGACCGTGATCCATTCGTATGTTCGACGCGGCCTGGTGTTGACCGTCGGCGTCCTCGCAATCGCCGGTGCGGCGACCGCCATGCGCCTGGACCGCTGGGCGCCTGTGGAATCCTTTCTCGAGCGCGGCCGAGCCGTCTTCGGCCATCCTGACGATCGAAACAACTCATCAGTGCCGTTGGGCCTGACAGCCGCCACTGGACGACGTGACGTCGCCGCCTACAATCCCGCGGCTGAGCCCCGGACCGGGTACGTCACCGGTACCGCAGGCAAGTTGACCGACGGACGATCGGTCGATCATGGATTTGCGCCCGATTCGCTCCAAGGGGCGATGGCGACAGGCAGCGACGCGGATGTGTCGCTCAGCAGCCTGTGGCGTTTGATGGGCCTCGCGCGACACCACGAGGCGACGCCGAGCACTCGCACGGGCACCGCCCCGTCGCATTCGGCCGGCGCGCCGCGGACGCCTGCGCCGCCAAAACCGCCGCACGCCCCACATGCGTCGCCACATCCTCCGACGTCGACCACGACGCCGACGCCGACCACGACCACGACACCGCTGCCGCACGCGCCAGCAACAGTGGTGGCGAGCGTCATCACACACGCGCCGACGACGACCACCACCACGAGCCCGGCGATCTTGATCGGCAGCAATCCTCCGTCCGTGAGCGGCCTGATCGGCGGCGGCAGCACGACTAGCACCGGCGGTTCGTTCGGCAGCGGCGGCGGCGGCACGGTCGGAACGGGTGGCACCGGCGGCACCACCG
>DASREL010000097.1:0-11352 GCA_035652075.1 Vicinamibacterales bacterium
GCGATCGTCGGCGGGCGTCCGAAGGTTCTGAACCTGCTCGAGCTCGTCGAGAGCTTCATCGACTTTCGCCGCGAAGTGGTTCGTCGCCGGACCGAGTACGAGCTGCGGAAGGCCGAGGCGCGATATCACATCCTCGAGGGGCTGAAGATCGCGCTCGATCACCTCGACGCGGTCATCACGCTGATCCGGAGTTCGAAGACGCCGCCCGAGGCACGCGACGGCTTGATGGCCAACTTCGGCCTGTCGCAGGTCCAGGCGCAAGCGATCCTCGACATGCAACTGCAGCGGCTGACCGGCCTCGAGCGTCAGAAGATCCTCGACGAGTTGGCGGAACTGCTGAAGACGATCGAACGGCTGCGGGCGATTCTCGCCAGCGAGCGCCTCCTGATGCAGATCATCGTGGACGAACTGAAGGCCGTCCGCGAGAAGTACGGCGACGATCGGCGCACCGAGATCATCGACGAGACCGGCGAGATCAGCATCGAAGACCTGATTGCCGAAGAAGACATGGCGATCTCGGTCAGTAATACGGGTTACATCAAGCGCACGGCCATCACGACGTACCGCAGCCAGCGCCGCGGCGGCAAGGGACGCATCGGCATGCGGACGCGCGAGGAAGATTTCGTCAGTCATCTCTTCGTCGCGTCGACCCACGCCTACATCATGATCTTCTCCGACCGCGGCCGCGCGTACTGGCTGAAGGTCCATGAAATCCCCGACGTCGGCCCAGGCGGCAAAGGCAAGTCGATCGCGAATCTCGTCTCGATGGAAGACGGCGAACGGATCGCCGCGATGCTCACCGTCAAAGAATTCGAAGACGACAAGTTCATCGTCATGGGCACGCGCAAGGGCATCGTGAAGAAGACTGCGCTGTCGGCGTTCAGCAATCCTCGCGCGGGCGGCATCATCGCGATGGGCGTCGAAGAAGGCGATTCGGTGATCACCGTGCAGGTGACCGACGGCACGGCGCAGGTGTTCATCGGCACGCGCGACGGCATGTCGATCCGTTTCGAAGAAACCGATGTCCGCGGGATGGGCCGGTCCGCGTACGGCGTCCGCGGTATCTCGCTGCGCGACGAGGACTACGTCGTCGCGATGGAAGTCGTGCGCGGCGGCGGATCGATCCTGACGGTCACCGAAAACGGGTACGGCAAGCGCACCGATATCGACGAGTACCGCGTCCAGTCGCGCGGCGGCGTCGGCATCATCAACATCGACACGAGCGACCGCAACGGCCCTGTCGTCGGGGTGGCCTACGTCCAGGAAGGCGATGAAATGCTGCTGATCACGCAGCAGGGCATGATTCTCCGCATGGCCACCAACGACGTCCGCGTCATCGGCCGCGCCACGCAAGGCGTGCGGCTGATCGACATCGAAGACGGCGACAAGGTCGTTTCGATCGCGAAGCTCGCGGAAAAGGAAGAAGACGAGAACGCTGAACCGAGAACTGAGAACTAAGAACTGAGAACTTCGAACTGCGTCCTCGTCGCGGCGCTCGTCGCCCTTGGCTGTGCCGGAAGCGCGGAGCAGCCACTCCTCTCCACCTTCTTTACGGCATCACGTCTCCACGACCGGACTGCGTTGAACGCCGTCGCGACGACCGAGTTCAACCCGCTGACGCAGGGGTCGGTGCTCGACTTTGCGATTCGCGAGGTGGATCGGCAGGGGCGCTCGAAGCGGGTGACGATTGACGCCGACGTCTTGCTGCCGACGCACGAGCGCGTGAAGCGCGTCTACACAGTGGCGATGAGCGAGGAGGCGGACGGCCACTGGATCGTCACCGCTGTAACGTCTCCTTCGTCTCAGCCGTAGCCACGACCCACTCGCCGTTGACCTTCTTCATCGTCACCGCCGCCTCGCGGCCGTCAACCGTCGGCTGACCGGTTCGCTGATCGCGGCCGTTGATTTCGACCGTCATATACGCATCGGCGTCGACGCCGGTGTCGTGGTTGACGCGAACCTGCACATCGACGAACTGCACGTTCCATCCGCCGGGCGGCGGCGTAAACGCGGCGACGGCGCCGACGATGGCATCGCGCGAGGTCAATTCGTTGGTACCGCTCTTCAGACGGATATCCTCCGCGAGGTACTTCTTCAGCTGCGCCGCACGCGCGACGCGTGTCAACGGCGGTTCGTTATCGGCAACCGACAATGTCGTGGCGATGTCGTTCAACCGCCGCTGCACCTCTCGGGTCGGATTGAACCACCAGGTGTAGACGAAGAACGCGATCAGCGCGCCGAAGAGGACGGATGCCGCAGCCGTGCCAGTCGATTTCATCAGAACAGCATCTTACCGATGATGCGGCCGCGATCGGCACGGCCAAAATCATGGTCTTCCATCCGCATCGCCCGATTGTCGCCGATGACGAAGTACTCCCGCGCGCCGAGGGTCACCGCCGGCAGGTTCCACGGTGCCCGGTTCACGACCGCCGGTTCGACAAGAGGCTGGCCGTTGACCACGACCACACCCATCGCAATCTCCACGCGCTCGCCCGGCAACGCGACGACGCGCTTCACGTACACGACATTGGGACCGGCCATGCGGATGGCAACGACGTCGCCGCGCGCCGGCTCGTGGCGTAGGTACGCGAGGCGGTTCGCAAAATTGATCTGACCGTCCCGATACGTCGGCTCCATGCTGATACCGGAGAGCCGTACCGGCAGCAAAAAGAAACCGAAAAGCACGTACGCCACGATGACCATGACCGTGGCCCGGGTCAGCGTTGCGCGAGCGCTACGACCGAGAAGCCACGTCATTGCGGATCTCGGATTGCGGATTGCGGATTGATTGTCGAATAAATCCGCAATCCGCATTCCCCAATCCGCAATGTCAAGCCGGTTGTAAATGAGCGTACTTCGCTCGAAGCGTCTTGACGCCGACGGCCGAGAACCGCACGACCAGTTTCGCGTCGCCGTCGAGCGGTTCGACGCTGATCACGTTGCCGACGCCGAACTGCGGATGGCGTACCCGCATCCCCGCGCGCAGCGCCATGCCGGTCGATTGATCCTCGTCTTCATACGTGTACGCCGGCGTCTCTTCGCTCACGCGGTTCGGGCCGCGGCGCCCTTTCCCGTACGGATTCGTCCGGAACTCGTAGAAGTTGCTCTGATAGTTGCGTTCGAACCCGCTCGACGAATACGACGACGCGACACGCTCCACCAATTCCGACGGCACCTCGTCGATGAACCGCGATGCTTCGCTCGATTGATACTCGCCGAAAATTCTGCGCCGCGCTGCGCCGGTCAGAATCAATCGCTGACGCGCGCGCGTCATGCCGACGTAGCAGAGGCGGCGTTCTTCTTCGAGCTCCTCTGCATCTTCGCTCGACCGCGAATGGGGGAACAATCCTTCCTCGAGACCGGCGAGGACGACGACCGGGAACTCGAGACCTTTAGCGCTGTGCAGCGTCATCATCCAGACGTGGGCGTCTTTCGCGCCGTCCTCCTCGTCTGCGTCCGACAACAGCGAGAGCCGGTCGACGAACCCGCCGAGCGACGGCTCAGGCTCGCGGCTTTCGTACTCGCGTGCCGCCGAGACGAGCTCGGCGAGGTTCTCGATGCGGCTCTCGGCGTCCTCGGTTCGGTCCTCGCGCAGATCCTGCAGATAGCCGCTCTGGTCGAGCATCTTGCCGAGCGCGATCGACACCGGCTCAGTCCGCGCCATCTCGGTCAGGTTGACGATCAGATCGCGGAACGTCGCCAGCGAGGCCGCGGCGCGGTTCGGGAACGCGCGCATATCGAGGCCGCGGACGACGCGCGCCCACATCGAGTTGGCCGAGAGCGTGGGTTGCAGGCCCGCCGAGAGCAGGGGCAGATCGTCCGGAAGGTCTCCGCCCGGTTCGACCTTTTCGACCGCTTCGATCACGCCTTTGCCGATCCCGCGCGCCGGGACATTGATGACGCGCCGCAAGCTGACATCGTCGTGCGGATTGATGATCAACCGCAGATACGCCAGCGCGTCCTTGATTTCCTTGCGCTCGTAGAATCGAACGCCGCCGACGATCTTGTAGGTGATCCCCTCGCGCATCAGCGCGTCTTCGATCGTTCTCGACTGCGCGTTCGTGCGATAGAGAACCGCCACCGTCGCATCGACATCGTCTGCCAGGGCCGTCCGCGCGGTCCGCGTGATGAAATCCGCTTCTTCGAGCTCGTCGCCGCCGCGGAAGTAAACGATCCGGTGACCGCCTTTGCGATCGGTCCAGAGGTGCTTGTCTTTGCGGTTGCGGTTCTGGCTGATGACAGCCGACGCGGCGTCGAGAATCACCTGCGTCGAGCGGTAATTGCGTTCGAGCTTGACCGTCTTCGCTTCGGGAAAGTCGTGCTCGAAGTCGAGGATGTTCCGCAGATCGGCGCCGCGCCATTTGTAGATCGATTGATCCGGGTCGCCGACGACCGCGAGGTTGCGGTGGATCTCGGCGAGACGACGAATCAGCAGGTACTGCGGCCGATTCGTGTCCTGGTATTCGTCGACCATCACAAACCGGAACTGCTGTGCGTACTTCGTTCGAACCTTCTCTGACTGCTCGAACACCTCGACCGTCTTCAACAGCAGGTCGTCGAAGTCGAGCGCGCTGCTGTTCTTGAGCGCCTTCAGGTAGTAGTCGTAGATCTTGGCGATCTGCTCGTCCTTGCGATTCCAGCCGGCGTTCGCCGCAATCGTTTCGGGACCTTCCATGCGGTTCTTCGCGTGGCTGATGCGCGACAGCGCCGCGCGCGGCTGGACGAAGCTGTCGTCGATGTGCAGCTCTTTCAGGGCCTGTTTGACCACGGTCAGCTGGTCGGACGAGTCGTAGATGACGAAATCGCGCGACAGGCCGATTGCGGGCGCTTCGCGACGAAGCAGCCGCGCACACAGCGAGTGGAACGTCGACACCCACATCCGGCTGCAATCGGAACCGAGCAGCGATTCGACGCGCGCGCGCATCTCTTCCGCCGCTTTGTTGGTAAACGTGACCGCGAGAATTTCGTGCGGCTGTG
This sequence comes from Vicinamibacterales bacterium, assembly GCA_035652075.1. GTDB lineage: Bacteria > Acidobacteriota > Vicinamibacteria > Vicinamibacterales > CAVVIG01 > Gp6-AA45. Next base: position 4,978 of record DASREL010000097.1, read on the forward strand.
CGTGGCCGTCGCCGACGAGGTACGCGATACGGCTCGTGATGACGCGCGTCTTGCCCGATCCGGCGCCGGCGAGAATGAGAAGCGGTCCGTCGATCTGCAGGACCGCTTCGCGTTGTTCAGGATTGAGGGTGTCGAGGAACTGCAAGCATCACTATTCTACCGTGACGCTCTTCGCGAGGTTGCGAGGTTGATCGACGTCGCAACCGCGACGAACCGCGATGTCGTACGCGAGCAGCTGCAGCGGGATCGTCATGACAATCGGCGTCAGCAGCTCTGGCGTTTTGGGCAATTCGACGATGAAGTCGTTCTTCGGATCGAGGATCGCCGACAGTTTGTCGTTGCGCGTCGTCAACGCGATGACCGATCCACCGCGCGCCTTCACCTCTTGCATGTTGCCAATCATCTTCTCGAACACGAAATCGTCCGGTGCAATCGCGACGACCGGCATGCGTTCGTCGATCAACGCGATCGGCCCGTGCTTCATCTCACCGGCCGGGTAGCCTTCGGCGTGGATGTAGGAGATTTCTTTCAGCTTCAGCGCGCCTTCGAGGGCAATCGGGTAGTTGATCCCGCGTCCCAGGTACAAAAAGTCGGTCCGTGTGTGGAACCGGCCGGCGACTTCTTCGACCGTGTCGGCGACTTTGAGCGCCTGCTCGAGGAATTGCGGCAGCTGCAGCAAGGCGTCTACGTGCGGGCGCGACGCCTCCGGCGACAACGTACCGCGCACCTGGCCAAGCCGTAGCGCGAGCAGATACAGCGCCACGAGCTGTGAGGTGAACGCCTTGGTCGAAGCGACGCCGATTTCCGGTCCGGCGTGCGTGTAGATCGTCCCGTCGGTTTCGCGCGTGGCCATGCTGCCGACGACGTTGCAGATGGCGATGCTGCTGGCGCCTTCGTGTTTTGCTTCGCGGAGCGCTGCCAGCGTGTCGGCCGTCTCGCCTGATTGGGTGATCACTACGGCCAGCGTCTTGTTCGACACGATCGGTTTGCGATACCGATATTCGGATCCGTAGTCGACGTCGACGTGGACGCGAGCCAGTTGCTCGATCATGAATTTGCCGACGAGGCCCGCGTGCCAGGACGTGCCGCACGCGAGGATCGTCACGCGGTCGACGGCCGCGAGCGTCTCGTCGCTGATCTTCATCTCCTCGAGGAAGACCTTGCCGGTATCCTGCGAGACGCGACCGAGGATCGTTTCGCGCGCGGCGGTCGGCTGCTCGAAAATTTCCTTGAGCATGAAGTGCTTGTAGCCGGCCTTCTCCGCCATGATCGGATCCCACAGGACCCGCTGCGTCGCCTTCGAGACCGGGCGGCCGAAGAAATCGGTGAACTCGACGCCGGTCCTCGTGATGATCGCCATTTCCTCGTCGCCGAGGAACACGACGTCGCGCGTGTGGCTGAGGATGGCCGGGATATCGGACGCGACGAAGAACTCGCCGTCACCGAGCCCGACGACGATCGGCGGTCCGTTGCGAACCGTGACGATCTTTTCGGGATCGTCGGCCGATATCAGCACCAGCGCGAACAGTCCGCGCATCAGCAGGAGCGCGCGGCGGACCGCGTTCTCGAGCCCGTCGTCTTTCATCTCGCGCTCGACGAGATGCGCGACGATCTCCGTGTCAGTTTCCGTGACGAACTTGTGCCCCTGCAGCTGCAGTTCGTGCTTCAGATCCAGGTAGTTCTCGATGATGCCGTTGTGGACGACGACGATCTTGCCGGTGCAGTCGCGGTGCGGATGCGCGTTCTCTTCGGTGGGGCGTCCGTGCGTCGCCCACCGCGTGTGTCCCACGCCGTATTCGCCGGTGATGGGCGACAACCGAATCACGCTTTCGAGGTTCGAGAGCTTGCCGGCGCTGCGCCGCAGATCGACGCAGCCATCTTTCACCACGGCGACGCCGGCCGAGTCGTAGCCACGATACTCAAGCCGTCGCAGTCCGTCGATCAGAACCGGGACGACGTCTTTTGGTCCGATGTACCCGATGATGCCGCACATAAATCAAAGCCTCTAGAGCCCAGCCTCTAGCCTCCGCGCTTTTTCCTGTTTTTTACCCAGCCGTCGATGTTGCGCTGCTTGCCCGCCGAGACCGCGAGCGATTCCGGAGGAACATCCTCGCGGATGGTCGCGCCGCTGCCCACGTAGGCGCCTTTACCGACGGTCACCGGCGCAACGAGCTGCGTATCGCTGCCGATGAACGCGCCGTCTTCGATGACCGTCTGATTCTTTTTCTCGCCGTCGTAATTGCACGTGATCGTGCCGGCGCCGATGTTGACCTTCTCACCGACCGTCGCGTCGCCCAGATACGCCAGGTGCCCCGCTTTCGAGCCCTTGCCGAACACGGTCTTCTTCAACTCGACGAAGTTGCCGATGTGCGCGCCCTCGCGGACGTCCGCGCCGTTGCGCAGGTGCGCGAACGGGCCAAGGCTCGCACGCGCGTCGACGCGTGAGCTGGTGATCAGACAGTGATCGAGGATCACGACGTGATCGCCGATCACCGAATCGACGATGCGCACGCCGCTGTGGATCTCGCAGCCGCTGCCGATCGTCGTCTGGCCGGAGAGCGTCACGTTGGGATGAATGATCGTGTCGGCTCCAACCGCCACATCGCGATCGATGTAGGCGGTGGCGGGATCTTCGATCGTCACGCCCGAGGTCATGAGCGCCGCGGCCTTCTGCTCGCGCGCCACCTTTGTCAGCGACGCAAGCTCGCTGCGGCTGTTGATGCCTCGAATTTCGTCGGCGTTGTCGACCGTCACCGTTCCCACGTAGGAGCCCCGCTTCTGAAAAATCGCGACGAGATCCGGCAGGTAATATTCGCGCTGCGCGTTCTCGGCCGCGATGCTGCGAACCGCGTCGAAAAGCCCCTCGAGAGCAAAGGCGTAAATCCCCGAGTTGATCTCGTGGATCTGCCGTTCGGCCGAGGTAGCGTCCTTCTCCTCGACAATACGTGCAATCTGCTCGCCGACCCGGACTATTCGGCCATAGCCATGCGGGTCGTCGACGACCGCAGTGACGACAGTGGCGGCGGCATGCGTGGATTCGTGCCGATCGCGCAGTGTTTTCAGCGTTTGCGCTGACAGCAGCGGGACGTCCCCGGACAACAGGATCAATGTCCCTGCCTTGCCGGTCAGCGCCGATTCGGCCGTCAGCAGGGCATGCGCCGTCCCAAGTTGTGGTTCCTGCACCACAAAAGTGAGCCCATTCTGCCGCGCGAGCGCGCGTTCCACATTCGCCGCCTGGTGCCCGACGACGACCGTGGTCGACGCCGGCGCGAGGGTGGCTGCCGTGTGCAGCACGTGTTCAATCAGAGGGATGCCGGCGATGTTGTGCAGGACTTTTGGACGCACCGATTTCATGCGCGTCCCTTTGCCGGCGGCGAGGACGACGACGTGGGTCTCGGCCACGTAGCAATTATCGCGCTGTTCGTGCCTTCAACGGTTTCTTGATCGCCGCGGCCGGCCGCGGGACCGCCGGTGCTTCAAGCGCCGCGCGAAACGCATCGTCGTCTCTGAGCGGTTCGAGATCGGGGTCGGTCCGCGCGAGCGAGCGGTTTTCGGGGTTCAGCGCGATCGCGCGTTCGAGGTGCGCGACCGCTTCTGCGTGCTCGCGCCGCTGCGCGTGAGCGACGGCCAGCATGTAAAGCGCGTGATCGTTGTCCGGATCCTCGTCGCGTACGAGACGAAGATGCGAGATGGCCTGATCGTAGTGGCCGCCGTTGATCGCCAGGGTTGCCGCGTATAGCCGTTCGTCGATGCTTTGGGGAGAGATTTCTTTGGGCGTCGCCTGCCGCTGGCAAATGTTGAGGTACAGCCGAACGCGCTCGAGGAGCTCCTTCTCGTCGGGATACTGCCGCAGCACCGACTCGAAGAGCGACGTCGCTTCATCGTACGCATGACGCTGCAACGCCGCCATGCCTCGCTCGTAGATGGCCACAGCCTCGAAATACGTCGAGCGGCGCTCTGGCGTGGCAGGCGATGCCGACCGCGGACGCAGCTCAGCCGAACCGAGCGACGCACCTGCAGCGTGCTGGCTGGGTGAAGAAGCTTTCGCGGGTCGGGGCTGAGGCCGCCGTTGCTTGGCCATAAACGCCGCTGCGGGCGAGAAGTGACGCCGGAAGCGGCGGGTAAGTTAACAGAAAGCGTTTTTGCCGGTCAAGGTAGCCCGCGTGAGGGCCCTCGAATATTTGGTCTGTAGACCTATTTACGTACCTTTTCGACGGCCGCGTAGAGGTCGTTTGCCGACAGCCCCATCGCATCTGCGAGCGTCGCAATCATTTTGCGTCTGGATCTGGCCAAGTCTGCCGGGCCAGCGATCTCAAATTCTGCTATATGACCAATTTCAACGGCAATCGTGAACTCACCTTTGCCGCTGGCGAGACTGTTTACAAGGGTTGATATTGGTCCTCTGACCAATTGTTCGTGTGTCTTCGTGACCTCACGTCCGATGACGCCGAACTTGTCCCCTATTTTTTCTGTTATTTCACCAATAGTTGATCGGATGCGATGAGGCGACTCGTAGAAAACTGCCACTCCAGGAGTTGTAGCGAGTACAGAGAACCATCTTTTTCTGGCAGATGGCTTAGTTGGAGGGAATCCGAGGAACGTGAATGAATCGGTCAAAAGACCGGATGCGGACAGCATGGCCACGGCCGCGTTGGGTCCGGGGATTGGTTCGACACGAACACCAGCCTCTAGCGCGGCCCGCACGAGGCCGACGCCAGGGTCGGCGATGGTGGGCGTGCCCGCGTCCGACACCAATGCCACGCGCTCGCCCGCAACCAGGCGCGCGACGATGGCGCCCGCCTTTGTTGCTTCGTTGTGCTCGTGAAGGCTGGTCGTGGGGGTGGTGATCCCGTGGCGCAGGAGGAGATGCGCCGTGTGCCGCGTGTCTTCCGCGGCGATGAGATCGACTTCGCGCAGCACCCGAAGCGCGCGAATAGTGATGTCGTCGAGATTGCCGATCGGTGTCGCGACGACGAACAACGTGCCGGCCATGAGTCCGACGCGTTTATTGTACCATTGGCGGATCGTGCAGAGGCCTAGCTCTGCCGAGGAGGATGTGCCGCTCTACTGACGTTTTGCAGACATACGCATGATTGCTTCTGAGCCCCTTCCGCACTTTGTCGACGATCTACTCGGTTACCTTCACGAGACGCATCCGACGCACGCGACGCTGGACGGCGTGCACGCGCACGACGATCTGCTCGAGGATCTGAGCCGTCATGCGATCGACGCCGAGGGCCACGCGCTCACCGGCTACCTGCGCCGGCTCGACGAGATCGATCGCGAGACGCTGAACCCGATCGAGCGTCTCGAGCATCGCATGCTGCGCGACCAGATCCAGTCGCGCGTGTTCGATCTCGAAGTCGTGCGCACGTGGGAGCGCAACCCTCAGTATTACGCCGACACGCTTGCATCGAGCCTCGCCGGCCAGGCCCTGTTCTCTCATGCGCCGGCGACGGAACGCGCCCGTCGCGCCCTGTCGAAACTGCGACAGGCCCCGCGCCTGATTCAAGCCGCGCGCGACAACATCAAGGACCCGCCCGGCATTTTCGTCAAGGTCGGCATCGAGACGATGCGCGGCGCCTTGAAGTTCATCGACCAAGACCTCCCGCGCGCGTTTCGTGATGTCGACGATCTGCATCTGCTCGGCGACCTCGCTGACGCGCAGGCCGAAGCGTCACAGGCCGTCGGCGCGTACATCGAATTCCTGGACCAGGAAGTCTCCGCGAAGGCGCGCGGCACGTTCCGCCTCGGACGCGAAAAGTTCGAACAGAAGCTGCGCCTCGACGAGGGCTTGACCCTGCCGATCGAGCGGCTCCTGGCAATCGCGATGCGCGAGCTGAAGAATGCGCAGGAGGCCTTCCGCACGATCGCCGGACGCATGAACGGCGGCGATCCGCTGGCGACGTGGGAGAAGACCAAAGCGGAGCACCCCAAGGCCGGCGAACTCGTGACCGTCGGCCGCGATCAACTCGCCGAGCTCGCGACGTTTCTCGAGCGGCAGTCGATCATCACGCTGCCGAAGGGCGAGAACATCACGGTCGCGCCGACGCCCGAGTTCTACCGCTGGTCCTTTGCCAGCATGTGGACGCCCGGTCCGTTCGAGACCAAGCCGTCACGCGCGTACTACTACCTCACCGACGTCGATCCGTCGTGGTCGAGCGACAAGCAGGACGAGCACCTGCGCGACTACAACTACCCGACGCTCTGGTCGATCTCGATCCACGAGGTCTACACGGGGCACTTCCTGCACTACCAGCACCTGCGTCGCGTCGAGTCGAAGGCGCGCAAGTCCATCATGTTCGCGCCGGCCTCTTTCGTCGAAGGCTGGGCACACTACTGCGAGCAGATGATGATCGAAGCGGGCTTCGGCCA
>DASREL010000098.1:0-3178 GCA_035652075.1 Vicinamibacterales bacterium
GGATTCTGGTCGGCACCTTCGAGGTGATCGGCGGCGCACTGCTCGCGCTGCCCGCGACGATTCCGATCGGCGGCGCGATCCTCGCGACGATCATGGTCGGCGCGTGCTGGACGCACGTCGCGAACGGAGAGTGGCCGCAAACACTCCCATCCGGTCTCTTGTTGATGCTGTTGCTGACGCTCATGGTCCGAAACCGGACGCGCGCGATTCAACTTCTCGGAGGCGCGTGATGCCGGCGGATGCCCTCATCAGCGAATTGATCCCGCGTCCTGAGTGGCTGCCGCCAGACGTCTGGCCGTGGCCGATCAATTCGCTGATCGTCGATCGTTCGTGGGTGGCAGTGTCGGAGATCGGCCGCGGGCCCACGCTGCTGTTCTACACCGGCATCGGTTTCTATGTCTGGCGCGATGTCATCGCGCGTCTCAAAGACGAGTTTCACTGCGTCACCCTCGACCCGCCAGGCATCGGTGCCAGTGCATCGATCCCGCCGTCGGATGCCACGCTCGCTCGATCCGCACGCGCCGTGACGGCGGCGATCGAGGCGCTCGAATTGTCCGACATCACGGTCGTCGCCCACGACACGGGCGGACCGCCGGCGTTTGCGGTGGCCGCCCGCCATCCCCGCCGAATTCGGGGCCTCGTTGCGGTCAACACGTTCGGATGGCGGCCGGCGGGCAGCGCGTTCCGCGCGATGCTCGCCGTCATGGGGAATCCCGCGATGCGGCAGTTCAGCCTCGCGACCGGCGCGCTCGCGCGCGTGACCGCGACGACGTTCGGCACTGGCCGTCACCTGGACGAGCGCAGCCGCGACGCCTTTCGGGCCGGTTTCCAGAAGAGCATGAACGTGTTCCACGACTACTTGCGCGACGCACGCGACAGTGACCTGTACGGTCAGCTCTCGACCGCCTTCATGGGGCCGCTCCGACACGTGCCGGCGATGACGATTTTCGGCGAGCGCAACGATCCGCTGCGGTTTCAGCCGACGTGGAAGGCAATTTTTCCCAAAGTGCGCCAGGTTGTTGTTCCGAAGGGGAATCACTTTCCGATGTGTGACGACCCGGACCTGGTCGCCAACGAAATCCGGCGGTTCGCGATGGAGCGACGCCGATGAGCACCTTCGATCGCTCGGTGATCTGGTTCAACCGTCTCGTGCTCGCCGGCGCGACCGTGGTGATGACGATGATCGCGATTCGGAACTTGCGGGATCCCGTTGCGGCCACGCAGCCGCTGGACATCGCACTGCGATCCGCCTCCGCGATCACGGTCGTGCGTGTCGGCTTTGGCGGATTTCCGCTTGGCGTCGCCGCGGCGCTGATCGGGTGCCTCGTCAACACGCGTCGGCTGCTGATCGGTACTGCCCTCGTGCTCGCCGTCGTCGGCGGTGCGACGGTCGCTCGAGTGCAAGGCCTGCTCGTCGACGGCGCGACACCGTACAACCTCGGCTTGCTGCGACCGGAGATCGCGATGATCACGTTGAGCGGTCTCGGCGCATTTCTCGAACGGCGGCGACGGGCCGCCCATCAACCCTAACGGAGCGACAGACAATGACACGTGGATTGGGATTCATCTTGGCGGCATTCGTGCTCGCCGGCAGCGGCACCGCGTTCGCGCAAACGGAACATCCAGGACCGGGCGCCGTCGAGATCACGATCATTCCCGGTGGCGGGACGTTCTTCACCGAAAAGGGCAGCGGCCCCAGCTTCGGTAACTACACTCTCGGCGGCTCGGTGACATACAACTTCAACCATCTCGTCGGCGTCGAAGGGGAAATTGGCGGCACGCTCGGCCTCTCGCAGGATCTTCAATTCGGCACGATCAACGGCAGCGTCAAGACACCGAATCTCGTTTCATATTCCGGCAACGTCATCATCGGGCTTCCGACGAACAGCGCAGTCGTCCCCTACGTCACCGGCGGGATCGGTGGAACCACCGTGCTCGAGACGGATGCGCTCGGGATCGCCGACATGAAGACGCTGTTCACGTCGAACGTCGGCGGCGGCGTCAAGTGGTACGCGAACAAGCGGTGGGGGTTGCGCGCTGACTACCGGTTTCTCGCCGTGCCCTCGACCACCGATGCACCGGCGTTCTTCGGGCGCGACGCGCGATGCGGTCATCGCGTTTACGGCGGCGTAATCATCAACGCGGTGAACTGACCGAGGTCGATGAGCGGTGCAGCGGTAAGTCCGGATCGTCGACCCGGCGGCGCGAATCCTCAGTCGCGAGCGATTCGCGCCACGCGTCGGCGAGCGCTGGACACTTTGCGAGCGCGCGCCGCAGTTCGGCAGGAGCATCGTGGGCATACGACAGTTCGTTGATCCGCTGAATCGTCCACTCCGGGTGCGGCCGCTCGATCAAGGCGAAGTGCTCGATCGCGTACACACAGACGGCCTTGTCTGGACCGCCGTGGACGCGAAGGTCGGCCTGCTGGTCGCCGTCCAGATGCTCGCGCCGGAGCCAGATCGATCCCTCGACGGGGGCCTTATATATAGATGTCAGCCAGGGCGGCTCTCCCGCGATCGTTTGCGGGAGGCCGACCTGAATGGACGTCAGAACCGGAGCCGATGACACGTGGCTACCTATCTAGTTGGATGCCGGTTCGAGTGGCGGTGTGACATCGATCTGCATGAGCATCCAGTCGTCAATCGTGGTCGCGCCGAGCGATGCATAAAACCGACGCGCAGCGTCATTGCCCTTCAACACAAACCAGCTGAACCTGCCGCAATCATGCGCTCGAGCAACGTCTTCCAGTTCGTGCATCAGTGCGCGGGCGACGCCGTGTCGGCGCCACGCGCGGTCGACGACCAGGTCCTCGAGGTGCAGACCGTTGACGCTTCGCCACGTGGAGAAGTTGAACGAGTACAGTGCCAGACCAACGATGTGTCCTGAAGCTTCAGCGAGGAGTGCGTGATAGGTCGGGCGTTCGCCAAAACCTTCGCGAAGCAGATCTGCCGCCGTCACGCACAGGGATCCGGGTTCGCCCTGATCTTCGGCGGCGGCCACGAGGAGCCGCATCATCGCGTCGACATCGTTCGCGCGCGCCGCTCGGACACTGATCGGAGTCGTCATCTCGTGAGCCTTGTCCTGAATTCGTGGAGCTCCGCCGCGTTCAGGTCCGACACCGCCCAGAACGTCATGCCGTCGCGAATCCAGTGCTCCACCTGGAATCCGCGGATTGACG
>DASREL010000099.1:0-40239 GCA_035652075.1 Vicinamibacterales bacterium
CACCCCGCACCCCGCACCAAGTGCACGTTGCACCCTGCACCCATGCACCCTGCACCACCACTGTCATCGCTTCATATTCGCCAACGCAAACGCCCACTCATCCGCGAGTTCGGCGATCCGTTTGTCGGTCGGCCGATACCCGTGTGAGCCTTGCGTCTCGACGCGGATCAGGACCGGCTTGTTGCACCCCTGCGCCGCTTGCAGCGTCGCGGCGAACTTGAACGAGTGGCTCGGCACGACGCGGTCGTCGTGATCGGCTGTCGTGATGAGCGTCGCCGGATAGCACGTGCCGGGCTTCAGGTTGTGGAGCGGCGAATATTTGTAGAGATAGGCGAATGCCTTCGCATCAGTATCGGCGTTCCCGTACTCAGTCGCCCATGCTTCGCCGCCGGTGAACTTCTGGTAGCGCAGCATATCCATGACGCCGACGGCCGGCAGCGCGACGGCGAACAACTCCGGACGCTGCTCCATCACGGCGCCAACGAGCAGCCCGCCGTTCGATCCCCCCATGATGCCGAGCGTCTGCGGCGACGCGTACTTCTCCTTGATCAGATACTCGGCGGCCGCGATGAAATCGTCGAACACGTTCTGCTTCTTCTCGAACATGCCCGCGTGATGCCACGCTTCGCCGTACTCGCTGCCGCCGCGCATATTGGCGGTCGCCCACACGCCGCCGCGCTCGAGGAACGCGGGGATGTCGCTCCGATACGTCGGCAGCGTCGCGATATCAAATCCGCCGTAGCCATACAGCATCGTCGGATTCGTGCCGTCCTTTTTCAGATCCTTCTTGTGCGTGATGAAGACCGGCACGCGCGTGCCGTCCTTCGACGTGGCGAAGACGCGTTCGGTCGTGAAGTTCGTCGGATCGAACGTCAGCTTCGGCGGCTCGAACGGCGTGCTCTTCCCTGTCGCGAGGTCGTACCGGTAGACGGTCGCCGGATGCAGAGGGGATGTAAACGTATAGAAGACATCCTGGCGATCGAAACGGCCTGAGGGACCGTTCATCGTGCCGAGCCCCGGCGGCGTGATCTGCCCTGCGGGCTTGCCGTCGAGGGCATAGAACTTCACCTCGCTCGCGACGTCCACCATCGCGTTGACGGCGAGTCGTCCGGCGATCATGTGCGCCGAGTCGATCGCGTTCTTTGTCTCCGGCACGATCGTCTTCCAGTTCGCCGGATCCGGTTTGTCGATTGGCACCGAGACGACTTTGCTGTTCGGCGCGTCGCGGTCGGTCCGCATAAACAAGATGCCGTTGACGACGCCGAGCGGTTCGTACGCCGCCGTGTGACCGGCGTAGAGCGTCTTCACCGGCGCGGCGAGATTCGGCTTCAACGGATCGCCGAGGTCCTTCGCGAACAGTTCGTTCGTGTTGCTCGTGCCCTTGTTCGTGATGAACCAGAGATACCGGCCGGCCTCATCCATGTCGATGTCGATGAAGAGTGCCGGTTCGTCTTTGCGCTCGTAGATCAGCGTGTCCGCCGATTGATCAGTACCGAGCTTGTGGTAGTAGATCTTCTTGTCGCGAATTGCCGCCTCGAGCACCTTCCCCTTCGGCGGCTCCGGATAGCGGCCGTAGAAAAAGCCCTTACCGTCCTTCGTCCACTGCAGCTCGCTGAACTTGACCCACCTGATGACGTCGGCGGTCTGCTTGCCGGTGCTGAGATCGCGCACGTAATACGTCGACCAGTCGGATCCGCCTTCGGATTGGCCGAATGCGATCTTCTGTCCGTCCGGTGACGGGTAATAGGCCGACAGCGCGACGGATCCATCCGGCGACAGCGTGTTCGGGTCGATGACGACGGTTTCCGGTCCAGTCAATGTCTCGCGGGTGAAGATGACGCTCTGCCGCTGCAGTCCGGTGTTGCGCGCGTAGAACCAATGCCGTCCTTCGAAATGCGGCATCGTCACGCGCGGATAGTCATACAGCTCGGTGATGCGCTTCTTCAGGACGTCGCGATCTTTCAGCGAGTCGAGGTACTTGAACGTGACGGCGTTCTCAGCATCCACCCACTGCTTCAATTCGGGTGAGTTGAGGTCCTCCATCCATCGGTACGGGTCGGCGACCTTCGTACCGAAGTGGTCTTCAACGGTGTCGCCCTTGCGCGGCGACGGGTACTTGAGCGCGGTTTGAGCCATAAGGGTGACGGCACATGCGAGCGTTGCGAGGGTGATGAGGGTGGTGTTGCGCATGATGAACATTCTACGAGGCAATGGAGGATAGCGGAGGGAACGGATTCACCGTGTGCTCGGCGACCTCTATCACCGAGCAGTTCAGCATATATTGCATTCCCATAGGAGCCATGCGACACTCCTATGGGTTCACCATATGACCGACGACAAGACTGACGTCTGGCAAGGCACGCTGGCGCTGATGATTCTGAAAACCCTCGAGACCCTCGGGTCGCTGCACGGCTACGGGATTGCCCGGCGGATCGAGCAGACGAGCGCCAATCATCTCATCGTCAATTACGGGACGCTCTACCCTGCGCTCCTCAAGCTCGAACAGGAAGGCTACATCGCGTCCGAGTGGGGCATCTCCGAAAACAACCGCAAGGCGAAGTTCTATCGGCTGACGCGCGCGGGCAAGAAGCAGGTCGAGCGCGAAACGCGCGAGTGGGAGCGCACCACAGAAATTCTGGCGCGCTTCCTCGCGCCGAGGCGGCAAGCATGATCCGTGCACTTCGCGCCCTCTCCTTCCGTGTCGCCGCGCTGTTTCGCAACGACGGGGACTTCTCCGCCGAACTCGACAGCCACCTGCAGCATCACATCGACGACAACATTCGCGCAGGGATGACCCCGGAGGCTGCGCATCGCGAGGCGGTGCTCGCGCTCGGAGGCGTGATGCAAACGCGCGAGCGCTATCGCGATCGCCGGCGCCTGCCGATCGTTGACACGCTGCGTCAGGACATCGTGTACGCGGTGCGGTTGCTTCGAAAGTCGCCGGCATTCACGCTGACGGCCGTCGCAACGCTGGCTCTCGGCATCGGCGCGAACACCGCGATCTTCAGCGTGGTCAACGCGGTCCTGCTGCGTCCGCTGCCGTACCGGGACGCGGACCGGCTGGTGATGATCTTCGCGACGAACACGCAGACCGGCGCCAGCACGGACGTGTCGTCATATCCCGATTACGTCGACTGGTCCAAGGCAGACAGCTTCGAATCGATGACGGCGTTTGCGACGCGCAACGTCACCGTCTCGAGCGGATCCGAGGCCGACTACGTGCTGGCGCTCCGCGTCGCGTCGACCGCGTTCGACACCTATCGCATTCAGCCGGCGATCGGACGCGGATTCCGCGCCGACGAGCAACAACCCGGCCGATCGCACGTCGTCATCCTGAGCGACGGCTACTGGAAATCGCGATTCGGCGGTGCACCGGACGTCCTGGGAGAAACCCTGCGCGTCAACGAAGAGCCGTACGCGATCATCGGCGTCATGCCTGCGGGCGTTCACATCAACGCTGCCGCGCCAGAAGAGATCTACGTTCCGCTCGTCGTCGATCCGAGCCGCACGCACGGCTTCCTTCGCGTCGTCGGGCGCCTGCGGCCGGGCGTCACTCTCTCGCGGGCCCAGGCGGAGATGCGTGTCATCACCGACCGGCTCGCGAAGGCGTATCCGAAATCAAACGCCACGATCGGCGCAAACGCGATGTCGCTGGTTGACGCGACGGCCGTCAACGTTCGCACTGGCCTGTTCGTCCTGCTTGGCGTCGTCGCACTGGTACTTTTGATCGCGTGCACGAACGTCGCGAGCTTGATGCTGGCTCGAGGGACCGCGCGGCGACGCGAGCTGTCGGTTCGCGCGGCGCTCGGCGCCGATCGAGCGCGCATCGTGCGTCAGCTGCTCACCGAGAGCTTGTTGCTCGCTGGCGTCGGCGGCATCGTGGGCCTCGCCGTCGGCACCTGGATGGCTCGCGCCCTCGCACTGGGCCTGGCGGCGAACCTCCACCGCGCGATCCCTCGCGTCGAGACGACGGGTGTGGACGGCTGGGTGCTCGGCTTCACGATCCTGATATCACTGGCGACCGGCATCGTGTTCGGCCTCGCGCCCGCGTTTTCGGCGGTGTCACCGGACCTCAACGCGACGCTGCGTGACGACTCGCGATCGACGACCAGCCATCGCTCGCCGCGGCTGCAGCGCGCGCTCGTCGTGGTCGAAACCGCGCTCGCGCTCATTCTGTTGGCTGGCGCCGGCGTGCTCTTGAAGTCGCTCTGGACGCTTGGATCCGTGTCGCGCGGATTCGAATCCGATCACGTCCTCGCGGTTGATCTGTGGCTGCCGCAGCCGCGGTTCGCGAAGCTGTCCGACCGCGCGCGTTTCTTCGGCGAGACGCTGACGCACCTGCGGAACACGCCCGGCGTCCGTTCGGCCGGGTTCGTCGCCGACCTGCCGCTCAATGGCGGGTCCGACGGCCTCGGCTTCCGCATCGTCGGCCGCCCCGATCCGAAACCCGGCAGCATGTTCAACGCCGGATTCAATATCGCGAGCGACGACTACTTCACCGCGATGCGAATCCCCGTGCGTCAGGGCCGCGCATTCACGGCCGCGGATCGCGGAGACGCACCTGGCGCGATCGTGATCAACGAAACGGCGGCGCGCCGGTTCTGGCCGAACGAGTCGCCGCTGGGACGCCAGATTTCGCTGCCGATCGCGAGTGAAGAACCCGACGAACACTCCCGCGACACGAACGACGCGAGCTCACTGGCCACGTTGACGGTCATCGGCGTGGTGGCGGACGTGCGCGATATCAGTCTTGCGACAGCGGCACGGCCCGAGATCTACCTGAACTCGATGCAGGCGCGGCTGCCGTGGCCGTGGCTCGTCCTCGCCGTGCACACGATCGGCGATCCCGGGACGTTGACCAACACGGTCCGCAACATCGTCCACAACGCCGATCCGAATGTGCCGATGGTGAAGTTCAGCACCATGGATCAAATCGTGTCCCGATCGATGGCCGAGCCACGCGTCTACACGATTCTGCTCGCCGTATTCGCCGCCGTCGCGCTGACGCTCGCCGCGGTCGGCCTCTATGGTCTCGTCTCATTCACCGTGTCGCAGAGGACGCACGAACTCGGCATCCGCGTCGCGCTCGGTGCTGCACGCGGAGAGATTTTGCGGCTCGTACTTGGGGACGGGCTTCGCCTCGCCGCGATCGGCGCGGTCGTCGGCCTCGCCGGCGCGTGGGCCTGCACACGCGTGCTGCGCACCCTCGTTCACAGCGTCGAACCGAACGACCCGCTCGCGTTCGCGTCGGTGATCGTGCTGCTGTTGGCGGTCGCGTTGATCGCCACGTGGCTGCCCGCTCGCCGTGCGGCGCAAGTCGATCCGGTCGTCGCACTCAGAACCGACTAACACTCGACGTTCGGTCGGTTGCCAGTTGCACACGACGATGCTACCGTCGTCGCGTGCGGCACGTGGCTCGCACGTGCTTCGGGTACGCGTTCGTCACCTTAGTGACTGTCGGACGCGAGACAGGAGCGCGACATGCAGCCGCAAAGTCTTGACAGACGGGTAGAAGGCTTGGAAACACGCGTTACAACGCTGGAACAATTGCCCGCTCGCATCGATGCCATCGAAGGGCAAATTGTGCAACTGCGCACTCATATGGACGGGCAATTTTCGACCGTTTTCGAGCGTTGACGGCATCGATCGACGGCTCGACAGCATGGATGCACGGTTCGACGGCATCGACGCGCGCCTCGATGAAACAAACCGGCGAATCTCCGTTCTCCATGAGGATGTCAATTCGCGTTTGGTGCTGATCGCGGAAGGGCGTCCGCGGAGAAAAAAGCGTTCCGGGTAGAATGCGGGTCCATGCGGACTCGCGCGCGTCTTCTTCTTCTCTTCTTACTCGTCGCCCCACTCACAGCCGCCACGATTCCGACGCCGGAGTCCGTGCTCGGATTCCGCCCCGGGGCTGACTACAAACTGGCGACGTACGATCAGTCCGTTGATTACTTCAAGAAAGTTGCGGCGTCGACGAAGTACGTGAAGCTCCTCGAGGCGGGCAAGACGACGCAGGGGCGGACGATGTACTACGCGCTCGTGTCGTCGCCGGATAATTTGTCGAAGATCGACAAGTACCGCGAGATCGCGCGGCGACTCGCCCATCCCCAGGGACTCACCGACGCAGAGGCGCATCGACTCGCGCGCGACGGTAAAGCGTTCGTCCACATCGACGGCGGACTCCATTCAACGGAGGTCGCCGGCTGGTCGCACACGCCGCAACTGCTCTACGACGTCGTCAATCGCGCCAACGATCGCGACGTCAAGAACATCCTCGACAACGTCGTCTTGTTTCTGTGGCCGACGATCAACCCCGACGGTCAGCAGATGGTGGCCGAGTGGTACATGAGCAACGTCGGCACGCCGTACGAACTCTCGGCTTTGCCGCGGCTCTATCAGGAATACGTCGGCCACGACAACAACCGCGACGCGTACATGATGAACATGATCGAGTCGCGCGCGATCGAGCATACGTGGCGGCAGTGGGAACCGCAGATCATCTACGTGCACCATCAGTCCGGCCCCTTTCCGACGCGCATCTGGCTGCCGCCGTTTTCGGAGCCGGTCGGCGCGAACGCGCCGTACTTGATGTCACGCGAAGTGAACATGATCGGGATGGCGATCGCGAAAGGCCTCGAGGAGCACGGACAGGTCGGCGCGACGCACATGGGCACGGCGTTCGACGCCTGGTATCCCGGCTACATCGACTACGCGCCCATGTTCAAGAACATCGTCGCGTTCTGGACGGAGACGGCGCTCTACCAGTACGCCACGCCGCACACGTACACGATCGACGACTTTCCACAGAACATGCGCGACCTCCGCGTCCAGAGTCTGTATTCGAGCCCGTGGCCGCCTGGATTGTGGCGCCTGCGCGATGCCGTCGACTACATGGAGACGGCGTCGTGGTCGGTGCTCGAATACGCGGCGAAGTACAAGGAATCGCTGCTCTTCGATCGCTATAAAGCCGGCATCGATCAGATCGACGAAGGACATAAGAAGCCGCCATTCGCGTACCGCGTGCCGAAGGATCAACGCGATCCTGTTGCCGCGGTCGAGATGCTGCGTCGGCTGGCGTTCGGCGGCGTCCGCGTGTACGACACGGATACCGCGTGGATCGTGCCGACCGATCAAGAGTTCGCGGCCATGGCGCGGGAAGTTCTCGATGTCCAGACGTATCCCGATCTGCGTCAGTATCCCGGTGGTCCACCGGAACGTCCGTACGACGCGGCCGGATGGACGCTGCCGCTGCAGATGAACGTCGCGATCGAGCGCGTCATGCAACCGATCACGGATGGTGAGCGGGCATCGTGGAAGCTGCTGGGTTCGATGCCGCACGTCGACGTCAAACCGTCAACCTATGCGGATCACGGCATCGACACGGAACCAAATGCCGCGGCAATCGTTCCGCCGCCAGGACGTATCACAGGAACGGGCGTCGGGCTGCTCGTTGACCCGGCGCAAAACAATGCCTATCGAGCGCTGAACCGCGCGTGGGAGCAGCGCGCGTCGGTTCAGCGTTCGGGCGGACGATTTGCGATCGTCGGACTGAATGCGGCATCGCAGGAAGAGATGGTCAGCGGGCTGGCGCTTCGAGCAGAGCGGGCAGAGGTCGTTTCCGGCTCCACGCCGACCATCAAACGCCCGCGCGTCGGTCTCTTCCAACCGTGGACCGGCAGCATGGACGCTGGCTGGACACGGTGGGTGTTCGAGCAGTACGGCTTCACGCCGATCGCGATCCATCCCGAGGATTTCAAATCACCGCTCGGCGACACGATCGACACGTTGATCATCGCGGATGATGCCCGCGTCCCTATCGCCGGACAACCAACCGGACGCGGTGGACGAGGTGGCGGCCGTGCGGCGATTCGCGAGCAGTATGCATATCAGCTGACCGCTGACGATCTGAAGCGCTTCGAAGATTTCATCCGCGCCGGCGGCACGCTCGTCTGCGTCAGCAACGCCAGCGCCTTTGCCATCGATCAATTCAAGCTGCCGGTCAAGAACGTGGTTGCAGGCCTGCGGGGTGACGATTTCTTCCTGCGCGGATCGCTCGTGGAGGTCGCACCAAATCGATCGCATCCCGTGATGGCCGGCATGCCCGAGAAAGCAGCGGTGTTCGTCGACTTCAGTCCTGTCTTCGAGACGCAGGACGGGTTCAACGGCACCGTGCTCGCGAAGTACGCCGAAACGGGATCGCCGTTGCTGTCTGGGTATCTCATCGGCGAAAACCATCTGCACGGCAAGGCGGCGGCCGTCGACGTCCCGCTCGGCGGCGGTCACGTGATCCTGCTCGGGTTCCGACCCGCATGGCGCGGTCAACCGTTCGGATCGTTCCGCGTGCTGTTCAACTCAACGCTGCTGCACTGAGATGGACGACAACCACGAAGTTTATTGTCCGTTCTGCGGCGAACGCGTCGAGCTCAACGTCGAGGCTGGCACGCGCGGATGGATGGTGATCGACTGCGAAGTCTGCTGCAATCCGATGCGGGTTCGTCTGGTGCGTTCCGGGCCGGACGAATATCTCGAGGTGCGTCGCGCAGACGGCTCAGAGTAACTCGACCGAGATCTGCGCTTCGAAGATCCGCGTGCCTTTGCACACCGGGCACTTCCCCGGCTTCGACAGCTTCTCTTCCCCAAACGCAAAACCGCACGACCGGCATCGGGCCGGCTCCACGACGACGCGATGCCCGGCCGCGCGCGCCGATCGGATCATGTGACGCAGGTCGTCCTCGACGTCACCCTTCTTCAGTCCAAGCTCACGCGCCAAGGACGAAACCGAGCGAGGTTGCTGCGACAGGAGCGCGAGTAGATCTTTCCGGAAGGTCATCTACCGCTACAATCCTGCCATGGAAGACACCGTACAGCAGAGAACTCGCGGAACCCGCAGACGACTTCTTTTTTCTGCGTGTTCTGCGTGTTCAGCGCTGATCGTCGTGACGCTGCAGTCGCAAGCGCGCTTCACCGTCGTCGAAGCGACGATCGCCGACATGCAGAAGGCCATGACCGAGAAGCGCGTCACGTCGCGCGAGATCGTGACACAGTATCTGACACGCATCGCGACGTACGAAAAGACGGTCAACGCGGCTATTGCGATCAACCCGCATGCGCTGGAGGAAGCCGATGCGCTCGACCGCGAGCGGGCGCAGGGACGCGTACGCGGTCCCCTCCACGGGATTCCGATCGCCGTCAAAGACAACATCCAGACGACGAACATGCCGACGACCGGCGGCGCGCTGGCGTTTGCGAATTACACGCCGCCGTACGAAGCGACGCTCGTCAAGAACCTGCGCGATGCCGGCGCGATCATCATCGCCAAGACGGTGCTCACCGAGCTCGCGAACTGGGTGGCCGGCGCGCCGTCGCCGATGCCCGGCAACTACAGCGCCGTCGGCGGCTTCGCGTTCAACCCCTACGATCCGCGTCCGGATCCGCGCCCCGGGAACGACGACGGCCGGCCGGTGCTGAGCACGGGCGGGTCGAGTTCCGGCGCCGGAACGGCGGCGAACTTCTGGGCCGCGAACATCGGCAGCGACACCTCGGGATCTGTCGTGAATCCAGCGGCGCTGACGATGCTCGTTGGCATTCGGCCGACGACGGGCCGCGTCAGCCGATATGGCATCATTCCGATCACCGCAGACCAGGACACGTCAGGCCCGATGGCGCGAACGGTCGCGGACGCGGCGATCCTGCTCGGCGCGACGGAAAGCGCGTCGCCGGATCCGAACGATCCGATGACCTCGCGATGCACACCTCCGCCAAACCGCGACTACACGCCGCATCTGAAACGCGACGGCCTGCGCGGCGCACGCATCGGCATCCCGCGCGCGTTCTTCTACGACCGCGTCACACCGCCAGGCGAGAAGACCGCGCGTGGCGGCTTGAATGAGGCGCAAGCGAAGCTGATGGCGGACGCGATCGACGTCCTCAAGCGCGAAGGGGCGGTCCTCGTGGATCCGGCGAACCTGCCGAGCGTCGTCGATCCGAACGCGTCGAACAACGTGCTGCTCTGGGACACCTGTTCCGGCATCAATCAAGGCAAGGGCAAGGACGCCAACTGCACATCGGTCCTGAAGTACGGGATGAAACGCGACTTCAACGCATGGCTGAAGACGCTTGGCCCGTCGGCGCCCGTGAAGTCGCTGACCGAGTTGCGCATCTTCAACCTGACGCACACACGCGCCAACGCGATCCGCTACGGTCAGTCGAATCTGGATATCTCCGACGAACTCGATCTGGACCGCGACAAAGCGCGGTATGAAGCCGACCGCGCCAAGGACATCCTGCTGGCGGGCGATCGCGGACTGAAGGCTGCCATCGAGGACAACCACGTCGACGCGCTGCTCTTCCCGAACTGGAACGTGTCCGGCCTCGCCTCCCGTCCCGGCTATCCGGAGATCGTCGTCCCACTCGGCGTCGTGCCGCCGCCGCCCGCGCAGAACAATCCGTTCCCGTCCGGCTTCACGCCGAAACCGACGCCGTACGCGGCCGCCTTCGTCGGCCTCGCGTGCAGCGAGCCGAGGCTGATCGAGATCGCGTACGCCTTCGAACAAGCTACGAGACGTCGCCTGCCTCCACGCGCGACACCGTAATGCGGATTGAGGATTGAGGATTGCGGATTGCGGATTGCGGATTGCGGATTTATCGACGATTAACCCGTAATCCTCAATCCGCGATCCGCAATGACGCCAGCGGGGCACCGGTGGCAGCCCGCTTCGCCGGGAGCCAACAGGCGATCGCCGCAACCGTCAGCAAGACCGCAGGAACGCCGATGAACACCGACGCGTACACCGATCCGTGCAGCAGGTGCAGGCTGATCGCGACCGCGACGAGCCAGCCGAACATCGCGCCGACGGTCACGATGCGCAAGCTTTCGCCGACGATCTGAGAGACGACGCGCGGACCAGTGGCGCCGAGCATCATGCGGATGCCGATCTCGGCCGTGCGATGCGAGACGGTGTAGGACACGACGGCATAGATCCCGATCGCGGCGAGCGCAAGCAGCAGCGGACCCAGCACCAGAAACATGCGCGCCGGGATGCGGCTCAGGAACAGGTTCTTTTCGATGTGGTCGCTGAGCGTGCGGACGTTGTACACCGGCAACGTGGCATCGAGGTCGTGCACGATGCGTTCGATCTGCGGTGCGAGCAGCGTCTCGGCGCCGGGACGCGTGCGGACGTGGATCTCTCCTGCGCCGCTCGGCCGATCGCGATACGAAAAATAGATCGCCGGCGTCGGCGGTTCCCCAAACGCATCGCTGATCGAGTCGCGGACGACGCCGACGATCGTGTAGCCCTTGCCTCGGACGGTCACGCGCCGGCCGAGGGCCGACTCCGGGGCGCCGCCGTCGACGAATCGCTGCACGAACGTTTCGTTGACGACGGCTTGCGTGCCGGCGGTCTGGTCTCGCAGGTCGGCGAAGTCGCGGCCGACGCGCATCGGTATCGCCATCACGCGGAAATAGTCGGGCGTCACGGTGTTCGACAACGCCTCGTCCGGATTTGCGGGATCCTCGGGCCGCCCTTCGATCGTGAACGTCCGGATTGGCAACCCGTGAATATCGAGCGGCACGGATCCGGCGATGGCCGCAGCCTCGACGCTCGGCAGCGCGCGCACGCGCTCGAGCAGCTGCGCGGCGAAGTTGGTGACGCTCGCGCCGGTCATTGGGCGGCCGGTCATGTCGTACGCCGCGAGCAACACGCCTTCGCGGCGAAATCCGGGATCCAGATCATGGGCGTCGGTAAAGCTGCGAAAGAACATGCCCGCCGCCATCAACACCATCGCGGCGAGCGCGACCTCAACCGCCATCAACGCGTGCCGCACGCCGCTGCGTCCCGCGGTGCGACTGCCCGCGCGAATGGCCGCCTGCGGATCAGTCCGCGCGAGCTGCACCGCCGGCGCGATGCCGCACAGCACACCGCACGCGATCGTGAGTCCGACCGCAAAGAGGAGGCTCGTGACATCGATGCTCGTCTGGAATTTGATCGGGAACGTTGTGATCATCGGCACCGCGCGCATCGCGTCAGTGGCCCAGACCGCGATTGCGACGCCGAGCGCGGCACCCAGCGACGCCAGGAGCATCGCTTCGCTCAGAATCAGCCACAGCACCCGTGCGGGCGCAGCGCCGAGCGCCAGGCGCATGCCGACTTCGCGCTGGCGCGCGCTCGCGCGCGCCAGCAGGAGGTTCGCCGTGTTGCCGCAGACCGCGAGCAGCAGGACGAGCATGATCCCCTGCAGTGTCAATAACCCGCCGGCCAGCAGCCGTTGCGGACCGCGCGGAGCTTGCCAGAACGACAGCACCTCGCCCGATATCTTCGCGTTGAACTGCGGATACGTCTGCGCCAGCCGTCGCATAACATCGACGGTTTCCGCCTGCGCCTGCGCGATCGATACGCCGGGCCTCAGGCGTCCCATCGCACCGTAGCCGCGCAGCGAGCGATCCTCTATTTCGCGCGATCCGGCGAGCAGCGCCGGCGCCATCGTCGCCGGCACGAACAGATCGAAGTTCAGGCCGAGGACCGTTCCCTGGAATCGCGGCGGCAGCACGCCGATCACCGTCAGCGACGACCCGTTCACGCGCAGCGAGCGGCCGATCGCCTGAGGATCGCCGGCGAGATGGGTTTTCCAGTAGTCGTGCGAGACGACGACGACCGGTTCGGCACCCGGCCGTGATGTGTCGGCGGCGTGAAAAACACGTCCGAGCGATGGCCTCAACTGGAGGACGTCGAAGTAGTTGCCCGACACGAGCAACGCGAACGACCGCTCGACATGGCCAGCATCGCCGACGGTGAGCGGAACCATTCGCGCGGCCAGCAGGTCCGAGAACGATCGCAACTGCTGCCGCAGGTCGTCGAACTCCGGCCACGAGACGCCGACGTAGGACCCCGTGTCGGCGCGCGGCTCGACGAGGACGAACGAACCCGCCTCAGGAACGCCCGGAAGCGGCCGCAGCACCACCGCATCGATCCACGAGAACACGGCCGTGTTCACGCCGATGCCGACGGCGAGCGAGAGGACGACGACGGACGAGACGATTGGCATGCGGACAACCGATCGCCATGCGTGACGGAGGTCGGCGAACATGTCAGTGAATCGCGTGAAGCGTCTTGCGGAGCACGTGGACGCCCGGACGCGTGTGCATCCCGATCACCAGAGCAGAGAGCAGCGCCACAACGGCCATGACGATCGCGAAGGCTTTAGCTGACATCTCGCTGACGATAGCGAATCACTCCTGAACGCCACCTGAACGGCTACAATGCGCGCGTGAAGATCTTGATTCCAGCGCTTCTGTTGACGATCGCCGCGAGCGACGCGTGGTGGCCGATGCACGGCGGCACCGAGAACATGCACTACTCGCCGCTGACGCAGATCACGAAAGAGAATGTGTCGACACTGCAGGTCGCGTGGACCTACGACTCGCACGACGCGTTCAAAGGCTCGGAAATGCAAAGCAACCCCGTCGTCGTCGACGGTGTGTTGTATGCGACCACACCGACGTTGAAGGTGATCGCGCTCGATGCGACGAGCGGTCGCGAGATCTGGAAGTTCAATCCAAGCGGCGGCGCCGGGTCGACCGGCCGCTTCCGGCATCGCGGCGTCACGGTGCACAACGATCGCCTCTTCGTCTCGTTCCGGAATTGGCTCTACGCGCTCGACAAGAAGAGTGGACAACCGATACCGTCATTCGGCGCGAACGGACGGATCGATCTCCGCGAAGGGCTCGATCAGCCGGCGGACAAGCTGACCGTCAGCGCAAGCACGCCCGGCGTCGTCTTCGAAGATCTCTTGATCATGCCGAGCAGCGTCCCCGAAACGATCCCAGGATCGCCGGGCCACATCCGCGCGTTCGACGTCAACACCGGCAAGCTCCGCTGGATCTTCCACACGATTCCCAAACCAGGCGAGTTCGGCTACGACACCTGGTCCAAAGACGCGTACAAGGTTTCGGGCGGCGCGAACGCGTGGGCCGGCGTCACCGTCGATCCGAAGAACGCGATGGTCTTTGCGGCGACCGGATCCGCGTCGTTCGACTTCTACGGCGTCACCCGCCACGGCGACAATCTGTTCGCCGACTGCGTGCTCGCGCTCGACGCGCGCACAGGCAAGCGGATCTGGCACTTCCAGGGCATCCGCCACGACGTCTGGGATTGGGACTTTCCCGCTGCGCCGAATCTCGTCACGGTGACGCGCAACGGCCGTAAGGTCGACGCCGTCGCGCAGATCACGAAGTACGGCTACGTGTACGTGCTCGATCGAAAGACCGGTCAGCCGCTGTTCCCGGTCGCGTATCGAAAGGTCCCGCCATCAGACATCGACGGCGAGTTGCTCGCCGAGCAGCAGCCGTATCCGACGAAGCCGCCGGCGTTCACGCGGCAGGGGTTCACGGAAGACATCATCACGACGCGCACGCCCGAAGCGCACGCAGCCGTGCTCGCGCAGTACCGCACGATGGCGCACGGCTTCTTCACGCCGCCGACGCGACAAGGAACGATCGTCTTTCCCGGCTTCGACGGCGGCGCGGAATGGGGCGGCGCGGCGTTCGATCCCGAGTCAGCGCTCCTCTTCGTCAACGCGAACGAGATGCCGTGGATCGTCAAGCTGATTCCGAACAACGATACGTCGCTCTACAACTCGAAGTGCGCGACGTGTCATCGCGAAAACCGCGAAGGCACGGCGCAGGCGCCGTCGCTCGTCGACATCGGCAAGCGTCACACGCGCGAAGAGATCACGACGATCATCCGCGAAGGCACCGGCCGTATGCCGGGCAATCCCGACATGGGCGGCCGCAACATCAACGATCTCGTCGACTTCCTGTTGACCGGCAAAGACAAAGGCCAGGATCCCGCGCTGACCAACGATCCGAGCTGGTTGAAATATCGCAGCGACGGCGAACAGTTGTTCCGCGATCCCGATGGCTACCCACCCATTACGCCGCCGTGGGGTACGTTGTCCGCGATCGATCTCAACGCCGGCACGATCCGGTGGAAGATCCCGTTCGGCGAATATCCGGAACTCGTCGCGAAGGGAATGACAAACACGGGCAGCGACAACTACGGCGGACCCGTCGTCACGGCCAGCGGACTCGTGTTCATCGGCGCGACCGAGTTCGACAGGAAATTTCACGCGTACGACAAGCTGACCGGAAAGCTGTTGTGGGAAACGACGCTGCCCGCCGCCGGCAACGCCACGCCGGCGATCTATCAGATCGACGACCGCGAATACGTCGTCATCGTCTGCGGCGGCGGAAAGAACGGCGCGCCGAGCGGCAGCAGCATCGTCGCGTTTGCGCTTCCGCAGCGAAGTGAGTGGCGGTAGCGCAGTCGGTCAGTCGGCATCGCGATTGCTGGCGCACGTCTTCATGCGCGCGAAGTCAGTCGAAGAGACTGAGACAGTGCCACGCGCGTTGTCACTGAGCGATCCGATGACGATGACCGACGACCGGGACTGACGACTGAGACAGATGACTGAGGACTGCCGACTGACGATTCGCTATCGTCGCGTCCTCTGCCGCCGATGCTTTCGGGCGTACATGCGCGAATCGGCGAGCGCGAGCAGGTCCTCGTAGTTGACGCCGTCGGTCGGGAACACGGCGGCGCCGACGCTGATCGAGATCGGACGATCGACCGGATATTCGCTGTCGGGCAAACGATTGGCGACCGCTTCGGCAAGCTCCACGGCGCGCTTGTCGGCGAGATCCGAATTGCACCGCGACAGGATCAGCACGAACTCGTCGCCGGCGTACCGCCCGCACACGTCGTACGACCGGAGGCCGCGGCGCAGGCACGTGGCGACCGTTCGCAGCGCCACGTCGCCCTGCTGGTGACCGAACCGATCGTTGATCTGCTTGAAGTCGTCGATGTCCACCAGCAGAAACGCGACCTCGTATCCTTCGCGGCGCGCGCGCGCGAGTTCCGCGGTTGCGTGCGAATTGATGAAGCGTCGATTCGGCAGTTCGGTGAGCGGATCGGTCAGCGACTCGGCGTGCGCGCGTTCGTACATCGTGTGGAGCTCGCGATTGGTTCGCGCCATCGAATCGACGCGCTCGAGATAGGCGCGATACAGGCGATACGTGAGATACAGCGGCGCGATCAACAGTGCCACGGCCTGCAATCCGTACCGCGACACGCTCTGCACCGCGACCGTCGCCGCCAGCGCGCCAATCAGGTAGTTCGGCGCACCCCAGAGAAAATCCTGGTCCCACGTCTTGATGATCGACCTCCCGGCCGTCAAGCCGATCACCGCGGCGACGAGCACGCTGTTGACCAGGAAGTAGACGATCGCCGACGCGGCAATCGACGGCACGACGACGTCGGCGGGGCCGTCGAGATAGCGTCCGCCGGTCCACGTCAGAATCTGCCCCGCGGCCTCGATCGACAGCACGAGCGCCGCCATCGTGAACAACGTGCGATACCACGGGTTCGGTGACTTCGTGTTGAGATTGCACTGCGCCCAGCCGCCGGCCGCGCTGGCCCACGCCGTCGCCGGCGCGCCGAGCACGAGCAGTGACGCATACGACACGGCGAAGCCCATCGAGATCGTCGAGGCGGTGCCGCCCGCCGGCATCGTGGTCTTCATCGAGTGCACGGCAATCGACGCCGCAACGAAGGAGAGGACGAGCAGCGGCCGTGCAAACGCGCCTTGCGAGATCGACAACGCGATGACGAGCGCGCCGCCGGCCATCACCGTCAGCACGTATACGCGTGCGAGGGCCGGGAGCTGGCGAAAAGGCATCTCCGGTTACAATTTAGCGCATGCAGACAAGGACGATTGGCATCCTTGCACTAGGCCTGGGCATTTTGAGCACCGCTGTGCAAACAGCGTCGCCCGTTCCTGACAAACCGACGTTCGAACGGGACGTCCTCCCGATCGTGCAGAAAGCCTGTCAGGACTGCCATCGACCGGGACAGATGGCGCCGTTCTCCTTGATGGATTACGAGAGCGCGCGGCCGTGGGCGCGATCGATCAAAGACAAAGTCGTCTCGCGCTACATGCCGCCGTGGCATCTCGATCGCACGATCGGGGAATACGATCCGGACCCGTCGCTCAGCGACGCCGAGATCGACACCATCGCTCGCTGGGTCGACACCGGTGCGCCGAAAGGCGATCCGAAAGATGCACCGGCGCCGAAGAAATTCGCCGACGACCACAGCTGGGTGTTCGGCGAGCAACCGGATCTGATCGTCACGAGCCCTGGCGTCGAAGTGCCCGCCGTCGGACCGGATATGTATCCGGAGCCGGAAGCCGAAACCGGTCTCACGGAGGATCGTTACGTCAAGTGGATCCAGGTGATGCCGGGCGATTATCAGGTCGTCCACCACACGCTCGTGTTCGCCGTGCAGGACAAGCCATCGAACGGCATGCCGGCGATCCCCGGTCTGGTCGGCCCCAACCTGAACGTCCGCGCGCTGACCCAGCAGGAAAACGGCGCGGCGCGCATCGTCACGTCGATGCTGACCGAGTACGCGCGCGGCAACGACGGTGACATCTTCGACGAGGGCCAGGCCAAAATGCTCGCCGCCGGCAGCAAGTTGCGCTGGCAGTTTCACTACCACCCGAACGGCAAGACCCGCGTGTTCGATCAAACGCGCGTCGGCATCAAGTTCTGGCCAAAGGGATGGAAGCCGAATCACCTGATTTCGACGATGGCGCTGGCGACGCCGGAGACGCTCTCTATCCCACCGGGGGAGGCGAACGCGCGCAGCGATTCGTACTTCCAGCTCGCGGCGCCGGCGCGTCTGCTGTCGTATCAGCCGCACATGCACTACCGCGGCAAGCGCATGGTGCTCGAGGCGATCTTGCCGACGGGCCAGGTGCAAACGCTGACCGACGTCAACCGCTTCACGTGGACGTGGCAGATCACGTACGCCTACAAGAACCGGCCGATGTTCCCCAAAGGCACCGTGCTGCATTCGATCGCGTACCACGACAACTCGGCAGGCAACAAAGAAAATCCCGATCCCACGGCCTTCGTCGGCTGGGGCGATCGCACCGTCGACGAGATGAACATCGGCTGGATCGACTTCTATTACATCTCCGACGAGGAGTTTGCGCAGCTTGCTGCGCATAACCGATAGCCTCTCGATCGACGACAACGAGCTCGAGGAGCGCTTCGTGCGTGCGTCGGGCCCGGGCGGTCAGAACGTCAACAAGGTGGCGAGCGCCGTCGAACTGCGCTTCAACGTCGCCGCCTCGTCGCTGCCGCCCGACGTCAAAGCGCGTCTGATCGCGCTCGCCGGGCACCGCGTCAGCGACGAGGGCGTGCTCATCATCGACAGCCGCGAGCACCGCACGCAGGCGATGAACCGCGAGGCGGCACGCGCGCGGCTCGTCGCCCTTCTGCAGCACGCCGCCCGGCGTCCGAAGAACCGCCGCAAGACACGGCCCACCGCCGCCTCCCGCGAGCGTCGCCTCGAGTCGAAGAAGCACCGCAGCGGTATCAAAGCCGCGCGCGGCCGGCGCGGCGACGACTGAACTAGAATCGGCGGTATGAGAACGTGGATTCTGGCGGCGCTGCTGATCGCGCCGATGGCCGGCGTCGCGCAGCAGCCGGCGAAACCGAAACCGATCTGGGCACGCAATCATCCCTTGCCGCACGGCTTCAACGTCGGCGAAGCGTTTCCGACGATCGCGCTGCCCTCCGCGGTTGATGGCAAGACGATGTCGATCGCCGACTTCCGCGGCAGGAAGGTCATCGTCAACATCTTCGCCTCCTGGTGAAGCGGCTGCCGAGTGGACGTGCCCGTGTGGCACGCAGCAGTGCAGCAGCTCGAACAGGCCGGCAAGGTCGCCGTGGTGGGCATCGTCCAGGATCAACATCCCGATCGCGCGCGATTGTTCATGCAGTGGAAGAAGGTGGATTGGCCGCTCTTGGCTGACTCGCTCGATCTCCTGAACGTCGAGACGGTGCCGTTGACTCTTGCGGTCGACGAGTACGGCATTGTGCGCTTCACGGAGCTGCCGATGGCGGCGTCGAAGACGATCGAGCAGACGTTCATCAGCCAGACGTACCCAAAGCCGGCGGCGCCGCCGCCGATCGAGCGCGGCCGCTACGAGTCGTTCCACAACTGGACCGACGCCATCGCGATGTTCGAGCAGGACGTCAAGCGCGATCCGAACGACGGCGCGGCGCATTTCCATCTCGGCAGCGCGTACCGCAAGCGGTACGACTCGCCCGAGCGGAAGCCGACTGACTTCGTGGATGCCGAACGTCACTGGACGCGGGCGCTCGACCTCGATCCGAATCGCTATGTCTGGCGCCGACGCCTGCAGCAGTACGGTCCGCGTCCGGCGGAGCCGTACGCCTTCTTCGATTGGATCCGCGACGCGCGTAAAGACATCGTGGCGCGCGGCGACACGCCGACGCCGCTCGCCGTCGAACCCGGCGATTCCGAATTCGATACGCCGGATCCTCGCGCCGCCGCAGCGAAGAAGCCGGCGACCGAGCCCGATCCGCGCGGACGCATCCGTCGCGATCGCGGAGAGTTCGTCGAGGTCGAGACCGCCACCGTCCCGGTCGCGCCGTCGCCCGGCGACACCGTTCGCGTGCACCTGACGTTCCGGCCCAACACGCGCACGAAAGCGCACTGGAACAACAGCGTCGATCCGCTCGTGTATTGGATGAATCCGCCCGCCGGCGTGACGGTCGGCGAACGCGCTGTCGCGGCGCCGAACGCCGACACCGAAGTGAGCCAGGAGACGCGCACCGTCGAGTTCGACGCGAAGGTCCCGGTGTCCGCGCGCGGCCGCGTGTCGATTCCGGGCTACGCGCTGTATTACGTCTGCGAAGACGTCAACGGTGTGTGCATGTACCGCCGCCACGACATCACCATCACGATTCCGCTCGGGGCCGCGACGCGGTGAATCGTCGCGAATTCCTCGTCCTTTGTAGCGCGAGCCTTTTGGCCGAGCGGTCCGTTCGGCTGAAAGCCTCGCGCTACGATCAATCGCTCGCGACCGAGGGGTGGCGGCTGTTCGAAATCACCACGCACGTGCACGTGCAGAACGCGAGCGGCATCACGCGCGCGTGGCTGCCGACGCCGCTCGTCAGCGTGCCCTATCAACAAACTCTCGGCGACACCTATCAGGCCGAGAACGGCACGTCGGTCATGGTCGAGAGCGATGACATCGACATGCTGCTGACCGAATGGGCCGCCGATGTCGATCCGGTGTTGACGATGACGAGCCGCGTGGCGACGAAAGACTACGCGGTCGATCTGACGACGCCGCACGTGCCGCCGCCACCCGATCTGTCGACGTTCGCGAAATATCTCCGCGGCACGAAGCTGATTCCCGTCGACGGCATCGTCAAAGACACGGCCAACCAGATCACACGGGGCGCCGGCACCGACATCGAGAAGGCGCGCGCGATTTACGAGTGGATCGTCGACAACACGTTTCGCGATCCGAAGACGCGTGGCTGCGGCACCGGCGATATCCGGTTCATGCTCGAGACGAAGAACTTCGGCGGGAAGTGCGCCGATATCAACGCGCTCTTCGTCGGCCTGGCGCGCGCGGCAGGCCTCCCCGCGCGCGACGTGTACGGGTTGCGCGTCGCCGCCTCGCGACGCGGAGCCACGTCGCTCGGCGTGTCGTCGGCTGACGTGACGAAGGCGCAGCACTGCCGCGCCGAGGTGTATCTCGTCGGATTCGGCTGGGTGCCGGTCGATCCGGCCGACGTCCGCAAGGTCGCGCTCGAAGAACCGCCGGGCCACCTGCCGATCACGCACGAGAAGGTGCGTTACGCACGCGCGCGGCTGTTCGGATCGTGGGAGATGAACTGGGTCGGCTACAACCGGGCGCACGACGTCACGCTGCCGCGGTCGCCGGGCAAGCCGCTCCCCTACTTCATGTATCCGCAGGCGGAGACCGCGAACGGCCGCGCCGACAGCCTCGATCCCGACACGTTCCGTTACGAAATCACCGTCCACGACGTCACGAACGCCTAACTGGACATTTCATATGACCAGTTATAATCTGTGGTCATGAAGAATGTCGCCGCGGCCAAATTCAAGGAACAGTGCCTCTCACTCCTCGACGAGGTCGGCCCCGAGGGCATCATCATCACCAAGCGCGGTAAGCCGGTCGCAAAGCTGATTCCGATCAGCAGCGAATCGTCGCATCTCATCGGATCGCTCAAAGGCAAAGTGCGGCTCACAGGCGACCTGCTGTCGACCGGCGCGGCCTGGCATGCTGAACGTTGACACCCACGTCTTGCTGCACGCCGTCGCCGGGCGCTTACGCGACCGCGAGGTCGATCTCTTGCGCGCGGATCAATGGAGCGTTTCGGCGATCGTGCTCTGGGAAATCGCGAAGCTGAATCAGATCGGGCGTATCGCGATCGATCTCGAAGACCACGACGTCGTGCGCGCGCTGGCGAAAGTGCACATCTGGCCGATTACGCGCGACATCGCCCACGCGAGTACACGTCTCGATTTCAAGGGCGATCCGGCCGATCAGCTCATCGCCGCCACGAGCGTCGTCCACAACGTGCCGCTGCTCACGCGCGACCGCGCGATCCTGAAGTCCAAGATCGTGCCGTTTGCACGATGACAGCAGGCCTGAAGGCCTGCGCTACAACTGCACGGCGCCTTCGCCGACGATCACCGACCCGCCACCGACCTGCACCTTCGTGATGTCGCCGCCGCTCATCGCGATCTTCACGTGCAAGCGGCTCGGACGTCCGGCGAGCACGCCCTGCTGAAACACGATCGCGCCGACCCGATCCGCGGCCACCAGACCGTACTTGGCGATGAACGATCCGGCTGGACCCGCGGCCGATCCGGTGGCGGGATCTTCGATGCCGCCGGCCGGCAGCATCCGGGAATACGCCGTTGAATCGTCCGCGCCGCGTTCGGTGCTGAACGCGTAGATGCCCCGCCGCTGGATGCCGGCGGCAGCAAAGACGGCGTCGACTTTCGCGCGGTCCAGGACGGCGGCGTCAACGGCCTTTCGCGATGCGAGCGGGACAATGAAGAAGTTGGACCCGCAGTTGACTTCCTGACCGGCGCGCACGACGTCAGCCGGCCCGAGCCCGATCGCGGCGCCGAGCGCCGCGGTGTCCGACACCGACTTGCCGAACGTCGGGTTCAGCTGCGTCATCCAGACGAACTGCAGCTTTCCACCCGTCCACTCGAGATCGAGCGGCGTCGGTCCGACGCCGAGGCCGAACACGACGCGCGACGTACCAGGCTTGATGGTGCCGACGTGCGCGAGCGCGAATGCGGTGCCGATCGTCGGGTGCCCGGCAAACGGCGTTTCGGCCGTCCGCGTGAAGATCCTGACGCGATAGTCGGTTCCACTCTGCTCCGCCGGGAACACGAAGGTGTTCTCCGAGTAGTTCGACTCCTTCGTCATCGCCTGCATCGTCTCGGTGCTGAGGCCCGCGGGATCGACGTAGACGAGCAGTTGATTGCCCGCCATCTTCTTGTCGGTGAACACGTCGAGGTGCACGTAGCGGTACGAACGCGAGCGGTCCGCCTGAAGGGGGACAATACGTACGACAGATGTCGTGTCCGGCTTTAGCTGGACCATCGCCGCCATCGCGCTCAATCCGAATTCGCGTCTGTTCAGCATGGCGATACAATACCGCTTTCACCTACGGAGCCCGCATGAAAACCAGAGCGTTTCTGATCGCGGTGGTGCTGGCCGTGTCGTTCGCGCGCTCGCAGGCGCAGCAGGGCGCGCCGCTGCCGCAACCCGGATTCCACCACCTGCACTTGAACTCGATGAACCCGGATAAAGCGATCGACTGGTACGTGAAAGCGTTTCCCGTCAACCAGCGAGTGACGTGGGGCGGAGAGGCGGCGCTCAAGTCGCCGAACAATGTCCTCATCCTGTTCACGAAGGTCGATCAGCCGCCGGCGACGCAGCCGCAGACGGCGTTCTGGCACTTCGGCTGGCACGTGCTGAAAGAGCGCGAGACGATGGCTCGCCTGCGCGACATGGGCGTGACGTTGTTGCCGCTCTACACCGGACGCGAGGATGTGCCGACGGTCAACATTAACAGCGACACGTTCCCGGGAACGGGCGGCCTGCTCGGCCTCACGAAGGCGCAGGTGGCGGACGCGCAAAAGAACGGCGTGAAACCGACGGGTGGCGCTGGCTTCGCGTACATCAACGGGCCCGACGATGCCGTGATCGAAGTGCAGGGCGACATGCCGCAAGAGCGATTCAACCACGTCCACTTCTTCCACGAAGATCCGTTTTGCGCGCAGCTGTGGTATCAGAAGCACCTGAACGTGCCTCCGCCCCAGGGCCGTCGTGGCGGCGCCCCGGCCGAACCGCGGACGGAGGCGAACTGCAAAGCGCCGCGGACGCCGGACAAGACGTTTCCGGCGCTCGAAGTCAACGGCATGTATCGCGCGCCGCAGATCCCGCTCGTGTTCGGTGACGTCTCGATGGGCGGCTACATGAACAACGCGGACCAACCACTCGTCGGCACGCGGGGCCATCTGGCGGACCACGTGGGTCTGAGCGTCGCGAATCTCGATGCGTGGATCGCAAAGCTGAAGGCCGAAAACGTGAAGTTCCTGATCGAGCAGCCGTACAAACTCGGCGACACGCGCGCCGTCATGATCGAAGGCCCGAGCAGAGAGGCGCTCGAACTCGTCGAGGTCAAATAGTTGGGACACATTCTTCAGAGTCTTCCGGTCGGCGAGCGGGTCGGGATCGCGTTTTCGGGCGGTCTCGACACGAGCGCGGCGCTCCATTGGATGCGCGAAAAAGGCGCGATTCCGTACGCTTACACAGCGAACCTGGGCCAGCCCGACGAGCCCGACTACGACGATATCCCGCGACGCGCGCTGCAATACGGCGCCGAAAAAGCGCGGCTGATCGATTGCCGCGCGCAACTCGTCAAGGAAGGCATCGCGGCGCTGCAGTGCGGCGCCTTCCACATCTCGACGGCCGGCGTCCCCTACTTCAACACGACGCCGCTCGGCCGCGCGGTCACGGGCACGATGCTCGTCACCGCGATGCGCGAAGACGATGTCAACGTGTGGGGCGACGGCAGCACCTTCAAAGGCAACGACATCGAACGGTTCTACCGCTACGGACTCCTCGTCAACCCGAACCTGCGCGTCTATAAACCCTGGCTGGACCAGCGTTTCATCGACGAACTCGGCGGACGGAAAGAAATGTCCGAGTACATGCAGCGCTGCGGCTTCGCCTACAAGATGAGCGTCGAGAAGGCGTACTCGACCGACTCGAACATGCTCGGCGCGACGCACGAAGCCAAGGACCTCGAGTTCCTCGACAAGGGGATCACCATCGTCGAACCGATCATGGGCGCCGCGTTCTGGCGATCGAACGTCGACATCAAGCCGGAGACGGTCGCGATCCGGTTCGAAGAAGGACAACCGGTCGCGCTGAACGGCAAGACGTTCAACGACTGGGTTGCCCTGATGACGGAAGCCAACGCCATCGGCGGACGCCACGGTCTGGGCATGAGCGATCAGATCGAGAACCGGATCATCGAGGCAAAGAGCCGCGGGATCTACGAAGGTCCGGGCATGGCACTGCTCTTCATCGGCTACGAGCGGCTCATCACCGGCATCCACAACGAGGACACGATCGAGCAGTATCGCGAGAACGGCCGTCGACTCGGACGACTGCTGTATCAGGGACGCTGGTTCGATCCGCAGTCGCTGATGCTGCGCGAAACCGCGCAGCGCTGGGTCGCGCGCGCGATCACCGGCGAAGTCACGATCGAACTGCGCCGCGGCAACGACTATTCGATCCTGAACACGACGAGTCCGAACCTCACCTACAAGCCCGAACGATTGACGATGGAGAAAGGCGAGGCGTTCTTCACACCGCAGGACCGCATCGGTCAGCTGACGATGCGCAACCTCGACATCACCGACACGCGCGACAAACTGATGACGTACGCGAAGACCGGACTGCTCAAACCGGGTCAGCTGGCATTGCCGGAGCCGGAGAACACGAAAAAGTGAGACGCGCGATCGTCGCTGCGATCGCCTTCACGTGCTGTGTCCGCCTTCAGGCGGACCTGCAAGTCCGGCCCAAACCGGACACGACGCACTTGAAAACACCGACCTACTCCGTCGATCCGTTCTGGCCCAAGCCGCTTCCGAATCATTGGATCCTGGGGGCGGTTGCGGGCGTGGCGGTCGACACACACGATCACATCTGGCTCACGCATCGGCCGTCGACGCTGCAGCCGAACGAAACGCGATCGATCTGGAAAGCAGCGCCACCTGTTCTGGAATTCGACCAGGACGGCGCGCTGCTGTCTTCGTGGGGCGGTCCGGGATCAGGATACGAGTGGCCGCAGCTCGAGCACGGCATCTACGTCGATGGACGCGACCACGTCTGGCTCGCCGGCGGCGGAGACAAGGACGCACAGATCCTCGAGTTCACGCGCCACGGCACGTTCCTGCGGCAGATCGGGCATCAGGGCAAAGGGCAAGGCAGCAACGACACCGCGAATCTCGGCGCTCCGGCGAACATCGTGGTCGACGAAGACGCGCGAGAGTTGTATGTCGCGGACGGCTACGTCAACCACCGCGTGATCGTGTTCGATGCCGACACCGGCGCGTACAAACGTCACTGGGGTGCGTACGGAAAGCGACCGGATGATGCGTGGTTCACACGTGCCGGCGAGAAACTGCCCGGCCCCTTCAGCGGGACGGTGCAGCACGAGAATCGCCCGAGTCAATACGACCCGAACGGCCCGGCGCCCGAACAGTTTCGAATCGTGCACGCGGTGCGGATCTCACGCGACGGCCTCGTGTACGTCTGCGACCGCACGAACGATCGCCTCCAGGTGTTTCGGAAGGACGGGACGTTCGTCACAGAAGCGTTCATCGCCAAAGACACGTTTGGCAGCGGATCGGTCTGGGATCTCGCCTTCTCGACGGATTCCGGACAATCGCACCTGATCGTGATTGATGGCACGAACCAGCAGGTGTACGTCGTCGAACGCGCCACTTTGAAGGTTGTGTCCACATTCGGCCATGCCGGACATCAAACCGGCGATTTTTACGGCGCGCACGTGATGGCGAGCGACTCGCACGGGAATCTCTTCATCGGCGAAACGTACGAAGGCAAGCGCATCCAGAAGTTCAGACCAAGCTGAGCAGTTTAGTGCTAGTGACAATGTCATCAAAGCCGTCCATACTGTCGGCGCGTGGCAGACGACGAGGGACGGACGCACTTAGATCGACTGAAGAAACTGGCCGCCGAGCTCGAGGCCGCGAAAGCGGCCTCCGACGAAACCGTCAAGCACGTCGTCGGCGCCAAACGCCAGAGTGACCGGCTGATCACTCACGACACGCGGTTCCTGGACACGTCGAAGAAGACGGCGCCGACGCGGCCCTCGCGCGCACGAAGGCGCGTCGGCAACCACAAGTGACCGACCGCCCTACTCGTGTTTCGGCGGCAGCGAATACCTGTGTCCACAGCGGGCGCACACGAACCAGCGCATCGCGCTGCCGCTTTGTTCTTCCTCTTCGACATCCTCGACGGCGTGACATTTCGGACACGCCGGAACGCGACTGTGCGGGGTTGGCATCGTTTGGGGTCAGCGCATTGTATAACCCATAGCAATCGGGTCGGCATTCGTTGACAATCGTCCGCACCAGACTGTATGCAGACGCCTGTCGCGGAGAGTCTGTTCAAGGCGGTCGTCGACCATTCGCCGGCAGGGGTTCTGGTCGTCAACGAACGCGGCGAGATACGGTTTGCAAACCGCGAGGCGCAACGTCTCTTCGGGTACGGCGAGGACGAGCTGATCGGCCGCTCGATCGAGTTGCTCGTTCCCGACACCGCCCGCCAGCGCCATGCGCACCTGCGCCGCGAGGGCGCCAGCGCGCATCGCGCAATGGGCGTCGGACGCCACCTCACCGGTCTTAGAAAAGACGGACGCGAAATCCCCTTGGAAATCGGCCTCGCTCCCGTCGAGACCGAGGAGGGGGCGTTCGTCATCGCGTCGATCGTCGATATCTCCATTCGCCAGCACACGGAACGCGTCCTCCGCGACGCCGAAGAACGCTTCCGGCAGCTTGTCGAGAACATCAAAGAGGCGTTCTTCATCCTCGAAGTGCCGGCGATGCGCGTCGCGTACGTGTCCCGCGTGTGGGCGGACCTGTGGGGACGTCCGATCGAGGATGCATACGCGCACCCGCAACTCTGGATCAACGACATCGATCGGGACGGCGTCGGCACCTTTCGCGTGGTGCAGCCCGACGGCGCTGCCCGGTGGGTCCGCTCGCGGACGTTTCCCGTCCGCGACGGCAACGACCGCGTGTATCGCATCGTCGGTCTGATCGAGGACATCACCGAAATGCGGTTGACCGAAGAGCAGCTTCTGCAGTCGCAGAAGATCGAAGCGATCGGCCAGCTCGCAGGCGGAATCGCCCACGACTTCAACAACCTGCTGACGGCCATCCTGGGCTACAGCACACTGCTGGTGGACGACCTCGAGGAAGGCGATCAGCGCCGCAACGACGTGCGGGCG
The DNA here is from genome assembly GCA_035652075.1 of Vicinamibacterales bacterium. Taxonomy (GTDB): domain Bacteria; phylum Acidobacteriota; class Vicinamibacteria; order Vicinamibacterales; family CAVVIG01; genus Gp6-AA45. Next base: position 27,482 of record DASREL010000099.1, read on the forward strand.
ATCGCCGACGCGGCGCAGAGCGCCGCAGCGCTCACCCGTCAGCTCCTGGCGTTCAGCCGGCGACAGATGCTGGAACCGCAAGTACTGGATCTGAACGCCATCGTGCATCGGCTCAAGGAGCTGCTCCGCCGTTTGATCGGCGAGCACATCGAGTTGGTGACGAGGCTCGATCCCGAACTGCGACCGTTGACCGCGGATCCCGGCCAGATCGAACAGATCGTGATGAACCTCGTCATCAACGCGCGCGACGCCCTGCCGAACGGCGGCGCCATCGTCATCGAAACACTGAACGAGGCGAACGCACGCGTGGCGTTACGCGTCATCGACAACGGCACGGGGATGGACGAGGCCACGCAGCGGCGGATCTTCGAGCCGTTCTTCACGACGAAGCGACGCGGTGAAGGGACCGGCCTCGGGCTCTCCACGGTGTACGGCATCGTGATGCAAAGCGGGGGGACCATCGACGTCAAGACCGAGGAAGGACGCGGAACGACGTTCACGATTCGCTTGCCGTCGACCGATGCGGCCGCTGTCGTCGCCGGACGGCCGATCGCGCCTGCGACGCTCAAGGGATCCGAAACGGTCCTGCTCGCAGACGACGAGAGCGAGGTAAGAGCGGTGGCGACGGCCATCTTGCGCCGCCACGGCTACAAGATCCTCGTCGCCGGTGGCGGTGCCGAAGCGCTCCAGCTCGCCGCGAGCCACGAGGGCGCCATCGACCTGCTCGTGACCGACGTCGTCATGACCGATATGAGCGGCGGCGATCTCGTGCGGCATCTGGCCGCCATCCGTCCTGCCACGCGTGTGCTGTACGTGTCCGGTTACACCGGTGACATGGTGGTGTCGATTGCGAGCGAGGAAGGCGGCCCCGCATTCCTGCAGAAGCCGTTCACGCCGCAGGCGCTGCTGCGAAAGGTCCGCGACGTGCTCGACGGTTAGCGGACGGTCAGCACCGAACACCGCGCGTTGCGGACGACGTGGTTGACGGTCGATCCGAAGATGGGCGAATTGCCGCGGCCGATGCCCATCACGATGACGTCGGCGCCGCCTTCTGCCGCGACTCGCAGGATCTCGTCCTCGGCGTTCCCGCGCGTAATCCGATAGTGCAGCTGCGAGTGCTCGCACGTGTTCGGCGGCAGCACGCGTTTGAGATGCTCGGCGACGCGACGCTCGTAGACCTCGGGATGATGATGAATGTCGTACGGGCGCGCCACGAAGAGCGCGTGCTCGTCAGGCTCGTCGACAACGTGCAGGATGTCGAGCCGTGCGTCCCCTTCTTCCGCCCAGCGACAGGCGAGTTGCAATGCTTTCAGCGACGACGCCGAAAAGTCGACGGCGCACAGCAAATGCCCGAATGGCAGCTTGGCGGTCGATTGTGCGCGCGGCGGCACCGTGAGGACCGGACAGTCCACCTTCCGCAGCACCGACTCGGTCACGGAGCCGAGAATCAGGTGACGGAATCCGCTTGCGCCGTGCGTGCCGATGACGATCAGGTCCGCGCGCGACGAGGTTGCAAACTCGGCGATGGCGTCCGCAGGCGACTCGCCGGCGATCAACTGCGTACCTGGCGCGAGATGCGGAGCCGGATCGTCGAGTGCCGGAACCGTCGCGAACGCTGGCGTCTGCACGTGAAGCGGCACGATCCGCGCGCCAGACCATTGTGCGAGAGCGACGGCATGTTCCATCGCATGTCGCGACGGCTCCGAGAAATCCGTCGGGCAGAGAATCGACTGAATCTTCATACCGGCTCCGCAACCGCCTCGGGCTCGTCGGCGCCATGCGTCCGCGCGAGGCCGCAGCGCGCGATGCGGTCACCGAGCGTGGACCGCTTGATTTGCAGCAGTTCCGCCGCGCGCGACTTGTTGCCGTTGCTCACCTTGAGTGCCCACGCGATCAGGTTCGACTCGAGCGCGCGAAGGCGATCGTCGAGCGCGATCGGCGCCGCTTCCTGCGGCATCGTCGAGGGTGCGACCGGCAAATCTGCCGGCTGCGAACCGGCGCGGAACAGGATGTGCGCCGACATGCACCCGATGCGGACGGTTCCGCACGAACAGGTCTGCGCGATGCGCTCGCACGCGTTCTCGAGCTCGCGCACGTTGCCGGGCCAGCTGTAGCGCATGAACGCCTGCCGAACCGCGTCGGAGGTCTCCGGTACGTCTTCGCCGGCGCGCCGGAAATAGCGTTCGATGAAATGGTCCATCAACACCGGGATGTCTTCCCGGCGCTCGCGCAGCGGCGGCAAGGCGACCGGCAGCACGTTGAGGCGGTAATACAGGTCTTCGCGGAACTTGCCTTCCGCGACCATGTTCTTCAGATCCTTCTTGCTGCCGGCGAGGACGCGGACGTTGACCGGAACGGTTCGAGTGCCGCCGAGGCGCTCGATCGTCCGGTTCTGCAGCACACGCAGCAGCTTCACCTGCATCGACAGCGGCACGTCGTCGATGTCGTCGAGGAAGATGGTGCCCCCGTCGGCGAGCTCGAACCGACCGGGTCGATCCTTGATCGCGCCGGTGAACGCGCCGCGCTCGTGACCGAAGAGTTCGCTCTCGATGAGCGTCTCGGAAAAGAGTGCGCAGCTGACCGCGACGAAGGGGTGATGCTTGCGGCGGCTCTGCTGGTGAATGAGCGTCGCGGTCACTTCTTTGCCGGTGCCGCTTTCGCCGGTGATCAGGACCGTGCTGTCGCTGTTCCCGATGACGCGCAGGAACTCGAACACCGCGCGCATGCGCGCGCTTCGGCCGACAACCACCGAGTCCATCGTAATCAGCGCAGGAGTCATCGCGTCCCTCAGAGCAACCGCAGGTTTTCGAATTCGGGGATTTCTTCCCGGAGCGCCGTCTCGACGCCAAGATAGAGCGTCATATGTGCGCTCGGACAGCCGGCGCACATGCCGGTCAGCTTCACGTCTGCCGAATTGCCGGCGACTTCGACGAGCTCGATGTCGCCGCCATCGGCTTGCATAAACGGACGGACCCGCTCCAGAACGGCTTCGACGCGCTCTCGTGTAACCATGCCGGCCCATAGGGCAACTGGTATGCCAGCAGCGGCGCGCCGGAAAACCGGAAAAACTGGCGGATTTTCGTGAGAAACGAGGCCGAGCGGTCCGCGGCGCGGGGACTATTCCCCATGGCCGCGGATTCCTACGACGCGGCGGGTTTTTCGAGGTTGAACTTCTCGATCCGATACCGGATCTGATCGCGGTTCAGGCCGAGCAACGCGGCGGCGCGCGTCTGGTTCCACTGGCTGCGCTCGAGTGCCTGGACGACGAGCGATCGTTCCAACTGCTCGAGGTCGATGCCGTTGGCCGGCAGGTCGACGCCTTCGGTCAGCTTCGCCGAGCCGGCGCCGGAGACGACCGGGAAGTGTTCAGCCTTCAGTTCGTCACCGTCGACGAGCAGCATCGCGCGCTCCACGGCGTTGCGCAATTCCCGGATGTTGCCCGGCCATCCGAACGTCTGCAACCGTTTCATCGCGTCGTCGGACACGCCCTTCACGCGCTTCTTGAATTCGCTGTTGTACGCGTCGACGAAGTACTTGATCAATTCCGGGATGTCTTCGGTGCGCGCGCGCAGCGGCGGCAGGACGATCGGCAGCACGTTGAGGCGGTAGTACAAGTCCTCGCGGAAACGGCCTTTCTTCACTTCGTCTTCGAGATTGCGATTCGTTGCGGCGATCACGCGCACGTCGACGCGAATGTCGTTGACGCCGCCGACGCGCTTGAACGCTTTCTCCTCGAGAAACCGCAGCAGCTTCGCCTGCATGCCGACCGCCATCTCGCCGATTTCGTCGAGGAACACGGTTCCCCCGTCGGCCGACTCGAGCAGCCCGCGCTTTTGCTGACGCGCGTCGGTGAACGCCCCGCGTTCGTGCCCGAAGAGCTCGCTCTCGAGGATCGTTTCCGGCAGCGCCGACACCGTGATGTTCATGAACGGGCGCGACGCGCGGTCGCTCTGGTAGTGCAGCACCTTCGCCGCGAGGTCCTTGCCGGTGCCGCTCTCGCCCGTCAACAGCACGGTGGACGCCGGGCTCGCCGCCACTTTCTGCAGCAACCCCTTCACATCCCGCACCGGTTTGCTGCGACCGACGATCCGATCGAGGCTGTAGGGCTGCGCCTGTGTCGCGCGCAGCGCCTTCACTTCGCGCCGCAACCGCGTCGTCTCGAGCGCTTTCTCGACGAGCAGCGCGATCTCGTCGAGGTTGAACGGCTTGTTCGCGTAGTGATACGCGCCGTGCTTCATCGCTTCGACCGCGGTGTCGACAGTCGAATACGCCGTCAGCAGGATGACGAGCGTGTCGGGATTCGACTCTTTGATCTTCTTGAGAACCGACAGGCCATCACCGTCTGGCAGTTTGTAATCGAGCAGCACGAGGTCCACGCCCTCGGCGTGCTTCTCGATCGCCTCGGCCGCGGTACCGGCTTCGACAACCCGATAGCCTTCGTGCGTCAGGCGATCATTCAACGACCAGCGGATCAGCTGCTCGTCATCGACGACAAGAATGGTAGGAACCTGCATTGAGCAGGCTTATTTTAGCGGCACGCGCCAGCTTGGGCGACGAGAAGTGCCAGATCGTGCATTTCGAAGGGTTTGCTCACGACTTTGTAGGCGCCCAGGTCGAGCGCGCCGCGCACCACCTCGGGCGTCCCGAAGGCGGTCATCAGGATGATCTGAGAGCTCGGCGACGACTGCCGCAGCGACGCGAGCAGACCCAGGTCCTCCGAATCCGGCAGGCGGAAGTCGAGCAGCACGACGTCAAACGCCCGCGACGAATCGCGCACCGCGCTGCGGGCGCTCTTCGCATCCCCTGACTCGACGACCTGGTAGCCCTGGTCGACCAGCGTCTCCGCCAGCGACCATCGGATCAAGGGCTCGTCGTCGACGACCAACACCCTTAGCGCTGGGGAATTTTTGACCATGGGGGAAATTTCTCGCGGTTGATCGGGTATTGGCTGCACTACGATACTCGGTACACACGCAATTACTTCAAAACCCGCGCCAATCATCGATGCCCACCAGGATCCGTCCTGTCCCGCTTGCTTTCGCGAACGTGCTGATGCTGGTCATCCTGGCGATCGATGTCCTCGCGCCGATTGGCACCGGCATCGGCTCACTCTACGCGATTCCGCTGCTGATTGTCTCTGGCGCCGGACCGTTACGGCTGGCGATCTACGGCGCGTGGATCTCTTCGCTGCTGATTGTGCTTCGGCCGCTGGCCGTTCCGCTCGCCGACCTGACTCCGCAAACGATTGCCAATCGCGTCATCGCGCTGACAGTGGTCTGGGCGACGGCGTGGATCATTTATCGCTTGCGGACGACGGCGGTCGAACTGCATACGAGCACGCGCGACATCCACGACGTCAAGTACGCCCTCGACCAATCCGCCATCGTCGCCACGACGAACACGCGCGGCACGATTACGTACGTCAACGACAAGTTCTGCGAGGTGTCGAAGTATTCGCGCGACGAACTGCTCGGCCAGGATCATCGGATCCTGAACTCCGGCTACCACCCGAAGGAGTTCATTCGCAGCCTGTGGACGACCATCGCGGGCGGCGAGGTCTGGCGCGGCGAGATTCGGAATCGCGCGAAAGATGGGTCGATCTACTGGGTCGACACGACGATCGTTCCCTTCCTCGACGCACGCGGCAAGCCGTATCAGTACATGGCGATTCGTTACGAAATCACCGCGCGAAAACGACAGGAGGAGCAACTGCGGGAGCAGGCGGCATTGACGCGGCTGGGCGAGATGGCGGCGATCGTCGCGCACGAGGTGAAGAATCCGATCGCCGGCATTCGAGGCGCCCTGCAGGTCATTGCGTCGCGCATGCCGGCCGAGCAGCGCGACAAAGCGGTCATCGCCGAAATCATCGGGCGGCTCGACGCGCTCAACGGCATCGTGCAGGACCTGCTCCTCTACGCGCGGCCGCGGCCGCCGAAACGGGAGACGGTGGATCTGCGGATGCTCATCGACACGACCAACGATCTGCTCCGCCGCGATCCGCAGTTCGGCGGCGTCTCGCTCAACGTGATCGGTCGACCGGAGCCGCTGATGGGCGACCCGGAGCAACTGCGGATCGTGTTTCAGAACCTGATCATGAACGCCGCGCAGGCGATGGGTGGGACCGGCGCCATCGACGTCCACCTCTCGTCCGACGGCCAAGGCTATACGGTCTCGATTCGCGATCGCGGTCCCGGGATGCCGGACGAGGTGCGCGCGAAGGCCTTCGACGCCTTCTTCACCACCAAGCATCGCGGCACCGGTCTCGGCCTCCCCATCGCGCGGCGCGTCGTCGAAGCCCACGGCGGCACGATCGACATCAGGCAGGCAGAAGGGGGCGGCACGATCGTCAGCATCCTGCTGCCGACTGCCGGAGTTCCGGCAGCGACGTAGGCACGGCGTGTGCTGGTCATGCCGGCATGCGTGAACGGATCGAACCCTCGAATCAGTATGCCTGGATCGTCAACGCCGTCGCGTTGATCGTCATTGGCGGTCTTGCCGGATACATCATCGCAATGAACAACAGCAGTTCGCGGCCCCTCGTGGCTGCGCCGACGGCCGCTGTTGCGCCGGTCGCGGCACCCGCCTCGTCGATGCAAACATTTGGAGAAGCCGTGGATGCGGGCAACCGTTTCTACGACGCTCAGAAGTACGACGATGCGATTCCGTACTACCAGCGCGCGCTGACGTTCAACCAGTCCGACATCAACGTCAGCACCGATCTCGGCACCGCATTGTGGTACACGGGACGCATTGACGCGGCGTTGTCGCAGTACGAAAAATCTCTCGCGATCGACAAAAATCACGCACAGACCCTGTTCAACCTCGGCGTCGTGCGCGCCGACGGCAAGAAGGACTACCGCGGCGCGGTCGAGGCGTGGGAAACGCTGTTGAAGACGACGCCGAACTATCCGCAGGCCGAGAAAGTCCGGTCGCTGATCTCCGACGCCCGCTCTAAGTTGTAAGTGCGAGGTTGTAGGCTTTGACGTCCACGTTCGCGGCGATCGCCGCGGCCTGCCGTCGTGCATCGCTGACCGCATCGGCGATGCCGGTCCCTCGAAATCCTGACGCGGTGATGGCCAGCCCGGGATGCGCCGGCAGCCGACGCTCGATTTCGGCCATCGTCGCCTGATGTCCGACGACGAGTTGCGGCGTCGCATCGCGCCAGCGATAGACGCGCACGAGTTCGGGATCACCGTGGATGTTCAGTAGCTTCCGCAGATCGTGAATCGTCTGACCGACGATCTCGGCGTCCGGCCGATCGATTGCCGTCGGATCCGAGGCGCCACCGACGTAGGCGCGCAGCAACGCTCGGTCCGCGGGCGCGCGTCCGCCCCACTTCGACGACACCCAACTCGCCGCGCGGATACTGAGCGTTTCACACCGCGGCGCCACGAAGCCAGTGCCGTTCAGCGAATGGCGGATCGCGGTCCGTGCGTACCCGAGCGCGACGGTCACGGCGGAGGTCGACGGAATCTGCGCGCACAACGCCGACAGACGGTCGTCGATGCCCCGTACGATCGTCGACGTTACGCGCGGCGGCGTGGCGACGATGACGGCGGGGGCGATGACGCGCGTACCGTCAGTCATCCGCAGCAGATAGCCGTCCGGTGACGGCGACACGTCGTCCACCACCGCCTCCGTTCGTATCGATCCCGCCGGCAATTTCTGCAGCAGCGTCTCCGTCAGTTCCGCCATCCCTCCCGGCAACGCCACAAACGGGGTCTGACCACTCCGAGGTGTCTGAGGTGTCAGAGCACTCTGGCACCGGAGACCGCGAATCACGCTGCCGGATTTGGCCTCGAGTTCGAGGAAGCGCGGGAACGCGCTGCGCATGGAGAGCTTCGCGGGGTCGCCGCCATGGATACCGGCGAGCAGCGGCTCGGCGAGATAGTCGACCGCCTCCCGACCGAAGCGGCGACCGATGAACGACGCGATCGATTCGTCACCAGCCGGCGGGTGCGATGGGATGACACACTCCGCCGCCATCCGCAGCTTCCCCGCCAGCGAAAACGCGCGCGTCGTCACGAACGGCGCCCACTGCTGCGGAATCCCGAAGACCGACGCCTCCGGCAGCCGCTGCAGCCGACCGTCGCGGACGACGAAGGTGTGCCGCGCGTGTTGCGAGGCGAGGCGATCGCTGATCCCGAGCTCGCGGCAGAGCGCGAGCGCGGCCGGCTTCTGCGTCAGCAGCGCATCGGGACCCGCGTCGATGATGTAGCCGTCAATGGTTTCGGTGCGGATGACGCCGCCGCAGCGCGGTCCGCGCTCGAAGAGCACGAACGGCACGCTGCGCGACGCGAGTTCGAAGGCGGCCGCCAGACCGCTGATGCCGCCGCCGATGATGGCAACGCTAGACACTGTCGAGCGCGAACAAGCGAACGACGGCTTCGAGCGCCGGTTCCGGGACCTCTCCGGTCAGCGCGGCGGCCGGCACGCCGGCGATGGCGTGCACGACGTCCGCGGTAATCGCTTCGACGAGCCGGCGATGATCGTCGCTCAACCCGCGCAGCTTCTTATCGAGCCGTTCCACCTCTGACTGCCGGATCGCCTCGAAGCGATCCTGCAGCGCCCGTGACACAGTGCCTCCGCTCATGACGCTTCCTCAATGCACGGCCGATGCCGCGATTCCTGCCGGAAATCCGGCACCGGCGATTAGTCGGACGCGCGGCGCCGCAACAGCCTGAATTCAGTGCCGTTTTCGGCCTCGCGTGCGATCGAACAGATGTCGACGCAGCGCGTGGCGTACTGGTACCCGAACTCGGCCTCGCTGCTGACTTCTTCCCACTCGTCCTCGAGGCCCATGATCGCGTTGGCCGCCGCGGCGACTTCCAATCGGGTCGCGCCGGGAAATCGCCGCGTCAACACCGTCTCGAGTTTTTGCCGATCGATCATGGCGTCACCCCACTTGCGGCCCGGCGGCCAACCGATCCAGCGATTGCGACCCGAGCACCGCCGCCAGCGCCTCTTGCGCGCGTTTCCAGACGCCGTGCGCCGCGCACGTCGAGGCCCGATCGCACCCTGCGCCTTCGGGCATGCAATCGTTCAAACACAGCTTGCCGTCGAGCGCCTGCACGATGTCGAGCAGCGTGATCTGGTCGGCCGAACGCGCGAGCTCGAAGCCCCCTTCGAAACCGCGGTGCGACACCACCAGGCGGGCGCCGACGAGCCGCTGCAGGATCTTTCCCGTGAAGGCCACGGTCGACTGGCTCTCATGCGCCAGTTCCGCCACTGTCATGCGCGTGCCGAGCGGCGCTGCCGCCAGCCGGCTCATGACCCGAACGCCGTAATCCGCCGTGCGTGTGATCCGCATACCTCTGCTCTCCTTCTAATGTGGCCGCATTCGTTGCCGGAACACACGGCCAGCGGCCAGCCGCAACACGCGGCGGTACGCTTCGTACCCGAAATACCCGAGAGTTTTTTCCGCGAGCATGGACGCCTCGTCCGGGTTCACGACGAGGCTCACTTCGATGTTCGGCGCCACGCCGATGGGCAACAGCACGCGGCGGCACGCCTCGTAGGCATGCGCCATGACGCGTCGCATCTCGCCGTACGTCGGCGCCGGCCAGTTCTCGAGATCCGATCCGATCGTGGGACGGAAGATACAGACGGTCGGAAACGCGCCGATCGCGGTGATGCGGTCGATCGCCTCGAGCGTGTGCTCGACCGGCTCGAGCCCCGCGATGATTTCACCCGACACCGATCCGTACGGCAGCAGGTCGACGCAGTAGGCCATCGCGTCGAAGTACAGCTGCTGCCCGTGGAACCGCGCTTTCCCGGGACACACGCGCTCGAACCAGCGCGGATCGAGCAGCTCGACGCAAAACGACAGGTGATCGACACCGAGCCGGACCAGTTCGTCGTACTGCCGAAAATCGGTTTCGGGCGCGAGCTGCACGCCGACCAGTAATCCGACCTTTCGCTTGATCGCCTCGACGTACGGTTTGATGCGGGCGATGCCGTGCGGCCCTTCGAATCCGCCATTCAGGTGGACAAAGGTGATGCCCGATTCCTCTTTCGCCGCCCAGCACGTCTCGACGACATCCTCGATCGACTTTTCGGCGACCTCGTTGGGGCCGATGTTGCGACCCGTCGTGCAGAACTTGCAGGCGAGCGACGGCTTCGCCGTCCAGAAGGCGCACACCGGGTTGACGTAAATCCCGAGATACGTGCCCTGCAAAACGCCAATGCGGTGCATCGGCACGTCACGCGACGTGTGCCGGCGATACCAGGACGGCTCCTTCGGCAGCCGCACGTCGTACGTCGATTGATCCCGTTCGTCGACGACGCGATAGCCGGCGTCGGGATTGCCGCTCAACGTGTACGGTGACGAACGCGCGAATGTCTCGACGACAGGCACGTTCACCCACACTTCCGGCTTCACGCGCGCGTGCGTCGGGATCGCGAGCTCGATCCCCGAGCCCAACCCGGCGCGGGTGCGCGCGAGCGCGCGCGATCCGGCCAGCGACACGTCGGCCGGCACGCGCATGCCGTGACAAAACAAATCGATTTCGAGTTCGCAGGCGTTTAGGGACATTGCGCACTCGCCCACTCCGCAATCGCGGTGCCACGCGAAATTTCGCAGTAGTTGCGGGTTATTTCAGATGCCTGCCGAATTTCCGGCAGCGTTTCCTCGAAATCAGGCCGATTCGGCGTGTTCCGGATCTAGCACACCGGTTGCAGTGTGAGCGGGTATGTGGACAACCGTCGACGGGAACGACGCCTGTGCGGATATTGCGTATCGCCTGAGCGATGTCATCGCGATCTATCCGATTACGCCCTCATCAAGCATGGCGGAAGCGGCTGACGCGTGGTCGGCGGCAGGTCGCGAAAACCTCTGGGGCGCAGTGCCGAGCGTCGTCGAGATGCAGAGCGAAGCCGGTGCCGCGGGAGCGGTGCACGGGGCGCTGCAGGGCGGCGGTCTCGCGACGACCTTCACGGCGAGTCAAGGCCTGCTCCTCATGATCCCGAATATGTTCAAGATCGCAGGCGAGTTGACGCCGGCCGTCTTTCACGTGTCAGCGCGCGCCGTCGCGGCGCACGCGCTGTCGATCTTCGGCGATCACAGCGACGTCATGGCGGTTCGGCCGACCGGGTTCGCGCTGCTCTCATCCTCGTCGGTTCAAGAAGCGCAGGACATGGCCGCTATCGCGCACGCCGCGACGCTCGAAGCGCGCATCCCCTTCCTGCATTTTTTCGACGGGTTCCGCACCTCGCACGAAGTTCAGAAGATCGAACGGATCACCGACGACACGCTGCGTACCCTCGTCGACGAACCGTGCATCCTGGCGCATCGCGATCGCGCGCTGACGCCCGATCGTCCCGTCGTCCGGGGCACGGCGCAGAACCCCGACGTCTTCTTCCAGAGCCGCGAGATCGTCAACCGCTTCTACGCCGACACGCCGGCCATCGTCCAGAACGTGATGAACCGCTTCGCGGCACAGACGGGCCGCGCGCACACGCTGTTCGAGTACTACGGCGCCCCGGACGCAGATCGCGTCATCGTCATCATGGGATCGGGCGCGTCGACCGTCCGCTCGACGATCGCGGCGCTGCCGCGCGACGAAAAGATCGGCGTCGTCGTCGTCAAGCTGTATCGCCCGTTTGCGGTCGACGCGTTTCTCGACGCGCTGCCGAAGAGCGTCACGCGAATCGCCGTCCTCGATCGCACGAAGGAACCTGGCGCGATCGGCGAGCCGCTGTTCCAGGACGTCGTGACCGCGTTGGCCGAACGCTCGGCTGAAAGCCTCGCGCTACGCGGTGAGGATGTCGCGCGAGCCTTTAAGGCGAGCGTCATCGGCGGCCGCTACGGCCTTGGCTCGAAAGAGTTCTCTCCCGCGATGGTCAAGGCGGTGTTCGACGAGCTCGCAAAGCCACACCCGAAACCGCGCTTCACCGTCGGCATCGTCGACGATGTGACCGGCTTGTCGCTGAAGGTGGACGAGACGTTCACGGTCGAACCGGCGAAGTCGGTACGCGCCGTGTTCTACGGACTTGGTGCGGACGGCACGGTGGGCGCGAACAAGAACTCGATCAAGATCATCGGCGAAGAAACCGACAACTGGGCGCAAGGCTACTTCGTCTACGACTCGAAGAAATCCGGCGCGATCACGATCTCGCACCTGCGGTTCGGCCCGGCGCCGTTCGAGGCGCCGTATCTCGTCTCGGACGCATCGTTCGTCGCCTGCCATCAATACAACTTCCTCGACAAGTACGACGTGCTCCAGCACGCGGCCCCGGGCGCCGCGTTCCTGCTGAACTCACCGTACGGACCGGACGACGTCTGGGACGAACTGCCATTCGAGGTGCAGCAGGAGATCGTCGACAAGCGGCTCAGGTTCTACGTGATCGACGCGTATGGCGTCGCCAAGGCCGCCAACATGGGTACGCGGATCAACACGGTGATGCAGACCTGCTTCTTCGCGATCTCGGGCGTCCTGCCGCGGGACGAGGCGATCGCGCACATCAAGCACACGATCGAGAAGACCTACAAGAAACGCGGCGAAGCGGTCATCAAGCGGAACTTCGAGGCGGTCGACGCGACACTCGCCCACCTCTACGAGGTGGCGGTGCCGGCGTCCGCGACCGCCTTACGACACCTGCCGCCGATCGTCGCCGATGAGGCGCCCGACTTCGTCAAGCGCGTGACAGCGGTGATGCTCGCGAACCATGGCGACAAGCTGCCGGTCAGCGCGTTCCCGATCGACGGCACGTGGCCGCTCGGCACGGCGAAGTGGGAGAAGCGAAACATCGCGACCGAG
>DASREL010000100.1:0-6803 GCA_035652075.1 Vicinamibacterales bacterium
AGATGCCGCGCCGCGGGATCGGGATCATCATGACGCCAGACGCGTCGCTCTCCCGGCGCCACTCGCGCACGTCTTCACCACGCGCGTGACGCAGAAGCAACTCCTCCAACGGGATTCGGGATTCGGGGTTCGCGGTTCGGAAGAAACGGATGGCGCGCGCGCACAGGCCGCCGATGGGCCGCGCGGCCACTTCGAGAACGTACACGCCTGTGTCGTTGACGCGGACTTCGGCGTGAATCGGCCCGTGATGCAGGCCGAGGGCGTGGGCCGCGTCGCGAACCGCGCCGACGATCGCGTCGCGGTGGTCGTCGGTCGTGACGTAGATGGTCTCCTCGAAGAACGGTCCATCGAGGGGATCGGGCTTGTCGAACAGCGCGAAGACGTGGAGCTCGCCGCGATGCAACACGCCGTCGAGCGCGTACTCGTGGCCGGGAATGAACTCCTCGACGAGGATCTCGTCGTGCGCCTCGTTGCGCTCCGCACGGATGTCGGGTGACTGCAACAGCGCACGCAGGCGCTCGATCGCGGCATCGAGGTCGCGCTGATCGTTCGCGCGCATGACCCCGCGGCTGCCCGACAACGCCACCGGCTTGACGACCACCGGAAACGCTCGCGGTTGGACGCTCGAGGCTCGAGGCTGCAGCAGGCCGGCCGCACGGAGGCGTTCCCGCGTGAGGCGTTTGTGCTTCGCGGCCGCGGCCGCATCCGGCGGATTGCCCGGAAGGCCGAGCGCCCGCGCGACGCGCGCCGCGATGACAGTCGGCCGATCGCCCACCGTCAGGATGCCATCGATCGGTCGCGTGCGCGTCGAATCCACGATTGCCGCGACGGAGGCGTCCTCGTCGTAGAACCGGATCGCGACGGCGCCGTCCTGCCACGGATCGTCGATCAGGTGGCAGCGATCGGTGGCGAACACGAGTTCAACACCGAGCCGCGCGGCAGCTTCACCAAACGATCGCGTCTGGTATCCGGTCGTCGTCGCGAGGACAAGAACCCTGGCCATTGGCCTTTAGCCCTGAGCCATTTGCATTTAGATCAGAGCCACCTGCTCTGAATTCGGTTCGGCTCAACAGTACCAAGGCTCGTTCAAGTACGGCACCGTCGCGCGAGCGCGTGCGGGACGCGACTGCGCACGCGGGCGCCCGGCGCGATCGTGCGCGAGACCGCGAATCGCGTCGAACAGGTCGCGACGGTTCGAGGTCAGTCGGGTGCCGACGAGCGTCGTCAGATCGGCGTGCAGCGCGTCGACACGTGGATCCGGATGCGACCAGCGGTACGTCAGCGTGACGGGATCGAACGGTCCGATGTGACGGCGCATCGCTTCGACCGTCAACAGCCGCGACCCCTCCGGCACGAGCAGCCGGATGGCGAGTTGAATCGGCGCGACGTGATCCACCAGATCCAGCTGCTGGATCGTGTCCACCAGCTCGCAGTAACTCCCGAGCGTCAGCCACGGATGGAACGCGACGAAAGTCGGCACCAGCGTGACGTTCGCGGCGCGGCACAATTCCACGGCCGCAAAGAAATCGGCGCGCGTATGCCCCTTGTCGAAGATCGCCAACACCTCGTCGTCGATCGACTCGACCGCGCTGGTGACGAACGCACAACCGGTGCCGGCAAGACGCGGCAGCAAGTCGCGCTGCTGCAGCAGGTGTTCGACCTTGATCGTGACGTCGTAGCTGACGTCGGGATGCGACGCGTGCAGCCCCTCGACGACGCGCATCGCGTGTGTGGGACCGTTGAAGAAATCGGGATCGCCGAAGGTGATGTGGCGGGCACCGGCGGCCACCTGCGCGTCGATATCGGCGAGCACGACGTCCGGCGCCACGATCCGGAATTGACCGTTGTAGATCGGGACGACGGGACAGTGCCGGCACACGTGCTTACATCCGCGGCTCGCTTCGGTGTAGCCGACGGTCCGCCGCGATCCGTCCGGCATCTGCAGCGACGCGTACTTTGTCAGCGGTGGCAGCGTCGATCGATCGGGGACGAGGAAGTGGATGCGCGGCAGCGTGGAAGCAACCACAGAACCCACGGAATCCACAGAAGATGTGTTGTGCTGTGGCTTCTGTGCGTTCTGCGGTTGTTTTTCCTGCGTGAAACGTACGAGCGCTTCCTCGAACTCTCCCCCAAACACCGCCTCGACGCCGAGCGAGCGCAGCCACGCTTCGTTCAACGGCGCGTAGAGGCCGAACGCGCAGATGCGCGCCTGCGGACTGATCGCGCGCGCTTTGGTGATCACCGGCGCCGCAAGCCGCGTCGCCGTATGCATCGGTAGATGGAAGGCGACGACGTCGGCGCTCGCGAGCGTCGCGTCCTCGAGTTTCTCCTTCGCGACGTCCGCACAGACGACATCGCAACCGCCCTGACGCAGCCACGCCGCGGCCGACGCCAGACCGAAGGGCTGACGGCCCATCTCATAGGTGCTGATCAACAACGCACGCACTACGCCCACCGCACTCTTTTGATTGTATGCTGACGCCAATGGCCGTTGCCGCCGCACACGTCGCCCCACCCGGTGATCGCGCGTTCTTCGGACATCCGCGCGGGCTCTCCACGCTCTTCTTCACCGAAATGTGGGAGCGCTTCAGCTACTACGGGATGCGCGCGCTGCTCATTTTGTTCATGACCGCATCGCCGTCGGTCGGCGGACTCGGGTTCAACACGGCGCTCGCGGGCGCGATCTACGGTCTCTACACGTCGAGCGTCTACATGGCGTGCCTCCCCGGCGGATGGATCGCCGATCGGCTGCTCGGCCCACGGCGCGCCGTGTTGTACGGCGGCGTGCTGATTGCGGCGGGGCACTTCAGCATGGCGCTGCAGTCGCTCGCGACCTTTTATCTCGGCCTGGTGCTGATCGTCCTCGGCACCGGTCTCCTCAAAGGCAACGTCGCGGTCATCGTCGGGCAGTTGTACTCGCGCGACGATCAACGGCGCGACGCCGGCTTCTCGATCTTCTACATGGGGATCAACCTCGGCGCGTTCATCGCGCCGCTGGTGTGCGGCTATCTCGGCCAGCGCGTCGGGTGGCACATCGGGTTCGGCGCCGCCGGCGTCGGCATGACCTTCGGCGTCATCCAGTACATGCTCGGCTCGCGCAACCTCGGCGACGCGGGCATTCGTCCGGCGCAAACGCTCGACGCGAACGGCAAGCGCTGGACCTCGATCGTGGCCCTGGCGCTCGTCGTCTTCGGCGCCGGCATGTTCGCCGGCGTGATCCCGATCGGCGCGAAGCAGATTGCCGACGCGGCGGGCGTGCTGTTGATCGGCGGCGCGATCGTGTTTTTCGCGTGGCTGTTCTTTTCATCGGGGTGGACGCCGATCGAAAAGCGCCGGCTGTACGCGATCGCCGCATTGTTCGTGGCCGCGTGCCTCTTCTGGTCGCAGTTCGAACAGGCCGGGTCGACGCTGAATCTGTTCGGCGACCGTGCATCGCGAACGGACATCTTCGGCTGGTCGTTCCCGAGCAGCTACTACCAGACGCTGCAGCCGCTGTTCATCATCACCTTCGCGCCGATCTTCGGGTGGCTGTGGCTGAAGCTCGGCTCGCGCGAGCCGTCGAGCCCGACGAAGTTCGCGTTCGGGCTGCTGCTCGTCGGAGCGGGATTTGCGCTGCTCGTGCCTGCGGCGATGCTCAACGCCACGGGCGTGAAGGTCAGCCCGATGTGGCTCGTCGCGACGTATCTGTTGCACACCTGGGGCGAACTGTCGCTCAGTCCGGTCGGCATGAGCGCGATGACGAAGCTCGCACCGGCGCGGATCACCGGCCTCATCATGGGCGTGTTCTATCTGTCGATTTCGATCGGCAACTTCACCGGCGGCCGCATCTCGTCCTTGTACGGGACGATGCCGCTGCCGACGTTGTTCGGTGTCGTCGGCGCCTTCGGCATCGTCGCGGGCGTCATCATGCTGTTCGTCGCGCCGTCGATCAAACGGCTGATGGGCGGCGTCAATTAAGGCCATGGCCCTCGAAGAGTACAAACGCAAGCGCAACTTCAAGAAAACACCCGAACCCGAAGGCAAGGTCCGTCCGAAGCAGGAGAAAGAACGGTTCTTCTGCGTCCAGAAGCATCTCGCCAGCCACCTGCACTACGACTTCCGGCTCGAACACAACGGCGTCCTGCTGTCGTGGGCAGTGCCGAAGGGGCCGTCGCTCGATCCGAAGACGAAGCGGCTCGCGATGGCCGTCGAAGATCACCCGTACGACTACGGCGAGTTCGAAGGGGTGATCCCCGAAGGCTACGGCGCCGGGATCGTGATGCTGTGGGACAAAGGCACCTGGACGCCCGAGTCGCCGGACATCGACGCCGCGTTGAAGAAGGGCGACCTCAAGTTCACGTTGAACGGCTACAAGCTCAAAGGATCGTGGGTGCTCGTGCGGACCGGCGGCCGCTACCCGGGCGCGCGCGGCGGCGGCGATCGCAGCTGGCTGCTCATCAAGCATCGCGACGAGTGGGCCGGCGATCTCGACATCACCGAGTTCGCGCCGAAGAGCGTCAAGAGCGGCGGCGACTTCGAGGACATCCTCGGCGAAGAGATGCCCGCTGTCTGGGAATCCCATCGGCCCGCGAAGGGTGGCGACGCGGGCGCGATGCTCGCTCAGATCATCGAGAAGGTTCGGAAACTGAAAAGTGAAAAGTCAGAAGTACGAAGTACGAAGACGAAGCCATCAGCCCGCCGCAAGAAGCCGACGCGATAGGACGCTCCAGAGCGCGTAGGCGAGCCGCAGGCGATCGTGACGCGCGATGTCGCTCGTCCAGAATTCTCCGGACACCAGCTCGCAGTGCTCGGGCAGCTTGCCTGGCGCGAGCGGCTCCTTGTGCTCCGCCGCGTAGCGCGTCAGCACATCGGGCTCGGGCCAGCGCATGTTGGTGATGACGACATCGACGTTGCGGTGCGTCGCTTCTTCGATGCGCGCGACGGCGTCGGCAGCGGTGAAGCCGGCCATGCCGCGCCCTTCGGTCAGCAGATTCGCAATCAGGATGATCGGGCCCTTCATCTCCGCGAGCGCCTCGGCGACGCCGCGCACGAGAAAGATCGGCATCAGGCTCGTGTAGAAGCTGCCGGGACCGATGGTCACGGCGTCGAACGCGGCGATCGCCTTGTGGACCGACGGATGGATCGACACCGGCGGCTCGAGCCAGATCTTCTTCACGAACCGCCCCGACGTCTGCCCGGCGTCGACCTCGACTTCCCCGCTCGTCATCGAGCCGTCACCGTACTCGGCGCACACCGAGGCCTGCTGGACGCTGACGGGCCACACGCGCCCGCGGCAGCCGAGCAGCGCGCGCAGTCCGTCGATCGCGTCGAGAAAATCGCCCGAGTAGCGCTGCATCATCGACAGCAGCAGGTTGCCGCCGGTGTGGCCACCGAGGCGCGCGTGCTCGAGCGTCGGCAGGCGCGCGAGGAGCACGCGCCGCGCCTCCTTTGCATTTCGCGATAGGGCTAACGCGCATTTCAGGATGTCGCCGGGTGGAAGCACACCCAATTCGTCGCGGAGCTGACCGGAACTGCCGCCGCTGTCGAACATCGTGACGACCGCGTTCACGTCGAGCCACGGATTGTTCTTCAGTCCGCCAAGCAAGCTGGGAAGTCCCGTGCCACCGCCGAAACATCCGACGCTCAATCGTCGTAAACGCATCAGGAGCCATTCTAGTCGACGGTACAATGACAGGTATGAACGAGCGCGTGGACACCCGGGTCCTCGAGCAGGATCTGAAGTCGATCTTCGGCACACGGCTGGTCTCGATTGCGACCTACGCCGGCCAGCACTCGCTGGTGATCGTCGACACGCTGCACGCCGACGATCTGCGTGCGTGCGCGAAGCGCGTGGATGCGTGGCACGATGCCCACCTCGCGACGCCGCTCGTCCTCGCCGCTCACGAGTTCGAGGACGCGCTCGACGCCTTCCCGCTCGAATTCGGTGCGATCCTCGCCGACCATACCGTCACGTTCGGCAAGGCGCCGTTCGACGGGTTGACCGTCGATCCCGCCGATCTTCGACGCGCGATCGAAGTGCAGGCGCGCAGTCACCTGCTCCACCTGCGCGAAGGCCTGATCGAAACGCGCGGGCGGTCGGATGCGCTGTCGCTGCTCATCACCGATTCGGCCGCGGCGTTCAGCGCCCTGCTGACCAGCGTCGCGCGCCTTGATCGATCGTTCGACGCGGGTCCCGTCGCGAAAGAGGTCGCCGCCCTCGCCGGCCATCATCACGATCTTGGAAACGCGGATGCCGAGCGGTTGTTTCCGGGGTACCTCGACGCCGTCGAACGTCTCGTGAAGCACATCGACACATGGTCCGCGTGATCACGAAGCAACCACAGAAGTCACGGAACGCACGGAAGCTTTATTCGTTCTGTGTGTTCTGTGTGTTCTGTGGTTGCTTTTTGCACGCAGCCAGCAGCCAGCTGCCCTCGCTGACGCAGCCGGTCAACGACTTCGCGCACGTGATCGACGGTTCGAGCGCGTCCGCGATGACGCGCATGATCGAAGCGCTCAAAGCGAAGACCGGTGACGTCGTCGTGGTCGCGACGGTGCCGACGATCGATCCGTACGGGGACATCAAGGAATACGCCGTCAAGCTGTTCGAGAACGGCGGGCGCGGCATCGGTGAAAAAGGCAAAGACAACGGCGTCCTGATCCTGCTCGCGCAGAAAGAGCACAAGGTCTGGATTGAGGTCGGGTACGGACTCGAAGAGTTCGTCACCGACGGCTTCGCCGGCGAAACGTCGCGCGAGTTCATGGTGCCGCGGTTTCGTCAGGGACAGTTCGGCGCGGGGCTGCTCGCCGGCACCGAACGGATC
>DASREL010000101.1:0-11443 GCA_035652075.1 Vicinamibacterales bacterium
AGGCTAGAGGCTGGAGGCTGGAGGCTAGGAGGGGCTGGAGGGTAGGGGTTACCCGCGCTTCTCGACAATCGACATGCCGCCGAACTGATCGCGCGATATTGTTCGAGGACTTGCGCGGCATCGGGTGTGCTCATGCCACGCGCATGTTCATCTACAGGAATCTCGAGGTGTGGCAGCAGGCGATGGATCTCGTCGAGCGGTGTTATCGAGTGACGATGCCTTTCCCGGCGAGCGAGATGTACGGCCTCACGAGCCAGATGCGGAGAGCGGCCATTTCGATTCCATCGAATGTCGCTGAAGGCCATTGCCGCAAGAAGACGGGCGCGTATCTCAATCATGTCAGCATCGCGTTGGGGTCGCACGCAGAGCTTGAAACGTGCGCAGAGGCGTCTCGACGTCTGGGATTTCTGAAAGAGACCGAATTCAAGTCGCTGATGGAATTGTGCGACCCGGTTGGCAGGATGCTGAATGGCCTGCACCGCTCACTCGAAGAAAAGATCGAACGCGACTCAAGTCAGCGTGATCGCCCCTAGCCCCTTCTTCCCTAGTCCCTCCCAGCCTCCAGCCTCCAGCCTCCAGCCTCTATACAATCACGCCGGGTTTTATCACTCCATCCTTCGGCACGATGATGATCCCGTCGCGGATGTAGTAGCCGTCGCCGTCGGCGTGTTGGACGCCTGTCTCGTTGACCAGCTTCGCGCCGTCGCCGATGCGTGCGTTCTTGTCGACGATGACGCGGTCGAGCACGACGTCGCGGCCGATCCCCAGCGGCGGGTTATCCCCGCGCACGGTGGCGTCGTCGTCGGACTCGAAGAAGTCGGCGCCGAGCAGGACCGATCGCTTGATCGCGGCGCCGCTTTGGATCTTCGTCCGGATGCCGACGATCGATTCTTCGATGGTGCACCGCTCGAGATACGACCCGTCGGTGACGATCGCTTCGCGGACGACGCAGTCGGCGAGGCGGGCGCCGGGCAGAAAGCGCGTGTGCGTGTACATCGGCCGCCGCGGATCGTAGAACTTGAACGGCGCGCCGGCGCGCGTCAGCATGACGTTCGCGTCGTAGAAGGACAACACGGTTCCGACGTCGGCCCAGTAGCCACGGAACAGGTACGAGTTGACGCGATACTTGCCGAGCGCGGACGGGATGATCTCGCGGCCGAAGTCGGTCGATCCGTCGGCGCTCAGCAGATCCAACAGCACGTCACGCGAGAAGACGTAAATCCCCATCGACGCCATGAACGGTTTTTCGGCGGAGTGTCCGCCGAACACGGCGCCGGCCGGGATGCTGCGTTCGATCTGATTCAACCGGTCGCGCTTCGGCTTTTCCTCGAACGCGACGATTTGCCCGTTGCGATCGAATCGAAAAATTCCCATCGCGGAGGCGTCGTCGATCGTCACCGGCTGCGCGGCGATCGTGATGTCCGCGTGCCGGTCGCAGTGGTCGTCGACGAGCTCGCTGTAGTCCATCCGGTAGAGATGGTCGCCGGCGAGAATCAAGTAGTAATCGGCGTCATAGCGCGTCACATGTCGCGCCGCCTGGCGGACGGCGTCCGCGGTGCCTTGATACCAGTTCGGGTTGTCCGGGGTCTGCTCGGCCGCGAGGATCTCCACGAATCCCTGGCTGAACAAATCCATGCGATAGGTCTGCGCGATGTGGCGGTTGAGCGAGGCCGAATTGAATTGGGTCAGGACAAAAATGCGCCGGATGTCGGCGTGCAGGCAGTTGCTGATGGGGATGTCGATGAGCCGATATTGCCCGCCAATCGGCACCGCCGGCTTCGAGCGATGCTGTGTCAGCGGAAACAGCCGCGAGCCCTGACCGCCCCCGAGAATGATCGCCAGAACTTCGTTGTTCACAGGCATCGAGCTACGCAAATCATAAGCCGTGTAACAGCCGTGTAAACGGATCTGCTACACTCTCGTGGTTTATGCGCTTCCGACTGCTCCCGCGTGAGGAGAAGTTCTACACCGACTTCCAAGCCCTGGCCGACGAGTTGAAACGCGGCGCGTCGCTGCTCGAGGCGATGCTCGCGTCCGACCGTCCGGACTGGGACAAAGCCGAAGAAATCAAAGAAGTCGAGCACAAGTGCGACTTTCTCACGCACGAGGTGATCCAGCGCCTCAACCGCACGTTCGTCACGCCGATCGATCGCGAGGACATCCACGCGCTGGCTCGATCGCTGGACGATGTGATGGATGCGATTGATGCGTCGGCGACGCTGATCAAGATCTATCGCCTGCCGACGGTCCGTTACGGCGCGCGCGAGCTCGCGCACGTGATCACGCTGTCGGCGGATCAGCTGCGCCTGGCGCTCGGCGCGATGGAGAAGAACGAAGGCATCATCACGCACGCCGTCGAGATCAATCGGCTCGAGAACGAGGCCGACCGCACGCACCAGCAGGCGGTGATGCGGCTGTTCGACGAAGAGCACGATCCGCTCGTCGTGATGAAATGGAAAGAGACGCTCGACTTCCTCGAAGACGCGACCGACCGCTGCGAAGACGTCGCCAACGTGCTCGAAGGCGTCGTCGTCAAGCACGGCTAGCCGCATGCTCTACATCGTCATTGGCCTGATCCTCGTCGCGCTCTTCTTCGACTACATCAACGGATTCCACGACGCGGCCAATTCGATTGCGACGGTCGTGTCGACGCGCGTCCTGTCGCCGGGGAAAGCGGTCATCTGGGCCGCGTTCTTCAACTTCGTCGCGGCGTTCGCGTTCGGCACGGCGGTCGCGAAGACCGTCGGGTCGGGCATGGTGGACGTGAAGGTGGTGACGTTTGCCGTCATCCTTGGCGGGCTGACCGGCGCGATCATCTGGGATTTGATCACGTGGTATTTCGGCCTGCCGACCAGCTCGTCGCACGCGCTCATCGGCGGCTATGCCGGCGCGGCAGTGGCGAAGGCGGGATGGGCGGCGATCATTCCCGGCGGCTGGACCAAGACGCTGATCTTCATCGTGCTGTCGCCGCTCATCGGGATGCTGTTCGGCTTCGGGCTCATGGTCGCAATCAACTGGATCTTTCGCTGGATGCCGCCGTCACGCGTCGACCGCTGGTTTCGACGGCTGCAGCTGTTGTCCGCCGCGTTTTTCAGTTTGAATCACGGCGCGAACGACGCGCAAAAGACGATGGGGATCATCGCCGGCGTGTTGTTCGCCGCCGGCTATATTCAGTCGTTCTACATTCCGTTCTGGGTCGTGCTGATCGCGCACACCGCGATCGGTCTCGGCACGCTCGCCGGCGGGTGGCGCATCATCCACACGATGGGATCGAAGATCACCAAGCTGCAGCCGGTCGGCGGGTTCGCGGCGGAAACGGGCGCGGCGCTGTCGATTCTGATCGCCACGCAGACCGGCGTCCCTGTCAGCACAACGCACGCGATCACCGGGGCGATCGTCGGCGTAGGCGCCACGCGTCGACTGTCGGCCGTCCGCTGGGGCGTCGCAGGACAGATCGTCTGGGCGTGGGTCCTTACCATCCCGGCGGCATTTCTCATCGCCGCTGCGACGTACACGCTCCTTCGCGTCGCCGGCGCGCAATAATCAGAATCGCAGTCGCAGTCCGCCGTTGATGTTCCGCCCGTCGAGCGGCGCCCAGGCGTCGACCGTCCAACGGCCGTCCACGCCACGCGTCGGCCGGATGAGCGGGTCCCAGTCCGTTTGTTTCACGTTGGTCAGGTTCTCGCCGTTGATGAAGAGGAGCGTGCGGCCAATTCGGCGCGTCGCAAGCAGACCGAACAATTGATACGGCGCGCTCTCGTCGCGGAACGGGTTCGCTTCCAGTCGCTGCCGGCCCGTGTAATACCACTCGGCGCCGAAATGCCACATCTCGCCGACGTCCCACGCGGCGTCGAGTCCGACGCTCTGTCGAGGCGTCAGCGGCACTTCGACCGTGCCTTCGTCCGTGGTTTCGCGCGATCGCACGTACGCGTAGCTGGCGACGAACGAAAAGTCCTCGGTCTTCCAGATCGCGATCGCTTCTGCGCCGGCATTCGTCGTCGGCGTCGCGAGGTTCTGAAGCACGAAGCGATGTGTTCGTTCGACTTCGACCGGATCCGTGATCCTCGAATAGAACAGCGACAGCGTCGTCGACAGCGGGCCGTTCGCGCGTGTCACATCCAGCGAGCTGCTGCGTCCGCGTTCGGCTTTCAGCGGTCGATCGATTGTGAGACGGGACAGGCCAGCCGCCTCGGTTTCTTCCGTGATCGCCGACGGTGCAAAGAACCCGGTCCCGTACGAGAGACGCGCGGACCACGGGCCCTGTCGAAGCAGCGCCGACACGCGAGGGCTGGTGAACGTGCCGAACTCGCTGTGATGATCAACGCGCGCGCTTGCGGATACTGCGAGCCATCGCGCGAGGTCCACGTCGTCCTGCACGAAGACGCCGGGTGTGGTGTACGTATATGCGAATTGCGGCGTGTCGGTCGGCATGAACCGATCGCGATCGACAGCCGCGCCGCCGACGAGAGTGTGTCGACCGATCGCGCGGTGGACCGTCAATTCGGCGAAGCCGGTGTCGTGATCGTCGCGTTCCGTGATCTCGCCGAACTGATGATCCTGATGCTGCGTCGACCAGGACCCGCGGACGCTCCACACGGTTGCGTTCACGCCGAGCCATTGGAACGACGATCCGACGTCCATCCGCCGCGTGTCGAGCGCCTCCTGGTACGCGCCCGCGATCGGAAGCGATGCCCCAGGCAGCGTGCCGCCAATGCGGTTCTCCCACGTGCCGCCGACCGTGGCGAAGAAGGATCGGCCGGCGTGGTCGTCCCAGAAAATCCTGGGCCGCGCGACGACACGTTCGTACCGCGGGAGGTCGGCCCAGTCGTCATCGTTGACGTCGGTTCGGCGCTGGCCGTTCGCGCTGCCGATGAACGTCATGCCCCAGCGATCGGACAACGGCGCCGAATACCACAGCCCTGCATCGGTCGCGCCGCGGGTCGAGGCATTCAGCAGCACTTGACGCTCGGGCATCTCTGACGGACGTTTCGACACGAGGTTGACGACGCCGCTCATCGCACCCGCACCGTACAGCGACGAGGCGACGCCCTTGATCACTTCGACGCGCCCGAGGTCCATCGGCGGAATCTGCATCAGGCCCAGCGACACCTGTTCGCCAAAGAGCGGCAACCCATCGGACAGAAAGCGTGTGTAGCGGCCGCGCATGCCTTGGATGCGCACGCTCGCGGCGCCGAGCGACGGCGACGTCGCCTGGACGCGCACGCCGCCGGTCTCGTTGAGCAGCATGACGATGTCGCCGGGCGTCATCATCGCTTTTTCGTCGATCTCTTCGCTGTCGACGACTTCGACGCGCATCGGCTGATCCTCGATGCCGCGATCGGTGCGCGTCGCCGCCACGGTGACGTGCTCTTCGACGGTCGCGGTCCGCGTCAACTCGACGAGCACCGGCTGTTGCTGGCTGCTCTGCACGTCCACCGACACGGATGCCGGCGTGAAGCCTTCTTTGACGACGACGATGTCGATCGCACCGGGGGCGACGCTGAACACCGTCACGCCGTTGGCGTCGGTCTTCTGCGTCGCCCCGTTGATGACCACGTCGGCGTCGACGACCGGCCGTTCCGCGGCGCGTACTTCGATTCGGACGGTGGCGTTCTGCGCGAACGCGGCGGGCGCGGTGAGCAGAAGAACCAGTCGCAGAACAATCGGCATTCGCGCTAGGACTTCGGCATGTCGATCTTCGACACCTTGATCGTGTCGCCCTTGAGCTCGCCGGTCAGATTGACCGTGTGGCCGGCGTGCGTCTTGAGATCGGCGTCGTGACCGCTCAGTTGATACACCTTGCCGTCGACGACGAGGACGTAGGGCGAGCCGCCCTTCGCGCACGCGAGCGTGCAGTCGCGATCGGACATCTTGCCGCCCATCTTCTTGTGATCGGCCCCGCACATTTTGTCGCTGATCGATCCGGTCCAAGTCTGGTCCGCCGCGAACGTCGTCGTGGCGAGGAATCCGATCGCGCACGCGATCATCAGTGTCTTCATGGTTGTGATCCTTTCATCATGGTGTGGCCCGCCATCGGCTGCGACATGCGCATGTTCCACATCCGTCCCATCATGCCAGCTGGCGGGCGCAGCCGGAAGAAAACATGGACCGACACGGGATGAGGTGAGTAGAGCGGCTGCAGCGTATCGGTCACGCGATAGAACGTCACGTCGGCGCCGACGCCGCCGTCGAATCCATCCCACGACATCAGATCGCGAACGCCGCCGAGTGTCAACGCCATTACCGGAGCGTCGTCGCCGGCGATCTCCACCTGGAGCGTCTCGAACCGCGAGTAGAGCGTGTTCGCGTCGGCGTGGTGCGCCGCTTCGGCGAAGAACGCGGTCCGCGATCCGTGGTCGGTCGCGTTGTGCCCGACTCCAAACGCGACGCCCGTCATCGTCGCGCCGTTCTTCCGCGTCCACGATGCCGATGCGGTCGATCGAATGGTGTTGCCCGGCTCGAGTTCTTCCGGGCTGACAAGACGGCCGCTCGATGCCTGCAGTTCCCACTCGTCGTTCGGCCGATACCACACGCGGCCCGAAAACGAATCGAGCCGCCCGAAGTCGAAGTCCCACCGATTCTCGTCGGGCTCGCGGCCGTTGAAGAGGGATCCCTCGACGACGAACGGTCCGTGATCGATCGCGGCCGTGACGACGCCGAACGCGACGTGTGTGGAGTCGAAGGTATGGTGGCTGAGTGGCGCGGTCGGATTGTCCATCGCCGAGGGACGATGCATGAACGCGACGGGGCCGAGCGCCGGTTCGCCCGCCGGCCCGCCGGCGATCGTGAAGCCGGTCGCAGGAGTGATCGGCGTCCGCCACACCATCGCGAGCTGCATGAACGCGTCGTGCGGATGCTGGCGATCGATCAGCGGACGGCCGTTCAACGCCTCGCCGGCCTGAAAGAGCTCGCCGTACCCCGACTGGCCATCCGTCGCGGGATCGAGGCTGAACATCGCGGTGACGGTGAGCCGACCGCGCGACGTGTCGCGCGTCGCCATCCCCATCCACCAGTTGGGCGCGACGAACTCGTTGCCGCCACGCGGTCCGCCCTGGTGGTTGAATTCGGCGAAGAGAATTCCGTCCTGCATGAACTCCCAGTGCTCCTGCGCGCGGGCGTTCGACGCCACGGCGAGTGCACACACACACATCCATCCGATTCGATACATACCGCTCCCCGACAGGCGTGAACGCCTGCGCTGCAACGTGAGCCGAACGTCGGACGGGCCTTTAGGCCCGCCGCCGATCAGATCCGAAGCGGGCGATCGAAGATGCGCTGAGGTGAGAGGCGTGCGGCAGGCGCCGAGGTGCGGACGACAGTCGAAATGTCGAGGTGATGCGAGGTTGCGGCGACCGTCGCGATCACCGCGCGGACGGTTGGCGCGACGGGCGTCGAGGCCGACATCCGATGATGATCGTGGTGATGACACGGCGGCAGCTTCAGCGCCGTGTGCGCGATCGGCTGCTCGCACGCGGCGACGCAGTACGCGAGCGCGATCGGTCCGCTGAGGACCGCTGCGCCGACGATGAGTGCCGTCGCGATGCGCCGCACGCGTGTCATTGATCCGAGTGTAGCAGCGTTTCGAGGAGCCGTGCCGGCGCGTGGGGCGGCGTCGCCGCCAGCTGCCGATCCCAGACGGCGAGCGTGCGCCGCATGTGCGCCCGTTTCGTGCGCAGGCGGTCGATGTCGCGATCCACCTGCTCGAGCATCCGCTGCGCCGCGGCGCGAACGTCGTGGCACGGCTTGCCGCCGCGTTCGCGGACGGCGAGAAACTGTATGAGATCGCGCAGCGGGAAACCGAATTGCTGCGCGTGGCGCACGAGCGCGATGCGGTTCAGCAACGCTTCCGGATACACACGATACCCGTTGGCCGCGCGCATCGGCGTCGGCAGGAGACCGATCCGTTCGTAGTAGCGAACGGTGTGCGGCGTCACGCCCGCACGCGTCGCGAATGTTCCGATTGTCATGCTTGACCTTCGAGTCGACTCTAACGTTTACGATGCGCGCATGACTACATTACTCGCGATCGCGTGGCTCGTCACCGCACAGCATCACGCCGGCATGCCGTTCGATCAGGATAAGACGGTCCATCATTTCACGCTGACGCCAAACGGCGGGACGATCGCCGTCACCGTGAAGGATGCCGCGGACACCGCGAACCTCGCGATGATCCGGATGCACTTGCAGCAAATCGCGACCGACTTCGCGAAGGGCAACTTCGACTCGCCGTTTGCGACCCACGGAGAGCTCCCGGCAGGCGCCGAACAGATGCAGACGCTCCAGAAGGAGATCCGCTACAGGTATCGCGAGTCGCGTGTGGGTGGAATCGTCGAGATCGCGTCGAACGACGCCACCGCAATCGATGCGGTCCACGCGTTTCTGCGTTATCAGATCACGCAACACCGGACGGGCGATTCGCTGTCGGTAAAGCGATGACGAACCTCGCGCCGCCTTCGGGGCGGTTCTCGACGCGAACCGTGCCGCCATGCAGCTCGATCAGGTGTTTGACGATCGCGAGGCCGAGCCCCGTGCCGCCGGGATCGCGCGCGCGCGACTTGTCGACGCGGTAGAACCGCTCGAACACGCGCGAGAGATCCTCATCGGGAATGCCCGGCCCTTCGTCCATCACCGCGATCTCCACGCGTCCGTTGGTGCGCGTGGCGGCGATCGCGATCGTTGTGTGTTCGGGCGCGTAGGTGATCGCGTTCGCGACCAGATTCCGCAGCGCGTCGTGCAGCTTCGACGGATCGGCGCGCACCGATTCGGCCCCCGGCGCGATATCGGCCGTGATGCGCTGATGCCGGTCGGCGGCGGCCGGCTGCAGATCGGCCGTCACGGCGTCGACGAGGCCGCGCGTCTCGCACGCCACCAGGTCGAGCGTCTCTTGTTTCGCGTCGAGACGCGCCAGGCGCAGGAGATCCTTGACGAGCCGCTCCATGCGCTGCGTGTGGCGCCCGATGATCTCGAGGAACCGCTGATGCTCCTCCTCGCTCGTATCGCCGTCGGCCAGCGCTTCGACGTACCCGCGGATGGCGGTCAGCGGCGTTCGCAGTTCGTGGGACACGTTCGCCACGAAGTCACGCCGGATCTGATCGGTTCGCCGCAGGTCGCTGATGTCGTGCAGCACCATGACAACGCCGTGCTCGCGCGCCGACGTCGCGCGCGCGATGATCGTCCGCTGCGGATCGCGCGGCGGCGAGAACTCGAGCGGCTCCGGCTGCTTCCCGAAGAGCACCGCCGCCATGACTTCGACCACCGCCGGCAGGCGGATCGTTTCCACGTACGGACGGCCGATCCCGATCTCGTCGAGGCGCAGCATCGCCCGCGCCGCGTCGTTGACCAGCTGCAGACGCCCTTGCGGATCGACCACGATGACGCCTTCGACCATGCCCGAGAGGATCGCTTCCATGCGCGTGCGATCGCGCGCCTGCTCGGCGAGCCGGCGTCCCACGTCCTGCACCGATTCATCCAGCGCCCGCGCGACATCGCCGATCTCGTCGTCGCCGAATCCGAGATGTGGCGGCGTCAGGTCGCCGCTGCGATAACGGCGCGCCACGTCCGCCACGAGGCGGACCCGCTGGCCGATGCGCCGCGACAGCACGAACGCGATCGCGATGCCGCCGAGAAGCGCGAGGCTGAGCGCGGTCAGCGTCGAGGTCAACACGGCCTGCAGTTGATGCCGGATGTCGGTCAGCGGCAGCGCCACGCGCACGAACGCGATGGACGGATGTTTCACCGGCACGGCGACGTACAGCATGTCGATGTTCAGCGTTGCGCTGTAGCGCCGCGCACGCCCGATGCCCGTCGTGCGCGCCTCGACGACCTCGGGCCGCTGCGCGTGGTTTTCCATCGCGGCGACGCCGGCGAGGGTCTCCGACGAATCGCCGACGACGACGCCGTCTTCGCGGATGAAGGTGACGCGGGCGCCGATGAGTTCGCCGATGCGATCGGCTTCTTCGTCGAGCTCGGCAACGGTGGACAACGGCGTGCCGCGCCCGAGCAGATCGGACGCGAGCCGCGCTTCCGCGACGAGCGTGTTCTCGATCCGCGTGTCGATCTGCTGCCGCGTCGCGGTCGCAAACAACAGGCCTGCGACGACGAGCGCGATGACAGCCGCTGAGAGCGCCGCGAGAAAAAACTTGGTCTGGAACGTTCTCATGCGTGCGGAGCCGGCGCCGGGTCGAGGAGTTTGTACCCGAACTGCTTCACCGTCACCAGTGCTTCGGTCAGGATCGGCAGTTTTTCGCGCAGGCGCCGGACGTGGACGTCGACCGTGCGCGTGCCGCCGGTGTAGCGGTAGCCCCAGACGTCGGTGAGCAACAGATCGCGCGAGAGCACCCGGCCGCGATGCTGGAGCAGGTATTCGAGGAGCAGGAATTCTTTCGCCGTCAGCGTAACCTCCTGCCCGTTCGCCGACACGACGTGCCGTTCGGTGTCGACCGCGATCGGCCCGTATGACATCGTTTTGGCCGCCGACGCGCCGCGATTGATGCGGCGGAGCAGCGCGCGGACGCGCGCAACCAGCTCGTTCGGGCTGAACGGCTTCGCGAGGTAATCGTCGGCGCCCAGTTCGAGGCCGACGATCTTCTCTGATTCGTCGGCGCGCGCCGTCAGCATGATGACGGGAATCGCCGCGGTCTTCTCGTCGGACCGCAACCGCCGGCAGATTTCGAGTCCATCGACGTGCGGCAGCATCAGATCGAGCACGAGGAGCTCGGGTGCCTTCGCCGCAATCATCTGCAGCGCGTCGCGTCCGTTGGCGGCACGTTCGACCGTGAATCCCGCTTTGTCGAGATACCGTTCGACGAGGTGAGCGATGTCTGGATCGTCCTCGACGACGAGGATCCGGGTGGCCATGCGCGTGTCAATTCTACTGAACGTCCCGGATGAGCCTGAAAGAGGTCAGCCGCAGATGTAAACGGCGCGTTTCCTTCGGAAAATGGCTGGCATCGACCTTGTTCTGACTCCCAGCAGGAGGTGGGTGATGAGAACCTTCCTGATGACGGTCCTCAGCGTGATTGCCCTCGGCGTGATGTTGATCGCGTACGGCTTGCTGGCGCCCCGCGCCGAAGCGGCGCCATCGGTGGCCCTCGCGCCGCAGCCAGGCTACGCGCAGCCGATCGCTTACACACCGCGTGCGACCTACGCGACCTACCCGGCGCACGCCAGCTATCAGCCGCGCGCCGCACACGTCACCGTCGCGCCGAAGCGGGATTGGAAGAAAACGGCGCTCGTGATCGGCGGATCGACGGCGGCGGGCGCCGGCATCGGCGGGATCTTCGGCGGCGGCAAGGGCGCGGCGATTGGCGCGGCCATCGGTGGCGGGGCGTCGACGCTGATGGAGGCGCTCCATCGCTAGAGGCTGGAAGCTAGAGGCTCGAGGCTGAGGCTGGAGGCTGGAGGCTGGTGGTGGCTGGTGGGGCTCTTCCCAGCCTCTAGCCTC
>DASREL010000102.1:0-4377 GCA_035652075.1 Vicinamibacterales bacterium
GAATCGCTGTTGATCGATTCGGTGCTGAAGCAGGTCAAGGACGACGACACACGCCTGTCGCTCCTCGGCAACTACCTCGAGAACATCAAAGGCACGGTGTTCCGCCAGACGCAGTTCGCGGAATTCGAGCTGAAGATGCGCGAGATGGCCGAGAAAGGGCAGCCGATCACGGGCGATGCGCTGGCCAGGCTGTACCTGGACATCACGAAGAAGTACTACGGCGACGCGCAAGGCATCTGCAAAGTGGACGACTACATCGCGCACGAGTGGAGCTACGTGCCCCACTTCTACCGCGACTACTACGTCTTCCAGTACGCCACGTCGTTCATGGCGTCAGAGGCGCTGGCGTCGAAGGTCAAGACGGGCGACACCGCGGCCCGCGATCGCTATTTGAAGTTCCTCAGCTCAGGCGGATCGAAGTATCCGATCGATCTCCTGCGCGATGCCGGTGTCGACATGACCACCGACGAACCGCTCGATCTCACGATCAAGACGATGAATCGCGTGATGGACGAGATGGAGAGCATTCTGGCGCGCAAGCCCGCGACGCGCGCGGATCGGGGTTAGGGCTTCGGGATTCGGGATTCGGGATTCGATCTCTGTCACGCTGCATCTCTGTCTTCAAGCAACCGCAGAATGCACAGAATTCGCAGAATCCATTTTCTGTACGTAGCGTCCGGCTTTAGCCCGGCATCTCGATTTGCGACGAACGCTCGGAGCCGCAAATTCCAAGCCGTCACGCGCGGCCGAGTTGTCCGCCGCGCTTTTGGGTCGCACGACTGTGGTGTTGAAAACCGTTCCGGATTGGAGGGCCCGCGGCCCCTCCCAATTCATCTCTATGAACGCGGAATGATTTGATCGTGGTCTTGGTCCGGTCTGGCCTGGATCTTCATCGACTCTCGGACAAAAACGGACAATTTACCGGGTCTCCTAGCCGAAATTTGGCGTGATCTGCTCCCGCCGTCATGCGTCCGGCCGCGTGATTGTCCATGTGTAAACGTAGTCGGGATTGACCACCTCTTCGCCGGTCGAGCGCAATCGATGAACGCCGGGTGCTGCTTCTTTGATTCCCCGGAGATCCGGAGGAAGCTTGTAGAGCGTGCCGTCGGGGAGTCGGATGACGATCCCTTCGAGATCGTTGATTCGCTCAACGGTGCCGTGCAGCTGTTTTTGTTCGATCACCTCGCCGCCGTACTTAACGAACGTCAGACCAACGAGCAAGTGCTTTCCGACCACCGTGCCGACAAGGTCCGGATCGAGCGTCGGTCGGGAAATGTTGTCGTCCTCGGAGTCCATGCCAACAATTCTCTTCGATCCCGGGACTGGCGTGGGCGCCTGCAAATCAGATTGATTAACGCTGCTCGCCAATCTTCGGTGGTTTGGGAAGCCACCGCTGAACGTCCAGAGTTCAAGTTGGTTTCTGTCGGCGAGACTATTCTGCGGGTTCTGCGAACTCTGCGTTGCTTTGGTTCTTCGTGGACCACGAATGCAGCGTGATCCACGAATCCCGAATCCCGACGCCCGAATCCCGACTGCCCAGAAGCTCTGCGTGTTCTGCGGTTTCTGCGGTTGCCGTCGTGTGCAGAGATGCAGTGTGATTCCGGAACGTAGTTGATTTCTGTGGCTTCCGTGCGTTCCGTGGTTGCGTTACCTGGACCACGAATGCAGAGTAATCCACGAATCCCGAATCCTGATCCCCGAATCCCGAAACCGACTGGCCGTCAGTATCCAGCGGCCTTGCCGTTCCCCGTTCGTCCGTCGGTGGCGCCCTGCAGCCAGCCGCCGTCGCTGACGATCGCGGCGACCTGCGCGAGGACGACGCCGGTGTTGTAGTCGACGTCGTAGCCGCGCGATTTGAGGATCGCGACGGTGTCCGGCGAGATGCCGCGTTCGAGCGACAGTTTGTCCGGCAGCCACTGATGGTGGAATCGCGGCTGGTCGACGGCGTCCTGCACGTTCATTCCGAAATCGATCACGTTGAGGATCACCTGCATCACCGACGTCGTGATACGCGATCCGCCAGGACCGCCGGCGGTCATGAACAGCTTGCCGTCCTTGAGCACGATGGTCGGCGTCATCGACGAGAGCGGGCGCTTGCCGGGCGCGATCGCGTTCGCCTCGCCCTGCACGAGGCCGAACATGTTCGCCGTGCCCGGCTTGACGGTGAAGTCGTCCATGCCGTTGTTCAACAGGAATCCAAGGCCAGGGACGGTGATGCCGTTGCCGTAGCCGCCGTTCAACGTCCAGGTGATCGCGACGGCGTTGCCATCCTTGTCGACCACCGAATAATGCGTCGTCTCGTTGTGCTCCGCGGTCCCGTTCGGTTTGCCCGGCTTGACGACGTCGCTCGGCGTCGCGCGTTCCGGATCGATCGACGCCCGTAGCCTTGCGAGATATGCGCGATCGAGCAGTCCGGCGATCGGCACCTTCACGAAATCAGGATCGCCGACGTACTCGTTGCGGTCGGCGTACGCGCGGCGCATTGCTTCCGCGACCATGTGAATCGACTGCGCCGATCCCGCGCCTGATTTTTCGTAATTCGTCCCCTCGAGGATGCCGAGCATCTCGAGCAGCGCGATCCCGCCGGAACTCGACGGCGGCGCGGTGATGATCGTGTAGTTCTTGTACGTGCCTTCGAGCGGCCTGCGCTCGATCGCTTTGTAGTTCTTGAGGTCGGCCTGGCTGATCAAGCCGCCGTGCTTCGCCATCTCTTCGGCGAAGCGCTTGGCGGTTTCACCTTCATAGAATTCATTCGCCCCGTTCTTCGCGATCCGCTGCAATGTTTGCGCAAGCTCCGGCTGCGTGATCGTGTCGCCGACGTCGAAGAAGCGACCGTCGCGCTGGAAAATGTGCTGCGACTCCGGCGACCGCGACAGGCTGCGCGAGCCCTTGAGCGATTCGGCGAGCGCGTACGAGACGGGGAAGCCCTTCGACGCCAACTCGATCGCCGGCGCCATCGCCTCGTTCCACTTCCACGTGCCGTATTTCGTCAACGCCATCTCGAACCCGCGGACGGCACCCGGTACCGCGGCCGACCGCCACCCTTCGATGCTGTCGCGCGTCGGGTTGCCGCTCGCGTCGAGATACATGTCGTGCGTCGCTTTTTCCGGCGCGCGTTCGCGGAAATCGATGAACGTCGTCCGCCCGTCGGCGAAGCGGATGGTCATGTAGCCGCTTGCGCCGAGGTTGCCGGCGAACGGATGCGTGACCGTCAGCGCGAAACCGACCGCGACTGCCGCGTCAATCGCGTTGCCGCCCTTCTGCAGGACCGACACGCCGACGTCGGTCGCGATCGATTCCATCGCGACCACCATTCCGTGCTTCGCGTGCACCGGTTGCCGGATGGCGTGCGCCGGCACGACGAGGACGAGCAGGAGAAGCGCGGTCAGGATCTTCTTCATAGGGCAGATTCTATCTCCGGTGCGATGTTGCATCCGGTGACAAGCAGGACTGTCGGTGCCTGGCTACCTTCTGACACCGAGGTCTGTAGAAATGCGGCGGTGGCCGCGGCCCCCGCCGGTTCCGCAGTGATGCCTTCGTGCGCGCGAAGATGACGAATCGCATCGAGCATCTGGGCTTCGGACACGGCGACGACCTCGTCCACGAGCGTGCGAATCGCGCTGACGTTGGGCGGCAGCGGGCGGCGGACGGCGAGGCCGTCCGCGATCGTCTCGGCTGTCGACGTCTCGACGACGTCGTCCTGCTCCCACGAGAGGAGATACGCCGGCGCATTCGCCGCGACCACCCCGACGATGTGGATTGACGGTTTCGCACGTTTCGCGGCGGTTGCGACGCCGCGTATCAGCGCCGTGTCGCCCATCGGCACGCAAATCCGCTCGACGGCCGGCAACTGCGTCACGACTTCAGAACCAATCTGCGCGGTGCCGGCCGGCACGTCGGGATCGCTCGCGTCGTGCAGAAAGAACGCTCCCGTCCGTTCGGCATACGCGTACGCGGCATCGATCGCGGCGGAGAGATCCACACCAGACTCGACGATGCGCGCGCCGAGCGCACGGATACGATCGGCTTTGACGCGATTGGGATGCGTTGGGAGAAAGATTGTGGCCGCGACACCAAGTTGACGTGCCGCCCACGCGACCGCCGCACCATGATTGCCGGTGCTGGCCGCAATCACTTCCGAGATCGGACGTCGTGACAAGTTGGCGGTGAGCGAGTGCAGCGCGCCGCGGACTTTGAAGGATCCGGTCGGCAGGCCCGTTTCGATTTTCAGGTACGCGTCGAGCGATCTGGCACGAACGAGCGGTGTCGGAAGGACCATGGTTATCGCGCGGCCGGTCAGGGCTGCTGGCGGCAGCCCGGCAGTCGAAACGCGCCGATCTTCGTCGAGTACGCGGTCGCGTGAGCCTTGAGGTAGTC
>DASREL010000103.1:0-35312 GCA_035652075.1 Vicinamibacterales bacterium
GGCTCGATCGCGCGCGGCTTCTGGCTCTTCAACGCTTTGTTCGCCGCAATTTCCGTCAACTCGGCGACATTCACCTGAGAGAGATCTTTCGCGCCGGTGATGCCCGACCATCCGGATCCCGATCCCGTCGGCATGCGGCACGTCAGGATGAAACCGACTTCGGCGTATTGGTAGTAACCGAAGAGCCCTTCGGAATTGGCGATGCAGTTCGTCTGATACGCCTTCGGGATGTAGCCGGCGCCGAGGACGCCTTTCTTGTCGCAGATGTCGACCGACTGCTTCACCCACGCGGCGCGCTCGCCGGGACCGAAGTCTGCGGTCGGCTGCATCAGCGCGTTGACGGCGACGTACTCCTGCGGTCCTTTGACGAGCGGCGGGAGGTTCGGATTCTCGCGCGCGCGATCGGCCGCGGTCTTCGCTTCGTCGACCGAGGCTTTCAGCGAGTCGTCATCAAACTCTCGCGTCGTCGCACTGCCTTGCTTGTTGCCGACGCGGACGTTGATCGTGAGTTGCTGATCGTACTGGACGAGGTTGGTCGTGATCGACGAGTTCGCCCAGCGCGTGGCGGACCGCTCGCCACCATCGAAGTTGACCTCGCAGGCATCCGCCTTCGCGTCCTTGGCGAGGCTCAGAACTTTGTCAGTAAGTGTCTTGATTTCTTCGCGTGAATACATCAGGCGAACGATACTACGAATCGCGCAGCACCTGTGCGGGGTCGATGCGCGACGCGCGGTAGGCCGGGAGCCAACCGGCGATGATGCCAACGGTCGCGAGCGTCATCGCCGCGCCGGCGAGCGTGATCGGATCGCGCGGCTGCAGCCCGTAGAGCAGCGACGCAACGAATGTGGCTGCCCACGCGCTGACACCGGCGCCGATCGCGATGCCGATGGCGACGAGCACGGTGACACGCGTCAACACGAGACGGACGACGCCGCCGGGCGCGGCGCCGAGCGCCATGCGGATTCCGAGTTCGGTGCGCCGCCGCGCGACCGCGTAGGATGTCACGCCGTAGAGGCCGACACCGGCCAACAACAGTGCAAGCGCGCCGAAGAACGCCGACAGGATCGCCACGAGCCGTTCTTGCGTCAGCGACGCGTTGACTTGTTCCGCGAGCGGCCTGAAGAAGAGCGACGCATCCGGGCTGATCGCAAGGATTGCCGCGGCGACGCCGTGCGCGAGCAGGGCCGGCGATCCAGACGTCGCGCGGACGCTGATCGTGGTCTGCGGTCGCGGCGGAATCCCCGGGATCAGATCCTGCTGCACGAGCGGCACGTACATCGTCGGCGGCACCGGCTCGCGCACGCTGCGATACACGGCATCGGCCACCAGGCCCACGATTTCGCGCGGTGGCGTCGCGCGGAAACCCGTTTGTTGGACGGTGTGCCCGATCGGGTTCGCTCCGTTCAGGAACCTGCGCGCAAACGCTTCATTGACCAGCGCCACGCGCGAACCGCTCGCGTTGTCGCGCGCCGTAAAGTCACGCCCCGCGAGGAGGGGTGTGCCGAACGTCGCCAGCCAGCCCGGCGTGATGGCGTTCATGTTCGTCAGCCGCTGGCGGTCGGGCAGTTCCACGCCGCCGGACACCGCGATGCGATTGTTCCAGCTCATGCCGGCAACCGGCGTGACGTCGGATGCGCCGGCGGCGGCCACACCGGGAGCCGCCGCGACCGCATCGCGCATGCGCGAGTACGCGTCGAGCCGCTCGCCTGGCGGTATCGACGCACGACCCACGCCGACGTTCACCAGCAGCACGCGGTCCGCGTCGAATCCGAGGTGAAGGTTGGCGAGCGACGTGAACGTGCGAACGAACAGCGCCGCGGCGACGACGAGGATGACCGACAGCGCGACTTGTACGATGACGAGGGCGTTGGCGGTCGTGATCCGTCCGTCGCCGGCCGAATTGCGCGTGTGCTCTTTGAGCGCATCCATCGGCGCGACACCTGACGCGCGAAACGCCGGTACGATGCCGAACAGGAGCGCCGTCACGACGGTCACGATCGTCGTGAACGCCAGGACGCGCCAGTCGATCGTCAGGTCGAGCAACACCGTGCGCGTGCGCGTCGACAGTTGTTGCACGAGCAGATGGCTGCCCCAGCGTGCGATCCACAGTCCGCCCGCCGCGCCGGCGATCGCGAGCAACACGCTCTCGGTCAGCAGCAGACGCACCAGCCGGCTCCGCGACGCTCCGAGCGCCAGCCGCAGACTCCATTCGTGCCGCCGCGACGTGGCGCGCGCGAGCAGCAGGTTGGCGATGTTGGCGCACGCGATCAGCAGCACGAGCGACACGACGATCAGCATCGTGACGAGCGGTTTCTGATACTGCGAGCGGAGCACCGAACTGCCGGTCGCGCCGGGCAACAGCGTGAACGGATCCTTCAGGTATTGGGCACGTTCCTTCTCGGGAAAATCAGGCGGGAACGTCGCTGCCCGAATCTGCGGCTGGAGCCCGCGCAGCTCCGCCGTCGCGCTGTCGATCGTTTGCGACGGCTTCAGTCGGACGACGACCGTCAACCAGTAGGTGGTGAAGCGATCGAGGAAGCTTTCCTTTCCGCGGATGAGCGGTTCGCACCCGATCGGGATCGTGACGTCGGCGCCGCGCCCAACTTCGAGGCCGAAGAAGTCCGGCGGCGTCACGCCCACGACGGTAAACGGCACGCCGTTCAACGTCAGCGACCGTCCGATCGCATCCGCCGCGCCTCCGAAATGCCGCTGCCAGAACGGGTAGCTGATGACAACGACCGCTCCCGACTCGCCACCGCCGCGACGATCGTCGGACTCGTGGAACGTGCGGCCGATGATGGGCTGAACGCCGAGCACGTCGTAGATGCCGCCGCTCGCGTACATCCCGTCGACCATCTGCGATTCGCCGCGTGTGGCGAGATCGAACTGCGTCGCGTTGTATGCGAACGCGCCGTCGACGAACTGCCGCCGCGCGCGGATTGCTTCCCAGATCGGATTGGTAAAGTAACCGGGACCGATTTCGGGCGCATCGGTCACCATCGCCAGCTTCGGCGGATCGTGAACCGGCAGCGTTCGCAGGACGAGGCTGTCGATCAGCGAGAACATCGCCGTGTTCGCACCGATGCCGAGCATCAGCGTCGCGACGACGGCGAATGTGAACTCGGGACTGCGACGCAACTGACGCAGCGTGTAGCGCACGTCCTGCACGGTGTGGTCGAGCCAGCGCCATCCGCGGACGTCGCGGGCCGATTCCCGTTGCTGCTGCACGCCGTCCATGGCGAGCAGTGCCTGCCGGCGCGCGGCGTCCGGCGTCATTCCGCTCGCGACGTTCGCGTCAATCAGGTGATCGAGGTGATCCTGCAGTTCTTCGTCGAGCTCGCGATCGAGCGCATCGCTGCGAAAGAGCGTTCGCAGGCGCAGGCGAGCCATGGCGAGCCAGCGATCCGCACCCATGTCACACCTCCCTCAGTTTGACGACGTGGGTGATCGCGACAGACAGGCGGTTCCAGTTCGCCGTCTCGCGCTCGAGGTGTTTCTTGCCCGAGGCGGTCAGCGAATAGACCTTCGCGCGGCGGTTGTTCTCGCTCTGCCGCCATTCGGATTTGATCCAGCCATGATGTTCGAGCTTGTGCAGGGCGGGGTAGAGCGAGCCGTCACTGACCTGCAGCACATCGTCCGACACCTGTTTCAGGCGCAGGCTGATGGACCAGCCGTTGAGCGGCTCGAGCGCGAGAATCTTCAGCAGCAACAGATCCAGCGTGCCTTG
The DNA here is from genome assembly GCA_035652075.1 of Vicinamibacterales bacterium. Classification (GTDB taxonomy): domain Bacteria; phylum Acidobacteriota; class Vicinamibacteria; order Vicinamibacterales; family CAVVIG01; genus Gp6-AA45. The sequence goes on from DASREL010000103.1 coordinate 3,728, forward strand.
CACGAAGTCTGACGGGCGGCTCATGCGTTCCCCTCGGTAACCGAGTGGGATCCTACTGCATGTAGCATGAGGCGTGCAAAAAATCGCGATTACGCGCGCCATCAGCTCGTCGCTGGCGAATTGCGAGCTGACGCACCTGGACCGCGTTCCGATCGACCTCGCCCGCGCCCGTGCGCAACACGCCGACTACGAACGCGCGTTGACCGACGCCGGTTACCGAGTCGAGCGGTTGACGGCGGACGAGGACATGCCGGACTCGGTGTTCGTCGAAGACGTCGCCGTCGTCTTCGACGAGCTCGCGATCATCACGCGGCCCGGGGCCGAATCGCGGCGTCGAGAGGTGCCGGCCGTTGCCGCGGCGCTCCGCCGCTATCGACCGCTGCAGACCATCGTCGCGCCGGGGACGGTGGACGGCGGCGACGTGATGACCGTCGGGACGCGCGTGTTCGTCGGTCTGTCGTCACGAACCAACGGTGACGGCATCGCGCAGATGCGCGCGATCCTGGCGCCGCATGGGTACCGCGTCGACGCCGTAACAGTGTCCGGGTGTCTGCACCTGAAATCCGCGGTCACCGCCGTCAGCGATCGCGCGCTCGTGATCAACCGCGCCTGGATCGATGCGCAACTCTTTGACGGCTTCGAGCTGATCGACGTTGACCCGTCGGAACCGACGGCGGCCAATGTCGTGCGCCTCGAGGATCGACTCATCGTGCCGTCGGCCTTCCCACGAACGGCGGAGCGGCTGCGCGCGCGCGGATTCCGGGTCGTAGCCGTCGACGCGAGCGAAGTCGCGAAAGCCGAAGGCGCCGTCACCTGTTGCAGTCTGCTGCTGTAAACTGCGCGTCATGTCGAAGTCGGTGTGGGAACCGGAGACGCGGCGCGAGTTGAAGCAGCGGCTGGCGTCGGTCACCGCGCAGACGAAACCGCTGTGGGGCAAGATGTCGGCGCCGCAGATGGTGACGCATCTCGCGGACAGCCTGCGGATGGCGACGGGCGATCTGCCGTGCGCACCGAAGAGCGGTCCCCTGAAGTTCTTTCCATTGAAACAGCTCGTGGTCTACTGGGCGCCATGGCCCAAAGGCGCGCCGACGGCGCCCGAGCTCCTCGCGCGTGCGCCCGTCGCGTGGACGAGCGAAATGAGCGACGCCACCGCGATGATCGACCGCGTCGCCGAGCGTGGACCGAACGGTCCGTTTGCGGATCATCCCGCGTTCGGCACCTTGAGCGGTCGTGCATGGGGCGTGTTGATCTACCGTCATTTCGATCATCACCTGCGCCAGTTCGGAGCCTGACATGGACGACACACGCGCGCTGCTTCGGCACACCGTCGCGACGTTGGCGTATCGCGGCGGCAAGGCGATCCGCCACGCGCCGCCGACGTTTGCAACCTATCGGTGCGCCGAGACGGCTCGCACGCCGATCGCGATCCTCGCGCACATCGGCGATCTGTTCGACTGGGCGCTGTCGATCGCGAAAGGCCAACAGGCGTGGAGCGAGTCGACGCCGGCGTCGTGGGACGCCGAGGTCGCGCGCTTCTTCGCGACGCTGCAACGCTTTGACGACTACCTTGCGTCGGATGCGGTGCTCGCTGAAACGCCGGAAAAACTATTTCAAGGTCCGATTGCCGATGCGCTGACGCATGTGGGGCAACTCACGCTGTTACGTCGCCTTGCGTCCGCGCCGATCAAAGCGGAGAACTATCACAAGGCCGAAATCCGCGCCGGTCGTGTCGGCGCCGACCAGGCGGCGCCGAAGCGCGAGTTCTAAAACGTAATCGCGATGTAGAAAAACGAGACGCGCGCGAGCGGCGTCGCCGCGTTTGCGGCGTTTTTCTTCGCTCGAGCGCTGGAAGGCTTCTTGCGGATCCTACCTCCGCCATGGCCGCCCGCGAAGCCTTCGGTCCAAACCTGCGACGCCAGCGAATGCAGCGCGGGGTGAGTCTCGATTGGATTGCGCAGGAGACGAAAGTCCACGTCGCGATGTGGACCGCGCTCGAGAAGAACGATTTTTCGAAGTGGCCGACCGGCATTTACGCGCGTGCCTACGTGCGCAGCTATGCCCAGATGATCGGCGCGGATCCCGAAGCGACCGTCGACGAATTCTGCCGCCTGTTTCCCAACGGGGACCGCCGCGCGGAGCGGTTGATTCGCGGTCAGGCCGAAATCGTCAATCACCCGATCGCGTGGCAGGAACACGTTCCCGCGGACCTCGACCGCCGATCCGGCCGTGATGTGACGCGGCCGCGGAGGAGCGTCGTTCTGAGTACGATGCAGCGATGCGTCTCGCGGCTGTTGTCCATGCCTCGCGCGCTGTGGGCGCGACGAGCGGACGGCTCGAAAAAATCGGCCACCTCGCCGATCTCCTGACGCGCACCCCGCCCGATCAGATTCCCACCGTCATCGCGTTTCTCAGCGGGTCGACGCTCCACGGCCGCATCGGCATTGGCGGCGCCGCGCTGCACGCGATGCGCGACGTGCCGCCGTCCGATGCGCCGACGCTCGATCTCGCGGAGGTCAACGCCGCGTTCGATCGCATTGCCGCGGCGTCCGGTCCGGGATCCGCGACCGCGCGTTCGCAACATTTGCGCGCCCTGCTCGGTCGCGCCACGGCAGACGAACAGGACTTCTTGATTCGGCTCCTCTTCGGCGAATTGCGTCAGGGTGCGCTCGAAGGCGTGTTGACGGACGCCGTCGCCCGTGCATCACGCGTACCGCTCGCAGAGGTCCGCCGCGCGACGATGCTCGCCGGCGATCTCGGGCCGGTCGCGCATGCGGCGCTGACCGGGGGCGCGAGCGCGTTGCAGCAGTTTGTCCTGCAGCCGTTTCGCCCCGTGCAGCCGATGCTCGCCGAATCAGCCGACGCCGTCGACGCCGCGTTGGCGGACTTCGGCGAGGCGTCGTTCGAGTACAAGCTCGATGGCGCGCGCATTCAGGTGCACAAGGTGGGCGACGACGTTCGCGTGTACTCGCGCAATCTGCGTGACGTCACCGCCGCGGTCCCGGAAGTCGTGGCGGTGACGCGGGCGATGCCGGCGCGATCGCTCGTCCTCGACGGCGAAGCGATCGCGATGCGCGAGGACGGGACGCCGCATCCGTTTCAGATCACGATGCGGCGCTTCGGACGCAAGTTGGACGTCGAAGCGCTGCGAGGCCACATCCCGATCACGCCGTTCTTTTTCGACACGCTCTACGTCGATGGAACCGCCGTCATCGACGAGCCGCTGTCCACGCGCGTGCGGCTGCTTGGCGAACAGGTCACGCCGCCGAATCTCGTTCCGCGTCTCGTCACGTTACACGCGGCCGACGCCGCCGACTTCGCGGCGCGCGCGCGGGCTGCGGGTCACGAAGGGGTGATGGCGAAGGCGATCGACGGTGTCTACGCGGCGGGCCGTCGCGGTCAGACGTGGCTGAAGGTGAAGCAGGCGCGCACGCTCGACCTGGTCATTCTCGCTGCCGAATGGGGCAGCGGCCGTCGCCGCGGCACGCTGAGCAATCTGCACCTCGGCGCGCGCGATCCCGAACACGGCGGCTTCGTCATGCTGGGCAAGACGTTCAAAGGGCTGACCGACGAGATGCTCGCGTGGCAGACCAAGCGGTTCCTCGAGCTTGAAATTGCTCGCGACGAATACACCGTGTACGTGCGTCCCGAGATCGTGGCCGAGATCGCCTTCAACGAGATCCAGGCAAGTCCGCAGTACCCCGGCGGCCTCGCGCTCCGCTTCGCGCGCGTGAAAAGCTACCGCGCCGACAAAACGGCGGCGGAGGCGGATACAATCGCGACGGTTCGCCAACTATATGAGGCAATGACTCGGTAGCCACGAAGGTCGCGAAGACCGCGAAGTCACGAACAACATCGTTGTTTCGTGATGTTCGTGCGCTTCGTGATCTTCGTGCGATTCAACCGGATGAAAGAGCTCACACGTTCAATAGGCATCGTTCAAGCCACCGCGATGGTCGTCGGCACGATTGTCGGCTCGTCGATCTTCGTGCAGCCGTCGGAGGTGAGCCGCGCGGTGCCGAACTTCGGCGGGATGCTGCTCGTGTGGGTCGCGGCCGGCGCGCTGACGTGGTTTGGCGCGAGCATCTGCGCGGAACTGGCGTCGGCGATCCCGCGCACGGGCGGCGTGTACGTCTATCTGCGCGACATGTTTTCGCCGTCCGCCGGTTTTCTGTGGGGATGGGCGATGTTCTGGAGCATGCACTCCGGCATCATCGCCGCGATCGCGATGGTGTTCGGGCGCTACACCGCGACGCTCGTGCCACTCAGCGACCTCGGCATTCGCCTCGTCGCTGTCGGTGGGATCCTGATCCTCACCGTCATCAACTACGTCGGCGTGCGGCCCGGCAGCGCCGTGCAGACGGGGCTGACGATCGCGAAGATCGCCGCGGTAACGGCGTTGATCGTGCTGTTGTTCGGCGCCGGATCGCTGCACGCGCCGACGTCGGCGACGTCGGTTGCGCCGCGGAGTTTTCTGCGCGCGCTGGTCGCCGGCCTCTTCGCATTCGGCGGGTGGCACATGGTGACGTACGCGGCCGAAGAAACCCGCGACGCCGAGCGCACGATTCCGCGCGCGCTCATGCTCGGGACCGCGGTCGTCGTCGTCATTTATCTGCTGTTGAATGCCGCGTACTTGCTCGTGCTGCCGCTCGACGCGGTATTGAAATCGACGCACATCGCGTTCGATGCGACGACGGCAACGGTGGGACCGCGGACGGCATCGGCGATTTCGATCCTCGTCATCGTGTCGTCGTTCGGCGCGATGAGCGGGATCGTGCTTGCGGGGCCGCGGGTCTACTACGCGATGGCCGAAGACGGTCTGCTGTTCCAGTGGATGGGCGCGCTCCATCCGCGCTATCGCACGCCGTATCTCGCCACGGTCGTGCAGGGGATCTGGTCTTCGATCCTCGTGCTCACCGGCACCTACGGCGTCATCGTCTCGCGCGTCGTCTACACCGAGTGGATTTTCTTCGGCGCGCTGGCGCTCGGCGTGATCAAACTGCGCCGCTCGCGCGCGTATTCGCCGGCGTTCCGCGCGTTCGGTTTTCCCGTCGTTCCCATCCTCTTTGCGTTGACGTGTCTCGCGATCGTCGTCAATCAAATCGCGAGCGATCCGCGCGAAAGCCTGACCGGCCTCGCGCTCGTTCTCGTCGGCTTACCTGTCTACTTCGTCTGGAGATCCTTCAATGGCCGTGATCGACTTTCACAATCATTACTACCCGCCGAAATACATGCAGGCGCTGCAGTCAGGACAGAGCAGCGTCAAGGTGACGATCGATAGCGACGGAAATCCGAACCTTCACTATCCGGGTGACTACAACGTGGCCGTTCGCGGCCACCGCGATCTTGCGTACCGGCAGGACGTCCTCGACAAGTATGGCGTCACGATGCAGGTGGTGACGTTGACGACGCCGGGGACGCATGTGGAGTCGCCGGCGGTCGCGGCGAAGCTCGCGTCGCTCGTCAACGACGAGTTCAAGGACGCGATGGAGACGCGCGGCCGTCGTTTCACCGCGCTGGCGACGTTGCCGCTGAACGATCCGAAGGCGTCGCTCGCCGAATTCAGGCGCGTGACCGGGCAACTCGGGATGAAGGGCGCAATGCTGTTCAGCAACATCAACGGCGTTGCCTTGAGCGACGAGCGGTTCTGGCCGATCTACGAGGCGGCGAACGACATCGGCGCCGTCCTCTACATCCATCCAGCGCATCCGGTGAACGTCGACATGATGCAGGAGTACTGGCTGATGCCGCTCGTCGGCTTCCTGTTCGACACGACGCTCGCCGCGGCCTCGATCGCGTTCAGCGGCGTCGCGGAGAAGTATCCGAACATCAGGTGGGCGCTGTGTCATCTCGGCGGGGCGATTCCGTATCTGGCCGAGCGTCTCGACCGCGGCTTCCACGCGTTCAAGGACTGCCGCGCGCACATCGATCGCGAGCCGAGCTCGTACTTGAAACAGTTCTACTACGACACAGTGAACTTCAACCAGGGCGCGTTGACGCTCGCGATCGAATTTGCCGGCGCGGATCATATCCTCGCCGGCAGCGACTATCCCCACCAGATCGGCAGCATTCCGTCGATGCTCGACGCGATCGCGAAGCTGCCGATTACCGAACACCAGCGCGCGGGGATCCTCGGCTTGAACGCCGCGAAGCTGCTCGGCCTCGAGGTGGCGTGATGCGTTGGGTCATCGTCGCGCTCGCACTGTTCCTGCAATCGCCGCGCGCGGAGATGCAGCGCATTCCGCAGTTCGACAACGCGCGTGCGTCGTCGTGGACGAGCGTCATCCCGCCGCATACCGAGTCGACGTTCCATCGACACGATCGTTATCGCAGCGTCATCGCGATCGTCGGCGGCGATTTGAAAACGATCACGCCGGACGGGAAGGTGACCGTGACCCGCTTCGAAACGGGAAAATCCTACTGGTTCGAACCGATGCCGGCAGGCGAGACGCACAAGGACGTCAACGACACCGACAAGACGATCGAAGTGGTGACGGTGGAACTGAAATAGGAGTGCAAAAGGCGAAAGGCTAATTGCTAAGTGGCATTTAGCATTCAGCCTTTTGCCTTTAGCATTTTCGTCATTTCGCCTGTCGTTGATACGTTCCGACGAGCTCTGTCTTGCCGAGGACGTGGCCTTCCATCGCTTTCTCGACGTCCGCTTTCGTGGCGCCTTGCTGCAAGCCGAGCGTCGGCACGTCGAGCGCGGACAGGATGAAGTGATAGTGGTGCACACCGCTCGGCGGGCACGGACCCATGTACGCGGGGCGCCGCATACCGTTGTTGCCGGCGACGCCGACCGATCCCGACTGGAAGTTCTCGCCGAGCGATGTCGTGGCCGCTGGAATGTCGAACAGCACCCAGTGGGTGAAGCCGCCGTTCATCGGCGCGTCGGGATCGTGCAGGATCAGCGCGAACGACTTCGTGCCGGCCGGCGCGTCTTTCCACTCCAGCGCCGGCGACGGGTTCGTCATCCCCGCGTCGCACGTGTACTTGCTCGGGATCGCCGCGTCGTTCGTAAACGCCGGGCTCGTCAGACTAAAGGCCGCTGCAACAACCATCAAACCAACCATGACCGACACCTCGTGTGTGAAAGTGTCGCGTCATGGCCGGTGGTCGTCAAGTCGGCTGCGAGGTGGCGCTCAGGATGCCTTCGCGATGCAGTCCCGCAGCCGCGTGTCGACCTTGCAGATGTGCGTCGTCAACCAGCCCGACAACTCGCGCTGCGTCTCGAGGACCAGCTTGGTGGTCGGCCCTTCGGTTTCGAAACGTTTGCGGAGCCGCGTGAAGGTCTCCAGGAACGCGGCGTGCGCCTGCTTGTTCGCCGCGGCGACGGAGCACTGGACGATGTCCATGCACTTCTCTTCGCGTGAGAAGTGCCAGGTCGCGTAATTGGCGAGGAAGTCGAGTACGCCCTTGAGCGCGTCGGCGCCTTCGCCCTTCTGCATTCGGTCGAACAGTTCGTTGAGGCGGACGATCAGCTCTTTGTGCTGCGCGTCAATCTCGGCCACCCCGGTGGTCATCGTGACTTGGTTCCATGCGAGCGCCATATGTGGTCCTCGCTACCGGGAATCGGCTATCCAGGCGAAAAATTAAACGTCACCAGTTGTCTCCGCGGAATCGGCCGGAAGAATCGCGTTGAAAAGGACCCGGTTCGGCGCTACTCTCTGCCGGTCCGCAGTCGGACGTACTGGAGGAACGCATGGAGATCGATCGCAGAGCCTTCATCGCCAGCTTGGGTGGCGCGGCCGTCGTCGCGCAGATGGATCACGAAGCGAAGGCGGAGGCGCTCGAGCATTACATGGAAGACATGCTCGATCAGCAGGTCGCCGCCAATTCTGGCCAGGACAAGTTTCCGACGGTTGCGGAAATCGAAGCGCAGATCGAAACGCGCGACTTCCGACGCGGCGCCGGGTCGCTCTTCACCTCGAACCGCGGCAACGTGAAGAAATTGCCGCCGCTGCCGGAGAAGCCAACGCTGAAGGACTTCTTCGAACTGCGCTTCCAGCCCGCGAATCACGTGCTCCAGAGTGCGACGCGCGCGATGAAGACCGGCATGTCCGAGGAGATCATCCTCGCGTGCCTGCTGCACGACGTCGTGCTGAACCTGATCAAGCCGGATCACGGCTGGTGGGGCGCGCAGATGATCGAACCGTACGTCCCCGAGAAGACGTCGTTCGCGGTCCGCTACCATCAGACGCTGCGGTTCTACCCGGATCCGGAAGCGGGCTACGAATATCCCGACCAGTACTACCGGATCTTCGGTCACGACTACCAGCCGCCGAAGTACATCGAAGACACCTACAAGTGGTTGAAGAACCACAAGTGGTACATGGAACCGCGGCTCGTCACCGTGAACGACCTCTACGCGTTCGATCCGAACGCGAAGGTGTCGCTCGAGCCGTTCATGGACATCATCGGCCGCCACTTCAAACAGCCGAAAGAAGGCCTCGGGTACGACAACAGCCCGAGCGCGCACATGTGGCGCACGATGATTCGTCCGGATAATCCGCTCTAACGAGTGCCTAGGGTGCCAACGGTGCCTGGAGTGCCTAACGTGCGAAGAACAGCGCTGGCCGGTGCGGTTGTCGTGGGTTTCGTTGGCGTGCTTGTCGCGCAAGGCAAGCCGCAAACATCGAAGAACCTGCAGATGACGCCGACCAGCGTCGAGCTCACCGATAAAGGGTCGCTCCGCGATTGCCCGCCCGGCACGAACACCGTCAACTCGGTGGCGCGTGCCGGCGAGCAGATCGCCAACGTCACCGTCGCGTTCAAAGTCCTGCCCGGATTTGCGCCCGGACCGATGAAGCGTCCAACGGTCACCGCCGCCGACGGGAAGACCTACAACACGTCCGTCCAGTTCGTCGACGTCGGCTCGGTGCCGGAATTTTCATGCACCTTCGTGTATCGCGTCCCTGAGGGCACGAAACTGAAGAGCATGCAGGTCGAAGACGCGACGCTCGATCTCTCCGCCGTCGCGAAGTAGCCGCTATCGAAGTCCCCGCGCGCGCCCGATAGAATTTCTGGCGTGCTGCGGGCGTTTGGAATCAGCGACAAGGGTCGCATCAGACCAACCAACGAAGACTGTTTCGCGATCGACGAAGCGTTGTCCTTGTGCGTCGTCGCTGACGGCATGGGCGGCCACAACGCCGGCGAAGTCGCCGCGCGGATGGCGGTGGACGCGATTGTCGATCACGTTCGCTCCGCTTCAGGCGAGCGAGACTTCCCCTTCGGCTACGACGATGCGCTGTCCGACGAAGGCAACGTGCTGCGGACCGCGATCCATCTCGCCAACCAGCAGATCCTCGAGGCGGCGGTCACCGGTGCGGCCTACGCCGGCATGGGGACCACGATCGTCGCCGCGCGGGTCGTCGACGAACGGCTGATCGTCGCCCACGTCGGCGACAGCCGACTCTATCTCCTCGCGAACGCGACGCTCACCCAGCTCACGAACGACGACTCCTGGCTCGCGACCGTGCTCGCGCAGGATCCGGACGTCGATCCGATCGTCCTGCAGCATCACCCGATGCGCAACGCGCTGACGAACGTCGTCGGCGGCCGCGCGAAGACCGACGTCCACGTCGTCGAGCAGCGGCTCGCGGGCGGAGAATGCCTGCTGCTCTCGACGGACGGCGTTCATGGCGTGTTGAGCGACGCGCGGATCAAAGAGCTGTTGTCGGAAGAGGGACCGCTGGACTTCGTCGCCCGCGGCATCATCGCCGCCGCGCTCCTCAGAGGCAGCCGCGACAACTGCACCGCTGTCGTCGCGCGCTACGTCAGCAACGACAACATGGCACATGGCTGATGGCTCATGGCTGATGGATGTACGCGGCCCAGATCGCACACTTATGCATCCGCCATGTGCCGTGTGCCATTAGCCATCAACTTCGTCGGCGTTAGCCGACGAACTTGTAGCCGGCGCCGTGCACGGTGAGGATGTGCTCCGGTTCGTGCGGGGTCTTCTCGATCTTCTGACGCAGCTTCGCCACGAAGTTGTCGATCGTGCGCGTCGTCGGCGATTCCTCGTATCCCCACACCTGATTCAGGATCTGCTCGCGCGTCACGACCTGGCCGGTGTGCGCGACGAGATACCGCAGGAGATCGAACTCGCGCGCGGTGAAGTCGATCCGCTGTCCGGCGCGGTGCGCCTGGTGCGTGCGGAAGTCGATTTCGATGTCGCCGATACGGCACGTCTCGAGGCCCGACGGCCGTCCGCCGGCGCGGCGCAGGACCGCGCGCACGCGCGCCAGTACTTCGGTGATGCTGAAGGGCTTGGTGATGTAGTCGTCGGCGCCGAGCTCGAGGCCGAGCACTTTCTCGGTCTCCTGCGACCGCGCGGTGAGCATCACAACCGGCGTCGGGTTCGCGCGCGCGCGTAGTTCGCGGCACACTTCGAATCCGTTCTTGCGCGGAAGCGTGATGTCCAGGATGACGAGATCTGGCGCGCTCGAAATCGCCTTCGAGAGCCCCTCCTCGCCGTCCGCCGCCGTCAGTACTTCGTAGCCTTCGAGCTCGAGGTTGTCACGCAGACCGAGCAACATCTGCGGCTCGTCCTCGATCACCAGTATCCGTTTCGTCACCGTGGGTTTCTCCTGCGTACAGCGGGAAGTGGAGCGAGAACGTGCTGCCGCGTCCCGGCTCGCTGTCGACGTGCACGAATCCATCGTGTCCCCGCATCACGTGGTCGACGATCGAGAGGCCGAGCCCGGTCCCCTGGGCGCCCGACCCCGCATCGGTCTGGACGCGGAAGAATTTTCTGAAAATCTTGCGCTGCAGCCGCTGCGGAATGCCGATGCCGTGATCCGACACGCGGACGACGCCGTAGCCGTTCGCGCGCTCGACGAGCACCGAGATCTCGCGGTTGTCCGGCGAGTACTTCATCGCGTTCGACAACAGATTCTCGAGCGCTTGCTCGGCCGCTTCCTTGTCGATCAGGACCGGCACGTCGCCGTCGATGTGCAGCGACACGTTGAACTTGTTGTGGCGGAACTGGCTCTCGAGCGAGTCGAGCACCTGTTTGGCGACCTCGGTCAGATTGGCGGGCGTGCGCTTGTAACGCCGCAGTCCGGCCTCGATGCGCGAAAAATCGAGCAGGTTGTTGATCAACCGCGTCAGCTTGCGTGCCTCGCTGTTGATGATGCGGTAGTACTCGTTCGCGCGCTCGGTGCTTTTCAATCGACCGAGCTCCAGCGTTTCCGCAAACAGCTGGATCAACGCGAGCGGCGTCTTGAGGTCGTGCGACACGCTCGACACGAAGTTCGACTTCATCTCGGCGACGCGGACTTCGCGCGCGGCGGCGCGGACAACGAAGAACACGCCGAGGGCGATCAGCGCGGCGAGCGCGCCCATCAGGGCACGCTGCGGCCGTTCGCGCCCGGCGACGATGTCGGCGATCGTCTGGTCGCCGTAGCCGGTGCGGAGACGCCACACCTCCGGCTTGCGATCTTCCGGCGCGATGTACTGCTGCAGCTCGGTGTCGAAGAACACCATCGGGAACGGCCGATCGTCGACGTAGCGCGACGTGTTCACGCCGTTCGGCGCGTACGCCGTCTGGCCCGAGCCGTCGAGGATCGTGACCGTCAGCGGCGGAAATCCCGTTGCGCCGTCGCTCGCCTTCAAATGCGCCGAGACGAATGCCGGCAGAAACGCGCGGCGCAGCCGATCGTCATCGACCCGCAACGCGACGAAGCTCGTCAGCCGTTCGCGCGCCGGCGTCTTCCACCGCAGCTGCGCCTGGAAGTACACGTGCTTGCCGTCGATCGTCGTGTCGAACAGCGTGATCGCGTGCTTCTGCGGCGCGAGTTCCCGCACGCGCTTGACGATGAACGCCCCTTCGCGGACATCGCTGACGAATCCGTGCGTCTCGCGATCGTAGGCGAGCACTTCGTCGTGATGTTCGGTCGTGTTGTCGGACCAGACGTAGAACCGCGACACGAACGGCTCCGCCGCAAGCCCTTGTTCGAACGTGGGCGCGATCAAACTGAGGTCGAGCGGCTCGGTCTGCGCTTGCGACACGCGCAGCATGATGTTGATGTACGGCGCCTTCAGCGCATCCTGCAGCGACTGCGTGACGCCGTCCGCCGTTTCCTGGCTCAACTGGCGCAGGACGACGGCGGATGACTGGCTGAGGGCGGAGATCGACCGGAACTGGAAATAGAAGAGGACCGCAACGGGGATCGCAATCGCCACCGTCAACCCGGCGGCGAAGCGAACGCTGCGGTCTCTCAAGAATTCCATAGTCACCGGCAGGCCTGAAGGCCTGCGCTACTGCTGTGTGGTCGGCTTTGACTGATTCGCGAGGAAGCCCTGGATCTGCTTCACCGCGTACTCGACCTTTATATCAAATGCCTGCTTGCCGAGGGCAGCGGTCGAACGGCGCGCGTCGCCGCTGATGCCGTTGTTCTTGCGCGGCGGGGCATTCGGATCGTTCTGACGTCCGCGTCCGCGCTCGCCCGGGGGCGGAACGGGATCCCCTTCCGCCGTCGGAATCAGTTCTTTGCGAACCCACCCTTTGTCGCCGCCCAGATAGAGCATCGTCGACGTATCGGGGATGCCGGCGTGCGAGCTGCTGGGATAGCCGTGCTCGACGAGCCACTTGTCGAAGTCGCCCTGCGCCTTCGCATAGACCTCGTCGCAGAAGTAGACGTGCTTGCCTTGCGGCGCGTACTTCGCGTCCATTTTCTCCGCCGCCGCCTTGTACGCGGCCGGCTGACCGCCGCCGTGATCGCCCATGAGGACGACGTTCTTGAAGCCGGTCGTCATGGCCTGTTCGGTGATGCGCTCGAGAATCGCCTGCAGCAGCTCCGGCGTCAGGCCGATCGTGCCCGGCAAATCGGCGCTTGCGTTGTTCGGCGTGTACGGAAGGACCGGGAGGAACAAGGCGTTCCCGAGCTTCAGCGCGATCGCTTTGACCGTTTCCTGCGCCATCAGCGTGTGGCCGCCGTTGACGTTCTGCGGGCCGCGCTGTTCGGTGCCGCCGGTGTAGACGAGCGCGGTCGTCTTGCCTTCCGCGAACGCCTGCTTGACCTCGGGCCACGTCATCATCCCGAATTCGACGTTGGGTGTTTTCTTTGCGGCCGGTTTCTGCGCGAGCATCGGCGACACCGCAAGCGCCATGGCGCCCATCGTCAGAAGAACACGCTTCATTGAGTTGCTCCCTTGAGTTGATCGAGTTGACGCTTCAGGCCTGGGTTCTGCGGATCGAGCGCCGCCGCTTTCTCGAGATCCTTGATCGCTTCGTCTTTCTTGTTCTCTTTCAGATGCGCCTGCGACATCGCCACGAACGTGCGCGACGAGCCGGGGAAGAACTGCGCGTTGATCTCGAGCAGTTTCAACGCCGCGTCGGGCTTGTCGGCCGTGAGCGGCTGCGCCGCGGCAATCAGGCTGCCCTCGCCGAAATCGTACGCTGCGCGGCCGAAGTACTGCTTCCGCAGGTCCCAATACTGCGCGACCGCGGCGTCGACGCCTTTCTCTTTTTCGGTCGCGGTGAGGATGTCGGACAGCGCCTTCGGAATCGGCACGCCGCGATGGCACGTGGTGCAGCTGACGCGCGTCGCCTGCTCGGCCGGCTTGTTCACGGCCTGCGGAAGCTTTTGATTGATCTCGCGCGCGAGCGTCATCATCTGCCGCGCCGCGTTCTTGGTCCGCAGTTCGTCGGAGGCGCGGTCCTGCACGTGACAGTAGTTGCACTGCACGCCGAGCGCCTGCGTGAACTGCTGCATCGTCGCGAGCACCTGCTCGCGCGGCGTGTCCTTCGGGAAGATCTGCAGGTTCGTCATCGGCGGCGGCGTCTGTCCGCGTCCGCCGCCTGGCGCCGGGGCCGGCGGTTGCTGCGCCGACACGGTCGCGGCGACCAGCAGCGCGCCGAACGCGATCATCGTCTGTTTCATGAGTTCACCGTTTGCCGCGCGTACGCGAGCCACTTCTTGTACTGGGGGAGCTGACCGCGTACCGCTTGATTGAATGTGTCCTGGATCCGTTTCGTGATGGGGCCGATCGATCCGGTGCCGATGGTGCGTCCGTCGACTTCGCGAATCGGCGTCACCTCGACGGCCGTGCCCGAGAAGAACAATTCGTCGGCGCTCAGCACGTCTTCGACCGACATGTGCGCGACCCTTGTCGGGATGCCGAGGTCGCGCGCGATCTCGAGGATGGACGCGCGCGTCACGCCCATCAGGATGCTGTCGTCCTTATCGTTGGTGACGAGCGCGCCGTCTTTGACGACGAACAGATTTTCGCCGGAGCCTTCGGCGATCTGTCCGTGCGAGTTGAGGAGCAAGGCCTCGTCGAATCCGCGTCGCTGTGCTTCCTGCACCGCGCGGACCGAGTTGATGTATTGCCCGCAGGCTTTGCCCCACGCGGGGATCGCTGCATTGTCGAATTTCCGGATCGACGAAATGGTGACGCGCAGTCCCTGCGACGCGTTCGCGTGATAGCTGCTGGTCGGGAACGCCGCGATCGCCACGCTGACCGGGCATTCGCTCGTCCAGACGCTTAGCGTCGCGCCGTAGTCGAAAAATGCCAGCGGCCGTATATAAGAGGCCTCGAGGCGGTTGGCGCGGATCACCTCGAGCGTGGCGTCAGCCAGCGCGTCAGTGGAGTAGGGAACTTGTAACTCGTACAACTCAGCGGACTTAACCATCCGCTCGAGGTGTGCGTCGAGCCGAAAAACAGCCGGGCCGTCGGCCGTGGGGTAGCTTCGCATCCCCTCGAACACGCCGGTGCCGTAATGGAGGCCGTGCGCCAGAACGTGCACTTGCGCAGCGGCCCAGGGGACGAGTTTGCCGTTGAACCAAATGAAGTCGGTTGCTGTGAAGCCCATGGGTTGATCAATATATCGAAAATTTGCGCGGCCGAAACGTCACGTGTTATATTCGTCAGGTTCTCTTGAAGCTAGGACACCCTATCTAGCTTCACTGCTTGGGAAATAACTCCCCGGCTTTTCGAACACTACCGAAATCCTCGGGTTTTTAGGGTTTCCAGGCGCCAAGCCTCCGGTAATCGGAGCTTTTAGGCCTGGAGCGAATTCATGACGCGCGATGTCGCGCGTCCGATTGTCATTTATGCCGACTATCAGTCAGCTCGTCCGTGCAGGGCGCAAGAAGATCGTCAGCAAGACCAAGAGTCCTGCGCTGCAGAACAGTCCGCAGAAGCGCGGCGTCTGCGTCCGCGTCTTCACCCAGACGCCGAAGAAACCGAACTCCGCGCTCCGCAAGGTGGCGCGCGTGCGGCTCACCAACGGCATCGAGGTGACCACCTACATCCCGGGCGTCGGACACAACCTGCAGGAGCACTCGCTCGTGCTGATTCGCGGGGGCCGCGTCAAGGATCTTCCAGGCGTCCGCTATCACGTGGTCCGCGGCACGCTCGACGCGGTCGGCGTCCAGGGCCGTATGCAGGGTCGATCAAAGTACGGCGCCAAGCGTCCGAAGAAGGCGTAACAACATGCCAAGACGAAGAGAAGTTCCGAAGCGCGACATTCCGGCGGATCCGCTCTATCAGAGCCCGCTCGTCTCGAAGTTCATCAACTGCGTGATGAGCGACGGCAAGCGGTCGACGGCGGAACGCATCATCTACAAGAGCTTCGACATCATCAAGGACAAGACCGGCGACGACCCGGTCAAGGTGTTCAAGAAAGCGATCGACAACGTCAAACCGAGCCTCGAAGTGAAGTCGCGCCGCGTCGGCGGCAGCAACTACCAGGTGCCGGTCGAAGTCAATCCGAACCGCCGTCTCTCTCTCAGCATCCGGTGGCTCGTCGGCTACGCGCGTCAGCGCGGCGACGGCAAGACGATGCAGGAGAAGCTGGCGAATGAATTCATGGATGCGGCGAATCTCCGCGGCGGCGCGGTGAAGAAGCGCGAAGACACGCATCGCATGGCCGAAGCAAACAAAGCGTTCGCGCACTACCGCTGGTAACGAGAAATGCCCCGTCAGAGTCCGTTAAGCAAGACGAGAAACATCGGCATCATGGCGCACATCGATGCCGGCAAGACGACGACCACGGAACGGATCCTGTTCTACACCGGGATTACGTACAAGATTGGTGAAGTCCACGAAGGCACCGCCGTCATGGACTGGATGGAGCAGGAACAGGAACGCGGCATCACCATCACGTCGGCCGCGACGACCTGCTTCTGGCGCGATCACCGCATCAACATCATCGACACGCCGGGCCACGTCGACTTCACCGCCGAAGTCGAGCGCTCGCTGCGCGTCCTCGACGGCGCGGTCGCCGTGTTCGATTCGGTCGCCGGCGTCGAGCCGCAGTCGGAAACCGTGTGGCGCCAGGCGGACAAATACCGCGTCCCGCGTATTTGCTTCGTCAACAAGATGGACCGCATCGGGGCCGACTTCAAGCGGACCTTCGAGCAGATCATCAGCAAGCTCGAAGCGAATCCGGTCGCGATTCAGCTGCCGATCGGCTCCGAAGACAAGTTCCTCGGCGTGGTCGACCTCATCAAGATGAAGTCGATCACCTACAAGGACGAAACGATGGGCGCCGACTACATCGTCGGCGAAATCCCGGCCGACATGCTCGACGAAGCCAAGCACTATCGCGAGCAGCTGATCGAAAAGGTCAGCGAGGTCGACGACGCCATCCTCGAGAAGTACCTGCACGGTCATGCCGACGCCATCACCGAAGACGAAATCAAAGCGGCCCTCAGAAAGCGCGTCAACGAATCGGTGCGCCAGAAGGGCGCCGCGTTCGTGCCGGTCATCTGCGGATCCGCCTTCAAGAACAAGGGCGTGCAGCCGCTGCTCGACGCGGTCGTCGACTTCCTGCCGTCGCCGGTCGATGTGCCGTCGATCCAGGGCATCGATCCGAACAAGGCCGAAGAAACGATCATCGAGCGTCCCGCGTCGGACGACGCGCCGTTTGCGGCGCTGGCGTTCAAGATCATGACCGATCCGTTCGTCGGTCAGCTGACGTTCTTCCGCGTCTACTCGGGCAAGCTCACGGCAGGCGAGAGCGTCTACAACTCGACCAAGCAGCGCACCGAGCGCATCGGCCGCCTGCTCAAGATGCACGCGAACAAGCGCGAAGAGATCAAAGAGGTCTACGCGGGTGATATCGCGGCGGCCGTTGGTCTGAAGAGCGTGTCGACCGGCGATACGCTGTGCGACGAGAAGCACGCGATCGTGCTCGAGTCGATGGACTTCCCCGCGCCGGTCATCTCGCTCGCGATCGAGCCGAAGACCAAATCGGATCAGGAGAAGCTCGGCGTCGGGCTGCAGAAGCTGCGCGCCGAGGATCCGACGTTCCACGTGCAAACCGACTTGCAGACCGGCCAGGTCATCATCGCCGGCATGGGCGAGCTGCACCTCGACATCATCGTCGACCGCCTGAAGCGCGAGTTCAACGTCGAGGCGTCGGTCGGCAAGCCGCAGGTCGCGTACAAGGAGACGCTCACGCGTCCGGCCGACGGCGAAATGAAATACGCCAAGCAGACGGGCGGCCGCGGTCAGTACGGCCACGCGAAGATCCACGTGTATCCGGGCGAACCGGGCACCGGCTACATCTTCGAGAACGAAATCGTCGGCGGCGCGATCCCGAAGGAATTCATCAAGCCGATCGAGGAAGGCATTCGCGAAGCGCTCACGCGCGGCATCCTGGCCGGCTACCCGATCGACGACGTGAAGGTGGAGCTGTATGACGGCTCGTACCACGACGTCGACTCGTCGGAAATGGCGTTCAAGATCGCCGGCTCGATGGCGTTCCAGGACGCGGCGAAGAAAGCCAAGCCGATCCTGCTCGAACCGGTGATGCGCGTCGAAGTCGTCGTCCCGAAGGACTACATGGGCGACGTGATGGGCAACCTCGCGAGCCGGCGCGGTCAGATTCAGTCGCAGGAAGATCGCGGCGGCACGCAGATCATCGCGGCGCGTGTGCCGCTCTCGGAAATGTTCGGTTACGCCACGGATCTCCGGTCGCGCACGCAGGGCCGCGCAACCTATTCGATGCACTTCGACCGCTACGAGCCGGCGCCTCAAAACGTCAGCGAAGAGGTCGTCGCGCGTATGCAGGGTAAGGCTTAGACAATGGCTACAGCATTCAGCGACAAGATTCGCATTCGCCTCAAGGCGTACGACTATCGCGTCCTCGATCAGTCGACGACCGAGATCGTCGACACCGCCAAGCGCACCGGCGCGCGGCTCGCGGGCCCGATTCCGCTGCCGACGGCGAAGAACAAGTGGACCGTCCTTCGCTCGCCGCACGTCGACAAGAAGTCGCGCGAGCAGTTCGAGATCCGCACGCACAAGCGGCTCATCGACATCTTCGAGCCGACGCCGCAGACGGTCGATGCGCTGATGAAGCTCGATCTGCCGGCGGGCGTCGACGTCGAGATCAAGGCGTTCGGCAAGGAGCACAAATAGTCATGGTCACCGGAATCATCGGCCGCAAGGTCGGGATGACGCAGGTGTTCGACGCCGACGGCACCGTGCATCCGGCCACCGTCATCAAGGCCGGCCCCTGCGTCGTCGTCCAGTCGAAGAACGCGCAGAGCGACGGCTACGAAGCCGTGCAGCTCGGGTTCGTCGAAGAGACGCCGGCGAAATCGAACAAGCCGACGATGGGGCATTTCAAGAAGGCCAACGTGCCGGCGACGCGCGTGCGTCGCGAGGTCAAGCTGGCGGCGGGCGGCGACGCGCCGAAGACGGGCGATCAGGTGCTCGTCTCGATCTTCGCCGACGGCGACCGCGTCGACGTCATCGGCACCGGTCGCGGCAAGGGTTTCCAGGGCGTGGTCCGGCGACACCATTTTGCCGGCGGCGCGGCGACGCACGGCTCGATGTTCCATCGTGCGCCGGGATCCATCGGCGCCTCGTCGTTCCCCTCGCGCGTCGTCAAGGGCATGCGCGCCGCGGGACGGATGGGCGGCGGACGCGTGACGATCCGCAACCTCAAAGTGCTGCGCGTCGACGCGGACAATCACCTGCTGCTCGTCGAAGGCGGGATCCCCGGCGCGCCGACCGGCTACGTGATCATCCGCAAGGCGATCGCGCCGCACAAAATCAAAGTCGCCCAGGTTGAGAAGCCGAAGAAGGGCAAGAAGTAGCCATGCAACTCGATGTCGTGAACAACGAGAACAAAAAGGTCGGCTCGGTCGATCTGTCCGACGCGGTGTTTGGCGGACGCGTGAATGCCGACGTGATGTGGGAGTCGGTGGTGCACGCGAACGCCGCGGAACGTCGCGGCACGCACCAGACGAAGAACCGCGCGAACGTCAGCGGCTCGGGCAAGAAGCCGTGGCGGCAGAAGGGCACCGGCCGCGCGCGCGTCGGCGAAATCCGAAACCCGTTGTGGCGCAAGGGCGGCACCGTCTTCGGACCGCAGCCGCGCAGCTACGACTTCGCGCTGCCGAAGAAAGTCGAACGCGGCGCGCTGCGGGCGGCGCTGGCGCAGAAGGCGCAGCAGGGCGAGTTGGTGGTAGTCGACGCGTTGACGGCCAGCGAGGTGAAGACGAAAGCGGCGGCGGCGCTGCTGAAAACGCTCGGCGTCACCGGCAAGGCGGTCCTCATCGACGTGGCGCTCGACGAGAAGCTCTCGAAATCGGTGCGCAATATCCCGGGCATCACGCTCGTGCAGAGCGGACGCGTGACCGCGCGCGCCGTCATCGATGCGGGCCGCGTCGTCGCGACCAAGGGTGCCATCGAGAAGTTGCAGGAGGCGTTGGCGTAATGTTGAAGCTCACCGACGTCATTCGTCGTCCGCTCATCACGGAAAAGACGTCCATCCAGCGCGAAGACGGACGGACGATCGTGTTCCAGGTCGCCGCGGCGGCCAACAAGACACAAATCAAGCGTGCGATCGAGCAGCTGCTCGGCACGAAAGTCGACAGCATCCGGACCAGCATCGCGCACGGCAAAGTGAAGCGGCAGGGCCGGTACGCCGGCCGCCGGTCCGATTGGAAGAAGGCCTACGTGAAGCTGCGCGAAGGCGCGAAGATGCCGGAATTCCTGGAGGGCGCGTAAATCATGCCCATTCGCAAATTCAATCCGACGTCGCCCGGGTCGCGATTCCAGACCGTGCAGACGTTCGACGAGATCACGACCGATCGGCCGCACAAGCCGCTCGTCGAGCCGCTGCACGAATCGGGCGGCCGCAACAACGTCGGCCAGCTCACCTCGTGGTGGCGCGGCGGCGGTCACAAGCGGATGTACCGGATCATCGATTTCAAGCGCGACAAGCTCGACATCCCGGCGACCGTGTCGACGATCGAGTACGACCCGAACCGCTCGGCGCGCATCGCGCTGCTGACGTATGCGGACGGCGAGAAGCGCTACATCCTGCAGCCGGTCGGCCTGAAGGTCGGCGACACGATCGTCGCCGGCGCGAACGTCGACATCCTGCCGGGCAACTGTCTGCCGCTGAAGAACATTCCGCTCGGCACGCAGCTGCACAACGTGGAGCTGAAACCGGGCAAGGGCGGACAGATCGCGCGCAGCGCCGGATCGGCCGTGCAACTCGTCGCGAAAGAAGGCGAGTACGCGTCGGTCAAGATGCCGTCGGGTGAAATCCGCAAGATCAACATGGAGTGCTACGCGACGGTCGGCCAGGTCGGCAATCTCGATCACGAGAACGTGTCGATCGGCAAGGCGGGCCGCAGCCGCTGGATGGGTCAGCGTCCGCACGTCCGCGGCGTCGCGATGAATCCGGTCGATCACCCGCTCGGCGGCGGTGAAGGCAAGACGTCAGGCGGACGCCATCCGGTGTCGCCGTGGGGTCTGCCGACCAAGGGCTACAAGACGCGCAACAACAAAGTCAGTCAGCGGTTCATCGTTCAACGGAGACCGAAGTAATGGGTCGCTCGCTTAAAAAGGGACCGTTCGTCGACGTTCCTCTCCTCGAAAAAGTCGAGGCGATGAACCAGTCGGGCGGCGACAAGAAAGTCATCAAGACGTGGTCGCGGCGTTCGACCGTCGTGCCCGAGATGGTGGGGCACACGCTCGCCGTGCACAACGGGAAGAAGTTCATCCCGGTGTACGTGACCGAGAACATGGTCGGCCACAAGCTCGGCGAGTTCGCGCCGACGCGCATCTTCAAAGGGCACACGACGAAGGTGGCCGAAAAAGCGGCGACGGTTGCCGGCGCGCCTGGCGCCGCGGCGGCCCCGGCCGGCGGCGGCGCGAAGCCGGCGGGAGCAGGGAGCTAAGCCATGGCGATTGAAGCACAGGCGACCGCACGATTCGTGCGCACGTCGGCGCAGAAGGCTGGGCTCGTGCTCGGGTTGATCCGCGGCAAGGATGTGAACCGCGCGCTCGCGACGTTGAAGTTCACGCGCAAGGGCATCGCGGCCGACATCGAGAAGGTGCTGCGATCGGCGATCGCCAACGCGCAGAACAAAGACGGTTTCAGCGGCGACGTCGATCGCCTGTTTGTGTCGGCGGCGTTTGCGAACCAGGGTCCGTCCGCCAAGCGCGTGCGGCCCGCACCGATGGGCCGCGCGTTCCGCGTGTTGAAGCGCACCGCGCACCTCACCGTGAAGGTGTCGGAACGTCCGGAAAAGATCGTGGCCGTCGGCAAGACGACCGACGAAGAGAAACGTCCGAAGCGTCCGCAGAACGTCACGGCGCGATCGAAACGCGGCCAAGCGAAGACGCAAACGCAGGAGAAGGAGTAACCGTGGGCCAGAAGGTTCACCCGTTCGGATTCCGGCTCGGGTTCAACAAGACGTGGCGGTCGCGGTGGTACTCGAACCGCGATTACGCGAAGCTGCTGCACGAGGATCTGGCGCTGCGCCAGAGCCTCAAGAAGCGGTTCGCCCACGCCGGCGTGTCGAAGATCGAGACCGAGCGCGCGGTCAACCGGCTGAAGATCGACATCTACACGTCGCGGCCGGGCATCATCATCGGCCGCAAAGGGACGGAAGTCGACAAGCTGAAGCAGGAAATTCAGAAGCGCACGAACCGCGAGGTCTTCATCAACATCCAGGAGATCCAGAAGCCGGAGCTCGACGCGCAGCTGATTGGCGAATCGGTCGCGATGCAGCTCGAGAAGCGCGTCGCGTTCCGCCGCGCGATGCGCAAGGCGGTCGAATCGGCGCTGCGCTTCGGCGCGCGCGGCATCAAGGTCCGCGTGTCGGGCCGCTTGAACGGCGCCGAAATCGCGCGCTCCGAGTGGTACCTTCACGGCCAGCTGCCGCTGCAGACGCTGCGCGCCGACATCGATTACGGCTTCGCCGAAGCGAACACGACCTACGGCCAGATCGGCATCAAGGTGTGGCTCTACAAGGGCGAGCGCCTCGTGCCGCAGCGTGGTCGCGAAGAGGAATACAGGGAGCGCGCCCCACGTCGCCCGCAGGGCGCGGACCGTCGTTAAGGATTCATCGTTATGTTGATGCCGAAGAAAGTGAAATACCGCAAGCAGCAGCGCGGCCGCATGGCCGGCAAGGCGTGGCGCGGATCGGACGTGTCGTTCGGCGACTACGGTCTGAAGGCGCTCGAGCCGTGCTGGCTGACCGACCGCCAGATCGAGGCGGCGCGCGTCGCGATGACGCGTTTCGTCGCGCGCGGCGGCAAGGTGTGGGTCCGCGTGTTTCCTGACAAGCCGATCACGAAGAAGCCGCAGGAAACGCGTATGGGCAAGGGCAAGGGCGCGCCCGAACAGTGGGTGGCGGTCGTCCGTCCGGGCAAGATTTTGTTCGAGATGGAGGGCATCGCCGAGAAGGACGCGCGCGAGGCGATGAAGCTGGCGGCGGCGAAGATTCCGATCCGGACCAAGTTCGCGACGCGCTTCGCGCAGGAGAAGGTGCAATGAAGGCGGCAGAACTGCGCGATCTCGGCCACGACGAGCTCTCGTCGCGTGAGCGCGAGCTCACCGACCAGCTCTTTCGCATGCGGATTCAGAAGTCGATGGGTCAGCTCGAAGCGCCCGACAAGATGCGCACCGTCCGCCGCGATCTCGCGCGGGTGAAAACGGTGCTCCGGCAGAAGAGGAACGCGTAATGGCGCAGAAGGCTGAAAAACTCGGCACCGTCGTCAGCAACAAGATGCAGAAGAGCATCGTCGTCGCGGTCGAACGCCAGGTGCGTGACGGTCTGTACGGCAAGACCACGCGGCTGACGTCGAAGTTCATGGTGCACGACGAGAAGAACGAGGCGAAACCCGGCGACACCGTCGCCATCGTCGAGACGCGTCCGCAGAGCCGCCGCAAGCGGTGGTCGCTCGTGCGCGTGGTACGTAAGGCGGCAGAGGTGTAGTTGTGGTGCAACGGTGCACCGTGCACCGTGCAAGGTGCCTTCGAGCACGCTGCACGCTGCACCCTGCACTCTGCACCTGGAGAAAACCATGATTCAGATGCGATCCATTCTCGACGTCGCCGACAACTCCGGCGCGCGCAAGATCGCGATCATCAACCCGATCGGCGGGTCGACCGGCCGCTACGCGCGGCTCGGCGACATCGTCACCGCATCGGTGAAGGAAGCGACGCCCGAGTCGAACGTGAAGAAGGGGCAGGTCGTGAAAGCGGTCATCGTGCGGACCGTCAAGGAGCAGCGCCGTCGCGACGGCAGCTACATCCGGTTCGACCGGAACGCGGCGGTTCTGATCAACGACCAGGGCGAACCGATCGGCACGCGCGTGTTCGGCCCGGTCGCACGCGAGCTGCGCGAGCGGAAGTTCATGAAGATCATTTC
The DNA here is from genome assembly GCA_035652075.1 of Vicinamibacterales bacterium. GTDB lineage: Bacteria > Acidobacteriota > Vicinamibacteria > Vicinamibacterales > CAVVIG01 > Gp6-AA45. The sequence continues at coordinate 27,364 of DASREL010000103.1, forward strand.
GCTGGCGCCTGAGGTTCTGTAATGAGTCGTCTGGCTACACCGCTTCGGAAGAACGACAACGTGCTGGTGATCACCGGCAAGGACCGCGGCAAGCGCGGCCGCGTGCTGCGCGTGATCCCGGAGAAAAACCGCCTCGTCATCGAAGGCGTGAACATGATCAAGCGTCACACGAAGCCGAACCCCGGGAAGAACGTCAAGGGCGGCATCGTGGAGCGCGAAGCGTCGCTGCACGCGTCGAACGTGCAGCTCGTGTGCCCCGAGTGCGGCGCGCAGACGCGCGTCGGACACAAGGTTCTCGGCGACGGCCGCAAGGTCAGGGTTTGCCGCAAGTGCGAGGGAGTCGTCGACAAATGAGCGCGCGCCTGAAAGACAAATACACGAACGAAGTGATCCCGGCCCTGAAGAAGGAGTTCGGCTACACCAACATCATGGCGGTGCCGAAGGTCGAGAAGGTCGTGATCAACATGGGCCTCGGCGAAGCGACGTCGAACGCGAAGATCGTCGACACCGGCGCCGACGAGCTCGCGCGCATCACCGGCCAGAAGCCGGTCGTGCGCCGCTCCAAGAAATCGATCGCGGCGTTCAAGGTCCGCAAGGGCATGCCGATCGGGACGATGGTCACCCTGCGCGGCGACCGTATGTGGGAGTTCCTCGATCGGTTGATGAACATCGCGCTGCCGCGCGTGCGCGACTTCAAGGGCGTGTCGCCCAAGGGGTTCGATGGCCGCGGCAACTACACGCTCGGTCTGCGCGACCAGCTGCTGTTCCCGGAGATCGACTACATGAAGGTCGACAAGGCGCGCGGCATGAACGTGTCGTTCGTGACGACGGCCAAGACCGATCAGGAGGCGCGCAAGCTGCTGCAATTCATCGGCATGCCGTTCCGTCAGAGCTAACTATGGCCACTACTGCAAAGATCGCGAAAGAACACAAGACGCCGAAATACAAGATCCGTCTTCGCAACCGCTGCCACCTGTGCGGGCGTCCGCGGGCATACATGCGCAAGTTCGCGTTGTGCCGCCTCTGCTTCCGCAAGCTGGCCCTCGAAGGCGATATCACTGGCGTGACGAAGAGCTCCTGGTAAGCGAGCGTTCAGACTTTAGAGTTGAGAGTTCAGAATGACTGATCCCATCGCAGACATGCTCACGCGGATCCGCAATGCGGTGACCGCCAAGCACACGCGCGTCGACATTCCTTCGTCGCGGCTGAAGGCCGACATCGCGAGGATTCTCCAGGACGAAGGCTACATCCAGGGGTTCAAGCTCCTCGACGATGTCGAGAAACCCTTCAACAAGACGCTGCGCCTGTTCTTGAAGTACGGACCGCACGGCGAAAAGCTGATCACCGGCGTGCAGCGCATCAGTCGTCCCGGCCGTCGGGTCTACTTCGGGCGCGACGACGTGCCGGAGGTCCTCGGCGGATTGGGCACCAGCATCCTGACGACGTCGCGCGGCGTGATGACCGGACGTGCCGCGGCGAAAGCCGGCGTCGGCGGCGAAGTCCTTTGCAATATTTGGTAAACGCACATGTCTCGAATCGGTAAGAAGCCAATCACGATTCCGAAAGGCGTCACCGTCAAAGTGCTCGACGGCGCCGTCGAAGTCAAAGGCCCGAAGGGGCAGATGAAGCAGGTGTACCCGGCGACCATCAAGTTCGAGATGGCCGACGGACATCTGGTCGCGAAAACGGCGACCGACGATCCGCTCCTCGGCAAGTTCCACGGCCTCGCGCGCAGCCTCGTCGCCAACGCCGTCCTCGGCGTGACGGAAGGCTACAAGAAGGAGCTCGACATCGTCGGCGTCGGCTACCGCGCGGAGTTGAAGGGGAAGCAGGTGATCTTCGCGCTCGGCTATTCGCACGCGGCGGTCTTCGACATCCCGCCGGGGATCGACGTCGCGATCGACAAGCAGACGCACATCACGGTGACCGGCGTGGACCGTCAGCTGGTGGGCCAGGTCGCGGCGAACATCCGCCGCCTGCGCAAGCCGGATCCCTATAAGCAGAAGGGCGTCCGCTACACCGGCGAAGTGCTGAAGAAGAAAGCTGGAAAGACGGGAGCGAAGTAATGCGGATCAAAACACTGTCCGATCGCCGCCATCGCATTCAGCTGCGTCAGCGCAAGCGCATCATGGGCACCAAAGAACGGCCGCGGCTCACGATCTTCCGCAGCGTGTCGCACATCTACGCGCAGGTGATCGACGACTTGAGCGGTCAGACGCTCGTGTCGGCGTCGACCGTGGATCCCAAGGTCAAGGCGTCGCTCGGCAAGGGCATCACCGGCGGCAACCTGAAGGGCGCCGAAGCGATCGGCAAGACGATCGCCGAGCGCTCGATCGAAAAAGGCATCACGCGCGTGGTCTTCGACCGCAGTGGATTTCTGTATCACGGGCGCATTCGCGCCGTGGCGGACGCGGCCCGCAAAGCCGGGCTGGAGTTTTAACGCATGCGTACTCGCGAACGAATCGATCCGTCGCAGCTCGATATCAAGGACACCGTCGTCTCGATCAACCGCGTGACGAAGGTGGTGAAGGGCGGCAAGAACCTGAGCTTCTCGGCGCTCGTCGTCGTCGGTGACGGCAACGGCGTCGTCGGCTTCGGCGTGGGGAAGGCGAAGGAAGTCCCGTCGGCCATCAAGAAGGGCATCGAAGCGGCGAAAAAGAGTCTGATCCGCGTGCCGAAGCAGGGCACGACGATCCCGCACGAGATCACCGGCTGCTTCGGCGCCGGGCGCGTGCTGCTGAAGCCCGCACCGGACGGCACCGGCATCATCGCGGGCGGCGCGGTGCGCGCTGTCGTCGAATCGGCGGGGATCCACAACATTCTCACCAAGTCGCTCGGCTCGGCGAACCCGCACAACGTGGTGCGCGCGACGTTTGCCGGCCTGGCGTCGCTCAAGGATCCGATGCTGATCGCGCGGATGCGCGGCAAGGACATCGAGGACTTCGCGAAGGCGAGCGCGTAATCATGGCGAATCATCGAACCGACACGAAGGGCGCCACCGTCAAGGTGACGCTGACGAAGAGCCCGATCGGGTTCAAGAGCAATCAGGGCGACGTCGTGCGCAGCCTCGGCCTGCGCCGCATCCGCCACACGGTGGAACTGAAGGACACGCCCGCGGTGCGGGGCATGATCCACAAGGTCCGCCACCTCGTCGAGGTACAGGACTAGTTATGGGTCTGCACGATCTCAAACCCCCGCGGGGGATGAAACACCCGAAGAAGCGGATCGGCCGCGGTCACGGGTCCGGCAACGGCAAGACCGCCGGTCGCGGCCACAAGGGCGCGAAGTCGCGTTCGGGGTTCAAGTTCAAGCGCGGATTCGAAGGCGGCCAGATGCCGCTGCACCGCCGCGTGCCGAAGCGCGGATTCCACAATCCGTTCCGCGTCGAGTACGACGTCGTCAACCTCGACACGCTCGGACTGCGGTTCGATGCGGGCACGGTGGTGACGCCGGAACTGCTGCGCGAGCATCGCCTGGTGCAGAGCGCGAACAAGAAAATCAAGGTGCTCGGCCGCGGTGAGATCGCGAAGGCGCTCACCGTGCGTGCGCACAAGTTCAGTGGGAAAGCGGCCGAGAAAATCGCCGCGGCGGGCGGCGCGACGGAGCAACTCGCGTGAACGACAGCCTGAAGAACATCTTCGCCGTCAGCGATCTTCGCAACCGCGTGTTGTACACGCTCGGCTTGTTTGCCGTGTACCGCGTGGGACACAACATTCCGACGCCGGGCGTGAACATCGCTGCCCTCGCGGAGATGGCGCGGCAGCTGCAAGGCACGATGTTCGGCTTGTACGACCTGTTCTCGGGCGGCAACCTGTCCCGCGTCACGATCTTCGCGCTCGGCATCATGCCGTATATCAGCGTGTCGATCATCCTGCAGCTCTTGACGGTGGTCTGGCCGTATCTCGAGAAGCTGTCGAAGGAAGGCGAACTGGGCCGCCGCAAGATCACGCAGTACACGCGGTACGGCACCATCGTGCTCAGCGTCGTCCAGGCGCTCGGCATCGCGATCTTCCTCGAGCGGCAGACGCGGATCGCCGGCGGCCTGCCGCTGGTGTACAACCCCGGCTGGGGCTTCCGCTTCATGACCGTGCTCACGCTGACGACGGGCACGACGTTCATCATGTGGCTGGGCGAACAGATTACCGACCGCGGCATCGGCAACGGCATGTCGCTGATCATTTACGCCGGCATCGTCGTCGGCCTGCCGCGCGCCGTGCTGCAGACGTTCGATCAGATGCGCACGGGACAGATTGGTCTGATCCGCATTCTGTTCCTGCTCGTCCTGATGGCGTTCGTCGTTGCGGCGATCGTGTTCATCGAGCGCGGACATCGACGCATCACGGTGCAATACGCGAAGCGCGTCGTCGGGCGACGGATGTACGGCGGATCGAGCACGCATATTCCGTTGAAGGTGAACACCGGCGGCGTCATCCCGGTCATCTTCGCCTCGTCGATTCTCGCGTTCCCGGCGACGATTGCGCAGGCGTTCAAAGGTGGATGGGTCGAGTCGGTGACGACGAACCTGCAGGTGGGCATGCCGCTCTATAACCTGCTGTATGTCGCCGGCATCATCTTCTTCACGTACTTCTACACGGCGATCATCTTCAATCCCGATGACGTCGCCGAGAACATGCGGAAGTACGGCGGCTTCGTGCCGGGCATTCGCCCCGGCAAGCGGACCGCCGAGTACATCGACACGATTCTGACGCGGATCACGCTGGCCGGCGCGGTGTACCTCGCGCTGATCGCGCTCTTGCCGCAGTGGCTGATCAGCGGGTTCAAGGTGGCGCCGATTCCGTTCATCGGCGAGTGGTTGGACGCGCAGTTGCCGCGCTTCATCACGGAAGGCATGAACGTGCCGTACTACTTCGGCGGCACGTCGCTCCTGATCGTGGTCGGCGTGGCGATGGACACGGTGCAACAGGTCGAGTCGCAGTTGATCATGCGGCACTACGACGGGTTCATGAAGAAGACGAAGATCCGCGGTCGACGAGCCTAAGAGACTAGGGTGTCCATGGCGCTCAATCTGATCATGTTGGGTCCTCCCGGGGCGGGTAAGGGAACACAGGCTGAGCGTTTTGCTCGGAGCCGCGGCATTCCGAAGATTTCGACCGGCGATATCCTCCGCGAGGCGGTCCACGCCGGGACCGAAACCGGGATGCGCGCCAAGGCGATCATGGACCGCGGCGAGCTGGTCGGCGACGATGTGATGATCGGCATCGTCCGGGAGCGGCTGGATCGCGACGATGCGCGCGGCGGCTTCGTGCTGGACGGGTTTCCGCGGACGGTCGCTCAGGCGGTCGCGCTCGACGGGATCATGACAGGACGCGATCCGCTGATCGTCGTCGACATCGTCGTGCCGCAGGCGGAGCTGGTGCGGCGGTTGGCGTCGCGGATGATTTGCGACGACTGCGGCGCGAACGGCTCCCCGGGTGAAATCGTGTGCCGGCGCTGCGGCGGCAAGTTGGTGCAGCGGACCGACGACAACGATAGCGTCGTGCTGGAGCGGTTGAAGGTGTACAACCAGTCGACCAAGCCGCTGGTAGAGTTCTACCAGGGGCGGCCGACGTTCCGGACGATCAACGGCGCGCAGGGGCCCGACGAAGTCGCGGCGGATCTGGCGAGCGCGATCGAAGCGGCGGGGATGTCGAGCATTCCGCCGCCGTCGAAGAGCAGCGGGGCGCGCGCGTGAGCATCACCGTCCGTTCGCACGCGGAGCTCGAGAAGATGCGCGCGGCGGGACGGCTGGTCGGCGAAGTGCTGACCGAACTGTCGGGTCACGTGAAACCGGGGATCACGACGGGCGAGCTGGATCTGATCGCCGAGAAACGGATTCTCGCTGCGGGTGCGCAGCCGGCGTTCAAGGGCTACCACGGGTACCCGGCGACGATTTGCGCGTCGGTGAACGAGGAAGTCATCCACGGCATCCCGTCGGGGCGCCGTCGGTTGGAAGAAGGCGACGTCATCTCGATCGACGTGGGCGCCGTGCTCGACGGGTACTACGGCGACAGCGCGATCACGCTGCCGGTCGGCACGGTGTCGGAAGATGCGGCGCGGCTGCTGCGCGCGACCGAAGAATCGCTCTACAAGGCGATCGCGGTCGTGAAGCCGGGCGCGCGCGTCAGCGATATTGGCCACGCGGTCCAGACGCACGTCGAGGCCTGTGGATTTTCGGTGGTGCGCGAATTCGTCGGCCACGGCATCGGGGAGAAGATGCACGAGGAGCCGCAGGTGCCGAACTACGGCGAACCGGGGCGCGGGCCGCGGCTGGCCGAGGGCATGGTCCTCGCGATCGAGCCGATGGTGAACGCGGGCAAGGCGGCGGTGAAAGTGCTCGCTGACGGGTGGACGGCGGTGACGCGCGACGGCAGTTTGTCGGCGCACTTCGAACACACGGTGGCGGTGACGGCAGACGGCGCGTGGATTCTGACCGCGAGAGAAGTGCCGGTTCCGGCGCGGAAGTAGCGCGCGGCGTCACCGGCGTCGTGACCGAGCAGCTGCCGTCGGCGCTGTATCGCGTCCGGCTGGAACAGGGAGCGGTGATTACCGCTCACATTGCGGACCGGATGGACCGCAACTTCGTGCGGATTCTGGTGGGCGATCGCGTTCGGGTGGAGCTGTCACCGACCGACATCACACGCGGCCGAATCGTCGGGAAGATAGAGTGAGACTATGAAAGTTCGAGCTTCGGTGAAGAGAATTTGCGACAAGTGCAAGATCGTGCGCCGGCGCGGCGTCGTGCGCGTGATCTGCTCCAACCAGAAACACAAGCAGAGGCAAGGTTAAGCGATGGCTCGTATTGCTGGCGTTGATCTCCCGCGCACGAAACGCGTCGAGATTGGTCTGACGTACATCTACGGCATCGGGCGCATGCGCTCGAACGGCATCCTGAAGGAAGCGGGCGTCAGCCCGGATATCCGCGTCAAGGATCTGTCCGAAGACGACGTGCGCAAGATCAGCCGCGTTATCGAAGAGCAGGGCGGCGTCGAGGGCGATCTCCGCAAGGAGATCTCGATGAACATCAAGCGGCTGATGGAAATCGGCTGCTACCGCGGGATGCGGCATCGCCGCGCGCTGCCGGTCCGCGGTCAGCGCACGCGCACCAACGCGCGCACGCGCAAAGGCCCGCGCAAGGGCGCAATCGCGAAGAAGAAGACGGTTTAAGACATGGCAAAAAGCGAAGCAGCAGCGACACCGGAAGGTGCGACACCCGAAAAGAAAGAGGGTGCCGGCCGACGCAAGAAGACGTTCAAGAAGCGCGGCGAGAAGCGCATCGTCCATCACGGCCTGGCGCACATTCAGGCGTCGTTCAACAACACCGTGGTGACGATCACCGACACCGAAGGCAACGTCGTTGCCTGGTCGAGTGCCGGCGGCATCGGCTTCAAGGGATCGCGCAAGGGGACGCCGTTCGCCGCGACGCAGGCCGCGCTTAACGCCGGCAACGCCGCGAAAGCGGTCGGGATGCGATCGCTCGACGTGCGCGTGAAAGGACCGGGCTCGGGCCGCGAGTCGGCGATCCGCGCGCTGCAGACCGTGGGGCTCGAAGTGAAGTCGATCCGCGACGTGACGCCGATTCCGCACAACGGATGCCGGCCGCCGAAGCGGAGACGGGTGTAATAGGGATTGCGGATTGAAACGCATCGTCTTCTAGCCCGCATTCCGCAATCCGCATCCCGCAACTGTCAGATGTAGGAGAATTGATGGCTCGTTATATCGGACCTGTCTGCCGTCTTTGCCGCCGCGAGGCCATGAAGCTGTTCCTCAAGGGCGAGCGCTGCTACACCGAGAAGTGCGCGATCGAGAAGCGCAACTTCCCGCCGGGTCAGCATGGGAAGACGCGCAAGGCGAAGCTCGCCGGCTACGGACTCCAGCTGCGCGAGAAACAGAAAGTGAAGCGCATCTACGGCGTGCTCGAGGATCAGTTCCGCCGCTACTTCGAGACGGCC
>DASREL010000104.1:0-9145 GCA_035652075.1 Vicinamibacterales bacterium
AGGTGATAGCCGCGCCGGCTGATCTTCTCGGTGAGGATCGAGCGTTTCAACAGCAGCACCGTGAACCCGTACGACATCGTCACCGCGAGCAGGAGCGGCAGCAGCATGTTGATGTCGTGCGTCAGTTCGAGCGCGAACACGACCGCCGTCAGAGGCGCGCGCATCGTCCCGCCGAGCACCGCGCCCATGCTGACCAGCGCCCAGAAACCGGGTCCGGCCGAGGGCAGCACGTGCGCTTCGAGCCCGCCGAGCGCACCGCCGACCATCAAGAGCGGCGCGAGTACACCGCCCGATGTGCCGGAGCCCAGCGACACCGCCCAGATCGTCGACTTGACGAGCAACACGCCGAGCAGGATGCGCATCGGCGCGTCGCCCTGCAGGAGCTGTCCGATGACGTCGTAGCCGACGCCGAGCGCCTGCGGGAAGATGTAACCGCCGATCCCGATCGCGAGCCCGCCGAGCGCCGGCCACCACATCCAGTGCATCGGCAGCCGCGCGAAGTTGTCTTCCGCCGCGTAGACCGATTCGGTGAGGATCGCCGACGCGACGCCGCCGAGCAGTCCGACCAGCAGACACGCGGCAAGTCCGCTGACGGTGGTCGTTGGACCGTGCGTCGGCACGGGGAACACCGGACCGAGACCGAGGATGTGCTGACGCAGTGCGCCCGCCGTCACGCTGGCAAGAGCGACGGGGATCACGCTGCGCGGCTTCCATTCGAAGAGCAACAGCTCGACGCCGAGGATCACCGACGCGACCGGCGCAGCGAACGTCGCGGACATGCCGGCGGCCGCGCCCGACACCAGCAGCGTTTTTCGTTCGGAGCTCGTCAGGTGGAAGAACTGCGCGATCAAGGATCCGAACGCGCCGCCCGTCATGATGATCGGGCCTTCGGCGCCGAACGGTCCGCCCGATCCGATGGAGATCGCCGCCGAGATCGGCTTCAGCAGCGCGACTTTCGGCTCGACGCGGCTGCCGTTCATCAGGATCGCTTCGATCGCTTCGGGGATGCCGTGCCCGCGAATCTTGTCGGAGCCGAACCGCGCCATCACGCCGATGATGACGGCGCCGATGACGGGTACGACGATGACGAGCGGACCGAGGTGATGGCCTGCGGGCGAGACAAGTGCCGTGTCGACGCGTTGAAAGAAAAACAGGTTTGTAAAGAAGCCGATCAGCTTCATCAGCGCGGCGGCGACGTACGCCGCGAAGATCCCGATGACAATCGCGAGCGCCGAAATCGGCAATACCCGCTTCGTCGTGGTGAAGTCACCGAGATCGACGAAGGCGCGAGATTCCATTTTTCGAGTGTATCGCACCGTAACGGATGTATCTTTTTGGTCTCATGAGCTGGCTCCGCGCCGTCCTTGTCGCCGTCTGTGGTTCCATCGCGCTCGCGCATGCGCAGTCGGCGCGCTTCAACGCAGTGGAGCACAGCATTCCGGAACTTCAGGCGGCGATGGCTGCCGGACGCGTCACCTCGCACGCGCTCGTACAGCAATACCTCGACCGTATCGCCGCTTACGATCAACAGGGACCGGCATTGAACGCCATGATCGCGCTCAACGCGCGCGCGCTGGCCGACGCCGACGCACTCGATCGCGAACGGGCGTCAGGCCATGTGCGCGGTCCGCTCCACGGCATTCCGATAGTCGTCAAAGACAACTACGACACGTTCGACATGCCGACGACCGCGGCGTCGCTGTCGATGAAGGGCTCAATGGCGGAACGCGACGCCTTCCAGGTCCGCAAACTGCGCGATGCGGGCGTCGTCATCGTCGGCAAGACGAACCTGCACGAGTTCGCGCGCGGCATCACGTCGGTCAGCACGCTCGGCGGACAAACGCGTAATCCGTACGATCCGACGAGAAACCCTGGCGGATCGAGCGGCGGCACCGGCGCAGCCGTCGCGGCCAACTTCGCGGCGGCGGGGATGGGCACCGATACGTGCGGATCGATCCGCTATCCCGCAGCGCACAACAACCTCGTCGGACTGCGACCGACGATGGGGTTGTCGAGCAGGAGCGGCATCGTGCCCCTCGCGCATTCGCAGGACGTCGGCGGTCCGCTCGCGAAGACGGTGACCGACGTCGCGCTGATGCTGGATGCGACGGTCGGCCGCGATGCCGACGATCCAGTCACCGCGCGCAGCGACGGTCACATTCCGCGGACGTATCTGACAACGCTCGATGTCAAGAAACTGCAAGGCGCGCGCATCGGCGTGCTGCTGCCGCTGTTTGGTAAGGAGCCGGAAGATCTTCGCGCGGGGAGCGTCGTGCGCACGGCGATTCGCGCGATGGAGCAGCAGGGCGCGAAGGCGATCGACGTCGAGGTGCCAGATTTTCCGAGCGAGACCGACGTGTCGGTCATTCGATTCGAGTTCAAGTTCGACCTGAACGCCTATCTGCAGCGGACGCCGAAGGCGCCGGTGCGATCGCTGTCGGAGATTCTCGAGAAAGGCGCGTACCTGAAGGCGCTGGAGCAGGGATTCCGCCGATCGAATGAAATCGCTACGCTTGATACTCCCGAATACAAAACGATCGTCGAGCGGCAACAAAAACTGCGCGAGCAACTGATCGCGCTGCTCGATCAGCAACGCTTGTCGGCGTTGGTGTATCCGACGTTGAAACGCACCGCGGCGAAGATTGGCGAACCGCAAACCGGCGGAAATTGCGCGGCGAGCGCCGCGACGGGATTACCGGCGATTACGATTCCTGCAGGATTTGCCGACGATGGAATGCCGGTCGGAGTGGAGCTGCTCGGTCGACCGTTTGCCGAAGCGGAGTTGCTCGGGTTGGCGTTCGCGTATGAACAGACGACACACCACCGCCGCCTGCCCGCGATGACACCGAACGTTCCGTGAAAAAGGTGTGGAACTAATTCAGGAATTAGGTAAAATCCACACCCGAGCTAGCGGACGATCGAAAAGAACGACAGAGACTTTGGACCAAGTCTCGTTGTGTACCGGCGGGCGGCCGGGTCCCGGCTTCGCCCGTTTCGTCGTGGGACGCATCGTTGCGCGTACTCGCGTCGCTCGATTGTTCCGCGATCGTTTTGTGACCACTGGAAAGAGCCCGCTTAACGCGAATTATACAGAGACGTTGTTGGTAGCACAAACACAGCAATAGGAAGAACTCGACTATTTCGAACGCATAGACCCATGGCACCCAAGGTTGCGAAGGAACGTCGACGGATCGGTCGGCCACCCGCTGGAGCGCGAGCGGGAGAGAAGGTCAAGGATTACCCGCAGCTGAGCATCCGGTTACCCGGTGACGTCAAAGCCAAGCTGCACGCGCTCAGCCTCGTCGCGTCGCGGCCGCAGTGGCGGATCATCACCGAGGCGATCGATTGCTACCTGCGCGATCGATCGGAGTCGGAGCGGAAGATCGTCGAGGAGCTCGCGAGCCGTTCGCGGTCGCGGCCGCTTCGCGGCGGGCGGCGCTGACTAGACCGTCGCGGGCACTTCCGGCGCGTTCGTGGCGAGCGGCAGGTAGATGAAGAACGTCGTGCCGCGGTCGCGCTCGCTGGCCACGGTGATGTAGCCGCTGCTCTGCTTCACGATTCCGTACACGATCGACAGGCCCAGGCCCGTCCCCTTGCCTTGCTCTTTCGTCGTGAAGAACGGCTCGAAGAGCTTCGCGCGAGTGTGGTCGTCCATGCCGTGACCGGTGTCGGCGACGCTCAGGCGCGCATACCGTCCCGGTTTCCCTTCCGCGAACTGCGCCGCCGCGGCGTCGTCGATGTCCACCTCGTCGACGGTGACGGTCAGGCGTCCGCCGCTCGGCATGGCGTCGCGCGCGTTGACGACGAGGTTGAGGAGCACCTGTTCGATTTGGCCGGAGTCGGCAAACACGGTCAACGGTTCCGGCGGCCGGTTGATGTGAAAATCGATTTCGGGGCCGATCAGCCTTCGCAGCATCGTGTCCATGCCGGCGACGACCTCGTCGACGGCGAACAGACGCGACCGCGTCGCCTGTCGCCGGCTGAATGCCAGCAGCTGACGCGTCAGACCCGCACCGCGCTGCACCGCGAGTTTGATTTCCTGCGCTTCGTCGCGCGCCGAGTCGTCCGCGGCGAGCTGCATCAACAGCAGGTCGGCCCCGCCCATGATGCTCATCAGGATGTTGTTGAAGTCGTGCGCGACGCCGCCGGCGAGCCGTCCGATCGCTTCGAGTTTTTGCGACTGGCGCAGTTGCTCCTCGAGCGCCCGGCGCTCGGTGATGTCGCGGGCGAAGGCCGTCAAAATCGCGCGGCTGTCGGAGCCCAGACGCGCGACCGTCAACTCCATCGGGAACTCCGATCCGTCGGCTTTCAACCCGCGCAGTTCGAGCTGGCGACCGGCTAACGCGCCGCGACCGGTGGTCAGGTATTCGCGCAGCGTGTCGTGATTCGGCGCGCGATCGGCCTCCGGCATCAGCATGTCGACGCTGCGGCCGAGGATGTCGAGCCGCGCGTACCCGAACAACTGCTCGGCGGCCGGATTGAATTCGCGGATCATCAACTGCTGATCCATCGTGATGATCGCGTCCTGCGCCGCCTCGAGAATGGCGCCCTGCCGCGCTTCGCTTTCGACGCCGGCGCGATACATCTTCAGCGTCAGGTACAGAACCGGCACCGCCAGCAGCAGCGTGAGCGAGTAGCCCGAGCTCTCGCCGACCTTGATCACGATCAGCGCCGTCGCGGCGCCGAGCAGGTAGCTCGGCGCGCTCGAGGCGAAGTCGCTCTTCCAGATCTTCCACGCGTTCTGCTGCGTGACGAGCGCAATCGCGATCGCGATCGGGATCGTGTTCACCATGAAGTAGGTGAGCGACATCCCGATGATCGGCACGACGAGCGCCCCCAGACCCGCCTGGCTCGATCCGCCGAGCCGCTGGAACACCTGGCCGGCGGCCTCGACCGTAATCACCAGCACCGCCATGTTGAAGAGCGTGCGGTGCGGTGGATTGGCCTGCTTGGCGTTGAGCGTCGATTGACTCCAGCCGCTTGCGGCGCCGACGATCATCGTCGCGTGCGGTCCGCGCAGGAGCAGCGACGCGATGTCGACGACGTACGACACCGACATGTTCGAACCGCTCGTGATCGGAAAGTGCACCTTGAACGCCGACGTCAGCGACGACAGCAGCACGAGGACGATGAGCGAGAGGATCGAGGAGAAGTCGGCGCGAGGTACGAGGGTGCCGAACGTCACCGCGCCGAGAGCGATGACGAAAACGATGTACCAGCGTCCTTTCGGTGGAAGATCCCGAAGCAATCCGTCTCAAGTATAACTTCGGTTGACCTGGTCAAACATTTGTTTTATACAAGCGTTTGACATGCGCACTCGATTGATTGGTCTGCTCGCCGTCATCGCCGTGGCCGCGGGCGGTTGGTACTACTACCTCCACTCGCAACCGACCTCGTTGGTCCTCACCGGCATCGTCACGACGAACGATGTGGTCGTCAGTCCGCAAATTGCAGGACAGATCGGCGACGTCATGGTGAAGGAAGGCGACACCGTCAAGAAGGATCAAGTCGTCGCCGTCATCCGGCCGGATGAATTGCAGGCCGATACCGCGTATTACCGGAACAACGTGGCCGGCATGGCGTCGCAAGTGCAGGAGTCGGAAGCGGCGCTGCGGTTTCAGGAACAGCAGACGCGCGATCAGATTTCTCAGGCGCAAGCCGCCGTCGCGTCCATCGAAGCGCAGGTGAAAGCGGCCACCGCCGATCTGGAGAGCGCGCGCTTGACGTTTTCGCGCACGCAGGATCTCGCGAACCAGAAAGTCGCGTCGGCGCAGGAGCTGGATCAAGCGCGGACGGCGTATGCGGCGGCACAAGCCAAGGTTGACGCGCTGAACAAGCAGGTCGACGCGCAGCGGTCCGCCGTGGCGCTCGCGCGGTCCAATGCCGAGCAGATTGCGGTCCGCCGCAGTCAGGTGCAGGCGTCGACGCACATGCAAGCCGCGGCGGCGGCGCAGCAGGCGAAGGCCGACGTCCGGTTGAAGTACACCGAACTGCGCGCGCCGATCGACGGCATCGTCGACGTCAAGGCGGCGCGGACCGGCGAAGTCGTCAACCCGGGACAGCCGGTCGTGACGCTGATCAATCCTGACGATCTCTGGATCCGCGCCGACGTCGAAGAGACGTACATCGACCGCATTCGGCTCGGCGACAAGATGACGATCCGGCTGCCGTCGGGCGAGGAGCGCCAGGCCACGGTGATCTATCGCGGCGCCGACGCCGGCTTCGCGACGCAGCGCGACGTGAGCCGCACGAAGCGCGACATCAAGACGTTCGAGGTCCGCCTGCGCGCGGACAACACGGATCGCCGTCTCGCCGTGGGCATGACGGCGTACGTGCTCCTGCCGTTGTGAACGCCATCGACGTTCGATCCATCGTCAAGAAGTTCGGCAGCTTCACGGCTGTCAACGGCATCTCGTTCTCGGTCGAGAGCGGTGAGATCTTCGGTCTGCTTGGCCCGAACGGCGCCGGCAAGTCGACGTTGATCCGGATGATGGTCACGCTCCTGCCGCCGACGGCCGGCACGGCGATCATCAACGGCTTCGACATCGTCAAGCAGGCGGACGATGTGCGGAAGTCGATCGGGGTCATCCCGCAGGCGATGACGAGCGACCTCGAGCTGAGCGTCGAAGAAAACTTGATCATCTTCGCGAAGTTGTACGGTGTGCCGCGCGAGAAACGGATCCGGTTGATCAACGACCTGCTCGAGGCGGTGGAGTTGACGAAGTGGCGTGAAGCGCCGGTGAAGAATCTCTCGGGCGGCATGCGCCGCCGCGTCGAGATCGCGCGCGGCCTCGTCCACGAACCGCGCATCTTCTTCCTCGACGAGCCGACGACCGGTCTCGACCCGGTGTCGCGCGTCGCCGTGTGGGAGATGCTGCACAAGCTGAAGCAGCAGCGCGAGCTGACCGTCCTCATCACGACGCATTACATGGACGAAGCCGACAAGCTGTGCGATCGGATCGCGATCGTCGATCACGGCGAGTTGAAGGCGCTCGATTCGCCGATGAAGCTGAAGGCGTCGATTCCCAGCAAGAACGTTCTCGAGGTGTCGTTCGGCGGCGACATGCCGCCGGGGTGGACCGACGTGGTGAAAACGCTGCCGCACGTGGACGCCGTAACGAGCGAGGATCATTTCTTCCGAATCTCGTCGGAGAACGGACCCGCGACCACGCTCGCGTTGATGGATACGGCGGCGCGGCGCGGCGTCACCGTGCACTCGCTGTCGGTCACGAGTACGACGCTCGATGACGTCTTTGTGCACTACGCTGGACGTGCGCTGCGTGACGCGTTGCAGGAAGCGAACCCGCTGGATCGCGGTCCTGTGTTTCGGAGGCAATGATGGGACGGACGTGGGCCATTATCGAACGCGAGCTGCGGCGGTTTCGGCGCAGTCCGATCCTGATCTTCATCTCGCTGGTGTTTCCGATCGTGCAGCTGGTCGTCCTCGGCTACGCGTTCGGCGGCAACGTCAAGCACTTGAAGGTCGCCGTCGTCGACCAGGATCACGGCGTCCCTGCCGTGCGCATCCGCGAACTCGCCGGCGCGCTGTCGTCGGGCGCGAAGACGATCGACACGATCGAATACGCCGATCAAGGTCAGGCGCTGACGGACTTGAGGAACGGCCGCGTCAACGGCGTCCTGACGATTCCGCCCGATTTCTCGCGGCGTCAGCTGCAGAAAAATGCGCCGCGCATCGCGTTGATCGAAGACAACACCGACAACTTCGTCTCCGCGGCGCTCGCCGGCACGCTCG
Source organism: Vicinamibacterales bacterium (assembly GCA_035652075.1). Lineage (GTDB taxonomy): Bacteria > Acidobacteriota > Vicinamibacteria > Vicinamibacterales > CAVVIG01 > Gp6-AA45. Next base: position 7,754 of record DASREL010000104.1, read on the forward strand.
GCGGCATGCTGTCGGCGTACAACGCGCCGATCAATGCGCCACGCGTCCCCGGCCAGGCGACGCTGGACGTGGTCGAGGTGTATCCGTATGTGCCGTACGTGCAGTACCTGCTGCCGGGCACGGTCGTGATGTCGATCTTCATGATGGTGATGATCGGCGGCGGCATCATCTTCATCGACGACAAGGCGCGCGGCCTGCATGAGGGCTATCTCGTCACGCCGATCTCGAAGTTCCAACTGATCGCCGGCTTCAACATCTCGGGCACGTTGAAGGCGGTGCTGTCGGGCATGTTCCTGACGATGATCGGATCGCTGATTGCGGGGGTGCCGAATCCGTTCGCGTTGATGCGCATGTTCCGCCTCTTCGTCGTGGTCGTCGTGACGGCGTTCGCGCTCATCAGCCTGATGTTCCTGCTGATGGTGCGCGTGACCGATCCGCTGCTGCCGCGCGCGGTGTTCGGCATCCTCAACACCGTCCTCTACTTCCCGAGCGGCGCCGTCTACCCGCAGCAGGGCTTTCCGGGCTGGATGCAGGTCATCGCGGTCGTCGATCCGTTCACGTACGCGGTCCACGCGTTCAAGAACCTGCTGTTGAAGAACACGGGCTTCGACGCGATCGGGTACGACCTGCTGTATCTGCTCGGATTTTCGGTGATCGCGATGACGCTCGCGACCACATTGTTCAAACGGACTTTATGAGAGCTGCCGTCGCGACCGCAACTCGATCGACCCACGATACCGAAACACGCGAGCGCCTGCTGCGCGCCGCCATGCGCCTGTTCGGCGAGCGCGGCCTGAAGCACGTCACCGTCCGCGAAATCTGCCGGGCCGCACGCGCGAACGTCGCCGCGGTCAACTATCACTTCGGCGACAAGCTCGGTTTGTACCGCGAGATCGTGCAATCGGCGATCGATCAGATGCGGGCGACGAACGAGGCGGCACGCCGCGCCGGCGAGGGCGGCACGCCGGAAGAGAAGCTGCGGCGCTACATCATCATCTTCAACCAGCGGCTGATGACATCGGGCGTCGAGGAACTGCACCGCGTGATTTCGCGGGAGATGCACGAGCCGACGCCGGCTCTCGACGCGCTCGTGGAGCAGGGCATCAAGCCCCGGCTGGACTATTTGCTGACGCTCGTGGCCGATGTGCTCGGGTGCGACAAGCACGACCCGCGCGTGCTGCGTTGCGCCGCGAGCATCCAGACGCAGTCCATCGCCTACATGCCGAACGCCGTGGCCGATCGCATCGGACTCCGCGCGAAGCTGACCGCCGCGCAAGTGGATGAGGTGGCGCAGCACATCGCCGACTTCTCGATGGCCGGCATTCGAGCGATCGCCGCGTCGACCCGCATACACTAAAGGGATGTTCCGCCGGCGCACGCTGCTGGCGCTGA
>DASREL010000105.1:0-39523 GCA_035652075.1 Vicinamibacterales bacterium
CGATCAGCCGCTACGGCTGCTTCAGCTGTCACGACATCAAGGGCTTCGAGAACGCGCAGTCGATCGGCACCGACCTGTCGGAAGAGGGCAGCAAGCTCGTCACGCGTCTCGACTTCGCGTTCATCACGGATATCCCGCACACGTCGAAGCTCGCGTGGTTCGATCGCAAGCTGCACGATCCGCGGATTTTCGACAAAGGCCGCGTGCTCGATCCGCTCGACAAGCTGCGCATGCCGAACTGGGACTTCTCAGACGACGAAGTGCAGCGCCTCGTGACCGCGATCATGAGCTTCCAGCGCGAAATCCAGCCGCCGGCGGCAATGCCGGCGCGATCGGCGCGCTACGACTACCTGCAGAACGGCCGCACGCTGGTCCATCGGCGCAACTGCGTCGGCTGTCACATCATCGAGGGTGACGGCGGCGACTTCCTGAAACTCGTCGCGGATCCGTCGCTCGGTCCGCCGATGCTGACGCCGGAAGGCGCGCGCGTGCAGGCCGATTGGTTGTACTCGTTCATTCGCGGACCGATCACGATTCGTCCGTGGTTGAACGTGCGCATGCCGACTTTCGGCCTCGACGATCAGAATCTGAACGGCGTCATCCGCTACTTCGGATCGATCTCGAACACGATCGGACCGTTCCAGACGCACGAGATGCGTATGGTGTCGGCACAGGAGGACGCGCAGGGCAAGGCGCTCTTCGAGAAGTTGAAGTGCCAGCAGTGTCACGTGCTCGGCGCGATCCCGAAGGATCAGCCGACGTCGAACCTTGCGCCGGATCTGCGTATGGCGCCGGAGCGCTTGAATCCGGACTGGATCATCGAATGGCTGAAGAAGCCGTCCGACATCCTGCCCGGCACGCGCATGCCGGCGTTCTGGCCGGATTATCCGAAGTCGTTCTATCCGGAATTGGGCGGCGACGGCGCGGCGCAGGTGAAAGCGATCCGCGATCACTTGTTGACGTTCAAAGGCGGGCCGAGTCCGAAGGGACAGGCGTCGAACGCACGGTCCGCGAACAACAACAATAACTAGCGTCCGGATCCGAACAGCAAATCCCACCAGCGAGCAGCCTCCGGGCTGCTCGTTGCGTTTTGCGGGCTGTTTTTGATGGCATACCTCGTGCGTTGATGTCTGGCACCGATGAGAGTGGTCGCTGACGTTCGCTACGCGATACGGATGTTGCGCAAAGCGCCCGGGGCGAGCGCCGTGGCGGTTGTGTCGCTTGCGCTCGGCATCGCGATTACGACGACCGTCTTCGGGTGGATTCGCGGCATCTTGCTCGATCCGGTTCCTGGCGTCGACGCATCGCGGATCGTCACGGTCGAAACCGTCGCGCCGTCCGGGACCCTGATCGACAGTTCGTTTCCCGATTACCAGGACGTGCGCGATCGCACGACGACGATGGACGGCGTGATCGCGTTCAAGGAGCGATCGATCGGTCTGGGAACTGCGACGACGACCGAACGCGCCTGGGCGTTGATGGTGACGGGGAATTACTTCGACGTCCTCGGCGTCAAGCCGGCGCTCGGCCGCTTCTTCGACACGAGCGAGCAACGCGATACGTTCGACGCACATCCTGTCGCGATTCTCGGCTACACCATGTGGCGCGCCAGGTTCCACGCGGATCCTCGGATCGTGGGGCAGACCATCGCGCTGAACCGTCGTCCGTACACCGTCATCGGTGTCGCGCCCGACCGGTTCAACGGCACAATCAACGGTCTTCGATTCGATCTCTACGTACCGCTGACGAACGTCGCATCGCTGACGGGCGCGGGACAGTGGCTCGCGAGTCGTGGCAGCAGACCGCTGTATCTCTTCGGCCGGCTGAAGCCGGGTGTGACGGTCGCGCAGGCACGCGCCGACGTCGCGAGCATCGCCGCGCGTGCCGCGCAAGACTTCGCGCGAACGAACCGCGGCATCGCGCTGACCGTGCTGCCGTTATCGCAGGCGACGCGCGGTGCGGGACACGACCTCGGTCCGCTGCTGCGAATTCTCTTCGCGGCCGGCGCGATTGTGCTGTTGATTGTGTGCGCGAACGTCGCGAACCTGCAGTTGGCGCGTGCGGCGTCGAGGCAGAAAGAGATCAGCATCCGGCTCGGGCTTGGCGCGTCACGTGGTGTCCTCGCGCAGCAACTGCTGACCGAAGGTCTCGTGCTTGGCGCGATCGCTGGAACGCTCGCCGTGTTTGCGAGCGCGTGGCTTGCCGATTCGCTGCGATGGCTGCTGCCGTTCGAGGAGTATCCCATCGCCCTGCCGTCGAGTCTTCAAGGACAAGAGATCGCGTTTGCCGTTCTCGCGTCGATCGTCGCGAGCATCCTCTTCACGCTTGCGCCGACGATGCACGCATCCGCGAACGGTATCGTCGCGGCCATCAACGAGAGCCGCCAGGCGGGCGATCGTCGCTCGAATCGCGTCGGGGCGATCCTCGTCGGCGGCCAGGTGGCGTTGGCGATGGCCGCCGTCGTCACGGCAGTTCTCCTCCTTCGGAGTTTCGACAACGCGCGACGCGTGAATCCAGGATTCAACACACACAACGTGTTGCTGGTGGGCATCAACTTGTCGACCGCCGCGTACTCCCGGCTCGATGGCTTGCGGTTCCTCGATCGTATCGCAGAGCGCGCACGCGCGCTGCCGGGCGTGCAACAGGTCGCGTTGTCGGGCGATGTGCCGCTCGGCTTCAACGGCGGCTCGTGGGAAGACCTGCAGATCGACGGCTACGTGCCGTCGGCCGGCGAGAACATGAGGATCTATCGCAATCAAGTCGGGCAGGGGTACTTCGACTTGATGGGCATTCGTCGCGTCGAAGGGCGCGACTTCACGGATCGCGATACGCCGGAGACGCCGCTGGTTGCGGTTGTGAACGAAACGTTCGCACGCCGGTATCTCGCGACCGGTACCGCGATCGGTCGCCAGTTCACCATGTGGGGCCGCGCCGTCACGATCGTCGGCGTTGTCGCCGATTCGAAGTATCACGCGCTCGACGAGTCGGCGCAGCCGTATTTCTATTTGCCGCTCAAGCAGACGTACTCGGCGAGCACCGGCGTGGCACTCCACGTGCGCACGGCGGGCGATCCACTGAACGCCGCGCCGGCTGTTCGCGAAGCGATGCGCGCCATCGATCCGTCGGTGCCGAGTGATGTCGTGACGACGATGGCGGATTACACGAGCGCGTCGTTCTACACACAGCAGATTGCGGCGACGCTGCTCACGGTGCTCGGCACGCTCGCGCTCGCGTTGTCGTCGCTCGGTCTGTACAGCCTGATCGCATACGGCGTGGCGCGGCGGCGGCGCGAAATCGGCGTCCGAATGGCGCTCGGCGCGACCTCGTCGCAAATCCGCGCGCTGGTCGTGCGCCGCGGGCTCACGTTGGTCGGCGTGGGCGCGCTTGCCGGCAGCGCGGTGACCGTCGTCAGCGTACGCGCGCTCGCGAGCCTGCTGTTTGGCGTCAGTCCGTTCGATGTCACCGCGCTCGCGGCCGCGGTGGGGCTCCTCACGGTCACCGGCGTCTTCGCCAGCGATCTCCCGGCGCGCGCCGCGGCCCGGGTCGACCCCATGTCCGCCCTGCGGGCCGATTGACGCGTCTTCGCACGATTTCGCGGCGATCGGCATAGACAATTAGAGACGAAAAAGGGCCCAAAAATCGTTTAACATTTGCGCGGACAGGGACTTGGCGGGGATGAAACCAACGCGTTTTCTCTTCACTCTTGGTGTGGCTGCGTGGGGATGCGCCATCCTCGCGGCCCAGACCGCTCCGAAATCACCGACACCGAAAGCGCCGCCGCCGAAGGCCGCCGCGCCGGCAGTTCCGGCAGTCGGAACTGCGCCTGCAACCGCGACCGATCAAAATGCCGTTGTGAAGCGGTACTGCGTCGGCTGCCACAACGACAAGATGAAGACCGGCGGCTTGTCGCTGGAGAAGTTCGACGCCAACCATGCGTCGGCGGACGCGGAAGTGGGCGAAGCGATGATTCGCAAGCTGCAGGCGGGTCTGATGCCGCCGCCTGGCGGCCCGCGTCCGGCGCCGGACGTGCACGCCGCGCTCGTCAAGGCGCTCGAAACGGACATCGACACGGCAGCAGGTGCGAAACCACATCCCGGCGCGCGCGTGTTTCAGCGGCTGAATCGTCCGGAGTACGCGAACGCGATCAAGGATCTGCTGCTCCTCGACGTCGATGCAGGTGACTGGCTGCCGCTCGATCAGAAGAGCGCGAACTTCGACAATATTGCCGACGCGCAAGCGTTGTCGCCGACGTTGCTCGAGTCGTACCTGAACGCGGCCGCGGCGATCAGCCGCATGGCGATCGGCGACCGGAACGCCGTCCCGGTCGACAGCACGTACACCAACGCCGGGTACGTCTCGCAGCATCCGTGGGATCACATCGACGGCACGCCGTTCGGCACCCGTGGCGGCATGGTGGTGAATCACGTCTTTCCGGCCGACGGCGAGTACGTGTTCGAGGTGACGCTGCAGTCGGGCGCGAACGCACGGTTCGAGGACGTCGACATCTCGATCGACGATGCGCGCGTGTCGCTGCTGGAGTACGAAACGCAGCCGGCAGGCGGCGCCGATGGTCGCGGCGCGGTGCACATCAAGACCGATCCGATCTTCGTTCGCGCCGGCCAGAAGTCGGTCGCGGCCGCGTTCGTGAAGAAGGCCGAAGGCCCGTACGAGGATCTGATCCGGCCGCACGACTGGTCGTACGCCGGCGGCGGATCGGGCGGTCCCGGTATCACGACGCTGCCGCACCTGCGCGACGTCATCATCAAAGGTCCGTATCACGTCACCGGCCTGTCCGAGACGCCAAGCCGCGCGAAGATTTTCAGCTGCCGGCCGACCCTGCAGGCCGAAGAGCGGCCGTGTGCGAAGCAGATCGCGGCGAAGCTGGGCGCTGAAGCCTACCGGCGTCCGCTCGCGAACGACGAAATCGATCGGCTGCTGCCGTTCTTCGACGACGGCGCGAAGAAGGGCGGTTTCGAAGTCGGCGTGCGGACGATGGTCGAAGCGATTCTGGCGAGCCCGCACTTCATTTTCCGGCTCGAACGCGAGCCTGCGGAAACGGTCAACGCGAAAGCGGGCGCGTATCGCGTCAGCGACGTGGACCTCGCGTCGCGGTTGTCGTTCTTCCTCTGGGGCGAGCCGCCCGATCAGGAACTGCTGGCGCTCGCGACGCAAAACAAATTGTCGGCGCCGGGCATGATCGAGAAGCAGGCGAAGCGGATGCTCGCCGATCCGCGCGCCGAGGCGCTCAGCACGCGGTTCGCGGCACAGTGGCTGCGGCTGCAGGACGTCGACAAGGTGCACCCGGATCCGAACTTCTATCCGAACTTCGACGACAACCTTGCGGCGGACATGCGCCGGGAGACGGAGCTCTTCTTCAACTCGATCGTCCGTGAGGATCGCAGCGCGCTCGATCTCTTCCGCGCCGACTACACGTTCGCGAACGAGCGGCTCGCGCGGCATTACGGCATCCCGGGCGTCAGCGGCAATCAGTTCCGCAAAGTGCAGTATCCGGACGACACGCGCCGCGGTCTGCTCGGCCAGGGCGCCATTCTCGTGCAGACATCGCTCGCGAATCGCACGTCACCGGTCTTGCGCGGCAAATGGGTGATGGAAGTGTTGATGGGCACGCCGCCGCCGCCACCGCCGCCCGACGTGCCGGTGCTCGACGACACGGCCGATAACCAGGGCGGCCGCATGTTGACGACGCGCGAGCGGATGGAGATTCATCGAAAGAATCCGACGTGCAACGCGTGCCACCGCTTCATGGATCCGATCGGGCTGGCGCTCGACAACTTCGACGTCACCGGCAAGTGGCGGCAGCGCGAGAACGGTCAGCCGCTCGATACGCGCGGTGATTTCTACGACGGCTCGAAGGTGAGCACGCCGCACGAACTGCTGGATGCCTTGATGAAGCGGCCCGAGCCGTTGCTCCGCATGTTCACCGAGAACCTGTTTGCGTACGCGCTCGGCCGCCGCGCGGAGTACTTCGATCAGCCGACGATCCGCGCGATCACGAAAGCGGCTGCGGCGAGCGATTACAAGATGTCGTCGTTCATCATGGGCGTCATCAAGAGCGATGCGTTCCAGATGAAAAGCTATCAACCAACCAGTTCGCAGTAGACCGTTGCAGTTGCAGTTGCAGTTGCAGTTGCCGTTGCAGTTTCAGTAGAGGAGACGATCCGATATGGACTTCATCACTGGTAAGCACCTCCCGCGCCGCACGTTCCTCCGCGGTGTCGGCGTGACAGTGGCGTTGCCCTTCCTGGACGCGATGGTCCCCACACGTGGCGCGTTCGGCAAGACGGCGGAAGCCGCGACCAACGATCGCACGCGCCTGATGTGCATCGAAGAGGTGCACGGGCTGCCCGGCTGCAACAACTGGGGCGCGAGCAAGTTCCTCTTCGCGCCGGAGACCACCGGCAAGGACTTTACGCTCGTCGCCGACAACCCGCTGAAGACGGTCGAAGCGTACCGCGACTACATGACGATCGTCAGCAACACGGACGTGCGCAACGCGGAGGCGCTCGCGCTGCCGGAAATCGGCGGCGACCACTTCCGCTCGAGCGCCGTGTTCCTGACGCAGTCGCACCCGAAGCAGACGAACGGCTCGGATCTCTGGGCCGGCACGTCGCTCGATCAGCTCTACGCGAAGAAGTACGGGCAGAGCACCCCGATGCCGTCGATGCAGTTCTGCATCGAGAACCTCGATCAGGCGGGCGGCTGCACGTACAACTACTCGTGCGCCTACACCGACACGATCAGCTGGGCGTCACCGAACGAACCGCTGCCGATGATCCGCGACCCGCGCGTCGCCTTCGACATGCTGTTCGGCGCCGGCACGTCGAACGAGGACCGTAAAGCGCGTCAGGTGACGCGACGCAGCATCCTCGATTGGGTCAACGGCGAAGTCGAACGCGTCCGTCGGCAACTCGGCGCACAGGACCGTCAGCGGCTCGAGCGGTATCTCGACAACGTGCGCGAACTCGAGCGCCGTATCCAGGCGGTCGAAGCGCGCAACAACAGCGGCGAGCAACGCGCCCTGCCGGAAGCGCCGGCCGGGGTGCCCGATTCGTTCAGCGAGCACATGCAGATGATGTTCGACATCCAGGTGCTGGCGCTCCAGACCGACATGACGCGCATCATCTCGTTCAAGACGGGGCGCGACGCGCAGAACCGCGTCTTCCCGGAATGCGAATCGAAGCAGCCGTTCCACCCGGCCTCGCACCACGGCAACCGCGAAGACCGGATCATGGAGTTCAACAAGATCTGCAAGTTCCGCGTCGGGCAGATGGCGTACCTCCTCAAGAAGATGAAGGAGACGCAGGACGGCGACGGCAACCTGCTCGACAAGACGCTGATCATCTGGGGCTCGCCGATGGCGGACTCGAACATCCATAACCACCGGCGCTGTCCGCTGGTGCTGTTCGGTCACGCGAACGGCATGTTGAAGGGCGGCACGCACGTGAAGGCGCCGGATGGCACGCCGATGTCCAACGTGATGCTCGCGTTGATGCATCACCTCGGCCTCGACGAGATCCAGCAGTTCGGCGACAGCACCGGAGAGTTCGCGGTATGAGAACAGCGGCACTCGTCCTGATGTTGTCGGCGGCGTTGGCCGCTGCGCCGGGCGGCGGATCGCCGGTCGCCGATGCGTCGATGCGCGGCGACAAAGAGGCGGTGCGATCGCTGTTGAAGCAGGGCGCCGACGCCAACGGCGCCCGCGGTGACGGCATGACGGCGCTGCACTTCGCCGCGCAGCGCGGCGACGCCGACCTTGCGGCGATGCTGCTCTACGCCGGCGCGAATGTGTCGGCGGTGACGCGCATCGGCTCGTACACGCCGCTCCACATCGCGGCGCAGAGCGGCAGCGCTTCGGTCGCCGAGGCGCTCATCAACGCCGGCGCCGACGTCAAAGCGCGAACCTCCACGACCGGCGTGACGCCGCTCCATCTCGCGGCGGAGGCGGGCAGCGTGGCGGTGATCGACGTCCTCGTCGCCCACGGCGCCGAGATCAACGCGAGGGAAGCGGAGTGGGGACAAACGCCGCTGATCTTTGCGGCGGCGAACAACCGCGTCGATGCGATCAAATCGCTGCTCGCGAAGGGCGCCGATCCGAAGATCGCGTCGAAGTCCATCGACGTCGCGCACGAATTGCAGCTGGATCGTGCGGCGCTCGCGCTGCAAAAGAAGATTCTCGAGACGACCGTGCCGAAGGGCGAACAGCCGACGGCGGCGCAGCTGCAGGCGGCGATCCATGCGGCGCGCGAACTCCTGGCGTCGGGCAAGATTCCGCCGAAGGATCCGGGACCGGCTGACGACAGCCTGCGTCAAGGATTCGATCCCGAAGAGATCAATCCGCCGGTCGCGGCCAAAGGCGGTCTGACGGCGTTGCTGCACGCGGCGCGGCAGGGCTACATCGACTCCGCCAAAGCCCTCCTCGATGGCGGGGCGCCAATCGATCAGGCGAGCGCCGGTGACGGCACGACGCCGCTCGTCATGGCCGCGATCAACGGCCAGTTCGACATGGCGACGTTTCTCGTCGAGCGCGGCGCGAACCCGAATATCGCCGCGAAGGAAAACGGCGTGACGCCGTTGTGGGCCGTCATCAACACCGAGTGGCAGCCGCGCACGCGCTTTCCGCAGCCGGAAGCGATGGAATACCAGAAGGCGACGTATCTCGACGTGATGAAGGCGCTCCTCGATCACGGCGCCGATCCGAACGCGCGCATCAAGTCGCACCCGTGGTATCTGGTCTACAGCGGCTGCGGCAACCGAAACTGCGGTCTCGCCGACACGTCAGGTTCGACGGCGTTCTGGCGCGCGGCGTACGGCACTGACGTCGAAGCCATGAAGCTGCTCGTGTCCTACGGCGCCGATCCGAACATTCCGTCGATGGCGCCGGCGCGTCCGGTCCGCCGTGGCGGTCCACCGCAAGGTGGCGGACCCGGCGTCGACGGCACCAACGCGCCGGTCGCGAATCCTGCGCCGCCGGTTCCGTACGGTGGTCCCGGCGCGTGGGCGCTTCACGCCGCCGCGGGTCTCGAGTACGGCGAAGGCTTCGCCGGCAACGCCCATCGTCATGCGCCGGGCGGCTTCATGCCGGCGGTGAAGTACCTCGTCGAGGAGTTGGGCGCGGACGTGAACGCGCGCGACAACGACGGCTACACGGCGCTCCATCACGCGGCCGCGCGCGGCGACAACGAGATGATCATGTATCTCGTGTCGAAGGGCGCGGACGTAACGGCCGTGGCGCGCAGCGGCCAGACGGTCGCCGACATGGCGAACGGCCCGGTGCAGCGCATCTCGCCGTTCCCGGAAACGGTCGCGCTCCTCGAAAAACTCGGGTCGAAGAACAGTCACAGGTGTGTGTCTTGCTAAAAGGTGTTCCACGACGTTCAGCGCAGAACTCGCTGAACCCGCAGAAAAGGTTCTTCTCGGCGCGTTCTGCGCGTTCAGCGGTGATTGTTGTTGCCGCGGCGGTTTCGCTCGTGTCCGTGTCCGCACAGAGACGCGGCGGTCCGCCTGACGGCGCGCCCGCGGCGCCGGCGCAAAAGCCGTACGTGCCGGTGCCGACCACGGTGCTCGCGAAGAATCCCGATCAGTACTACGGCGAGAACGTGACGATGACGGCGAACGTCGACAAGGTGTTGTCGAAGTCGTCGTTCACCGTCGATCAGAAGATCAAGGGGCAGCCGGCCAACGCGGACATCCTGGTGCTGTGCCCGATCCTGAACGCGCCGGTCGAAGCGAACAAGTACGTCACGGTCGCAGGCGAGCTGATCAAGTTCGATCCGGCCGAAATCGGCAAGAAGGCCAAAGGCTACCAGGTCGATCTCACGCCGGATCTCGTTGAAAAATATCGCGGCAAGCCGGCGGTGATTGCGAAGGTCGTCGTCAACGACAAGATGACCGATCTCGCGATGCGGCTGCCGCCGTCGTACGTCGAGGGCGAGAAATCGCTCGACGACGCGATGAAGAAAGTCGGCCCGGCGTCGCAGGCCCTGCGGACCGCTGTCGACGCATCGAAGACGGCCGACGTGACGCAGAATCTCACCGTGCTGAAGCAGGCGTTCGCGCAGACCGAGACGTTCTGGAAGGCGCGCGGCGTCCCGGAGGCGGCGAAGATCGCGCAGGACGCGCAGGCCGACGCGACGGCGGTCGAGAAAGCCGTCGCCGCGAACGACTGGGATACGGCCAAGAAGAGCGCCGGCTCACTCAACCAGAAATGCGGCGCGTGCCACGGCACGTATCGCGAGCGCTACGACGACGGTTCGTTCCGCATCAAACTGCCCGAGAAGAAACCAAGCCGGTAGCCGGCACGTCGCGCCTGGCCGCTCCGATATACAACTGTCGCGGCCGGGCGATCTTCTGCTCGGGATCGAGCAGCATCTCCTCCCACTGCGCCAGCCAGCCGACGGTCCGCGGGATCGCAAACAGCACCGGGAACATCGCCACCGGGAACTGCATCGCCTGGTAAATCAGCCCCGAGTAGAAGTCGACGTTCGGATACAGCTTGCGGCTGACGAAGTATTCGTCCTCGAGCGCGATGCGTTCGAGTTCGAGCGCGACGGTGATCAGCGGATTGCGTCCCTGGACCTCGAACACGGCGTCGGCCATCTGCTTCAGGATCCGTGCGCGCGGATCGTACGACTTGTAGACGCGGTGGCCGAATCCCATCAGCCGTCCTTCGCCCGCCTTGACCCGTTTCACGAACGCCGGGACGTTCGCCACGGAGCCGATGTCGGCGAGCATTCGCAGGACCGCTTCGTTCGCGCCGCCGTGCAGCGGTCCGTACAGCGCCGCGGCTGCCCCCGCCAGCGCCGAGTAGGGATCGGCGTGCGAACTGCCGATCGCACGCATGGCGCTCGTGCTGCAGTTCTGCTCGTGATCGGCGTGCAGGATAAAGAGCACGTCCATCGCGCGCACGAGGGCCGGGTGCGGGTTGTACGTGCCGGCCATCTTGAACATCATCGTCAGGAAATTTGCGGCGTACGGCCGGTCGTTGTCCGGCATCACGTACGGGAGCCCCTGACTGTGGCGATGTGCGTAGGCCGCGATCGTCGGCACCTTGCCGATCAACCGCAGCATCTGGAGGTGCCGTGACTCGATGTCGCCGATTGCCTTCGCGTCGGGATAGAACGTCGAGAGCGCGCCGATGGTGCTGAGGAACATCCCCATCGGATGCGCGTCGTAGCGGAATCCTTCCATCAGCTTTTTCAAGTTCTCGTGCACCATCGTGTGGACGGTGATTTGGTCGCGCCACGCCGCTGCTTCCCCGGCATTCGGCAGCTCGCCGAAGATCAGCAGGTACGCCACGTCCAGGAACGACCGGCGTTCGGCGAGTTGCTCGATCGGGTAGCCGCGGTACTCGAGGATGCCGTTGTCGCCGTCGATGAAGGTGATCCGGCTGCGACAGCTGGCGGTATTCATGTACGCGGGGTCGTAACTAAGCAGACCAAAGTCCTGCGAATCGGTCTTAATCTGTCGCAGATCCGACGCGTTGATCGCGCCGTCGGCGATCGGGACTTCGTAGCGCTTCCCGGTTCTGTTGTCGGTGATGGAGAGGGAATTCTCGGCCATGCTGCCTCCACGGGCATTGATGACGACGGAAAATCGGCGAAATAAGGGCTGGAGCCGTACGCGGTGCAACCAGGGTGCCGCCGGTATAATTGGTTGAATGCTTCGGCCGTACCGGGGCCTGTCGCCCCGCGTCCATCCCACAGCTTTTATCGACGACAGCGCGCACGTCATCGGCGATGTAGAGATCGGTGAGGCGTGTGGTGTCTGGATGTGCGCGGTGATCCGCGGAGACGTGAACAAGATTCGTATCGGCAACCGTTCGAATATCCAGGACGGTACGGTCGTCCATGCGATGACCGGGACGCACGAAACGCACATCGGCGACGACGTGACGATCGGGCACGCGGCGGTGATCCACGGCTGCACGATCGACGACCGGTGCCTGATCGGCATCGGCGCGATTCTGTTGAACGGATCGCGGATCGGCTCGGGATCCATTGTCGCGGCCGGAACGCTGATCACGGAAAACATGCAGGTCCCGCCCCGGTCGCTCGTGATGGGCAGCCCTGGAAAAGTGAAGCGCTTGCTGACGCAGAAGGAAGTCGACGAAATCCAGCTGTACGCTGATCGCTACGTCAAATACCGTCTTGACTACATCCAACACTAAGCCGCCAAGCGGCACCCGCGATTTTCTTCCTGACGACATACGCCGACGCAACTACGTCATCGGCGTCGTGCGCGACGTGTACGAACAGTACGGCTTTGAGCCGCTCGAAACACCCGCGTTCGAGAATATCGACACGCTCCTCGGCAAGTACGGCGAGGAAGGGAACAAGCTGATTTTCAAGATCCTGAAGCGCGGTGAGCACGAAGCGAGCGGGCAGGCCGACCTGGCGCTGCGCTACGACCTCACGGTGCCGCTCTCGCGCGTCGTCGCCGAATATCAGGCGGCGCTGCCGAAGTTCTTCAAGCGATACCAGATTCAACCGGTGTGGCGCGCCGACCGGCCGGCAAAAGGACGATTCCGCGAGTTCTACCAGTGCGACGTCGACGCGATCGGCTCGACATCGCCGGTCGTCGAAGCCGAACTGCTCAGCGCGGTCAGCGAGGTGCTGACGAAACTCGGTTTCGAGGAGTTCACGATTCGACTGAACCACCGGAAGGCGTTGAGTGCGCTGCTCGAGTGTGCGGGCATACCGGAATCGCGGCACAGCGACGCGCTCATCGCGCTCGACAAACTGGACAAGATTGGTGTCGACGGTGTGCAGAAGGAGTTGACCGCGCGCGGCATCGACGGCGCGGCCACGGCGAAGTGCCTCGATTTCTTCAGCGGGTCGTCCGACGTCGACCCTCGGTTGCTGACGCCGCTCGAGCGTCTCCGCGAGTTCGTCCAGAGCCACCACGCCGGACCGCACGCCGTCGGCGTGCTCGACGAGATCGTGCGGCTGACGGATGGCACGCCGGCGCACGGCCACATCCGCATCGACCCGAGCCTGGCGCGCGGCCTGTCGTATTACACCGGCGCGATCATGGAAGTCACAGTCCCGGACCTCGCCGGCAGTCTCGGCGGCGGCGGGCGGTACGACAACCTGATTGGGATGTTCCTCGGTCGCGACGTGCCGGCGTGCGGCTTTTCGCTCGGCCTCGAACGGATCATCGTCGTGATGACGGAACGGCAGATGTTTCCCGAGGCGATCGCGCGAGGCGGAGTAGACATCCTGGTGACAATCTGGAACGACGAGTCGCGCGCCGACGCGCTGGCGCTGGCGGGCGAGTTGCGGCGGGGCGGTTTGCGCGTCGATGTCTATCCCGAAGCGGATAAACTGGGGAAACAGTTCAAGTACGCCTCCGGACGTCAGGTGCCGTTTGTCGCGATTGTCGGCGATGACGAGCGCGCGAGAGGCGAAGTGGCGATGAAAGACATGCGCAGCGGCGAGCAGACAAGCGTCCCGCGCGCGGAGGCGGCAGCACGAATTCGCGAATGGCAGAACCGTTAGGACAACTCACCCGGACCCACACCTGCGGAGCGCTGCGTGCCGACGATGTCGGCGCGGAAGCGGTGCTGCTCGGATGGGTCCATCGGATCCGCGATCTCGGCGGGGTCACGTTCATCGATATCCGCGATCGCGCCGGCGTGTCGCAGGTCGTCGTCCGCGAGAACGACGCGCTGATGACCGTCGCGAAGAAACTGCGATCCGAGTTCGTCATCGGCGTCTCCGGCATGGTGCAGCGCCGCTCCGAGGAGACGATTAACGCGAAGCTCGAGACGGGCGAAGTCGAAGTCCTCGCGAAAGAGATCCGGATCCTGAACGAGGCGAAGACGCCGCCGTTCCAGATCGCGGAAGACTCGCCGGTCTCCGAGGACGTGCGGTTGAAGTACCGCTATCTCGATCTGCGGCGCCCGCGCCTGCAGCACAACATGATCCTGCGTCATCGCATCACGATGGCGGTACGCAAGTACTTCGATGCGCAGGGATTCCTCGAAATCGAGACGCCGATCCTGACGAAGTCGACGCCGGAAGGCGCGCGCGACTTCCTCGTGCCGAGCCGCGTGCATCCGGGCGAGTTCTACGCGCTGCCGCAGTCACCGCAGATCTTCAAGCAGATCCTGATGATCTCCGGAATGGATCGCTATTTTCAGATCGTCAAGTGTTTCCGTGACGAGGATCAGCGCGCCGATCGTCAGCTCGAGTTCACGCAGATCGACGTCGAGATGTCGTTTGCGCGGCCGGATCTGGTGTTCGGCCTGATCGAGCCGCTCATGCAGACGATCTTCAAGGAGATCGACACGCCGGTGAAGCTGCCGATTCGCCGGATGTCGTATGCCGAAGCGATCGCGAAGTACGGATCGGACAAGCCCGACCTGCGGTTCGGTCTCGAGATCACCGATCTGTCGAACATCTTCAGAGACTCCGAGTTTCGCGTGTTCAAGCAGATCGTCGCCGACGGCGGCGCCATCCGCGGATTCGTCGTCCCCGGCGGCAACAAGTGGACTCGCAGTCAGCTCGACGTGCTCGGCGATCAGGCAAAGCAAATGGGTTTCGCCGGATTGATCTGGGTCCGGCCCGGGGAACCGCCGCTCAGCAACGTCAAGGCGTTGAACGAGGGCCCTGGGCTGCGAGCCGCGCTCGATCACGCCGGCGCGTCGCCCGACGATTTGATGTTGATGGCGGGCGGTAAGCCCGACGCGGTGTCGAAGCTGCTCGGAAACCTCCGGCTGGCGATCGCGAAGAAAGAGGAGTTGGCGAAGCCGGACGATTATCAGTTCCTCTGGGTCACGGAGTTTCCGCTGCTCGAGTACAACGACGAAGACGGACGATGGTATTCGATGCATCACCCGTTCACGTCGCCGCTCGACGAAGACGTGGACAAGCTCGAAAGCGATCCCGGGAACGTCCGCGCGAAAGCGTACGACCTGGTGCTGAACGGTTCGGAGATCGGTGGCGGCAGCATTCGTATTCACGATCCAGCTCTGCAGGCGCGGATCTTCCGGCGCCTGGGGATCAGCGACGAGGAGGCGAAGCTCCGCTTTGGGTTCTTCCTCGAAGCGCTGTCCTACGGCACGCCGCCGCACGGTGGCATCGCCCTTGGAGTAGACCGCATCGTGGCCATCCTCTGCGGTGAGTCATCCATTCGCGAGGTAATTGCGTTCCCGAAAACCGCGAACGCGGTCGATCTCATGTCCGATGCCCCGTCTCCGGTGGACCAGAAGCAGATGAAGGAACTGCACATCAAGATCGACACGAAATGAAACGTACGCTGACCGTCCCGGAAGAGGGGATTGAAACACTCTTCGGCTCGTACGACGAGAACCTCAAGCATCTCGAATCGCTGTTCAACGTCCGCATTCGTACGCAGGGCCACGATCTCGTCGTCGAGGGCGACGGCCCCGGGCTCGACAAGGTCGATCGCGTCGTCGTCGGGCTGTCGTCGCTGCTGAAGGACGGCTACAAGCTGTCGAACACCGACGTGAAGACCGCGGGCGATCTCGTCGCGCAGGACGAGACGGTCGACATCCGCGATCACTTCCTCAAAGGGACGTTGACGCCGGCCGGCAAGCGCCGCGTCGCGCCGAAGACGGTCAATCAGCGCAAGTATCTCGACGCGATCGACCAGAACGACATCGTGTTCGGCATCGGCCCCGCCGGCACCGGCAAGACGTATCTCGCGATGGCGCAGGCGGTGGCGTTCCTCGTGGCGAAGAAAGTAAGCCGCATCATCCTCGCGCGCCCTGCGGTGGAAGCGGGCGAGAAGCTCGGCTTCCTGCCCGGCGATTTGCAGGAAAAAGTGAATCCGTACCTGCGGCCGCTCTACGACGCGTTGTACGACATGCTCGACGTCGAACGCGTCGCGCGATATCTCGAACGCGGGACGATCGAGATTGCGCCGATTGCGTTCATGCGCGGGCGCACGTTGAACGATTCGTTCGTGATCCTCGACGAAGCGCAGAACACGACCAGCGAGCAGATGAAGATGTTCCTGACGCGCCTCGGCTTCGGCAGCAAGGCGGTGATCACCGGCGACGTGACGCAGATCGATTTGCCGACCGGCCGCATGTCGGGCCTCGTTGAAGCGATGAAGGTCGTCAACGCCATCGACGGCATCTCGTTCGTTTACTTCGACGAGCGCGACGTCGTCCGCCACAAACTCGTGCAGCAGATCGTGAAGGCCTACGAACAGTTCTCCAATGGGACAACGCCTCGACGTCAGGATCTCTGACGCCAGGGGACGGCCGGTCCGCGTACCGGGACTGGCGGTCTGGCTCGCTCGTATCGCTCCGGCGAGGGCTCGCGGACTGCTGTCGATCGCGTTGGTGTCTGACGTCGAGATGCGCAAGCTGAACAAGCGATACCGCCGGAAAGATTCGGTCACCGACGTGCTTTCTTTTCCTGGTGCGCCGCTCGGCGACATCGTGATCGCGCGCGGGGTTGCGCGACGCCAGGCGCGTGAGGCGGGCCACGACGTCACGGTCGAGCTAAAAGTACTCGCGTTGCACGGGCTGCTGCACCTTCTCGGCTACGATCATGAGCGCGACCATGGCGAGATGCGCCGCCTCGAACGGCGGCTCCGCCGGAAGGGCGGGTTGCGCGAAGGGTTGATCGAGCGTTCGTGATCCCGCTTGCCATCTTTCTCCTGGGCTGCGCCGGGGTCTACCTCGGCGCGATCGAGGCCGCATTTGGCGCGCTGATGCGGCTATCGCTTCGCCTCACGGCCGAACGCAGCAACCGCCCGGGCGCGCTCGGCGAGTATCTCGACGATCCGCTGCTGCTGTTTATTCCGGTCCGCCTGTTGCTCGGATTGATCACCGGCACCGCGACCGCGCTGCTCGCGCGGCTCGTCGGCGTGGCGGCGCACACGGTGACCTTCGTTATCCTCGCGATTGTCGGCTTCGTGGTTGTCTTCGAATTGCTGCTGCCGTTGTTGATCGTGGGCCGCGACCCCGAGCGCGTGCTGGAGATTCTGCTGCCGACGTTTGCGCCGATCGCCCGCGCGCTCGGCCCGTTCACGCACCGGATTGCGACGTCGGTGACGACGACGAAGCGCGCGCCGGCAATGCCGGTCCCGGCGGACGAAGCCGCGGAAGAAGCGAACGAGGTCGCGAAATCGTTTATCAACACCGCCGAAGAAGAAGGGATCATCGAGGGCGAGGAGCGCCGGCTGCTGCAGAGCATCGTCGATTTCGGCGACACGCTGGTTCGCGAGGTGATGACGCCGCGCCCTGACATCGTCGCCATCAAAGACGATGCGACGATTGGCGACCTGCGCGCGATGTTTCAGGAGCAGGAGTATTCGCGATTTCCTGTGTACAAAGAGAGCCTCGACAACATCGCCGGCTTCGTGTTCATCAAGGACATCTTTGCGCTGGGGCCGGCGGCGCACGATTCGTCCCCGATCCGGCCGGTGATCCGTACGGCGGCGGTCGTGCCGGAAACGAAGCGGGTGCCGGAACTGCTCAAGCAATTTCAGCGCAATCAGACGCAATGCGCGATCGTCGTCGACGAGTACGGCGGCACCGCCGGTCTCGTGACGATTGAGGATCTCCTCGAGGAGATCGTCGGCGAGATCCGCGACGAGTACGACGTCGAGTCGGAGCAGATCGTCGACGAAGGGAACGGCCGATTCGTGTTCAGCGGCAAGGTGAATGTCGGCGAGATCGCCCAGCGGCTGGGCGTCGAGATCGAGCGCGAAGGCTTCGAGACCGTCGGAGGATTTCTGATGTCGCAGATCGGTCGCGTGCCGACGGTCGGCGAGAAGTTCGATGTCGACGGCCTGACCGTCGAGATCCTCGACGCCGAGCGTCGTCGGATCAACAAAGTCCGGATCACCGCACGGCCAAAGGTCGCCGTGGAGCCATGAAGACGGGTTTCGTATCGCTGATCGGGCGGCCGAATGCGGGAAAGTCGACGCTGCTGAACCGCCTCGTGGGCGAGAAGCTCGCGATCGTGTCGAACAAGCCGCAGACGACGCGGAATCGCATTCTCGGGGTAAAGAATTATCCGGATGCGCAGGTCGTCTATCTCGACACGCCTGGGATCCATCGGCCGCTGCATCGCATGAACGTCCGGATGGTCGATGCGGCGCTCGACACGATGAGAGAGGTTGACATCGTCGGCGTGGTCGTCGATGTCGAAGAAGGCGGCGGGAAGGGACAGCAGTTCGTCCTCGATCTCGTGAAGAACCTGAAGGTGCCGGTCTTTCTGATCCTCAATAAAATCGATCTCATGCGAAAGTCCCGGCTGCTGCCGATCATCGACGAGTACAGCCGGAAGGGGACGTTCGCCGAGATCATCCCTGTGTCGGCCACGACGGGCGACAACATCGATCGGCTCGAGCGGGCGATTATCGATCGGCTTCCGGAGGGCGAGCCGGTCTATCCGACCGACTACCTGACCGATCAGCCCGAGCGATTCTTCGCGGCCGAAATCATCCGCGAAAAGGTGCTGCAGTTGACGCGCGAGGAGATTCCGTTTTCGAGCGCCGTCCTGGTCGATCGGTTCGAGGAGCCGCAGAACCCGAAGGACATCCTGAAGCTGTATTGCACGATCGTCGTCGAACGCGAGTCGCAGAAGCCGATTGTCATCGGCCGCGGCGGCGACATGATCAAACGGATCGGGACGGCCGCGCGGGAGGACCTCGAGCGCTTCTTCGAGACCCGGGTGTTTCTCGACTTGCGCGTGCAGGTCAAGTCCGAGTGGCGCGAGGACGACCGGGTGCTCACGGACCTGGGAATGTAGCGCGAAGGCTTCAGCCGAGCGTCCGCTCTGTAGTACAGTCAATACCCGCCTCTGGATGCCGCAGTACACCACCGACGCGCTGATCCTCAGGACGTACAAGCTCGGTGAGTCGGACCGGATTGTGGCGTTTCTCACGCGCGATCGCGGCAAGAAGCGCGGCGTCGCGAAGAACGCGCGTCAGAGCCGGAAGCGGTTTGGGGGCGCGCTCGAGCCGCTGACGTACGGCCGCGTGGCGTACGTCGAACGCGAACGGCGCGACCTGGTTCGGCTCGAGTACGTGGAGCCGGTGCGGTCGCCGCTGTCGGCCGTGGACGCGGACGCGCTGGGGTACGTCAGCTACTTCGCCGAACTGATCGACGAGTGGGCCCAGGAAGACGACCCGAACGAAACGTTGTTTCGCCTCGGCGCGTCGATGGTGGATGCGATCGCCGTGGGCGTGCCGATCGATCCGCTGGCGCGGTACTTTGAATTCTGGCTGCTGCGGCTGCAGGGCGTCTACGAGCCGGACGCGCGGCTGTCGGCTGAAGCGCGTGGATTTCTGGACCGCGCGCGCGCATCGAGTCCGTTCGCGCTGGGCGAGATCGAGGTCTCGCGCGGCGCGCTGCGCGAACTCGAGGCGGCGCATCGGGCGCTGATCTCGATGCATTTGGAGAAGGATCTGAAATCGGTTCGAGTGTTGCGGGACATGCGACGGTGACGTTTCAAAACCTGATCCTCAAGCTGTCGGAATTCTGGGCGTCGCGCGGGTGCGCGCTGCAGCAGCCGCTCGACGTCGAAGTCGGCGCGGGGACGATGCATCCCGAGACGTTCTTGCGCGTGCTTGGCCCGGCGCACTGGAGCGTCGCCTACGTGCAGCCGTCTCGGCGGCCAGCCGACGGCCGCTTTGGCGAAAATCCGAACCGGCTCTTCAAACATCATCAGTTCCAAGTGGTCCTCAAGCCGGCGCCCGACGACGTGCAGCAGATTTATCTCGAGAGCCTCGAGGCGTGCGGCATCAACCCGCGGCAGCACGACATCCGGTTCGAAGAAGACAACTGGGAGTCGCCGACGCTCGGTGCGTGGGGCATCGGCTGGCAGGTGCTGTTCGACGGCATGGAGATCACGCAGTTCACGTACTTCCAGCAGGCCGGCGGATTCGAGCTCGCGCCGATTTCCGCGGAGCTGACGTACGGCCTCGAGCGGATCGCGATGGTGCTGCAGAAAGTCGACAGCATCTTCGATCTCGAATGGGCGCCAGGCGTGAAGTACTCAGACGTCCGCTTCCGTGAGGAACTCGAAGAGTCGAAGTACGCCTTCAATGTGGGAATCGAGCTGCCCGAAGGGCAACAGTTCGCGACGCTCCATCGACGGCTGTTCGACGACAACTACATGCTGGCGGAAGCGCTGCTGAAAGCCGGACTGGTGATTCCTGCACTCGAGGCGACGTTGAAGTGCTCGCACCTGTTCAACATCCTCGATGCCAGCAACAGCGTCGGCGTCACCGAACGCACGGCGTTCATCCTCAACATCCGCAAGCTCGCCCTCGGCGTGGCGCGGACGTACGTCGAGCAAACGAGCGGAGCGCCGGCGTAATGGATCGCGAGCTTCTGCTGGAAATCGGGACCGAGGAACTACCGGCGAGCTGGCTGCCATCGCTGACGAACGCCGTCGGTGAAGCGGTCGCGACGCAGCTGCGCGAGCATCGCCTCGTGCCGGAATCGCCGGCCGAGACCTTCAGCACGCCCCGGCGGCTGACGGTGCGGATCGTTCGCGTGCCCGAACGGCAGACCGATCTCGAAGAGCTCGTGAACGGGCCGCCGGTGTCAGCGGCGTTCAAACCGGACGGCACACCGACGCCCGCCGCGAGCGGCTTCGCCTCGAAGAACGGGGTGGATGTTGCTGCGCTCGAGCGCGTCCAGACGCCGAAAGGCGAATACCTGGCGTTTCGCAAACGACAGCGCGGCAAGGCGACGGTTGACGTGCTGCCGGATGTCCTGGGCGCGACGTTGCGATCGCTGTCGTTTCCGAAGGCGATGCGCTGGGACGCGACCCTTGAGGACGGCAAAGGCGAATTGGTCTTCGGACGCCCGATTCGCTGGATTCTCTTCCTGTACGGCGGGCGCGTCGTGCCCTTCACGATCACGCGGACCGCGGCGGCGCAGACCGGCCAGGTGCAGGACGTGTCGTCCGGTGCCGTGACCTACGGCCATCGCTTCTTGACGACGAGCGGGCGGGCCGGACGCGCGATCAAAGTCCGGTCGTTCGACGAATATCGCGCGCGGCTGCTCGAGAACTTCGTCATCCTCGAACGCGGCGAGCGTCACAACAAGATCGCGCGCGAGCTCGATGCAAAAGCGCAGCGCCTGCAGGGCCGTGTGTCGCGCGTGGTGCGGCACGACTCGGGCCTCCTCGAGGAAGTTCCCGACCTCGTCGAATATCCCTCCGTCGTCGCTGGCACGTTCGCACCGGAATTTCTCCAGCTGCCCGAAGAAGTGCTGACGACGACGCTCATCCATCATCAGCATTATTTTCCGGTCGAAGAGGAGAGCGGGAAGCTGAAGGCGGCGTTCCTCGCCGTCATCAACACCGAACCGGACAACGAGCGCACCATCGCGCGCAATGCCGAGCGCGTCGTCACGGCACGGTTGCGCGATGCGCGGTTTTTCTGGGAAGCGGATCGCAAGTCGACGCTCGACTCGCGGATCGAACGTCTGTCGACGCTGCTGTTCCACAAGAAGCTTGGAAGCTACAAGGACAAGGCGCTCCGGATCGAGCGCCTTGCGCGCTGGATCGCGAAGGAAGCGCTCGGTGCCGACGAGACGACAGCGGCGCATGCGGCACAAGCCGCCCGGCTCGCCAAAGTGGATCTCACCACCGACATGGTCCGGGAGTTCACCGAACTGCAGGGGACGATGGGCGGCATCTACGCGCGCGAGGAAGGGATGCCGGAAGAAGTGTGGAAGGCGATCTACTTCCACTATTTGCCGATCGGTGTCGAGGCTGACGCGCCCCCGACGAAACAGCAGCTCGGGAAAGCCGCAGTCACGTGGGCGGCAGTATCGCTGGCGGACAAGCTCGACACGTTGGTCGGTCTCTTTGCGGCGGGTGAGAAGCCTACGGGCTCGAGGGATCCGTTCGGTTTGCGGCGCGCGGGGCAGGGCATCGTGAAGATCTTGGTCGATGCCCGCGATTACGGTCTGGCGACATCGGTCGACATTCCGTCGCTGATTGACCGCGCCTATCAGGAGTTCCCCCAGCATCACGGCGCGTCTCGTGACTCGTGGCGCGAGCTTGGCCTTGATGTGTTCTTCTTCGATCGTGAAGCTCACCTGTTCGAATTGCGCGGGTTCGAGAGCGGCGAAATCAAGTCTGTCAGCGACCACTGGGGCGTTCCGCAGCTCGCGTTGCGTAGGATCGAAGCGGTTGCGAAGTACCGTGACTCCGAGGATTTCAAGGCCCTTGGTCAGTTGTTCAAGCGGGTCAAGAACATCACCAAAGATTTCGATCCGACGGCGTACGTGGGTCACGACATGTCAGCGGCACTTCGTGAGCCGGCCGAAATCGCGCTCGCCGAAGAGGTGAACCGGCGTTCCCCCAACCTCCAAGCGGCGTTGCGCGACGCTCGTTACGGAGATGTGATGAAAGAAGTCGTAGCGTTGCGAGAGCCCGTCGACCGGTTTTTTACCGACGTGATGGTCATGGTTGATGATCAGACGCTCCGAGACGCTCGGCTTTCCTTGCTGCATCGGTTGAAACGGCAGATTCTGGAATTTGCGGATCCGTCCGCGATTGTGCAGGACATGAAGCAGGCCTGAAGGCCTGCGCTACAACTGTTATCGGAGCGTTTGACTGTTATCGGAGCGTTTGATGGCGAAGAAGAAGACAGCGAAAAAGACCGAATCCCGAACCCCGAATCCCAAGTCCCGACACGTGTACCTGTTTGGCAAGTCGCGCACTGACGGGAACGGCGGGATGAAACCGCTGCTCGGCGGGAAGGGTGCGGGCCTCGCGGAGATGTGTCGCATCGGGCTGCCGGTGCCGCCCGGGTTCACCATCACGACCGAAGTGTGCACGTATTTCTACGACCACAAGCGCACCTATCCGCCTGATCTGAAAGCGCAGATGCAGGCCGGCCTTGCGTCCATTGAAAAGCAGACCGGCAAGATGTTCGGCGACGTCAAGAATCCGTTGCTGGTGTCGGTCCGCTCGGGCGCGCGCGATTCGATGCCCGGCATGATGGACACGATTCTCAACCTCGGTCTGAACGACCAGACGGTTGAGGGGCTCGCGGCGAAGACGGGCAACCCGCGCTTCGCGTGGGACTGCTACCGCCGCTTCGTCCAGATGTACGGCGACGTCGTCCTCGGCGTGCAGAAGCGCGAAGGCGAGGACCACGAACCGTTCGAGACGGTGATCGAGTCGCTGAAGCAGGAGCGGTATCACGGCGACATCGAGGACACAAAGCTGACGGCCGACGACCTCAAGGAGCTCGTCGTCCGCTTCAAGGCGCTGGTGAAAGAACGCGTTGGTAAGGATTTCCCATCGACGCCGTGGGATCAATTGATGGGCGCCGTCGGCGCCGTGTTCGGGTCGTGGATGAACGATCGCGCGATCGTCTACCGCCGCAAATACAACATCCCGTCGGAGTGGGGAACGGCCGTCAACGTGCAGGCCATGGTGTACGGCAACACCGGCGATCGCTCGGGATCGGGCGTGGCGTTCACGCGCAATCCGGCGAACGGCACGAAGGAATTCTACGGCGAGTTCTTGATCAACGCGCAGGGCGAAGACGTCGTCGCAGGCGTGCGGACTCCGGAGCCGGTGAAGGAACTCAAGGGCCACATGCCGAAAGCGTACGCGGAGCTCGAACGCATACGCCAGACGCTCGAGAAGCATTTCAAGGACGTCCAGGACTTCGAGTTCACAATCGAAGACGAAGTCGTTTACATGCTCCAGACGCGCAACGGCAAGCGGACCGCGATGGCGGCGCTCAAGTTCTCGATGGACATGTTCAAAGAAAAACTGATCGACTGGAAGACCGCGGTGATGCGCAATCCTGCGGACCAGCTCGACCAACTGCTGGCGCCCGTGTTCGATGTCGCCGACGCCGCGAAGGCCGAAGCGATCGCGACCGGATTGCCGGCCGGTCCGGGAGCGGCCTCGGGACAGATTTATCTCAACGCGAACCGCGCCGTCGAAGCGGCGGACCGCAAGGAGCAGGTCTTGCTCGTTCGCGTCGAAACATCGCCGGAGGACCTGCGCGGCATGATTGCCGCCGAAGGCATCCTCACCGCGCGCGGCGGCGTGTCGTCGCACGCGGCGCTCGTCGCGCGACAGATGGGCAAGGTGTGCGTCTGCGGCGCCTCGGCGCTCGAAGTCGACTATCAGGCCCGCACCGTCAAGGTCGGCAACAAGACGTTCAAGGAAGGCGACTGGCTGTCGATTGACGGCACCGCCGGCAAAGTGTTCGCCGGCCGCGTGAAGACGGCGCCGTCGGAGATCGTCGCCGGCCTCATCGAGGGTGACGAGCAGGCGAAGAAGACCGAAAAATTCAAGAGCTTCCAGCAGCTGATGAAGTGGTGCGACGAGGCGACGCGGATGTCGGTCCGCACGAACGCCGACACGCCTGAACAGACGGCGAATGCGCTCGCGTTCGGCGCCGTCGGCATCGGACTATGCCGCACCGAACACATGTTCTTCGAGGGCGATCGCATCGACGCGATGCGCGAGATGATCCTCGCCGACACGCTCGAGGCCCGAAAAGCAGCGCTCGCGAAGCTGCTGCCGTACCAGCGCGACGACTTCGCCGGCATCTTCCGGGTGCTGAAGGGCTACCCGGCGACGATCCGCTTCCTGGATCCGCCGCTCCACGAGTTCCTGCCGCATGCGCCCGAGCAGCAGAAAGACCTTGCGAAGAAGCTCGGGATCACGGCGGAAAAGATCCACACGCGCGTCGAGCAGCTGCACGAGTTCAACCCGATGCTCGGCTTCCGCGGCTGCCGTCTCGGCATCGAATACCCCGAAATTTCAGAAATGCAGGCGCGCGCCGTCTTCGAGGCTGCCGCGATCGTGCAGAAGGAAGGGATCAAGGTGAAGCCCGAAATCATGATCCCTCTCGTCGGTTTCAAGAAGGAGCTCGATCAGCAGCTCGAGATCGTGAACCGCGTCGCCACGGACGTGCAGGCCGAGAAGAAAGTGAAGTTGAATTATTTGGTCGGGACGATGATCGAAATCCCGCGCGGTGCGTTGACGGCCGACGAGATCGCGCAGTCGGCCGAGTTCTTCAGCTTCGGCACCAACGACCTGACGCAAACCGGCCTCGGCATGTCGCGCGACGACTCCGGATCGTTCCTGCCGAAGTACGCCGAGATGGAAATCGTCAAGAAGAACCCCTTCGCGACGATCGATGCCAGCGGCGTCGGGCAGCTGGTCGACATCGCCTGCGCCAAAGGCCGTTCGACGCGGCCCGACATCAAGCTCGGGATCTGCGGCGAACATGGCGGCGATCCCGACTCGATTCACTTCTTCGAGAAGGTGAAGTTGGACTACGTCAGCGCGTCGCCGTTCCGCGTGCCCGTCGCGCGGCTCGCGGCCGCCCAGGCAGCGATTAGCAGCAAAGGCAAGTAGTCTGGTCACGATCTTTGTCCATCGCAACGGTCGATGCGATCAAGTGACGAGCATTGACCGTGTGTGGTTGAACCCGGCCGCGGGCGTGACGTTGTGGGTCGATCTCGAATCGCCGTCCATTCCGGAGTCGTTGATCCTCAGTGATACGTTCGCGTTCCATCGGCTCGCCGTCGAGGACGCGATGTCGCACGGGCAGCCGCCGAAGCTCGAACCGTACGACGGCTATCTGTTCGCCGTGTTTCGCGCGGCCGATGCCGAGGTGGATTTCTTCGTCGGCCCCACATTTCTCGTCACCGTCCACAACGGCAACTCGAAAGCGGTGGCCGAATACGCGGACAACGCGCGCCACAGCGCCAAGCCGCTCAGCGAAGGGTCGGTCGCGCTGTTTCATCTGATCGCCGACCACATGATCGACAGCCTGCGTCCGGCAATCGAGGGGCTCGGACATCGCGCCGATGCCGTCGAGAAACAACTGCTCGAGAAGCCGTCGCCGCCGACGGTGAAAGAACTGCTCGATTTGCGGCGTGAAGGGTTCGATCTGCTTCGGCTGGCGCGCTCGCAGCGCGATCTCGTGCAGCGCCTCGCGCGCCGCGAATTCGTCGACATCAGCACCGAGATGGCGTTTCGGTTCAGGGACGTCGAGGACCACCTGGTCCGCCTGCACGACGATGCCGAGGCGTTGGCCGATCGCGTGATGAGCCTGCTGATCGTCAGCAGCGGCGCGGCCGGCTCGCGGCGCTGGATCTAATGGGCAAGATCAAGAAGCTCCCCGACGATCTCGCGAATCAGATTGCCGCCGGCGAAGTCGTCGAGCGGCCCGCGTCGGTCGTCAAAGAGCTCGTCGAAAACGCCATCGATGCCGGTGCGACGCGCATCGCGATTGCCGTGGAGCTCGGTGGCAAGAAGCAGGTCCGCGTCGAAGACGATGGGGAAGGGATGGAGCCGGAGGACGCGCGGCTCGCGCTCGAACGCCATGCGACGAGCAAGATTCGGCGTGCCGACGATCTCGCGGCGATTCGCACGATGGGGTTCCGGGGCGAAGCGCTTCCGTCCATTGCGTCCGTGTCGCACTTCGTGCTGCGGAGCCGCGCGCGCGGCCAGCAGAGCGGCACCGAAATCCGCGTCAACGGCGGCATGGTGACGTCGGTCTCGGAAGTGGGTGCCGCCGACGGGACGACGATCGAGGTCAACGACCTCTTTTACAACTTACCCGCTCGACGAAAATTCTTGAAGTCGGACGGCGCCGAGTCGGCGCAAGTCTCGAGGGTCGTGACGCAGTTGGCGCTTGCGTATCCCGACGTCGGGTTCACGCTGACCAGCGCCGGGCGGAAGGTACTCCAGTGTCCGCCTGCCGCGTCTGCGCGCGATCGGTTGTACCAGGTGTACGGGGACCGCAGCGATCTCATCGACGTCAGAAAGGAGGCCGGCGGTTTGCGCCTCACCGGCTTCATCGCCGCGCTCGCGGAGCAGGGCCCGACGCGCGGTCCTCAAAACGTCTTCATCAACCGGCGCATCGTCAAAGACCGGACGATCGCGCACGCGATCATCGACGCATACAGCCAGGCGACCATCAAGGAACGCAGCCCGGAAGTCCATCTCTTCATCGAGATGAATCCGGAGGCCGTCGACGTCAACGTGCACCCGACGAAGGCGGAAGTGCGGTTCCGCGACCAGTCGCTTGTACACGAAGTTGTGCGGCGCGCGTTGATGGACGCCTTGGGCAAGAGCGCGATCCCACAGCTGCAACTCCAGGCGGAGGCGCCGCCCGATCGGATCCCGACGACGATGCCGCTGCCGGGCGCGCTGGCCGGTGGATCGTTTCCATCGAGATGGATTCCCCAGGAGATCAATCAACCACAGCATCCACAGAACGCACAGAGCCCACAACCGGATTCTGTGAGTTCCGTGAGTTCTGTGGTTGCCTCCCCGGTCGACATCAAACCTTTGATCCCGCTCGGCCAGTTCCGCGACACCTTCATCATCGCGGTTGACGAGGACGGCGTCGCGATCATCGATCAGCATGTCGCGCACGAGCGCGTGCTGTTCGAACGGGTGATGGAGAAGCTGACAGCCGGACGGCTCGAGTCGCAGCAGTTGCTGATCCCGATGCTGCTCGATCTCTCTGCCTCTGCGCACGACACGCTGGTGCACCGCGCCGGCGAGCTTCATCGGCTGGGATTCGAGATCGAGAGCTTCGGCGAGACGACGATCAAGGTGACCGCGGTGCCGGCGTTGATCGATCGCGTCGACTGTGAAAAGGCGTTGACCGCGCTCGCCGAAGATCTCGAAGGACTCGACCGGGGCGCGCACGTGCAGGACGCGCTGCAGCGTATCGCCGCGCTGACGGCGTGTCATGCGGCCGTGAAGGCCAACTATCCGCTTACGTACGAGAAGATGGTCCACATCCTCGACGAACTCCGCGCGACCGCCTACTCGACCATCTGCCCGCACGGACGGCCGGTGATGTTGCGATTGACGCGTCGCGAGATCGAAAAGAACTTCGATCGGATCTAAATGGATCACGCACGTCTCGCGGAACTCGTGCCGGTGCTGCAAGTCGCCGTCGGTCCCGCGATCTTGATCTCGGCCGTCGGTCTGCTCCTCCTGACGATGACCAATCGATTCGGTCGCATCATCGACCGGTCCCGGATCCTCGCGTCGGCCTTGCGTAGCGGCGACGAGGACGCGCGCAAGGCCGCGGCGCAACAGGTGGCCATCCTCTGGCGACGCGCACGGCTCGTGCGTCGCGCGATCGTGTTCGGGGGCGTGAGCGCGTTGCTCGCCGCGGCGCTGATCATCGCGCTCTTTGTCGCGGCGCTGGGCCGAATCGAAATGTCCTGGCTGATCGTATCGCTGTTCGTCGGGTCGCTGGCGACGCTGATCCTGTCGTTGCTCGTGTTCCTGCAGGAGATCGAACAGTCGCTGATCGCGCTCAAGGTCGATTTGTTCGGGTCGCGGTCATGAGTGCCCTGTTCTACATCGGTCGGCTCGCGCAGCTCATGGGTATGTGGCTGCTGCTCGTCGATATTTTCACGGCTGGACCGATGGGGCCGAGCCCGCGACTGTTCGGTCTCGGCGTCGCCGTCTTCGTCGGCGGCTGGGCGCTGACGAAAACAAGAAAGACTCCGTAAATCTACGGAGTCTTCAGCTTGACACTGCCACACTCGGGGGTTACAGTTGCGGCAGTTCGTCACTCCGACACAATTAATCGCTCAAACGCTTTCCAAGCGAAAGGGCACTCCTGCATCTCGCAGGAATCGCAAAGCCAGGATCCGCCTGCGCGCACAGCTACCTCTGCGCTACGGCGAGACGTCCGGCTGCCGAACTTGGAGTCTTGAATGATCTCTCGCCGCGTAGTTTTTGCCGCCTCCATCATTGCCACCGCGCTCTCGTGCTTCACCCTCGGCCTCATGCACGCCCGTCAGCACGAGCTGTCGACGCGGGCGTCGTACGACCGCCAACTGCAAGAGCTGCGAGCGGAGGTACGAAACGGACTCGGCGCGGCGGGGAAAATTGATGCGGTCGTGCCGGCGGCGACCAGTGGCAAAGTCGATCGCAGCGAGGCGCCGAACGCGACGTCGCGCGCACGCATGGTGGCCGACATCAAGAAACAGCTCGAGAGCGAGATGGGACTCCTGCCGGTGCAGCTCCTCCGCGATCGCCGGTCGAGCTTCGTCGAGCTCTATTCTTACGACAACTTCGGCAAGACCAATTACGGCACCGCCGGTTATCTCGGCCACGGGTACTTCATCACGGTGAAGCACGCCGTCGTGGCGCTGCGAGAGGAAGACGAGCGGCCGTCGAGCCGGAAGATCACGTCGGTCAAGGTTGTCTACAACGGGAAGGAGATTCCCGCGCGGGTGGTCGATACGGGCGATGCGGATGTCGAGGTCCACAGCGGCGACTGGGCGATCATCAAGACCAAGGAAGTCGATCTGCCGGCGCTGCACGTCGATCCGTCGTTCGCGTACGATTTCGCCGACCCGATTTTCCGCCTCGGCAACGACTACTCGAAAGGGATCATTCTCTCGACCGGTTACGTGGGACAGCGGACGAACAACGGGCTCGTCACGTGCCTCACCGACGGGCATCCGGGCGTGTCAGGTGGTGGCGTGCTGAATCAGCGCGGCGACCTGGTGGGCATTCCGATCGGACGGATGCAGGGCGACTACCGCTTCTCGTTCATCCTGCCGATCCGCTCGGAGATGCTGCGCAAGCTCCCGACCGACGAGCAGCCGGTCCTCGCGCAGCAGGCCATCCTCGCGGAGCAGCAGTAAGACAGTCGGCGGTCGGCCAGGCGGCTGTCGTCAGACGTTGGCCGAAAAACTCGTGACCGCTTCCGCCTCGCTGTCGAACGTCTCGAACACCGTCAGCAGCTTGGTGATCGACAGCAGATCTTTGATCCGTTTCGTCGTGTTCAGCAGCTTCAGCCCGCCGCCGCTCTTGCTGACGGTCGCGTAGGCCTGCACCAGCTCGCCCAACCCCGCGGAATCGATGTAGGAGACCTCGCCCAGGTTCAGGACCATCTTCTTGCGTCCCTGCTGCACGAGGCTGCGAACCTTGTCCTTCAGCATGGCGTCGCCGCCGTCGCCGAGCGTGATCTTGCCCGCGAAATCGATGACGACGACATCGCCCACGGTGCGTTCGTTAATCGTCAGTGACATGAGTCCATCCCCCTGAGGTGAAGAGGCGCAAAGTATAGTCTATAGACACCAAAAAGGACGTCATGGCTATCGAACGAGCACTCTGGACGATTGGCGCCGGCCTTCTCGTGTCCGCGACGGCCGTCGCGCAGTCGCCGCGGACGCACGAATTGCCGCTCACCCCACAGCACGTCCACTGGGGGTATTACGACGCGAAGCTGACGCCGGTCCTGCGCGTGGCCTCGGGCGATCGGATCCGCGTCGAGACGATGGTCGCCGGCGGGTTGCAGCGGCTGCGTCTCGCCGGCGCCTCCGACGCTGAAATCCCGGAGTCGCTCAAGGCCGTCGAGCGTCAGGTCACCGAACGCGGACCGGGCGCGCACCCGATGACCGGCCCGATCTTCGTCGAAGGCGCCGCGCCCGGCGACACCCTCGAAATCCACATCGTCAGCATCGACTTCCTGCATAACTTCGGGGTCAACGCGTTCAGTCCGGTCAGCGGCGTGCTGCCGGACGATTTTCCGTACGCCGCGCTGAAGTTGATTCGCTGGCCCGCCGGTGCGAAGAGGGTCGAGTTCGCGCCGGGAATCACGCTGCCGATGGCGCCGTTTTTCGGATCGATCGGCGTGGCTCCGCCGCCGCTGATTGGCCGAATCTCGAGCCGTCCGCCGGGCTGGCATGGCGGCAATCTCGACAACAAAGATCTCGTCGTCGGATCGACGCTGTATCTGCCGGTCCACGTGGCGGGCGCGCTGCTGTCGATCGGTGACGGCCACGCGTTGATGGGACACGGTGAGGTGACCGGCACCGCGCTCGAAACGTCGCTGCGCGGCACGATCGAGGTCCGCGTCCGCAAGGGGCAGCAGTTGAAATGGCCGCGCGCCGAAACGCCGACGCACTACATCTCGATGGGCCTCGACGAGGATCTCGATCGTGCAGCGATGCTCGCGACGCGCGAGATGGTCGAGTTCCTGGTCGCGGAAAAGAAGCTGTCGCGCGAAGATGCGTATATGTTGTGTTCGCTGGCGGGCGATCTCTACGTCACGCAGGCCGTGGACGCCACAAAGGGCGTGCACATGACGATGGCGAAGAGCCTGTTCAGTCCGCGTTAGATCCCTTGAACTGATCGTCGTCCTCGGCGAAGAGGACGTTGAAGCTGGTGAGCGTGCCGTAGCAGCCGCTGATGTAGCTCTGGATCTTCACTTTCGCATCATCAGGCAACTCCGCCGCGTTGACGACCTGCTCGAGCGTGCGCAGCCGATTCCGCAACATCACGATCTTGTGGAAGAACGTTTCGATCGGCCAGCTCTTGTCCTGAAGGCCTGGCGTGCCCGGGCGCAGAACGAGCGTCCCGCCACGCCATTTGTCCGCCGGGGCCACTGCCGTGACGCCCGCTTCTTCGCGGATGATCCGTCGCAGCAGCAACTCGATATCCGTCTCTCGATCGATGGCCATGGCCGGTGCGGTCCTTTCACGGTCGCTGACGGTAGGGAAGGGATCTTTAGCGCGGGCTGCTACTGAAGCGGACGGCCGCCGATCCTCTGATGCTCGACGTTCGTAGGCCGGCGCCTTAGCTCCGGCATCCGCGATCCTGCCGCCGCCGCGGAAGTTGTGTTCGCTACGACAGTAGCCGCACGACACGCGGATCGGGCGTCCGTCGCCATCGGCCGCGATGACGGTGTGCATGCGATCGGTCTTGCACACCCGGCAGTAGTCCTCGAGTGATTCTCCGGCGCGGTACGCGCGAGCCTGCGACATCCGGATGCTATGATGCCACGATGGACCCACGCGATTGCATCCTGTTCAGTGGCGGCGCGACCGGTGCCGAGGCCGAATTCGGACGCTGCGCCGAGCGGCGCGGCGTTGAGGAAGTCAATTTCACGTTCGAGGGACACAAGATCGAGCGCCACCGCGGCGTGCGCATGCTCAACCACGAGGAGTTGCAGAGCGGCGACGTCAGCCTCGAGTACGTCTCACGGCTGTTGCACCGGCGCTACACCGACGCGCCGACGATTCGACGGATCCTCCAGACGATTTGGTATCAGGTCAACAACGGTCAGGAGATCTACGTCGTCGGGGCGATTCTCGAGGATGGCACGGTGCGCGGCGGCACCGGGTGGGGAGCCGAGTTCGCGAAGTTGTGCAACAAGCCGCTGCACGTGTTCGATCAGGAAAAGGACGCGTGGTTTACGTGGACCGGCGACGACTGGACGAAGCGTGACGCGAAGGATGGTCCCGTGATCACGCACATGCACTTCACCGGAACCGGGACGCGCACGCTGCGCGACAACGCCAAGCGCGCAATCGAGGATCTGTTTACCCGGTCGTTTTCCGCTTCTTCTTGATCTCGGCCCATCCGTCCAGCCGGCGCTTGATTTCTTTCTCGAACCCGCGTTCTTTCGGGTCGTAGTACTTCCGCCCGTCGAGCGCCGGCGGTAAGCAAGACATCTCGGCGACGGCGTCCGCCTCGTCGTGGGCGTACTTGTATCCCTTCCCGTATTCGAGATCCTTCATCAACTTCGTCGGCGCATTGCGCAAGTGCAGCGGGACCGGTTGTGCCACGTCCCGGTGCGCGTCTTCGGCCGCCGCGTTGTAGGCGACGTACACCGCGTTGCTCTTCGGTGCCGTCGCGAGATAGATGGCCGCCTGTGCGAGCGCCGTGTTTCCTTCGGGCATGCCCATGAAGTGGACGGCGTCTTTCGCTGCGATCGCGACCGTGAGCGCCTGCGGATCGGCGTTGCCGACATCCTCGGATGCGAAGCGCACCAGCCGGCGCGCGATGTAGAGCGGATCTTCGCCCGCTTCGACCATCCGCGCGAGCCAATACACCGACGCATCGGGATCGCTGTTCCGCATCGATTTGTGCAGCGCCGAAATCAAGTTGTAATGCTCTTCGCCGGATTTGTCGTAGAGCAGCGCCCGGCGCTGAATGGACTGTTCGACATGAGCGACCGTTACGGACCGAGTGCCGTCCGTGATCGGCGCCGAGGCGACGCTCAGGTCCAGCAGGTTCAGCGCCGACCTGGCGTCGCCGTTGGCATACATCGCGATGCCGCGCAGCGCATCTTCGTCGACGTCGATCGGCTGACCGCCGAGTCCGCGCTCCGGATCGATGAGCGCGCGACGCAGGATCATCGCGACCTCTTCGGTCGTCAGGCCGCGCAGGACGAAGACTTTCGACCGCGACAAGAGCGCCGCGTTGACTTCGAACGACGGATTCTCCGTCGTCGCGCCGATCAACACGATGTCGCCTGCTTCGACGCGCGGCAGAAACGCGTCCTGCTGCGCTTTGTTGAAGCGGTGAATCTCGTCGATGAAGACGATCGTCCGCTGTCCGGTCGTTCTGCGAAGCCGCTCGGCTTCGCTCATCACCTCACGAATCTCTTTGATGCCGGCAAGCACGGCGCTGAACGACACGAAGCGCGCCTGCGTGGTGTCCGCGACGATCCGGGCGAGCGTCGTCTTGCCCGTGCCGGGCGGTCCCCACAGGATGATCGATTGCAACAGGTCCCGCTCGATCGCCTCCCGCAGCGTTTTCCCCGGGGCCAGCAGTTCGTCCTGGCCGACGAACTCGTCGAAGGTACGCGGCCGCATTCGCTCCGCGAGCGGAGCGGCGGCCTTCTTCCCGCGCGGCTGTGGTTCGGTATCGAACAGAGAATCCATGGCTACTCGGCAGCCCTCAAGGGCTGCGCTACAACGGCCACGATCGTAGCGCAGGCCTTCAGGCCTGCCCTCGCTGGCGTCGCGCCTCGTACAGGACCAGCGCCGCGGCGACGGCGGTGTTGAGCGACTCGACCGGCGCCTGCATCGGGATCGTGACACGCTCGTCGGCGGCGTCGATGACGCCCGGCGGCAAGCCGGGGCCTTCGCCGCCAATCAAGATCGCCATCGGTCCGTGGTAGTCGACGTCGAAGAGCGATCGCCCGCCACGTGGAACCGTTGCGGCGACGCGACACTCGTGACGCCGCGCATCCGCGATCGCGATCTCGGCGGCGTCGGTCGTCGCGATTGGCAGTCGAAGCGCGCTGCCCATCGATCCGCGCAGCGCCTTCCATCCAAACGGATGTGCGCTCACGCCCGCCGCAACGACGCCTGATGCCCCTGCGGCTTCGGCGACGCGGACAATCGCGCCAAGGTTTCCCGGATCCTGGACGTCGACGGCGACGACGACGAGCGAGGTCCCGCCGGCGTAGACCAGGTCCAACGCCGACGGGGGGCGCGCCGCGAGCGCAACGATCGCGCTCGACGACTTCACCGGGCTGAGTGCATCCATCACCGCGCTGCTCACCTGTACGACGTCAACGCCCGCGTGCCCGAGGCGATCCAGGAGCGCCGCCACTTCGTGCGCATCCGCCGCCGTCGTCTGGACTGCCGCATGTTGAATCGTGAGGCCGGCGGCGAGCGCGTCCGCGACCAGATGCGGACCGTCGAGCAACAGCGCATCGGACGATTTCCCGCGCGCCACGTCGCGGTACATCCCGACGATGCGGTGCTGGCGGCTGGTGATGGCGCGCACGGGGCTATGGTACTATGCGACTTTGATCGCCACAGCCCCATGAAAGACCGCCTGATCAAGAAGTTCGAAGACGAGATCGCTGCGCTCAATCACGAGTTGAAGCTCGAGCTGCCGAAGGAAATCAAGCGCGCGCGCGAGCTCGGCGATCTTCGCGAGAACGCCGAATACCAAGCGGCGAAAGAACGCCAGCGGCTCGTCGAAGCGCGCATCAGCATGCTGCAGAAACGCGTGTCGGAGATCGCGCTGCTCAACGTCGACAAGATCCCGCGCGACAGGGCCGGCTTCGGATCGACGCTCCACGTCCTCGAGAACGGCGAAAAACAAGTCTTCCAGCTCGTCATGCCGGAGGATGCCGACGCCGCCAAAGGTCTCATCTCGACCACGTCGCCGCTTGGACGCGCGTTCCTCAACAAAGAGGAAGGCGACAGCATCAAGGTGACGACGCCGGGCGGCAACCGCGAGTTCGAAATCATCAAGCTGATTACCATCCACGACGAAGCGTAGAGGATGACCGAGCTCGGCGCCGACCCGTATTCGCCGCAGCTTCGCACCGCCCTCGTGCTGACCGGCACAGGCACCGACGGCGCGTATCATGCCGGCGCGTTGCGTGCGCTCCACGAAGCGGGCGTCAAGATCGATATCGTCGCCGGCCGGGGCATCGGCGTCGTCGGCGCGTTGTTCGCGGCGGTCGACGGTGCGCAGCGCCTGTGGGACGAGAAGGGCTTCTGGCGGTCGCCGTCGGCAGCGAAGCTCTATGACTGGCGCACGGCGCCCCGGATCGTTGCGTGGGCGTTTGCAATCGCGCTTGCGATTGTCCTCGTGCCGATCGTCGCCGTCGCGCTCGGCCTCGTTGTCTTTCCGATCGATTTCCTGCTCAAGATGGTCGGTGGCGGCGGAATGCCGAATCTGATCGCGGGATACATCGCGTTTGCCGACGCGGCATTCGCGCCGACGGCGCTGCCGACGTGGCTGCCGCGGCTGGCGCTGCTGGTGATTGGCGCTGCGGCCGTCGTGGCGCTGGTCGACGGACTGCAGGCGCGGGCGACGCGGGCACGCGGGCAGTTCTGGTGGCACCTGGTTCGTGCGCCGCTGTCGTCGACGAGGGCGGTCGAGCACACCTGGCAGACCTTGTGGGATCTCGTCCGCGGCGCCGCGCAGTTGAAGGAACCGTCGGCGAGCGAGCTCGCGCAGCGCTACACCGAGATGGCGGCCGAGAACATCGGTCAGCTTGGATTTCGAGAGCTGCTCATCGTCGCGCACGACGTCGATGCGCACCGTGACGTGCTGTTTGCGCTCGTCGCCGAATCGCGGCGGCGCGACTTGATCCGGCGGGCGAGTTCGGCCGCCGCCGACGCCCGCCGTGCCGAAGTGATCGATCTGGCCGGTGTCGGCCGCCAGCATCTGTCCGACGCGGTGGCGGCGGCGCTGACGCTGCCGCTCGCCAGCGACTGGCATCGCACGACGTTCGCGCCGGACAGTTATTGGCGCGGCGAAACGCATCGGCTCTGCGATCGGCCCGGTGCGCTGATTCGGTTGATCGATGAATTAATCGATCTCGGCGTGCAGCAGATCATCGTGGCCGCGGCCGCGCCGCAAGCCCCGGGCCCGCACGCGTTGACGAACGCTCGCCTCGACGC
Organism: Vicinamibacterales bacterium; assembly: GCA_035652075.1. Classification (GTDB taxonomy): domain Bacteria; phylum Acidobacteriota; class Vicinamibacteria; order Vicinamibacterales; family CAVVIG01; genus Gp6-AA45. The sequence goes on from DASREL010000105.1 coordinate 36,158, forward strand.
GCGCGGCCGACTCGCCGAATTCCTGCAATCGACGGAGGCGGCCGTCGTGCGCGACGCGACCACGACCACCGGCGGCGTTCGCATCTTCACGATCCAGCCGTCGCACAACCCGATCGGCCCGATGGATTTCTCCGGTGGGTACGATGACCGCTCGCATCGGCCGCAACCGCTCACGGAATTGATCAACCGCGGGTACGAAGACGCGTATCACCAATTCATCGAGCCGGTCGTCGGCGCGAGTGGTGAAAAGATTACGACAAATACGAAGTACGAAGTATGAAGACAAAAGGTTTTTCGACCGAATTGATTCATGCCGGTGAAGCCAGTCGCGGCGTCGCGGTGCCGCTGACGACGCCGATCTATGAGACGACGACGTTCGTCTTCGACAGCGCGCAGGAAGTCGTCGACTACAACAGCGGCAGGTCGCAGAAGTTTCTCTACAGCCGTTACGACAACCCGACCGTCGTCGCCGCGGAGCAGAAGCTCGCGGCGCTCGATCGCGCCGAATCCGCACTGGTGTTCTCGTCCGGCCAGGGCGCGACGACGACGATCCTGATGGCGCACCTGAAAGCGGGCGACGAAGTCATCTGCAGCGCGGCGATCTATGGCGGCACGCTGCATCTGCTCGAGGACGTCTTGACGAAGTTCGGCGTCACCACCCGGTTCGTCTCGCTGGAGGCGCTGGCGAAACCGGAGGCGATGTTCGGTGACCGCACTCGCATCGTCTGGTTCGAGTCGCCGATCAACCCGACGCTGCGTTGCGTCAACATCCGCCCTGTCGCGGATGCGTGCCGCGCCCGCGGCGTGATCTCGGTGCTCGACAACACGTTCGCCAGTCCGATCAACCAGCAGCCGCTGGCAATGGGCATCGATCTCGCGATGCAAAGCGTGACCAAGTATTTGAACGGCCACAGCGATGTCACCGGCGGGTGCGTCACCGGCTCGAAGCGCCTGATCGATCCGATCGCGAAGGCGCGGCGCCAGATCGGCACTGTCATGGACCCGCATCCGGCATACGCGCTCGGTCGTGGACTCAAAACGCTGCCGCTCCGGGTGGCGCGGCACAACGCGAATGCCCACGCGGTCGCCGAATTCCTGGCCGCCGACAAGCGCGTGAGCTGCGTCTATTACCCAGGACTGCCGAATCATCCCGACCACGCGATTGCGAAGCAGCAAATGACCGGATTTGGTGGTATGGTGTGCTTCGATCTCGCCGCGAATTACGAGCGCGCGGCGAACTGCTACGACCGACTCACGATCATCAAGCGCGCCGCCAGCCTTGGCGGCGTCGAGAGCCTGATCAGCCTGCCGGTGCTGACCTCGCAGTGGGGGCACACCGACGAGCAGCTGCGTGATGCGGGTGTCACGCGCGGCATGCTGCGATTGTCCGTCGGCCTCGAAGATCCGGCCGACCTCATCGCCGATCTCGATCAAGCGCTCGGTTAGTTCGACTCGACGACCGACGACGGACGACGACGCCAAACGCTAACGACCACGAGGGTTTCGTGACCTGGAAACAGTGCATCCTGGTCGCCCTGGGTGTGCTGTCGGTATCGGCTCCCGCGGGCGCGCAGTACTTCGGCCGCAACAAAGTCCAGTACGACAGGTTCGACTTTTCGATCCTGCAGACGCCGCACTTCGACATCTACTACTACGACGCTGAGAAGGACGCGGCGCGCATCGCCGCCGACATGGCGGAGCGGTGGTATGCGCGGTTGTCGGTGGCGCTCGATCACACGTTCGATCGGCGGCAGCCGGTGATCCTGTACGCCAGCCACGCGCACTTCGCGCAGACCTCAATCATCTCCGAGTCGATTGCCGACGGCATCGGCGGCTTCACGGATCATCTCGCGGGACGCGTCGTGTTGCCGTTCACGGCTGGCCTCGGCGAAACCGATCATGTGCTGGGACATGAGCTCGTCCACGCGTTCCAGCGCGACATCCTGAAAACGCGCGGACGCTCGCTCGCGCTGCTGCCGCTCTGGTTCGCCGAAGGGATGGCGGAGTATCTGTCGGTCCACGAGCTCGACGTCAACACGAAGATGTGGCTGCGCGACGCGGCGCAGCAGAAAAAGCTGCCGACGATCGCGCAACTCGACGATCCAAAGTACTTTCCGTATCGCTATGGCCAGGCCTTGTGGGCGTTCCTCGCGCACGAGTACGGCGAATCGGTGGTGCTGAAGGCGCTGCAGTCGCGCGCCAACGGCGGTGCGACCGGTCGGCTGAAAGACGCAACGGGGAAGGATGCGGCCACGCTGTCGGCCGAGTGGCACAGCTACATCGAGGACGTCACCGGCGTGAGCGACGACGCCACGACCGTCGTGTTGCCCAAACGGGTGATTGGCTACGAACAGAACGGCGGACGGATGAACGTGGCGCCGTCGGTGAGCCCCGACGGTAAGCAGATCGTGTTTCTGTCCGAACGCGATGGGTATTCGGTCGACGTGTTCGTGGCCGATGCGGCGACGGGTGTCGTGCAGCGCAAGCTCTTGAGCTCGGTCGCGGACGCGCACTTCGACAGCCTGCAGTTCATCGACTCGGCCGGCGCCTGGGATGCCGCCGGACGCTCCTTCGTCCTTGCCACGCTGCGCGATGGGCGGCCGGCTCTGACGATCTTCGATATGGTCGACCACGTGGTCCGCCAGGAGATTGGCGTCCCGGCCGTCGATCAGATCTTCAGTCCGACGTGGTCGCCGGACGGGCGACGCATTGCGTTCAGCGCGATGACCGGCGGCTTCACGGATCTCTTCTTCGTCGACGTCGCGACCGGTGCGTTGCATCCGCTGACCCACGACGCCTATTCCGATCTCCAGCCGTCCTGGTCGTCGGATGGACGTCAGATCGTCTTTGCCACCGACCGATTCTCGTCCTCTCTGTCGGCGCTGTCGTTCGGACGGTACCAGCTCGCGACGCTCGACGTGGCGAGTCGCTCGATCCAGCGCGTCGGCGGACTCTCTGGCGGCAAGAACATCGATCCGCACTGGTCCGCGGATGACGCGAGCATCTATTTCGTCTCGGACGCCGGCGGCGCGAGCAATGTCTATCGGTACGACACGCACACGCACGCCGTCGCGCGCGTGACGATGGTGGATACCGGCGTCAGCGGGATCACGGCGCTCAGCCCGGCAATCTCGCTTAGCCGCGACGGCAAGCTCGCGCTCAGCGTGTATGCGAAGGGGATGTACGAGATACGGACGCTGACGACGGGTAGCGAGTTCGGCGTTGCGGATTCCGACGTTCTTACGGCCGCCGAGGCCCCAGAGCTTCAGTACCTAGAACCCGAGAACCCAGAACCGCGGAACCCAGAGAACCCGGAACTCGCTAGCCCGAACCCGGTACCCAATACACCGAAGCCATATGTGCCTC
>DASREL010000106.1:0-3782 GCA_035652075.1 Vicinamibacterales bacterium
TCGGGGCTGACGTTCTCGACCCGTCCCGTTTCGACGTCGCAGCGTTGCACGTCGCCGCCGAACACGAACCGCGCGTTCTGCGGATCGGGCGCCGTGTAGCCGCTCTCGCCGCCCGCGCAGAGCGGTTCCCAGTCGCGCATCGTGATCGTCGCGAAGCGGCCGCGCGTGCGGACGCGGACCGCGCCGCTGTCCTGCTGCGCCGCCGTCACCCAGTACGGAAAGTTGGTGTCGGCGGCGATGTGATAGAGCTGCGCCGTCGGCTGGTTCAGCCACGAGCTCCACGTCGGATGCTCCTGCAGGCCGTCGACGCTGACGACGGCGCCCTGATCGCCGCCGAGAATCATGCGATTGGAGTCGTCGGGCGAGACCCAGAGCTGGTGGTAATCGTCGCCGCCCGGCGATCCCTTGAACGGCTCGCCGAACGTCTTGCCGCCGTCGCGCGAACGGTAGACGCCGGTGTTCGAGACGTAGACGAGATCGGCGTTCTTCGGATCGGCGACGATCTTGCCGAAGTACCAGCCGCGTCCCCAGATGCGCTGATCGCCCGACGTCTTCGTCCACGTCGCGCCGCCGTCGTCGGAGCGGAAGAGGCCGCCCTCCTTCGCGTCGACGATCGCGTACACGCGGCTGGGCCGCGCGGCGGAGATCGTCAGCCCGATGCGGCCGCGTCCCTCGACCGGAATCCCCGTGTCGATCTCCTGCCAGTGGTCGCCGCCGTCGGTCGACTTGAAGATCCCGCCGCCGGGACCGTTGGCGGCCGGGTACACGCTCCACGGCGGACGCCGCGTGTTCCAGAGCGACGCGTAGATCGTGCGCGGGTTCGACGGATCGATCGCGAGATCGACCGCGCCGACGTCGTTGCTCTTGAAGAGCACTTTCTGCCACGTCGCGCCGCCGTCCTTCGAACGGAAGACGCCGCGATCCGGATTCGGGCCGTACGCGTGGCCGAGCGCTGCGACGTAGACGAGGTTCGCGTCGCGCGCGTCAACGAGGACGCGCGCGATGTGCTGCGTGTTGTCGAGTCCGATGTGCCGCCACGTCTTGCCGGCATCGGTCGACTTGTACATTCCGTTGCCGTACGAGATCTGCGACCGCATGTCGGCCTCGCCCGTGCCGACGTACACGGTGTCGGGCTGCGACGCCGCGACCGCCACCGCGCCGATCGACGCGATCGGCTGGCTGTCGAAGATCGGCTGCCACGTGCGGCCGGCGTCGATCGTCTTCCAGACGCCGCCGCCGACCGAGCCGAAGTAGAAGATGTTGATCTGCCCCGGCACGCCGGTGACGCCGTTGACGCGGCCGCCGCGGAACGGGCCGATGAGGCGCCAGCGAAGGCCAGAGTACAGGCTCTGGTCGATCCGGCTCGGCTGCGCCGCGAGTTGCGGCCATAACCCGGCAGCCAGGAGCGCTGCCCACACGAGTGCTTTTCTCATCGTCTGCTCCAATGGCCCACGACAGTCACGACACTCTCGCTCGGCTGACGCGTCGCGCTCCTAGAAAATGAGCTTCGCCGCGAGCTGCATGTTGAACGGTTCGCCGGCGCCGATCCCCGGCGCGTTCGTCGCGTTCTTCGTGTTGCTCATGATCCCAAAGCTCGTGGAACTGGTGAGCGTGGCACCCGGGTTCGCCCAATTGACCCAGTTGAACAGGTTGAAGATTTCGGCGCGCAACTGGATCGACGTGCGATCGGTCAGCTTCGTGGTCTTGAACACCGATACGTCGACCGTCTTGAACCATGGACCGTAGTACGCGTCGCGCGGCAGGTTGCCGAACGTGCCCGCCGCGGGAATCGCGAACGCCGCCGGGTTGAAGTAGTACTGCGTCAGCCCGTTCGGCGACGACGGGATGTTGGAGAAGGGATCGCCGACGAGGTTCGGCCGATCCTGACGATCTCCCGTTCCATCGACGTCCGTGCCGACGACGATGTTGAACGGGGTGCCGCTCTGGACGGTCGAGATCACGTTGAACTGCCACCCGTCGCGCAACCGTGACGTGCCCGCCGACGGCAGGGTGTACGTGAACCCCGCGGAAATGATGTGGCGGACGTCGAACGTGGCGTTACCGAAATCCTGTTCGATGTTCGCCGAGTTCATCGGCAGCGTGTTGCGCGCCTCGGATCCGTTGTCCATCGCGTGGCCGAGGGTGTAGTTCAAACGGCCCGACAGGCCGTGCCAGCTGTTCTGAATGAGCGACATCTGCAACGAGTTGTACGTCGAGCGGCCGATCGTGTCGAGCTCGTTGATCGCCTGGAGCGTCGGATACAACGCGTAGTACGGCCGCTGCGTCTGCGACACGCCCCCCGCGCTCGGCGCCGGCGCGTTGATGTCGCGCATCAAGGCGAGCCGATGGCCGCGCGATCCGACGTAGCCGATCTGCACGATCGTGCCCGGCCCGAGCTGCTGCTCGACGTTCACGTTGAAGTTGTACAGGTACGGCAGCTTCAGGTCCTGGCTCACCGCGAACGCGCCAAACGGAGGCTGAGCCGTCGTGCCGAACACGGGGACGTTCGGCGCGTACGTGAATTTCCGCTGGGTGATCGAGTACACCGGCGAATCGCCGCCCGGGTTGTTGCCCACGCCGAGTGCGCCGCCGTTGGCGAACGACGTGTTCGCGGTGAAGAAGTTGACGGCGAGCATGTCGTAATAGAGACCCCAGGCGCCGCGCACCACGGTCCTGCGGCTGTCGAACGGTGTGTAGGTGACGCCGAACCGCGGCGAGAAATCGGTCTTGTCGGCCGGATACAGCGAGTCGGTGGACACCATGCCCTGCGCCGGCAGGAACGTCGTCAAGGCGCCGTCGCTCGCCCCGAGCACGCCAGGGTAGGTGTAGCGGAGCCCGTAGTTCACCGTCATCTTCGGCGAGACGGTCCACGAATCCTGCGCGTAGCCGTCGAAGGTGTTCTGGAAGTAGTTGTGATGCGTGTCGCCGTACACGATGCTGCCGGTGGCGACCTCGCCCGCCATGAAGTCGGCGAGCGCCTTCAGCGCGGAACTGGCCTGCGACGCGGGCAGCGACGCCCACGGCCCGACCGTGCCGTCGAAGGTGAAGTTCCCCCGCTTGTTGCTGTCGTAGAAAACGAACAGCTTCGCCACGCGCGCCTCGCCGCCGACCTTGATCTGGTGCGAGCCCTTCTGCCAGCTCAGGTTGTCGGTGAAGTGCATCGTCTTGTCGACGCGTCCGAGCGGCTGGGTGCCGCCGACCTGGGCGAAGCCGTTGATCGTGATGTTCGGCGGACCTGCGAGCGACGGATCCGTCACGCCGGTGTTGAGGCCCATCGACAACGGATCCGCCGACGTGTCGTACGAGTTGAACGTCTGCCGGAAGTAGTTGTAGCCGATGACCAACTGGTTGACGACGTGCGACGTGAAGACGCTGGTCGTGACCACCGACACGTTGTGCATCCGGCTCGGCACGGCCTGGAAGTACGCCAGGTACGGCGAGTTGATCTGCGCCACCTGATCGCCGCCGCCGCCGAAGTAGCGCGCCGAGATCGAGTGCACCTGGTTGAAGTTGTGGTCGACCTTGAAGATGCCGTTGTAGCTCGTGTAGGAGTTCGGATCCTGGCTGACGAAGTTCTGGGGAACGGCGCCTCCGGAGCGCCCCGGCCACAGCGCGAGCAGGTTTTGCGAGACCGTGTTCACCGGGACGTTGAACTGATGCAGCAGCCCCGTGGCCTGCTGCACCCACGCGTCGGACGGCGCCGTGTCGGTCAGCGAGTTGCCCGCCGTGAGCTTCTGCGCCTCGAACGTCGAGAAGTAGAACGTCTTGTTGTGGACGATCGG
>DASREL010000107.1:0-88878 GCA_035652075.1 Vicinamibacterales bacterium
ACTACATCGGCACCGAGCACCTGCTGCTCGGCATCCTGCGCGAGGAGCGGTCCGTCGCGGCGTCCATCCTGATGGAAAAAGGGATGCGCCTCAACACCGTGCGCGAGGACATCGTTCAACTGCTCAACGAGAAGACGACGCTGACGCGTGTGAAAGAAACGCCGCTGCTCGCCGAGTTCAGCCGCGATCTCACCGAATCGGCGATGAAGAACCAGCTCGATCCGCTCGTCGGGCGCGAGCACGAGCTCGAGCGCGTCCAGCAGGTGCTGTGCCGTCGCACGAAGAACAACGCCGTCCTCATCGGCGAACCGGGCGTCGGCAAGACCGCCATCGTCGAAGGGCTCGCACAGAAGATCGTGTACGGCGACGTGCCGCACTTCCTCGCCGACAAGCGGATCCTCGCGCTGGACATCTCCTTGATCGTCGCCGGCACGAAGTATCGCGGTCAGTTCGAAGAACGCCTCAAGGCGATCATGAAAGAACTGACCGACAACCCGAACATCATCGTGTTCATCGACGAGCTGCACACGCTCGTCGGCGCGGGATCGGCGGAAGGCTCGCTCGACGCGGCGAACATCCTGAAGCCGGCGCTCAGCCGCGGCGAAATCCGCTGCATTGGCGCGACGACGCCGGCGGAGTACCGCAAGTACATCGAAAAGGATCGATCGCTCGAGCGGCGCTTCCAGGCGATCAAAGTGGATCCGCCGGGCGAGCGTGAGACGATCGAGATCCTGCTCGGCGTCAAGGATCGCTACGAGAACTTCCACCACGTCGAGTACACCCGCGAAGCGATCGAAGCGGCCGTGTATCAATCGAACCGCTACATCACTGACCGGTTTTTGCCGGACAAGGCAATCGATCTGGTGGACGAGGCGGGCGCGCGCGCGAAGTTGCGCGAAGCGGGCTACAGCGAAGAGTTCGGCGAGATCAACAAGAGCATCCGTTTGAGCATCGAGCGGATGGAAAGCGCAGCGGCCGAGAAGGACTACGAACGCGCCGCGCGGTTCCGCGACGAGGAAGCCGCGGCTCGCGAGAGCCTGCAGCTCGTGCGCGAGAAGTTCGACGTCAAGTCGAGCGCGCGGAAAGTGATCGTCGGCAAGGGCGAGATCGACGAAGTCGTCTCGAAGTGGACCGGCGTCCCGATGGCGTCGATCAACCAGGACGAGGGCGACAAGCTGCTGCGGATGGAGACCGAACTCCATCGCCGCGTCATCAGCCAGGAACGCGCGATCTCGGCGATCTCACGCGCGATCCGCCGCTCACGCGCCGGCTTGAAGAATCCGAATCGCCCGGTCGGCAGCTTCGTGTTCCTCGGTCCGACCGGCGTCGGCAAGACCGAACTCGCGCGCGCCCTGGCGAACTTCCTGTTCGGCAGCGATCACGCGCTGATCCGCTTCGACATGTCCGAGTACATGGAGAAGCACTCGGTCAGCAAGCTGATTGGCTCGCCGCCCGGATACGTGGGCCACGAAGAGGGCGGTCAGCTCACCGAGAAGGTGAAGCGCAATCCGTACTCGGTCGTGCTGCTCGACGAAATCGAGAAGGCGCATCCGGACATCTTCAACATCCTGTTGCAGGTGTTCGAGGACGGCCATCTCACCGACGGTCTCGGTAATCGTGTGAACTTCAAGAACACGATCATCATCATGACGTCGAACATCGGCGCGCGCTTCATCCAGAAGAAGAGCTCGCTCGGGTTCCAGTCGTCCGACAGCGGCATCATCGAGAAGAGCGTGCAGGACATGGTGCTCGGCGAGGTGAAGCGCACGTTCAACCCCGAGTTCATCAACCGCATCGACGAGATCATCGTCTTCGAGGCGCTCAGCGACGATGACCTGCGCCGCATCATGGGGCTGCTGGTCACGCAGTTGAACGAGAACCTCATCGATCGCAAGCTGAAGATCACGCTGACGCCGGAAGTCATCGACTGGATCATCGAGGTGACGTGCAAGGACCGCTCGTACGGCGCACGTCCGCTGCGTCGCGCGATTCAGAAGTATGTCGAAGATCCGTTGTCGGAGGAGTTGATCCGCGGTCATCTCCGCGGCGGCGAGATCGAGGTCTACCTGGACGCCGGACAGCTCGCCTACCGGCCGCAGGGCGAAGACACAGTCGCGGTGGGGCGCAAGCTTAGCTAAGCGCCCCGCTTTCCAGCAGCAACCGGTTCACCACCGACACCAACGTCCCGCGGGGCAGCGGCTCCGTCAGATACAGATCCGCCGACCCTTCCGCGAGTGCCCACAGCTGTTCCTTCGGCGTCTTCATCGTCGCCGACACCTGCACGACCTTGATCCCGTTCGTGGACGGATCGCTTTTGATCTGCCTGCAGATCTCGACGCCGTTGATGTCGGGCAGGTGCACGTCGAGCACGATGACGTGCGGGCGATGCCGCCGCGCGAGTTCGAGCGCCTCGCGGCCGGTCTGCGCTTCGACGACATGGAAGCCTTCGGCGCGGAAGATTTTTGAGCGGGCGAACAGCATCGCTTCGTTGTCGTCGACGTTCAGCAGCGTCAGCGGCTCCTTCTGCGTTATGCGGCGTCCGCGCCACGCGCGCTGCAGGACCGGTTCGGCGCGTTTCACCATCTCAGCAATCAGCGCGCGGTTGTCGGCGGGCAGTCCGGCGATGTACGCGTCGAGCGCTGATGACAACACACGCCACTGCGGTTCGTGCTGCATCTGCGCGAGCGCCTGTAATTTTTCGAGCGCCGACGGCGGAATGCGAAGCGCGAGTTGCGGGTAGTCGATCACACGATCGCCGGGACGAACGCCGGCCGGCGGACGACCACGGCCGCGTCGAGTGCGATTAGTTGCTGCCATTTTTGTGTGTCCGCTGTGGACGAAGAACCGCGGCGAGTATAGCATTCGAAATTTCGGGGGACGCAATGATCGAGACCGTGACGCCGCGACTCGCCAAGCTCATCCGTGACAGAGAGAACGACATTCTCGGGCAGTGGATCGCGTTGCAAACCGCAAGCGCGGAGACGCGTCGCGATCTCATGAGCGAGAGCGAGCTGCGCCAGCAATCGTCGGATTTCTTGAGCGCCCTCCGCCGCGCACTCGACAGCGATCCGCAGATCGAATTCGGCAACACCGTCTGGGCCGATGTCCGATCGCTGCTCGCGCAAATCTCGGAGTCCCGCGCGCGTCAGGGATTCTCGCCGTCGGAGACGGCGATGTTCGTCTTCTCGCTGAAACAGCCGTTGTTTGCCGCGGTCCAAGCCGGCGCGAAGGACGCCGCGTCGCTCGCGCAGGACACGTGGACCATTACGACGGTGATCGACCGGCTCGGTCTCTACACGACTGAGGCGCATCAGAAGAGCCGCGAATCGGTCATCATGCGGCAGCAGCAGGAGATGATGGAGCTGTCGACGCCCGTCGTCACGATGTGGGAGGGCATCCTCGCGCTGCCGCTCATCGGCACGCTCGACAGCGCGCGCACGCAGGTCGTCATGGAAAACCTGCTGCAGCGCATCGTCGAAACGGGTTCGTCGATTGCGATTCTCGACATCACCGGCGTGCCGACCGTGGACACGCTGGTCGCGCAGCATTTGTTGAAGACGGTGGCGGCGGCGCGGCTGATGGGCGCCGACTGCATCATCAGCGGCATCCGCCCGCAGATCGCGCAGACGATCGTGCATCTCGGCGTCGATTTGAACAGCGTCACGACGAAGGCGACGCTCGCCGACGCGTTCGGCACGGCGCTGCGCCGGCTTGGCCTCGGGATCGCGAAACAGCCGCAGCCAGCCGCGTAAGCCATGGAACGCATTCCGATTCTCAAGATGGGCGAGTGCCTGCTCGTGTCGATTCAGGTCGACATGCACGACCGCCTCGCCATGCAACTGCAGGACGATCTCACGTCGCGCATCGCCGACACCGCGGCGCGCGGCGTGCTGATCGACATCTCGGCGCTCGAGATGGTCGATTCGTTCATCGGCCGGATGCTGGGCAACATCGCCGCGATGTCGCGCGTGCTGGACGCCGAAACGGTCGTCGTCGGCATGCGGCCGGCCGTGGCGATCACGCTCGTGGAACTCGGGTTGTCGTTATCGGGGGTGCGCACGGCGCTCAACATCGAAAAAGGGATGGAGCTCCTGGCGACCTCGATCGGCGCCGGCAACGGTCGGGTCCATGGTCCTCGTTTCGACTGACAGTCTTCCTCTCGAGCGCGACGAGCACATCGTCATCGTGCGACAGGCGGTGCGCCAGCGCGCGATCGAGCTCGGATTCAGCCTCGTCGACCAGACCAAGATCGTGACGGCGGCGAGCGAGCTCGCGCGCAACACGATCCAGCACGGCGGCGGTGGATCGGCGTTGATCGAGATCGTCAACGACGGCGCGCGGCGCGGCCTGCGCCTGACGTTCGAGGATGCCGGCCCCGGCATTCCTGACATCGCGCTGGCGATGCGCGACGGGTTCACCACCGGCGGCGGCTTAGGGCTCGGGCTGTCGGGCGCGAAGCGGCTGTCGAACGAGTTTTCGATCTCGTCGGTGCTGGGAGAAGGAACGAAAGTCGTCATCACGCGATGGAAGTAATGACGCAGGCCGAGCATCGCGTCTGTCCCGTCGTCGAGGGGAGCCAGCCGTCCGCCGTGCGTGCTGCTGCGCGCGAGAGTGCTGGCGCGGCCGGGTTTGACGAAACCGACGCGTATCGCGCAGGCATTGTCGCGACCGAACTGGCCACGAATCTGGTCAAGCACGCGACCGACGGCGGCAGCGTCCTCGTGCGCTCCTTCAGCGAAGACGGCTGCAGGGGTGTGGAATTGATCGCGATCGATCGCGGACCCGGCGTCCCGAGCGTGTCGGAATCGTTGCGCGACGGCCACTCCACCGCCGGATCTTCGGGGACCGGGCTCGGCGCGATTCAGCGCATGTCGGACGAGTTCGACATCCACTCGCAACCGGGGCGCGGCACCGCCATCATGGCGCGATTGTTCGCCGGACGTCGCAGACCGCCGGCCGCGCCGCTGTCGTTCGGCGCGGTGTCGGTCGCGATGGTCGCAGAGGATCCGTGCGGCGACGCGTGGGCCGTGCGTCAGCGCGATCGGTCGATGACGGTGTTCGTCGCGGACGGTCTCGGCCACGGGTTGTTTGCCGCCGAGGCGGCGCGGGCTGCCGTCACCGCGTGGACGAAAGAATCCGCGCGGCCACTCGCCGATGCGCTCGCGGTGATTCACGATGCGCTTCGCCATACCCGTGGCGCCGCCGGCGCGCTCGCGCACCTCGATCTCGAGAATTCGGTCGTCCGATTCGCCGGCGTCGGCAACATCTGTGGATCGATCACCAACAACGGCGTGTCGCGGCAGATGGTGTCGCACAACGGCACGCTCGGCCACCAGGCGCATCACTTCCGCGAATTCGCGTATCCCTGGTCGGACGATGGTGTGTTCGTGATGCATTCGGATGGCTTGACGACGCACTGGACGCTCGATGGGTATCCCGGTCTGGCGCGCCGGCATCCAGCCGTGATCGCCGCCGTGTTGTATCGCGATTTCAATCGTGGGCGAGACGACGCGACCGTGCTCGTCTGCAGGGCGACGGCCGAGTGAGCGCGCCGATCCTCACCGTCGCCGTCAAGCACGAAGACGACGTCGTCGGCGCACGGCAGCGCGCGCGGCAACTGGCGGCGCTCCTGGGATTCGACGTCACCGAGCAAACCCGTATCGCGACGGCGGTGTCGGAGATCGCGCGCAACGCGTTTGTCTATGCGGCCGGCGGCCGCGTCGAGTTCCTCATCGAGGGCGCGACGGCCCCGCAGTTGTTCCTGATACGCATCAGCGACCGCGGCAAAGGGATCGGCAAGCTGGCGGACGTGCTGTCGGGCCGCTACAAATCGGCCACCGGCATGGGCCTCGGCATCGTCGGCGCGCGCCGCCTGATGGATCAGTTCGACATCGCGTCGACGGCGAAGGGCACGATCGTCACGCTCAAGAAGATCATGCCGCGCCGGTCACCGTTGATCACGCCGGCGGAATTCGCGCGAATCGGCGAGCGGCTCGAGTCGGAGCGGCCGGCCGGTCCGATCGATGAAGTGCGTCAGCAGAACCAGGAATTGCTGCGCACGCTCGAGGACTTGAATGCGCGCCAGCAGGAACTCGTCAGGCTCAATCGCGAGCTCGAGGACACGAATCGCGGCGTCGTCGCGCTGTACGCCGAGCTCGACGAACGCGCGGATCACTTGCGTCGCGCCGACGAAGTCAAGACGCGATTCTTGTCGAACATGACCCACGAGTTCCGGACGCCCGTGAACTCGATCCTCGCGCTGACCGCGTTGCTGTCCGAGCGGCTGGGGACGCCGGCCGACACGAAGGACGAAGTGTTCTACATCCGGCAGGCGGCGCAGCAGCTGTCGGACATCGTCAACGATCTGCTGGATTTGGCGAAAGTCGAAGCGGGGAAGATCGAAGTCCGGGCGGCGCAGTTCGAAGTCTCGGGACTGTTCGGCGCGCTGCGCGGCATGCTCCGGCCGCTGCTGATCAACCAGTCGCTCGCGCTGATCTTCGACGAACCCGAAGGGATGCCGCCGCTGCATACCGACGAAAGCAAGGTCTCGCAGGTCCTGCGCAACTTCATTTCCAACGCGTTGAAGTACACCGAGCGCGGGCACGTCCGCGTCAGCGCGCAGTTGAGCGCCGACCGCACCACGATCAGCTTCCACGTGGCGGACACCGGCATCGGCATTCCCGCAACCGACCTGCATCGCATCTTCGAAGAGTTCGTGCAGATCGAGAACCCGCTGCAGCGGCGCGTGAAAGGGACTGGTCTCGGCCTGCCGCTGTCGAAACGGCTCGCCGAATTGCTGGGCGGGACCGTCTCCGTCGAGAGCCAGCACGGCGTCGGTTCGACGTTTACGCTGACGATTCCCATCTTGTACCGCGCCCCGGTCGATCCTGATGCCGTCGACATCCAGCCGGAGCGGCCTGGCGTTGCCTCCGTGCTCGTCGTCGAGGATTCCGACGAAGCGGTCCTGCTCTACGAACGGGCGCTCGACCTGACGCGCTATCAGTTGATCCGCGTGCGGACGGTGGCCGCCGCCGAGCGGGCGCTCGCGTCCCGGCTGCCGGCGGCGATCATCCTCGACCTTCGGTTGTATGGCGAAGAGGCGTGGGACTTTCTCGCACAACTGAAGCGCCAGCCGACGACGGCGCACATTCCCGTGATTGTCTGCAGCGCGATCGACGATCGACGGAAAGGGTTCGCGCTCGGCGCCGACGCCTATACGGTGAAGCCGGTCGATACGAAGTGGCTCGCGAGGACGCTCGGTCGCTTCACGAGCGACCGCCGATCGGTCCGCGTGCTGACGGTGGACGACGAAGAAGCATCGCGCTTCATCATTCGGCAGATGCTCAACGACCCGGAGCACGTCGTGATCGAAGCGGCGAGCGGCAGCGATGGTCTGCTGCGCGCGCACGAGCAGCCGCCCGACGTCATCCTGCTCGATCTGCGGTTGACCGACATGACCGGCTTCGATGTGTTCGAACGGTTGCGTGCCGATCCGACAACCGCCGGCGTGCCGGTCGTGGTGGTGACGTCGCAGCGCTTGAGCACGAACGAACGCGATCGGCTTGCGCCGGTCGCTGGTGTCCTTTCGAAGTCCACACTGACGCGTGATTCGCTTCGACGCGCGATCGCCGAAGCGATCGAGCGTAAGATCGCATGACCATGGCCGCCGGCGCGTCGCGTTCCCTCGTGCTCGTCGTCGACGATCAGGAGGCGGGCCGGTTCGCCAAATCCCAAATCGTTCGCCGCGCGCGGTTCGACGTCGTGGAAGCCGCCACGGGACACGACGCGCTGTCGATCGCCGCGAACCGCGACCCGGATCTCGTCATCCTCGACGTCAACCTGCCGGATATCAGCGGCCTCGAAGTGTGCCGGCAGCTCAAGGCGCGCCATCGATCCGTGCCGATGCAGGTGGTTCAGGTGTCCGCGACCGCCATCACCGACCAGGATCGCATCAAAGGTCTCGATGGCGGAGCTGACGCGTATCTCACCGAACCGGTGAACCCTGAAGTGCTCGTCGCGACGCTGAACGCCCTCGATCGGACGCACCGGGCGGAAGCGGCGCTCGCGCGGGCGAATCGCCTGAAGGACGACTTCATTGCGGTCTTGTCGCACGAACTGCGCTCGCCGCTGAACGTGTCGCTCGGATGGATTGCGCGGCTGCGCCGCGACGATGCCACGCCGGAACAGCGGGCGAGGGCGATCGATGCCATCGAGCGTGCGACCGCACAGCAGTGGCGCATCGTCAACGATCTGCTCGACGTCGCGCGAATCGAGAACGGGAAGCTCGAAGTCGAACTCGGGCCGATCGATCTCGTGGATGTGGTGCGAGCGTCGGTTGATGCCGTCGGCAGCCGCAGCGGGGCGCCGATCGCCGTCACGCTGCCAGCAGCACCCATCGCGATCGTCGGCGATGCGGCGCGTCTGCAGCAGGTGATCGTCAACCTGCTGACGAACGCTCGCAACTTCACGCCGGAATATGGATCGATCGCCGTTGCGGTCGCCGCCGACGACGACTTCGCCGAGATCGTCGTCGAGGACACGGGCGCCGGCATCGAGCCCGAGCTGTTGCCGCACCTGTTCGAGCACTTCCGCCAATCGGCGGATCCGGCGCGCCGGCGGCACAAAGGGCTCGGTCTCGGGCTGTCGATCGCGCGTGGGATCGTCCATGCGCATCACGGCACGCTTAGGGCGAGCAGCCCAGGGCCGGGTCAAGGCGCGACCTTTACGATTCGGCTACCCCTCCGAACCGGCCGCTAAACGCCTTCCGCCGTCTAAAATCCTGTAACATAAGTGTTTTGATGCACCAGAGAGTCTTCTCGTCATTGATCGCGGCGCTCGCGGTCGCCGCGCCAGCTGCCGCTCAGCAGCCGGCGGCGGCGCAGCAGATGCCCGCAGTGACCGTGTGCGGCGTCCAGGCTCGCCCCGTGGCGCAGCCCCCGGCGGGGTCCACCCCCGTCGTCCTGTTCATTGCGCCGTGCTTCGAGGCGCAGGGCAATCAGTCGGTTATCGAGCCGCAGACCTACCTCTATTACATTCAGTTGAAGCAGAGCCGTCCGTCCGAGGGCGTCTGGCTGCCGTACGACACGGCGGCCGAAGAGATGATCGAAGCCGATTTCCATCGGCTGTGGAACACGAAGTTTCTCGACAACCTCTGGATTGACGTCAGCGATTACAAGTTTCCGAACGGCGCCATCGGCAAGATCGTCACCTACAACCTGGAAGAACGGCAGCGCGTCAAGATTGTCGACTACGTCGGGTCGAAAGCGATCGAGACGTCGAAGATCGACGAGAAGCTGAAGGATGCTGACGCGCAGATCCGGCTCGACACCTTCATCGATCAGGGTCTCGTCCGAAAAGTGGCGGGCGTCGTCCGCGACATGATGAAGGAGAAGGGCTTCCAGTTCGCCGAAGTCACCCCCGAGATCAAAGAGATCCCCGGCGGCGGACCGAAGCTCGTCCACCTGACGTTCAATCTCGACGAGGGGCCGAAGGTCAAGATCCGCAGCCTCGATTTCATCGGCAACAAGGCGGTCAGCGAGAGTCAGCTCAAGCGGCAGCTGAAAGACAACAAAGATCGTCCCGGGTTCCAGGACTTCGCGCACCTCTGGTCGTGGATTGCCGGCACGCTCGGCGAAGGCGGCACCTATCAGGAGACGAAGTTCGACGAGGACGCCGAAAAGATCATGGCGTACTACCGCGATCGCGGATACATCAAAGCGAACGTCGGTGTGCCGGATCTGAAAGTGATCGAGGACTCGACCGACAAGAAAACGCGCTGGGTCGAGCTCAAGATTCCGGTCAACGAGGGCAAGCGATACAAGGTCAGCGAATTCGACATCGCCGGCAACACGGTCGTGAAGACGGAGTACCTGAAGCCGCTCTTCAAGACGAAGGTCGGCGAGTACTACTCGGAGAAGAACATCCGCAAAGGCCTCGACAAAGCGCGAGAGACCTACGGGACCGGCGGCTACTACGAGTTCACCGGGTTCCCCGACTACAAGTTCAGCGACGACCCGAATCCGTCTGTGCCTGAGGCGCCCGCGGCGCTCGCAGCGCCCGAAGAACCGAAGACCGCTTCGTCGGAGACGCCGACGGTCCACGTCACCGTCCGGCTGCAGGAGGGCGAGCAGTTCTTCGTCAACCGCCTGACGTTTGTCGGCAACACGACGACGCACGACAACGTGATCCGGCGGGAGATGCGGGTCGTCGAAGGGGCGCCGTTCAATACCGAAGCGCTGAAGTTCAGCGTCAAGCGGCTGAATCAGCTTGGCTACTTCAAAGCGCTCGAAGGCAAGCCGGGCGAAGTCGACGTCCAGAAAACGCCGAATGAGAAGAACAAAGTCGACGTCAAGCTGAAGCTCGAGGAACAGAACCGCAACTCGCTGACCTTCGGCGCCGGCGTCTCCGAATTCGAAGGCGTGTTCGGTCAGTTGTCGTTTCAGACGGCGAACTTCCTCGGCCGCGGCGAGAGCCTGCTGCTGTCGCTGCAGAGCGGGTCGCGCGCGCAGAACTATTCGCTGTCGTTCACCGAGCCGTTCCTGTTCGACCGCAACATCACCGGCGGCGCGCAGATCTTCAAGACCGACATCCGCTACATCGGCCAGTTCACGCAGCGGTCGGTCGGCGCCACGCTGACGTTCGGCTTCCCGCTCAGTTCGTGGACGCGCATGTTCACGAACTACAGTTATCAGCGCGTCCGCGTCGACGAGATCAACGACCTGTATACCGACCCGCTGACGCTCGCGAGCAATCCGTTCCTGCGCGATTCGCTGCTCATCGGTCAGAACGGCGAGCGCATCGTCAGCAAGGTCGTCCCGAGCATCGTCTACAACACGGTCGACCAGCCGATCTTCCCGACAAACGGCAAGCGCTTTACGGCGTCGCTCGATCTTGCCGGCCTGGGCGGCAACACGAACTTCTACAAGCCGTTCCTCGAAGGCGTCTGGTACCTGAAAGAGGCGCCGCGCCTGACGCTCGGCCTCCGCGCGCAGTATCAGTACATTCACCAGTTCTCCGGATCCGTCGACCTGCCGATCTTCGAGAAGCTGTTCCTCGGCGGCGAGTACAGCGTCCGCGGCTTCGACATCCGGTCGATCGGCCCGCAGGATCCGCGCACGGGCCTCGTCCTCGGCGGCAACAAGCTGCTGAACTTCAACGTGGAAGAGCAGATCACGATTGCCGGTCCGGTCCGCGCGATTCTCTTCTACGACGCCGGCGAAGTGCAGGCGGGCGACCAGATCCGCAGCAACCCGTTCGTGCCGCTCGACCAGCTGAACGTGCAGTTGGTCCCCGGCCAGAACTTCACCTGGAAAGACTTCAAGACGTCGACCGGCGTCGAGGTGCGTTTCTTCATGCCGGTTTTGAACGTGCCGTTCCGGTTGATCTTCGCGTATAACCCGCAGCGGAATGGCGTCCTCGACAACACGTTGCAGCCGCAGAGCGCGTTCCAGTTCCGGTTCGCGGTCGGCTCGACGTTCTAAGCGCATCTGGTGTAGAATCAAGAACTTCCAACGCTCACGAAAGGATTCGCAGTAATGAAAGTTGTGGTTCTTGCCGCGTCGCTCGTGCTGACCGCGGCCCCTGTGTTCGCCCAGGCTGCTGCGCAGCCGAAGCCCGCGCAACCGGCCCAAGCCAAGCCCGCGCAACCCACCCCGGCACCGACGCAACAGCCGGCTGCGCCTGCTCCCACGCCGGCCGCGCAGCCACCCGCGCCGTTCCCGGCGGGCGCAAAGATCGCGTTCTTCAACCCGGCTATCGTCTTCCAGAACTCGAAAGAGGGACAGGCGAGCCTCGGGCGCGTGAAGACGTTGACCGACAAGAAGCAGACCGAGAACAACGACAAGCAGAAGAAGCTGGCGGCCGATCAGCAGAAGCTGCAGACCGGCGGCTCGATGCTGAACGACGCCGCGCGCACGCAGCTCGAGAAGGACATCGAGAAGCAGCAGGTCGACATCCAGCGCTTCCAGCAGGACGCGCAGGCCGAGATCCAGGAACTGCAGAAGAACGTGCAGGACGAGTTCCTGCGCAAGCTGCAGCCGATCGTGGACAAGATTGCGGCCGAAAAAGGGCTGCACCTCCTGTTCAACTCGGCCGAAGCCGGCCTCGCATGGGCCGCGCCGGGCCTCGACCTCACGCCTGAAGTGATCAAGGCGATGGACGGCGGCGCACCTGCCGCCGCGCCAAAGCAGTAACACCTACCGGGGTTAGGGGTTAGGGATCAGGGATTAGTAGTAGGATTTCTAATCCCTAACCGCTAACCACTAATCCCTTGCCTTCGACAGCCCTCATCCCGCACGTTCTCGATCGTCTCTGTTACCGCTATCCGTCGATCCTCGTCGACTCGATCACGGAGTGCGAGCGCGGGAAGCGGCTCGTCGCGATCAAGAACGTCACGGTCAACGAAGAATTCTTCCAGGGACATTTTCCGGGCGCGCCGCTCTTGCCGGCGGTGCTGATGCTCGAATCGCTGCTGCAGGTCGCGGCGCTGCTCCTGCTCGAGCGCGAGGATCGGCCGCCGGACATGCGCGTGTACTTGCGCGGCGTCAACGATGCGAAGTTCCGGCGCCAGGTCGTCCCCGGCGACCGGCTGCGCCTCGAGATCTCGATGGGAAAGCGGCGGTCGTCGCTGGCGCGCGCGCAGGGGACCGCGTACGTCGGCGAGCAGATCGTGGCGGAAGCCGAACTCCTGATCGGGCTGCGTCCCGATCGCACCGAGATCGATTCGACAGCGATCGTTGACCCGCGGGCGGTCATCGGCGAGGGGACGCAGATCGGTCCATCGGCGAAGATCGGTCCGCACGTGCGCATCGGCAACAACGTCAAGATTGGCGCGTCAGCCGTCATCGACGGCTGGACTGAGGTCGGCGACGACACCGAGATCTATCCGTTCGCGTCGATCGGGCTCGCGCCGCAGGATCTGAAATATCAGGGCGAGGCGACGAAGCTCGTCATCGGCCAGCGCAATATCTTCCGCGAGTTCGTCACGATCAACCGCGGCACCCGAGGCGGCGGCGGCGAGACGCGCATTGGCGATCGCAACCTGTTCATGGCGTACGTGCACGTGGCGCACGACTGCCACGTCGGCAACGACATCATCTTCGGCCCGCAGGCGATGATTGGCGGTCACGTCACCATCGAGGATTACGCGAACATCAGCGCCGCGTCAGCGGTCCATCAGTTCTGCCGCGTCGGCCAGCACGCGTTCATCGGCGGCTACTCGGTCGTGACCAAGGACGCGCTGCCATACGCGAAAACGGTCGGCAGCCGTCCCGCGCGGATCTTCGGCGCGAACACGATCGGCTTGATGCGGCGCGGCATTTCGCCAGACGTGATCGACAAACTGAAGCGCACGTTCCGGTACCTGCTGCAGTCGAAGCTGAATACGACGCGCGCGCTCGACAAGATCCAGAAGGACAAGTCGCTCGCGTGCGACGAAGTCCAGAACATCATCGACTTCATCCGCACCTCGCAGCGCGGCGTCATCCTCCGGCGCGCCACGCGGCGCGCTGAAGAAATCATGGCGGACGAATGAAGCTGGGCCTCATCGCAGGCAACGGCCGATTCCCGTTCCTGGTGTTGGAGGCTGCTCGATCCGCCGGCCACGACGTCACCGTCATCGCGCTCAAAGAAGAAACGTTTCCCGATCTCGCCGACGCCGCGGCGCGGTCGCCGGCCGCGCCGCTCCACTGGATTTCCATCGGCCAGCTCGGCGCCTGCATCAAGCTCCTGAAAGAGGCCGGTGTCTCGCAGGCGCTGATGGCGGGACAGGTGAAGCACACCAAGCTGTTCGACATCCGCCCCGACCTGACGCTCGGCAAAGTGTTGATGCGGCTCGCGACGAAGAACACCGACTCGCTGATTTCCGGCGTCGCCGACGTGTTGAAGAGCGAAGGCATCTCGCTGATCGATTCGACGGCGTTTCTCGGTCCGCTGATGGCGCGCGCGGGGACGTTGACGACGCGAGCGCCGGACGAAGAAGAGCGCCGCGACCTCGAGTTCGGCTATCGCGTCGCGGACACGATCGCCGGGATCGACATCGGCCAGACGATCGCGGTGAAGTCGGCGGCGGTGGTCGCGGTCGAGGCGATGGAAGGGACCGACGCCGTCATCGCGCGCGCCGGCCAACTCGCCGGCGCCGGTGTCCGCATCATCAAGGTGGCGAAACCGAATCAGGACATGCGGTTCGACGTCCCCGTCGTCGGCGTGTCGACGATCGAGACGATGAGGGCCGCCGGAGCGACGCTGCTGTCGGTGGATGCCGGCAAGACGCTGATGATCGACGGCGACGCGATCGTCAAAGCGGCGGACGCGGCCGGCATCTGCATCGTGGGACGATCGCGATGACGCAGCGTGTTGCGGTCGTAGGCGTCGGCCACCTCGGTCGTCACCACGCCCGGATCCTGGCGTCGCTGCCGGGTGTCGAGCTGGTGGCCGTCGTCGACACCAACCGGGCGCGCGCCGAGGAGATCGCGGCGGCGAGCCGGACTCGGGCGCTGTTCGATACGAAGGATCTGCACGACCGCGTGGACGCCGTCACGATCGCGGTGCCGACCGAGCAGCATGCGGTCATCGCGACGCCGTTTCTCGCCGCGGGCGTTGGCGTCCTCGTCGAGAAACCGATGACCCGAACGCTCGCCGAAGCAGACGCCATGATTGCCGCGGCGGCGAAGGGCGGCGCGATACTCGCGGTCGGCCAGACGGAGCGGTTCAACCCCGCTGTGGATGCGGCGCGACCGCTGCTGACCGATCCGCGCTTCATCGAAGTCCATCGCCTCGGCACATTCCCCGAGCGGAGCCTCGACATCGACGTCGTCTTCGACCTGATGATTCACGACATCGACGTCGTGCTCTCGCTCGTCAATTCGGAGATCGAGTCGATCGACGCCGTTGGCGTCCCGGTGCTCACCGGCCGCGTCGACATCGCGAACGCGCGCGTGCGCTTCGCGAACGGCTGCATCGCGAACCTCACGGCGAGCCGCATCAGCCGCGATCGCGTGCGCAAGATCCGGTTCTTCCAGCCGTCCGCGTACGTGTCCATCGACTACGCCGCGCAGAAGGTGGAGCGATATCAGCTGGTGAAGGGCACCGGGCCCAAACCCTCGATCGAAGGCGGAGATGTCGCGGTCGCGAACGAAGAGCCGCTCAAGCGCGAGCTAGAGGATTTCGTGGATGCGGTCGCCACCAGGCGTGCGCCGCGGGTTGATGGGGCGCAGGGGCGGCGAGCGCTGGCCCTCGCGCAACAAATTACGGATAAGATGTGAACTCCACGAAACACACGAAAACACGAAACGCACGAAACACTCTTTGTACAAAAGACCTTTCGTGGGCTTCGTGCTTTCGTGGCTTTCGTGGCCAAGCCCATGTACCAAGACCTGTCTGATTTCTTGGCGGATCTCGACCGCCGCAAGCTGCTCGCGCGCATCACCGATCCCGTCAGCCCCAATCTCGAGATCGCCGCGGTCACCGATCGCGTCTGCAAGATGCCTGGCGGCGGACCGGCGCTGCTGTTCGACGCGCCGACCGGCTACGACATCCCCGTTGCCTCGAACGTGTACGGCTCGCTGGAGCGCATGTGTCTCGCGCTGGGCGTGAAGGCGCTGGACGATCTCGCATCCGAGATCGACGAGTTGATGACGCCGCAGATGCCCGAAGGGATCATGGACGCGCTGAAGATGCTGCCGATGGTCGGCCGCCTGCGCGATCTGATGCCGAAGACGGTGAAGGATGCGCCCTGTCAGGAAGTCGTCGACAAGAACGCGCCCCTCGACTCGCTGCCGATCCTGAAATGCTGGCCCGAGGACGGCGGGAAATACATCACGTTCCCGCTCGTGTTCACCAAAGATCCCGAAACCGGCATGCGCAACATCGGCACGTATCGCATGCAGGTGTACGACGGACGCTCGACGGGGATGCACTGGCAGCGTCACAAGGGCGGCGCGCAGCACTATCGCGTCGCCGAGCGCCTCGGGAAGCGACTCGACGTCGCGGTGGCGCTCAGCGCCGAACCGGCGTTGCCGTACTGCGCGACGGCGCCGATGCCGGAGGGACTCGACGAGCTGTTGCTCGGTGGATTCCTGTCGCGGAAGCGGATCGAGATGGTGAAGTGCGTCACCGTGGATCTCGAGGTCCCGGCGAGTTCGCACTTCGTCCTCGAGGGTTACGTCGAGCCGGGCGAACGCCGGCGCGAAGGGCCGTTCGGCGATCACACCGGCCTCTACTCGCAGCCCGACGACTTCCCGGTGTTCCACCTGACGTGCATCACGCGTCGGAAAAAGCCCACGTACCTGACGACGGTCGTCGGCGTGCCGCCGATGGAGGATTACTACCTCGGGCTGGCGAGCGAGCGGATCTTTCTGCCGATGATCAAGAAAACGCTGCCCGAGATCGTCGACATGCATTTTCCAGCCGAGGGCATCTTCCACAATCTCGTGATCGTGTCGATCGACAAGCGGTATCCCGGTCACGCGCGCAAGATCATGAACGCGTTCTGGGGACTCGGTCAGCTGATGTTCTCGAAAACGATCATCGTCGTCGACAAGGATGTCGACGTCCACAATCTGAGCCAGGTCGCGTGGATCGTCGGCACGCACTACGACCCGCTCCGCGACATCCAGATGACCAAAGGGCCGGTCGACGACCTCGACGATGCGGCGGATTTGCCGGCGTATGGAGGGAAGATGGGCGTCGACGCGACGAAGAAGTGGGCGAGCGAAGGGTACACGCGCAATTGGCCGGCTCGGGTCTCGACCACCGAAGCCGCCGGCCGCCGCGCCGCCGAAATCCTCTCTCGCCTGCGTATGTAGTATTCGGCGTTCAGCCGGACCCGAACACGATCGTGTCGTGCTCGCCGGCCTCCGCAACCTGACCGGTCGCGACCGCGCGCACGACGCCCCACAGGCGCACTAATCGACTCGACGGCACGTCCCAGTAATCCACGCGGTCGATCGTCACGGTAAAGATCGCGCTGTCCGGATCGTCGGCACCTTTCGGAAACCACGCGCGATACGTCGGGTTCCACATCTCATGCATCCGCGCGACATCGTGCGTCACCGAGGCGCGGCCGCTGACCGAGACGTAGCGATCGCCCTTGTCGCTGATGAAGGTGACGTTGACGCGCGGATCGCGGTGGACGTCGGTGGTCTTCTGTGACGAGAGGTGAGTGAGGAACACGAGCGAGGCATCCCGCTCGACGCGCTCCAGCAGCATCGGCCTCGCATGCAGCGCATCGTCGGTCGCGACGGTGGTGACCATCGCGACCGGGATGCCGTCGATCAGCCGCCGCAACTCAGCGACTGCGCGATCCTGATCGCTTTGAACCACGTGAACCTTTTGAACCTCTTGAACCTCTTGAACCCCTTGAACCTGTATCGCTCGCCTGCGCCGGCATGAACCGCCGCACGGCACCGCCGACGGTCTGGCCGACGAGCTGTGCGCCGCGCTGCAGCACGTCCATCGTCTTCAGCGTCTGGTCGTGCCATTCTTTCGACGCCGCACGGTTGACGCCGCCCTCGGCGATCGCGGTCAATTTCTTGTCGGCGTTCTTCTCGTCCTTCAGGTTTTGTTCGAGCAGCTTCGCGACCTGTTTCTCGCCAAGGACGCTGGCGTACGTGCGGACGGTGCCGTAGGTGGCGATCTCGTAGTGCTCGACCTTTTGCGCGGCGGTGATCAGCATCGCATCGAGAAGCGCGCCAGGCTCGCCGCTTTCCATCAGCTCCTGGCCTTCTTCGAGCAGTCCTTCCATCGCCTCGCACGTCTTGCCCGATGCATCCTCTTTGAGCGCCTTCAGCGCCTGGCTGACGCGGCGTTCGTGCGTCTTGGTCTCCGCGAGATGTTTGCGAAACGCCGACTGCAGCTCCTTGCGCGAGGCCTTCTCGGCCATCATCGGCAACGCTTCGATGAGCTGCTGTTCAGCGTTCAATAAATCGTTCAGTTCCTCGACAAGATGTTCACGGAGTGACGCGACTGATGCCATCTCTGGACCTCCAGACGCTTTTGTGCACAATGAATGCCACACAAGAGATGGTGCGTGGTGCGTAGTGCGGTGTGCGTGATGGCATTGTGCGCGGTTGCGTGTGGTGGGCCCGACCGCGCGATTGGGGCGCGGCTCGCCTCGCCGGCGAAATTGACGTCAGAAGAAATTGCGCAGACGCTGCAGGCCGTGGGGCGCGCGATGCGCGGACGTCAGCCGCGGGTGAAGCAGGGCGCGGTTACGCGTCCGCTCGACGAGCGTGAACGCGCGCAGGTGTTCGACGTCCTGGCCGATGCGCGCGGACTCGAAGACGTCGGCATCAAGCAGAACGACGGCGTCACTGCGCGCGGACTCCGCGTGCCCGCCACGTCACCGCAATCGGAGATCGAAGCCACCGGCACCCTGTGGATTGACGTCAACACGCTACTCCCGCGCCGATACGACTTCGCGTACGCGATGCCGGGTTTCGGCGATTACACGCTGGACCTCACTTTCGAAAACACACCATGACAACACGCTGGATTCCGCTCGCCGCTGTGGCCGTTGCCGTTTCCGTCTCAGTTGCAGTTGGCAGGGGTCAATCGCAACCGACGTCCTCTCACACGTTCAAAGAGATCGCGCCTGGTGTGTACAGCGCCATCGGCAGCAGCACGTCGAACGCCGGATCGAATTCGGCGGTGATCGTCAATCAAGACGACGTGGTGATCGTCGATTCGCATATGACGCCCGACGCCGGACGCGCGTTGCTGCAGGACATCAAGACGATCACGAACAAGCCGGTGCGGTTCTTGATCAACACACATTTCCACTACGACCACACCGACGGCAACCAGGCGTTTCCCAAGCCGATCGACATCATCGGCACCGAGTACACGCGCGCGCGGCTGAGCGCGCCGGACTACATGAAGAAGGGGATGCTCGGGAATCTGTTGGCCGGCCAGAACACGTTGGCGCCGCAGTTGAAAGACCTGACGCCGATCGCGCCCAACGTCACGCTCGACGAGCGCATGACGCTGTGGCGCGGCGATCGCGAGATCCGGTTGCTGTATCTCGGTCGCGGCCACACCGGCGGCGACGTGGTCGTCTATTTGCCGAAAGAGAAAGTGCTGTGCACCGGAGATCTGCTCGTCAACCAAATCGCCAACTTGATCGACGGGTTCGTCGACGTCTGGCCGGACACACTCGAGAAGTTGAAACCCGTCGACTTCACCGACGTGATCCCAGGCCACGGCGAACCCTTCAAAGGCAAAGAGCGGATCGACTGGTTCCAGGCGTACCTGCGCGATCTCTGGAAGCAGGCCACGGCGCTGCACGATAAGAAGGTTCCAGCCGCCGACGCGGCGAAGCAAATCGACATGTCCGCGCACAAAGCGCAGTACGCGAGCATCAACGGTCCAGGCGTCAACCCGGCCTACGTGTCACGTATGTATGAGGTGATGGAAAAGCGCGCGGAATAGTCGTTGCATTCTTGAGCTGTATGGCCACCACAACTGCAACAAACGGGTTCGTGATGCGGCTCATTGGCGCACTCTCGCTCGACCCGCCAATCTACGAAGAGGTCGAAGCAGACCCGACAGCCACCGGTCAGGCGCTGACCGTCGTCTTGCTGTCGAGCCTCGCGACCGGCTTCGGTGCGCGTGGTTTCGGCGACATCACGCTTCAAAGCATCCTGTTCTTCACGACGCTCGCGCTGCTCGGGTGGGCCGCGTGGGCGCTCCTCACGTTCGAAATCGGGTATCGACTGATGCCGACGCCGCAAACGCGCGCCGATGTCGGCCAGTTACTGCGGACCACCGGATTTGCGGCGACGCCGGGTCTCTTCCGGATTTTCGGCATCATGCCGGGCGCCACGTGGCCGGTGTTCGCGGCGACGTCTGTGTGGATGCTCGCGGCCATGGTCGTCGGCGTCCGTCAGGCGCTCGACTACACGAGCACCGCGCGCGCAATTGCCGTCTGCGTCCTCGGGTGGGCGCTCGCGCTCGCGATTGGTCTCGTCATCGGCTTGTTCTTCGGACCGACGCTGTCGTAAGCTCGATCGGTTGGATCAAGAGCTGGTCACGCTCGCGGCGTCGCACGACATCATCAGCATCGGCATGCTCGCAGACGACGTTCGTCGTCGCCTCCACGGGACGAAGACGACGTTCGTCCGCGTCGCGACGGTTTCTGCCGAACCTGGCGCGCCGACCACGATTCCGCCCGCCGCCGGCGAAGTACGCATCACCGGCGCGCCGTCGGCGCGATCGAGTGCCGCCGAGCGCGTGCGCGAAGTGATCGCGGCCGCGAGCGGCGTCGCCGTGTCCGCGTTTTCGCTCGCGGATCTCGAATCGCTCGCCGCGACCGAACAGATCGCGCTGCGTGCGCTTCTCGAAGAGTTGCGCGGCGCCGGTCTGGAGCTGATCGCCGAGGCGCCCATCAACAAGCTGCAAGACGCACGGCGCTCGATCGAAGCCCTGAACATCGCCGGCCTCGCGCTGGCGCGGCTGACGGTCGATCAGTCGCCGTCCGCGGAT
This sequence comes from Vicinamibacterales bacterium, assembly GCA_035652075.1. Taxonomy (GTDB): domain Bacteria; phylum Acidobacteriota; class Vicinamibacteria; order Vicinamibacterales; family CAVVIG01; genus Gp6-AA45. The sequence continues at coordinate 20,479 of DASREL010000107.1, forward strand.
CCGTTGCCCCTGCTCAAAGGTGTGTCAGACCTCCAGCGTGACGTCGCCGTGATTCGCGCGTTTGCGCCGCTGCCGCGCCGCGTCAATCCCGCGGCGCCGTCGACCGGCTACGACGATGTCAAGCGGGTCGCGCTGGCGCGGATCGTGTGCGACAACATTCCGTCGATCCAGGTGGACTGGTCGCTGTATGGACCGAAACTCGCGCAGGTCGCCTTGACAGTCGGGGCCGACGACGTGGACGCGATCGCCGCCGAGGACGATCAATCGCAAGGGCACCGGCGGTCGCCGCTCGAAGAAATCCGCCGGAACATCCGCGCGGCCGGGTTCGAACCAGTGGAGCGCTCCGGCCGCTTCGACGCCATTTCCGAATGAACACAGTCAGGGTTGGCGCGGTTGGCTATCTGAATGCCCGTCCGCTCGTGTACGGGCTCGACCGATATCCGCGGTTCGATGTTCGCTACGACGTCCCGTCCGAGTGCGCGCGGCTGCTGCACGCGCACGAGACGGACATCGGCTTGATCCCATCGATCGAATATCTGCGCGGCGGTCCGTATCGCATCGTTCCGGATCTCGCGATCGCCTCGAGCGGTCCGGTGGCCTCGGTCGCGATCTTCACGACGAAACCGATCGCCGACGTGACGTCGATTGCGATGGACACGAGCTCGCGCACGAGCGTCGCGTTGACGCGCGTGCTCTGCGCGAAGCATTTCAAGATCAACCCGACGTTCGAATCGCGTGGACCCGATCTCGACGACATGCTCGCGCACGCGGATGCCGCGTTGATTATTGGAGACAATGCGCTCTTCCAGCAGCCAGCCGCCAACAGCCAGCCGCTGGAGAAGATCGATCTCGGCGATGTCTGGACGCGCTTCACGGGCCTGCCGTTCGTGTACGCATTCTGGGCCGGTCGCGCCGGCGCGCTGGCCGCGGACGATGTGGAGGCGCTGCAGCACGCGCGGAACGAAGGGGAACAGCGGCCCGAGCAGCTCGCGCGCGAATTTCTCGAAGGGATGCCCGAGCGCTGGGACACCGGCGGCCGCTACCTACGGCACAATATCAAGTACCATCTCGGCGAGGACGAGCGAGCGGGCCTCGAGACGTTCTATCGCTACGCGGCCGAAGTCGGCGTCGTCCCGAGCGCGAAGGTTCCGGAATTTTTTTAATGGTCGATCGGATCGCGGACAAGGTTCGGGCGGGCGAGCGGGTGAGCGCGGACGAAGCGCTCGCGCTCTATCGTCACGCGCCGACGGCGTTGCTGGGTCGGCTCGCCGACGGTATCCGCGCGCGCAAACATCCGGACGGCTACGTCACCTACATCATCGACCGCAACGTCAACTACACGAACGTCTGCGTGGCGAAGTGCAACTTCTGCGCGTTCTACCGTCCGGTCGGATCGTCGGAAGGGTACGTCCTCGGCTTCGATGAGTTGTTCCGCAAGATCGACGAGACGATCGCCGTCGGCGGTGTGCAGCTGCTGCTGCAGGGCGGACACAATCCCGACCTGCCGCTGTCGTGGTACGAAGATCTCTTTCGCGCCGTCAAGGAACGGTATCCGACATTCAAGCTGCACGCGCTCTCGCCGCCGGAAGTCATCCATCTCTCGCGGCTGACGCAACTGCCGGTTCCCGCGATCATCGATCGGCTGATCGCCGCCGGTCTGGACAGCATCCCCGGCGGCGGAGCGGAAATCCTCGTCGACCGCGTTCGCAAAGAGCTGCACTGTTACGGCAAAGCGACCGCCGACGAATGGCTCGACGTGATGCGCCACGCGCACAGCAAAGGTCTGCGCACGACGGCGACGATGATGTACGGCACCGTCGAGACCGACGAAGAGCGGCTCGAACACTTGCTGCGGCTGCGCGCGCTGCAGGACGAGACCGGCGGCTTCACCGCGTTCATCACGTGGAGTTATCAACCGTCGAACACCGAGCTGGCCGGCAGCGAAGCGACCGGTATCGACTACCTCCGCACGCTCGCGATCGCGCGCATCGTCCTCGACAACTTCGACAACCTGCAGGCCTCGTGGGTGACGCAAGGGGGGAAGGTCGGTCAGCTGAGCCTCGCGTTCGGCGCGAACGACATGGGCAGCGTGATGATCGAAGAGAACGTCGTCCGCGCTGCCGGCGCGGCGTATTGCATGGACGAAGTCGAAATCGTCCGCAACGTCGAGGACGCCGGGTTCATCCCGAAGCGCCGCAACATGCACTACGAGATCCTGGGCGATCCGATTTGCCGCGAGCGCAGCGTGCCGCGGATGCTGGAGCTTGCGACCGCACGCGCCGACGGCGACACCCATGTGCCGGACGAACTCGTCAACTACGAGGCGCGCAGCCGCGCCGGCAAGCAGCTCCGTATCATTCGCAATTGATCCGATACCGCGCCGCCTGGGTCCTGCCGATCAGCGAGCCGCCGATTCGTGACGGTTGGATCGCGATCGATCGCGGCCGCGTGATCGCCACCGGACGCCGCTCGGCAAACACCAGCGAGGCCGAAATCGATCTCGGATACGTGGCGGTGATGCCCGGTCTCGTCAACGCGCACACCCATCTCGAGCTGTCGCACATGCGCGACGAGGTGCCGCCCGCACCCGCCTTCGTCAGTTGGATTCGCGGCGTCATGGAGGCGCGGCGCAAGCGGCCCGATCCGATGTCGACGGAAATCCTCGACGGCATCGACATTGGGATCGCGGAAGCGATCGCGACCGGGACCGCGGTCGTCGGCGACATCAGCAACACGCTCGCGACGTTCGCGCCCTTGAGCCGCAGTCCCCTTGCCGGCGTCGTCTTCTACGAGTTGATTCGCTTCAACGCGGCGGACCCGCAGGCGGTGGTGGAGCAGGCCGCCGACGCGATCGCGAAGCTACCGGCCACCGATCGTGTCCGCGCGAGCCTTGCCGCGCATGCGCCGTATTCGGTCGCGCCGCTGATGTTTCGCGCGATTCGCGAAGCGGTCGACCGCGATCCGTTCGCGCCGACGAGCGTGCACCTGTCCGAGTCGCAGGAAGAAGTGGAGTTCATACGAACCGGCGGCGGCCCGTGGCGCGCGCTGCTCGAAGCCATCGGCTCCTGGGATCCGAAGTGGGTGCCGCCGGGCGGATCCCCGGTCCAGTTCCTGGACGACTGCGGATTCCTCGACGGACGCGTGCTGGCCGTCCACGGCGTGCAGATGTCGGGGGCGGACCTCGAACGGCTGGCGAAGAAGGACGTGACGCTCGTCACCTGTCCGCGCAGCAACGGCCACACGGGCGCTGGCGCGCCGCCGATCGCCGATTTCTATCGCTCAGGCGTGAAAGTCGCCGTCGGGACCGACAGCCTCGCCAGCACACCTGACTTGAACGTCTTTGCCGAGGTCGCGACGATGCGTGCGTTGGCGCCGGGAGTGCCAGCAGCGGCGCTCCTCGAGAGCGCGACGATCGTCGGCGCGCGGGCGCTCGGCTTCGACGCCGATTACGGCACGATCGACGCGGGGAAGCGGGCGCGGCTGCTCGCGGTCGACATCCCGATCGAGGTCGATGATGTGGAAGAATATTTGGTGAGCGGGATAGAGCAGCGGCAGGTGCGATGGATAGACGGATAGACGAGAACAGTGGTGCAGAAGTGCACGGTGCACAGGTGCATGGTGCTTTGGTGCACGGTGCACCGGTGCAGGGCGCACCCGTGCACGCTGCACGCAGCACCCTGCACCCTGCACGCAGCACCCTGCACCCTGCACGCGGCACCCTGCACCACCTCCGCACGTACGCGTCTTTCGTCCGCATCAGCCACTCCGTCTTCGCGCTGCCGTTTGCGCTGGCCGGCGCGCTGCTCGCGGCCCAGCAATCGCCGTTGACGCTGCGCACGGTGATCTGGATTCTGGTCGCAATGGTTGGCGCGCGCAGTGCCGCGATGGGGTTCAACCGCCTCGTCGACGCGCGCATCGACGCGTTGAACCCGCGGACCGCGAATCGCGAGCTGCCGCGCGGCGCGATGACCGCGCGCGAGGCGACCGCGTTCGTCACGATTGCATCCGCGGTGTTCGTCGTCGCGGCGTGGCAACTCAATCCGATCTGTTTCGCGCTGTCGCCGGTGGCGCTCGCGATCGTGTTCTGGTATTCGCTCGCGAAGCGCTACACGACATGGACGCAGCTGTTTCTCGGCCTCGCGATGGCGGTCGCGCCGGTTGGCGGATGGCTCGCGGTCGGCGGTCGCGGCGGCTGGCAGCCGTGGCTGCTCGCGCTCGCGATCGGCACGTGGGTCGGCGGGTTCGACGTTCTCTACGCCTGCCAGGATCTCGATTTCGATCGCGCGCACGGATTGCGATCCATTCCCGTCCGCTTCGGCGTGCGGCAGTCACTCGCGATTTCGCGATGCATGCACGTCGTCGCCGTCCTGTGTCTCGCAGCGCTGGGTGTCGTGACGACGCTCGGTCCGATCTACTTCGGCGGCGTCGCGATCGTCGCCGCGCTGCTGGTGTACGAGCAGTCGCTCGTCAGCGCCGAGGATCTCTCGCAGGTCAAACGGGCGTTCGATCTGAACGGCTACGTCGGCATCCTCTACTTGCTCGTCCTCGTCGTCGCGTTATATGCACGATGACGGCACCGACGTCTCGAAGACGCCGGCGCGCATCGCGGGGATGTTCGATGCGATCGCCGGCCGCTACGACTTCCTCAATCATTTTCTGAGCGGAGGGATCGATCGCCGCTGGCGCGCCCGCGCGATCCGGTCGCTCGCGTTGACCGGGCGCGAAACGGTTCTCGACGTCTGCACCGGCACTGGCGACCTGGCGATCGAGGCGATGCAGGCGGCGCCGTCGGCCGCCCGGGTCGTCGGCGTCGATTTCGCCGGCGCCATGCTCGCGATTGGTCACGACAAATTGCGGCGTGCTGGCGCCGTGGAGCGCATCACGTTACTGCGCGGCGATGCGATGCGCATCCCGTTGGCCGATCGATCGGTCGACGGCGTCACCGTCGGTTTTGGCATTCGCAACGTGGCCGATGTGCCGGCGGCGTGCCGCGAGATGTTGCGCGTGTTGAAACCGGGTGGACGGATCGCGATTCTCGAATTTGCCGTGCCGACGACGCCGGTGTTCCGCGACGTGTTCGGGTGGTACATGCATACCGTGTTGCCACGACTCGGACGTGCGATTTCGCGACACCAGGGCGCATACAAATACTTGCAAGCGTCGATCGACGCGTGGCTCACTCCTGCTGAGTTCGTGACAATTCTTCGACAATCTGGATTTGTCGAGATTCATGCAGTCCCACTGACCCTTGGCGCCGTCTTTCTTTATGAGGCTCGACGGTAATCCGACTGCTATACTGCTTGTAACTCCTTCATGTATTTCGATTTCGAGGATTATCACCCCGACATAGCCGTCGTCGGGCGCGCACTGACGCGGCTGGAAGTCGTCCTGCTGACGATCATCTTCCATCTGCTGGTGGTGATTGCGATTCTCCTCGCGCCGCGCTACTTTCCGGAACTGTTCGTACCCGCTGAGAGGCCGACACAACTCGCGCTCGCGCCGCAGCAGGATCACACGCAGTTCGTGTTCGTGGCGCCGCGTATCGAACGACCAGTACCGAAGCCGCCGCCGAATGCGGAGCCGTCGGACCTGAACCGCGAAGCGCGGACGCCATTCAAAGCGCCGACTCCGCAGAATCCGCTGCCATTCAATCGCGGCAATTCACCGGAGCGCGTGGATGCGCCTGCGGAGCGGCCGCAGGTCGCGAGGGGACAGGGACCGCAGCCGGAACCGCAGCAGATGGCGCGCAACAGTCAACCGAATCAGCCGCAAATCGACAGTTCGGTGCCGCGCATGTCGGAGTCGAGCAGCTCGCTGCAGTTGCCGTCGAATCGATCGACGCAGCCGTCGAACACCAACGGCCGATCGGCGACGCCAGGCGGAAATCTCGGCGATGCGCTGCGCAACCTGCAGCGATACGTGCAGAACGAGCAGTTCGAGAATCCTGGCGGCGGCGGTCAGTTCGGTCCTGAGATCCAGTTCGATACGAAGGGCGTCGAGTTCGGACCGTGGATTCGACGCTTCATCGCGCAGGTCAAGCGCAACTGGTTCATCCCGTACGCCGCGATGTCGCAGCGGGGCCACGTGGTGATCTCGTTCAACATTCACAAAGACGGCTCGATCACCGATCTGAACGTGGTCGGTCCGTCAGGGATCGATGCGTTCAACAGCGCCGCGTTCGGTGCGTTGTCCGGCTCGAACCCGACGCAGCCGCTGCCGCCGGAATATCCGGCCGACAAAGCCTTCTTCACGGTCACCTTCTACTACAACGAACAACCACCACGGTGACGCGCAGCCAGCGGCTCGGGTTGCTGATCCTCGCGATCGCGTTCGTCCTGTACGTGCTGATCCGTGTCCACTAAGCGGCTGGTCGCCGTCCTCGGTCCGACGGCGACGGGGAAGAGCGCGCTGGGCATCGCGCTCGCGCAGAAGTACGACGGCGAGATCATCAACTGCGATTCGACGGCCGTGTATCGCGGGTTCGATATCGGCACCGACAAGGTCCTGCCGCAGGATCGCCACGGCATTCCGCATCACCTGATCGACATCGTCGATCCGACCGAGGACTACACCGCGGCGCAGTTTGCGCGCGACGCGGCGGCGGTGATTCGCGAACTGCACGCGCGTGGCACGCTGCCGATCCTCGTTGGCGGCACCGGGTTCTATTTTCGTGCGCTGACGCGCGGGCTGTTTCCCGGTCCCGGCCGCAACGCCGAACTGCGCGAGCGCCTCGAAGGGATTGCGGCGCGGCGCGGCGTCGAGTTTCTGCATCGCATGCTCGCGCGCGTCGATCGCGAGTCCGCGGTCCGCATCCAGTCGCGCGATCTGAAGCGCATCGTTCGCGCGCTCGAAGTGTTCTTCCTCACCGGCGCGCCGCTGACCTCGCACTTCGCACTGACCGCGTCACCGATTCCGGATGTCGATGTGATCGCGATCGGCCTGACGATGCCGGCGGCCGTCATTTCCGAGCGGGTGACGCGTCGCGTCGACGTGCAGTTCGAGCGCGGGTTGCTCGACGAGATACGGACACTGCTCGCGCGTGGGATTCCGGAGAGCGCACGTCCGTTTGGTGGCCTGGTGTATCGGCAGGCGCTCGAGCACCTGCACGGTGTGCGGGACGCTGCGGCCACGCGCGCGCTCATCGCGCAGGAGAACCGCCGGTATGCTCGGCGGCAGTTGATCTGGTTTCGCAAAGAGCCTAACCTAACGTGGTTCGACGGTCCCGGCGATTCGCCGTCCACCATCGCGGCCGTCACGCGCTTCATCGATGAACGCACAAGCTAACATCCAGGACGTTTTCCTCAACTACGTGCGGCGCGAGAAGCTGACCGTCACCGTCCGGATGATGGACGGTCACGAGCTCGAGGGGCGCATCAAGAACTTCGATCGCTTCGCGGTCGTGCTCGAAACGCAGGGCACCGATCAGATGATCTTCAAGCACGCCATCGCCGGCATCAAAACACCGAAGCCGGTCGCCAACTACTTTTCCCACTCCTAGTGTTCACGCGCGCCATCGTCATCGTCATGGACAGCGTCGGCATCGGCGAGTTGCCGGATGCGGCGGACTACGGAGATCAGGGCAGCAACACGGTCGCCAACATCGACCGTCGCGTCCCGCTGAGGGTCCCAACCCTCCGCGCGCTGGGGTTAGACCAAATCGTCAGACTGAACAGTCTGACTAAGAAGTCTGACCAAATAGTCAGACTTCCCGCGTTCGGGAAGATGGCGGAGGCGTCGGCAGGGAAAGATTCGGTCACTGGACATTGGGAGATGATGGGAATTGTCCTGGACAAGGCATTTCCGACATTCCCTGACGGGTTTTCGAACGACGTGTTGGAAGAATTTGCCCGCCAGACGGGACGCGGTGTCCTCGGCAACAAGGCCGCTTCGGGGACCGCAATCATCGACGAGCTCGGTCCCGAGCACATGCGGACCGGCAAGCTGATTGTCTACACGTCGGCCGACAGCGTCTTCCAAATCGCCGCGCACGAGGACATCGTGCCCGTCCCCGAGCTGTATCGCGCCTGCGAAGTCGCCTACCGCATCGTCGGCGAAGGCCTCGGGGTGGGCCGCGTCATCGCGCGACCCTTCGTCGGCGCGCCGGGCAGCTTCAAGCGGACCGCGAATCGTCACGATTACGCGCTGCCGCCGTCGGGCGAAACGTTTCTGGACCGCGCGAAGGCCGCCGGCATCCCGGTCGTCGCGATCGGCAAGATCGAGGATCTCTTCGCGGGACGCGGGATCACGAAGGCGATCCACACGAAGAGCGACGATGACGGGATGGACAACGTCGAGCGCCAGATGGCGGAGCTGGACCGCGGGTTCATCTTCACGAACCTGGTCGACTTCGACACGCAGTACGGCCACCGCAACGACACCGAAGGCTACGCGCGCAACCTCGAACGCTTCGACGCGCGGCTCGCCGCGATCCTGCCGCGCCTGCGCCAGGACGATCTCCTCATCGTGACCGCGGACCACGGGAACGATCCGACGACGCCGAGCACCGATCACGCGCGCGAGTATGTGCCGCTGCTCGTCACCGGCACGCGCGTGCGCGAGAATGTCGACCTCGGTATTCGCCGCACCTTCGCCGACGTCGCGCAGACGCTGGCCGAGAACTTCGGCGTCGGCCGTCTTGCGAACGGCACCAGCTTCCTCAGTACAATCAGCGCGTGACGCTCCGCGAACAACTCGAGCAGCGCGAGCGCGAGATCCTTGCGCCGCAGGCCGCGAAGAGCGCCAACTCCAAAGGCCGCCTGCGCGAGGAGCGCGAAGACGACGTTCGCCCGGCGTTTCAGCGGGACCGGGATCGCATCATCCACTGCAAAGCGTTTCGGCGGCTGAAACACAAGACCCAGGTGTTCTTCGCGCCGACCGGTGACCATTACCGCACGCGCCTGACGCACACGCTCGAGGTCTCGCAGATCGCGCGCACGATCGCGAAGGTGCTGCGCCTGCACGAGGAACTGACCGAGGCGATCGCGCTCGGCCACGATCTGGGCCACACGCCGTTCGGCCACGCGGGCGAGCGCGTCATCGACGGGCTGATGCCCGGCGGGTTCAATCACTACGAGCAGAGCCTGCGGATCGTCGACAAGCTGGAGAACGACGGTCAGGGCTTGAACCTGACGTGGGAAGTGCGCGACGGGATCGCGAAACACTCGAAGGGGAAGTCGGGCGCGCCCGTCGGCATGCCGCCCCATCTGCGATCGAGCACGATCGAAGGCCAGATCATGCGCGTCGCGGATCTGATCGGCTACGTCAATCACGACATCGACGACGCGACGCGGGCCGGCCTGCTGAATCCGGACGATCTCCCGCGCGAGCACATCACGGTGCTCGGCCACACGGCGTCCGCGCGCATCGGCACGCTCGTCACCGACGTCGTCACCGAAACGCTCAAAGGCGGGCTGACCGAAATCCGCATGAGCGACACGGTGCTCGCGGCGGTGCTCGGGCTGCGCAGTTTTCTGTTCGAAGCGGTCTACGAAAACACGATCGCGACGGCGGAGTTCAAGAAGGCCACCGGCATCCTGTCCGGGCTGTGGGAAAAGGTCCGCGAGCGCCCCACCGAGTTCCTCGACGAGCGCACGATCGACGCCGAGGGGCTCGACTGCGCGACCCGGGATTTCATTGCCGGGATGACCGACCGCTACGCGGTCCGGCTCTACGAGCAGCTGTTCATTCCGAAGCCCTGGGCGATTGATTAAGGTATACTCAATGGTTTGATGCTATTGGACTTAAGCCGGATACGGACGGCCCACGAGCGGTATGACAAGTCGTACCCCGTGGATGCCTTCGCGCGCGACACCGAGGCCTTTCGCGTCGTCGAACCGGTGACCCTGGGTTTCGACATTTTCAAGGACAAGGACCAGTTCCACCTCGTTGGCGACGTCAAGACGACGCTCGAACTGCCGTGCAGCCGGTGTCTCGAGGCGTTCCAATGGCCGGTGGACGCGCATTTCGATCTGCGGTACCAGCCGAAGTCGGCACACACCGGCGAAGGCGAAAATGAAATCGAAGAAGACGATCTGACGACGGCGTTTTACGAGAACGAGGAGATCGACCTCGGACAGCTGATGAGCGAGCAGTTCTACCTCTCGCTGCCGATGAAGCCGCTCTGCACGGAACAGTGCCGCGGCCTGTGCCCGGAGTGCGGCACGAACTTGAACCGCGACACGTGCGACTGCAAACGCACCTGGGACGATCCACGTCTCGCGGCGCTGCGTGAATTGAAGAGGAATTAACGATGCCGAATCCAAAACGACGACACTCGAAGACGCGGACGGCCAAGCGCCGCACGCACGACGCGCTGAAGCCGGTCGGCCTCAGCGAATGTCCACATTGCCACGAGCCGAAACCGCCGCACCGCGTCTGCTCGAACTGCGGCTATTACCGCGGCCGTCAGGCGCGCGCGGTCGACGAGGAATAGATCGCTAGATGATCTGGATCGCCGTTGACGCGATGGGCGGCGACTACGCGCCGCAGAACATCGTCGACGGCGCGCTCGCCGCGGCGCGACACTTCGATCTCGGTGTCACGCTCGTGGGACCTCCGGCCGCGATCGAGCCCGAGCTCGCGCGGCACCTCGACGTCGATCCCCAGCGCATTCGACTCGTCGACGCAGCCGACGTCGTCGCGATGGACGACTCGCCGGTGGCAGCGCTGCGTCGGAAACCGCAGGCGACGATCAAGGTCGCCGCGTCGCTCGTGCAGAGCGGCGAGGCGGCGGCGCTCGTCAGCGCGGGACACACCGGCGCGACGGTGATGGCGGCGCACGCCGCGTTCGGGATGCTGCCGGGAGTCGATCGGCCGGCGCTGGCGGCGACGATTCCGACGCGCGGCGGCTCGGCGATCCTGCTCGACGTCGGCGCGAGCGTCGAATGCCGCCCGCATCACTTGCTGCAGTTCGCGGTGATGGGCAACGTCTACGCGAAAGTGATTTTCGGCACCGAGCATCCTCGCGTCGGGCTGCTGTCGATCGGCGAGGAAGCGACGAAGGGCAACGAGCTGACGCGCGAAGCGCACCGGTTGCTGAAAGGTGCACCGCTGACGTTCATCGGCAACGTCGAAGCGCGCGATGTTTACAGCGGGACGGCCGACGTCATCATCGCCGACGGCTTCACCGGCAACATCGCGCTGAAGATCAGCGAAGGGCTCGTCGAGACGATGGAGACGCTGCTTGGCGAAGAGTTGTCGAGCACGGTGACGACGATGGTCGGTTCGATGTTGACGCGGCGGGCGATGCGGCGCTTCAAACGGCGCGTCGATTACTCGGAATACGGCGGCGCACCGCTCCTCGGTGTCGCCGGCGTGACGATCGTCGGCCATGGACGGTCGAGCGCGAAAGCCGTCCGCAACGCGATCGCGATGGCGTATCGCTTTGCCTCCCAAAACTTCATTCAGCGCGTCGAGCAGACGATCGCCGCGGCCGCCATCCATCAATCGTGATCGCATTCATTTTTCCGGGACAAGGCGCGCAGAAGGTCGGCATGGGCAAAGCGCTCGCCGATGCGTTCCCGATCTGCATGCAGACGTTCGACGAAGCGGACGCGGCGCTCGGCGAGTCGCTCAGCGGGACGATCTTCAACGGGCCAGAGGATCGGCTGACGCTGACCGAAAACACGCAGCCGGCGATCCTCGCCGTCAGCACGGCGGCGTGCCGGCTGCTCGCGTCGAAAGGCATCACGCCCGCTTTCGTCGCCGGCCATAGCCTCGGCGAGTACTCGGCGAACGTCGCCGCCGGCACGTTCGCGTTCGCCGACGCGTTGAAATTGGTGCGCAACCGCGGACGCTATATGCAGGAAGCGGTGCCGGTGGGCACGGGGGCGATGGCCGCCATTCTCGGCCTGGACGCCGACACGGTCGCCCAGGCGTGTGCGGACGCGGCGGACGGCGAGGTCGTCAGCGCGGCGAACTTGAACGGCGGCGGGCAGATCGCGATCGCGGGTGCGACCGAGGCCGTGAAGCGTGCCGGCGAACGCGCGAAAGCGCTTGGCGCCAAGCGCGTGATTCCGCTGCAAGTCAGCGCCCCGTTCCACTGCGCGCTGATGAAGCCGGCGCAGGATCGTCTCGAACCGGAATTGCGCGCGCTGCGCGTGGCGGACCCGCGCGTGCCGATCGTGGCCAACGTGGACGCCGAGCCGAAGCGCGGTGCCCGTGCGGCGATTGACGCGCTGGTTCGTCAGGTATCGGCGCCGGTGCGCTGGGAAGACGTCGTGCAACGTCTTGCGAAAGAAGGCGTCACAACGTATGTTGAGGTAGGTCCTGGTGCAGTGTTGAGCGGTCTGGTCCGCAAGATCCACCGCGATGCGACCGTGGTCAACTTCGGCAGCCCGGACGATCTCGAGGCGGTTGAGAGGACGCTTGGCGGGTCGCTCGGCTAAAGCCCTCGCGCGACATCATTGCGACAATGTTTAGACTCGACGGCAAAGTGGCGCTCGTGACCGGTGCGTCGCGCGGGATCGGTCGCGCGATGGCGATGCGTCTTGCCGAACAGGGCGCGACGGTCGTGGCCGCCGCCCGCGGCGACAACGCGAAGGCCTGCGTCGACGAGATCGCGGCTGCGGGCCACAAAGCGGCGATGTTGACGCTCGACGTCACCGATACCGCCGCCCTCGAGAAGGTGCCGGGCGCGATCGTGAGCGCGCACGGGCGGCTCGACATCCTGATCAGCAATGCGGGGATTACGCGCGATCAGCTCCTGATGCGGATGAAGCGCGACGACTGGGACGCGGTGCTCGCGACGAACCTGACCGCCACCTTCGTGCTGGCGCAGGCCGCGATGCGGCCGATGTTGAAGCAGCGCGGCGGGCGGATCATCGCGGTCAGCTCGGTCGTGGGCCAGATGGGGAATGCGGGGCAGACGAACTACGCCGCGTCGAAAGCCGGACTGATTGGCTTCGCAAAGGCGCTGGCGCGCGAAGTCGCCTCGCGCTCGATTACCGTGAACGTGATCGCCCCGGGAATGATCGAAACCGACATGACGCGTGCGATTGGCGCCGATGCGCACGCGGAACTCGAGCGGCAGATTCCGCTCGGGCGCCTCGGAACGGTGGACGATATCGCCACCGCGGCGTGCTATCTTGCGTCGGATGAGGCGTCGTATATTACTGGACACGTGCTCGCCGTCAACGGCGGCATGTATATGTAGGAGGCATCTGTGGCCGTAGCCGACAAAGTGAAGAGCATCATCGTGGAGCAGCTGGGAGTCGACGAAGAAGAAGTGACGCCGGATGCGTCGTTTGTCGACGACCTCGGCGCCGACTCACTCGACACCGTCGAGCTGGTCATGGCCTTCGAAGAGGAATTCGGCATCGAAATTCCCGACGAGGACGCCGAGAAGATTACGCGCGTGAAAGAAGCGGTCGAGTACATCGAGTCGCACGCCAAAGGAAAAAAGTAGGGCGGACCCTCCATGGCGAATCCTCGGCGAGTGGTGGTCACCGGCATCGGCCTGGTGTCGCCGCTCGGCATCGGTACGGAATCGAACTGGGCGGCGCTCACGGCGGGCACGAGCGGCATCGGCCCCATCACGCATTTCGATGCGTCGCAGCACGCCGCGCGCATCGCGGGTGAGGTGCGCGGATTCGATCCGCTGCGGTTCCTGGACAAGAAAGATGTCAAGAAGATGGACATCTTCATCCAGTACGCGATTGCGGCGTCGCAGTTCGCGATGGACGATGCGCGGCTGACGATCACGCCCGACCTGGCGCCGAACGCAGGCGTGTTCATCGCGTCGGGCATCGGCGGGTTCACGACGATCGAGCGCGAGCACATCGCGATGCTGCAGGGCGGTCCGCGCAAGATCTCGCCGTTCTTCATCCCGGCGTCGATCATCAACCTCGCGGCGGGCCAGGTGTCGATCCGGTTCGGCGCGAAAGGGCCGAACTCGGCGACGTGCACCGCCTGCTCGGCCTCAGCGCACGCGATCGGGGACGCGTACGAGATCATCCGCCGCGGGGATGCGGACGTGATGATCGCCGGCGGATCCGAGGCGGCGATCACGCCGATGGGCGTCGGCGGCTTTGCCGCGTTGCGCGCGCTCTCGACGCGCAACGACGAGCCGACGCGCGCGAGCCGTCCGTTCGACAAGGATCGCGACGGCTTCGTGGTCGGCGAAGGATCCGGCGTGCTGATTCTCGAGGAGCACGAGCGCGCGGTGGCGCGCGGCGCGCGCGTCTACGCCGAACTCGTCGGCTACGGGATGACGGCCGACGCGTATCACATCACGGCCCCGTCGGAAGACGGCGATGGGCCGCTGCGCGTCATGCAGCGCGCCATGAAGAGCGCCGGCATCGAGCCGTCGCAGATCGATTACATCAACGCGCACGGCACGTCGACGCCGCATGGCGACAAGGTCGAGACGATTGCGATCAAGCGCGCCTTCGGCGACAGCGCGAAGACGGTCGCGGTTTCGTCGACCAAGTCGATGACAGGGCATCTGCTGGGAGCGGCAGGCGGCCTCGAAGCCGGCATCACGGCGCTCGCGGTACATCACCAACTGGCGCCGCCCACGATTAACCTCGACCATCCCGACGAGGAGTGCGATCTCGACTACGTGCCGAACACCGTCCGGCCGCTCGAGATCGAGTACGCGCTCTCGAATTCGTTCGGGTTCGGCGGTACCAACGGCGCCCTCTTGTTCAAGAGATACCACGCGTGAAAATTGCCGTCTGCATCAAACAGGTTCCGACGCGCGAATGGCAGCCGCGTCTGGACGACTCGAAGACCTGGATCCGCGAAGGCGATGCCAGCTTCGAGATGAACGAACCGGATGCGTACGCGCTCGAAGAAGCGCTGCGCCTCAAGGAAAAGAACGGCGGCGAAGTCGTCGTCTGCTCGGGTGGACCTGCGCGGGTCGCGCAGGTGATTCGCGAAGCGTTGGCGCGCGGCGCAGACCGTGCCATTCATGTCGAGGACGATTCGCTGGCGGCCGCTGACGCGTTCGTGACGTCAGGCGCGCTCGCGGCCGCGATGGCCGACGAGAAGTTCGATCTCGTCCTGACCGGATTGCAGTCCGACGATCAGGGCTTCGCGCAGGTCGGCGTGATCCTCGCGGAGAAGCTCGGCCTGCCGCACGCGACGATCATCATGGAAGTGAACGTCGATGGCTCGAACCTGAAGGTCAAGCGCGAGCTCGAAGGCGGCTGGTTCCAGATGGTGACGATGCCGCTGCCGGCGGTGCTGACGATCCAGAGCGGCATCAATCAGCTGCGGTACGCGACGCTCAAGGGCATCATGGCGGCGAAGAAGAAAGAGATCAAGAAAGCCGCAATGCCGTCAGGCCTGACCGCGCACCAGAAGATCGTGAACCTCTACGTGCCCGAAAAAGGGAAGAAGACGCAGATCATCGGCGGATCGCCGGCCGAAGCGGCGAAAGAGCTCGTGCGCAAGCTGCGCGAGGAAGCGAGGGTCATCCAGTGATTCTCGTCATCGCCGAACAGCGCGACGGGAAGCTGAATCGCGCGACGTGGGAAGCGATCGTCGGCGCGCAGCAGATCGGCGCGGCGAATATCACGGTGCTCGTTCTCGGCACAAACACCACTGGTCCGGCGAATGAGCTGGCGGCGGCGAGCGTGAAAGAGGTCGTCACGATCGAGCACGCTGCGCTCGAGCCGTACACACCGGACGGCTTCACGATGGCGTTGCAGGATGCGATCGCGCAGCTGAATCCGACGTACGTGCTGCTGCCACACACGTATCAGACGCGCGACTTCGCGCCGAAACTGGCGGCGCGGCTGGATCGCGCGATCATCACGGACGTGACCGCGGTCAAGAAGGGCAGCGACACTGCATTCGTCCGTCCGATGTTCCAGGGCAAGCTGACCGCCGACGTCGTCCCACAGGGGAGCGCGCCGCATTTCGTCACGTTCCAGATTGGCGCGTACCGCGTCGATCAGGTTGCAAAGGGATCCGCCGCCGCGCCTACGCGCGCGCTCAGCGTCACCATCGACGCGTCGAAGATCCGCCAGAAGCCGGAAGCGCCGTTTCAGCAGGCGAAGGCCGCCGTCGATCTGTCGCAGGCCGAACGCATCGTGTCGGTCGGCCGCGGGATCAAAGAGCAGGCGAACATCAAGATCGCCGAGGATCTCGCCAGGGCGCTGGGAGCGGAGATCGCCGCCTCGCGTCCGATTTGCGACTCGGGCTGGCTGCCGATGGAACGTCAAGTCGGCAGTTCGGGACAGACGGTCGCCCCCAAGCTGTATCTCGCGCTTGGCATTTCGGGCGCGATTCAGCATCTCGTCGGGATGAAGGGGTCGAACACGGTCGTTGCGATCAACAAGGATCCCGACGCTCCGATATTCGAGATCGCCGACTATGGCATCGTCGGGGACCTGTTCGAGATAGTCCCCGCGATGATCGAGGCTTTGAAGTGAACGATGTATTGAGGATTGCGGATTGAGGATTGCGGATTGATTGTTGATTTACCCCGCCAATCGTCAATAAATCCGCAATCCGCATTCCTCAATCCGCAATGACAGCGACCATCGTTTTCTGGCTTCTCTTCATCGCTTTCATCGGCGCCTTTGCGGCGCAAGTGGCCACCCGTGTCCGCCTGATCGCCGCCGCGCCGAATACCTTCAACGTCAATGACGCCGGCTTCCGCATCGGCCGGTGGCTGACCGACGTCCTCTTCCAGCGAAAAACGATCGTCGAACGCCCCGTCGCCGGCTTCATGCACGCGCTGGTGTTCTGGGGCTTTCTCGCCTTTGCCGGCTACACGTCGATCGAATTCCTTTACGGCCTCGGGATCGTCGACCTGACCGAGGCGCGCTGGTTCCACGCGTATCGTCTGTTCATCGCGCCGTTCGCGACGGGCGTCTTGATCGGCATCCTCTATTTGTTGATCCGCCGAGCGTTCGTCCGTCCGGTCGGGCTCGGCGATCACGTGTCGATCGAGTCGATCGTCATCGCACTGTTCATCGCGACGCTGATGGTCACGTACCTGCTCGCATTCAGGCTCGACGAGCACTCCGCCGCCGGCCGCGCGAACTGGTGGATCCACATGCTGGTGATCCTTGCCTTCATGGCGCTGATTCCCGCGTCGAAACATTTCCACCTCGTGCTGTCGCCGGTGACGGTGTTCCTGAAATCGCCCGAGCTCGGTAACCTGCCGAATTTGGACTTCGAGAAAGAGCAGGTCGGCCTCGAGACGCTCAAGGATCTCGGCAGCAAGTCGGTCCTCGACGCGTTCACGTGCGTCGAGTGCGGCCGCTGTCAGGTCAACTGTCCGGCGTGGGGCGCAGGGAAAGAGTTGAACCCGAAGGCGATCATCCTGCAGACGCAGGATGCGCTGCTCGAAGGGAACCGCGAGCGAAAGCTCGGCGAGATCTATTCCGAAAAAGTCCTGTGGCAGTGCACGACCTGCGGTGCATGCGAAAACCAGTGTCCGGTCGGCATCGAGCATCTGCCGATCTTGATCGGATCGCGCCGCGGTCTCGTGTCCAACGGCGACGCGCCCGAGTATCTCGGCGCGATGTACAACAACCTCGAACGTCGCAGCAATATCTGGGGGCTTGGCTACGATCAGCGGACGAAGTTCGTGACGTCCGCCGGCCTCGAGACGTTCGATCCAGCGAAGCACGATGTCCTCGTCTGGCTCGGCTGCGCCGGATCGTTCGATGCCGACTTTCAGAAGTCGTTGAAGTCGATGTTCTCGATTCTCATGCGGAAGGGCGTCAAGTTCGGCGTGTTGTCGAAGGAGCGCTGCACGGGCGACCCCGCCAAGCGCACCGGCAACGAGTACATGTATCAGGAGCTCGCCAACGGCAACATCGAGGACTTCAAGGCCGCCGGCGTGAAGAAGATCGTCACCTCGTGCCCGCACTGCGTGAAGACGATCGGCGCCGACTACGCCAAGTTCGGCTACCAGGTCGAGATCGTCCACTCGTCGGTGTTCGTGAACGAGCTGCTCGCCGACACGCGTAGCGCGAAGGCCTCAGCCGAGCGAGACGCCGTCACCTATCACGATCCCTGCTACCTCGGTCGCTACGCCGGCACGGTCGACGAGCCGCGCGAGCTGCTGACGCGGTTCGGCGCCGACATCAAGGAGCCCGAGCGCAATCGCGACAACCCATATTGCTGCGGCGCCGGCGGCGGACTGCTGTTCGCGGACAAAGAAGAAGAGCCAGGCAGCCGCATCAGCGATGTCCGTTTCAAACAGCTGCAGGCGACCGGCGCGAACACCGTCGTCACGGCGTGCCCGTTCTGCTCGATCATGCTGAAGGGCGCGCAGGCGAGCGCCGGAGCGGACACGCAGTTCGTCGACTTGATGACGTTCGTCGATGGCAAGCTCAAGTCGCTCTAACGACTGGCGCACGTCCGCTTCGAAACGATTTCAAGCCAAGCTGATCTCAATCCTCGGCTACCGCGCCATCAGCGCGCTCGCATCGACCTACCGCTGGAAGACCGAAGGGCTCGAGCACTACGACGCGATCGTCAAGAGCGGCCATCAGCCGGTCATGGCCTTCTGGCACGGCCGCATTCTTTCCGCCACCTACTACTTCCGCCGCCGCGGCATCGTCGTCATCACGAGCGAAAACTTCGACGGCGAATGGATCGCGGGCATCATCGAGCGATTCGGATATGGGACCGCGCGCGGCTCGACGTCACGCGGCGCGCGCAAGGCGATGCTGCAACTCGTGCGCGACATGGCGGCGGGGAAGCCGGCGGGATTCACACTCGACGGTCCGCGCGGTCCCGCGCGTGTCGCGCAGCCGGGCGCCGTGTGGCTCGCGAAGATGACGGGCAATCCGGTCCTGCCGTTCCACCTCGAAGCCGATCGGGCATGGACGATGAACAGTTGGGATCGGACGCAGATTCCGAAACCGTTCGCGACCGTGTCGATGGCGATGGGCGAGCCGTTCACCGTGGCAGCGGATGCCGACGACGCGGGCTTGGATGCGGCCAGACGCGACCTCGAGGCTCGGCTTTCGGCGCTCGAGACGCGCGCACAGTCGTTGCTCGTCAATCCATAACCGGCGCAACGCCGTAGTTCAGACCGGTGCGGCGTCCCACACGGCCATGGCTGTTCGGCGTCATCAACGTGCCTTACGGAACGTGTTCCTCCGGGATCGTGACGACCGTGCTTCCGTTCCTCCTCCGGGCGCGCGGAGTATCGGTCGAGACGATCAGCTCGGTCGTCGCGGTCGCCGTAGTCCCGACGATCTGGTATTTCGTCTGGGCACCGCTGGTCGACGTCAAATGGCGACGGCGGACATGGCTGGTCGCGTCCGCAATCGTCAGCGCGGCCTGCATGGTGGCCGCGCTGATGCTGCCGCTGCCGGGCGCGCTCCGGGCGATCACGGTGCTGGTCGTCGGAGGGATCGCGATCAATCAACTCGTGGGTGCGGCCGTCGGCGGGCTCGTCGCGGACACGGTGCCAAACCACTGGCGTGGCGCCGCGGCTGGCTGGACGCAAGCGGCAAACCTGGGAGGCGGCGTCGTCGCCGGTGGCTTGCTGGTGTGGCTGTCGGCTCGCTCTCCGACCGCGTTTGTTGCGATGGTGGCCGGACTTCTGATCGTGCTGCCGTCGCTGCCGGTGTTGTCTGTCGACGAACCGCCCCCTGCCGGTCGTGGCGCGCGCGAGCATTTCGGGCTGATGCTCCGAGACTTGAGGATTACGATCCGCAGCCCGCGCGTGTGGCTCGGATTCGCGTGGTTTCTCAGTCCGGTCGGCGCCGGCGCGTTGATGAATCTCTTCTCGGCGATCGCCGTCGATTACCACGCGTCCTCGACGGCGGTCGCTCTCGGTATCGGCGTATTCAGCGGGTTGGTAACGGCGGTTGGCGCGCTGGTCGGTGGTTTCGCCTGCGATCGATTCGATCGGTGGTTGGTCTACCCGGTGGCGGGATTGTTGTCGGCCGTGTGCGCCGGCGGCATGACGGTCGCGCCGCTCACGCCGACTGTGTACGTGGTCGGCGCCAGCGCCTATTCATTTGCGTCTGGATTCGGTTACGCGACGTTCAGCGCGCTCGCGTTCGACCTGCTCGGTGACGGTGGCGCGGCCGCCGGCACACGGTCGGCGCTGTTCGTGTCGGCCGCCAACGTACCGCTCGCATACATGACCTGGGTTGATGGCGTCGGCCACTCGCGATTCGGCGTGCGAGGGTTGCTTGCATTCGACTCGATCAGCAATGTTTTGTCGTCACTGATGCTGATGGTATTTCTCGTCTGGTTGCGCCAATCGAAGGCGTCTATTTGTTCTGCCGATCGCGCAGTCGCCGCTTCCACTCGTTGTCGCGCCGCCAACGCTTGAACGCATCCCACGCGAAGACGCCCGCGATGAACAGGGCGACCACGGTCAGCGGCAACACGTAGTCCACTACCGATCGTTCCTTTTCATGATGAGGTGATCGCAGTCCAGACAGCGGAAGTACTGGATGCGTGACTGGGCCGACGAGGCGCCAGCGCGGCGAATGTTCTCGCCGCCGCATGCCGGGCAGGTCGTTGCCGTCTTCTGCGGCGAGTCGCTGCCGCCGACGATGCCCATATGTCCGCAGCTCTCGCAGCGGATGAGGGTACCGCCAGTGGCCGGGTCGATGCCGAGCGCTCGCGTCGACTGTCCCGCGCACTTCGCACAGGGAGGTAATGATGAGCTATCGATAGGACATATACTACCTCAAAACTCGTTATAGTCCTATATAGTCATATAAATTACCAACTAATGGGATGCCTGTTGCTGAAAAATTGCCCGGTCGGGCCGTTGGCTGGCTGCAGGGCGAGCCAGACAATCGTATCAGCGCCCTGCTCGACCGAGGTCGGGGCCCCCGGGCCACCCATCCGCGTTCGAACCCAGCCCGGATTCACGCTGTTGACGAGGACGCCCATGCCGCGAGTGGCAGCGGCGAGTTGCACGGTGAATGCGTTCAGCGACGCCTTCGAGATCGAATACGCCGGCGCATACGTGCCCATCGACGAGAGCTGGCCGGCGGCCGAGGACACGTTGACGACCGATCCCGTGCGCCGCTCGACCATGCCTGGGACGAACGCCTGCGCGACCGCAATGGCGCCAAACACATTCGTTTCGAACGTCATGCGAAACTCGTCGATCGGGGTGGCGAGCAGGTCGCGGTCTTCGCCAATCAACACCGCCGCGTTGTTGACGAGGATGTCGACGCGACCGAACTCGGCGAGGACAGTCCGCTTGCACGCGGCAATGCTGTCCGCGTTCGTGACGTCGAGGACGACGTCCACGTGACCAGGGTCACGTCCGGTCTTGATCACCGTCACGCCGGCGGCGGCGAGTTGTCTGGCCACCTCGAGTCCGATGCCGCGATTGGCGCCGGTGACGAGCGCGATTTTCACGGTAGGATCACTCCCACGCATGTCCGTCATTGTGATCCATTCCGATCGTTTTGCGGAACACCAGACGCCTCCCGGTCACCCGGAGCGGTCCGAACGTGCCGAGGTGTTCGACGCGGTCGCCTCGAAGTGGGCCGGCAAGGGGATTGAGGTGGTCGCGCCGCGACTCGCGACGCGCGAGCAACTCGCGCGCGTGCACGACGTCGATTACATTCGTCGGATATCCGAGACGACGGGGCGTGCGCAAGCGCTCGATCCCGATACCTACACGTCGCCGGACTCGTACGAGGTCGCGCTGTTGGCCGCCGGTGCGGCCATCGACGCCGTCGAGCGAGTGATGGGTGGATCGCACCGCGCCGCGGTGGCGATGGTGCGTCCGCCCGGGCATCATGCCGAGCGCGACCGGGCGATGGGCTTCTGCGTGTTCAACAACGTGGCGGTGGCGGCCGCGCACGCGCACACGCTCGGCGCGGCGAAGGTGGCGATCGTCGACTACGACGTGCATCACGGCAACGGCACGCAGCACATCTTCGAACACGATAAACACGTCCTCTACGTGTCGACGCATCAGTATCCGTACTATCCCGGCACTGGCGCGGCCGACGAGATCGGTCTCGATCAGGCCGCCGGATTCACCGTCAACGTGCCGATGGAAGTGGGATCGGTCAACGAGGATTACCAACTCGTGTTCGCGCGGATCGTGACGCCGGTGCTGAAGCAGTTCGAGCCCGAACTCGTGATCATTTCGGCAGGGTACGACGCGCACGAACGCGATCCCCTCGGCGGCATGCGGGTCACGACCGCCGCGTTCGGCGCGATGACGCTCGAGTTGCGCGCCGTGGCCGAAGAATGCTGCCGCGGACGCATCGTCGCCGTCACCGAAGGCGGCTACGACCTCGAAGGGCTCGGCACGTCGCTGGACGCGTCGATCGCGGTCCTCCACGCGCCGATGACCGCCCCCGAGTGGCCCGCGAGCGGCGTCGCCTCGTCGCGCGGACGTTTCGCGGTTGACGCGGTTCGTCAATCGCTCGGCGGGTACTGGAACTTACCCTGACGATGTGCTACTGTCTCCTGTCGAAGCAGAAGGGGAGACATGGATCTGCCGCAGGGCACATTGGATCTGCTGATCCTGAAAGCGATCGCGCTCGAACCGCAGCACGGGTGGGCGATCTCGGAACGCATTCAGCAGTTCTCGAATAACGCGCTGCGCGTCAATCAAGGTTCCCTCTATCCCGCGCTCCATCGTCTCGAACGCAAAGGCTGGATCAAAGCCGAGTGGGACGTCTCCGATAACAACCGCAAAGCGAAGTACTACGAGCTGACCGCGAAAGGGAAGCGGCAGCTCGCCGAGCAGACCGATGCATGGCGAGCGCTGACGGCTGCCGTTGGTCTGCTGCTGGATCAGACGTAAGCAGCCCTGAAGACTGCGCTACACACGAGGCGGCCCTGACGGGCTGCGCGACAAACGATGCTGAGCGATCTGTTGTTCCGTCTACGTGCGCTGGTGCGCGGTCGTCGCCTCGACGAGGAGATGGCTGACGAGCTGCGCTTCCATCTCGAGCGCGAGATCGAGAAGCTCGTTCGGTCGGGAATGTCACGCGACGAGGCGACACGCCAGGCGCGTCTCGCTTTCGGGGGCATCGACCAGACAAAGGACGCGTGTCGTGATGCGCGCGGGATCTCGTTCGTCGAGACGCTGCTGCAGGACGTGCGCTACGGCGTCCGAGCGATGCGTCGGAGCCCGGCTTCTGCGATGGCGACAATCGTCACGATTGCGTTGTCGTCCGCCGCGATCGCGACCGTGGCGAGTCTGGGCTACACATTGCTGTGGCGTCCGCTGACAGTCGATCGGCCGAACGAGGTGGTCGCCATCACCGCCGCACATGGACGTGCGAACGACGGAATCGCCGCGTATCCCGTCTCGTATCCGGACTACGTATCGTTTCGCGATCGGACGACAACGCTCGCTGCGCTCGCGGCGCACTATCCGTTCGCGCCGCTATTCGTGACGGCAAACGGCACGGCGAGGGAAGTCAACGGCGCGGTCGTCTCCGCGAATTATTTTTCGCTGCTCGGCATCGAGCCAGAGCAGGGGCGCTTTTTTCACGCCGACGAGGACCGTGTGCCGGATCGCGATCGCGTCGCCGTCATCGGTCACGATTTCTGGCGGACATGGCTCAACGCGTCGCCAACGGCGATCGGATCGTCACTGACGGTCAATGGCGTACCCGTCACGATTATCGGCATTGCACCCGCGAGCGTTCCGATGCTGACGCCGGTGCGCGTCAACATCTATATCCCCACGATGATGCTGCGGGTCGGCTATCGGTGGTGCGATGCGCTCAACGACAACACGTGCAACACGCTGCAGATGGTCGGCCGGCTGGCGCCGGATCGCACGCTCGAGGACGCGAACACCGAATTTGCGGCGATCCTGCCGGCGAAATGGAAAAGCGCGCCAATCGGCCAGAACCGCGGCGTCCTCGTTCGTCGTCCGCGCGGGATGTCCGAGGACGATGACGAGCCACGATTCGTGGCGATCCTCGCAGGCGCGGCCATCGTTCTCTGGATCGTCTGCTGCATCAACCTGGCCGGGCTGCTGACGGCGCAGTCATCGGCACGCGCACCCGAATTCGCGATCCGCGTGTCGCTCGGCGCCGGTCGCATCCGCATCATCCGCCAGGTCGTCACCGAGTCGTTGCTGCTCGCGACGATCGGCGGCATCGGCGGCGTTCTGGTGTCGCGCGGTTTCATCGCGGTGCTCGCACGCATGTTCTTCTCGACAGATGACGAAGGGCATGTGCTGTTCTACGACTTCAGCCCGACAACGTGGATCGTCGTCGCGACGGTGGCGGCAGCGCTTGCTGCAGGGCTGATCTTCAGCGTGATTCCGGCACTCAACGCGGTCAATCGAGCCAACGTCACGGCGGCGACACGAACGGCGAGCGGTCGCTGGTCGACGACGCGATGGCTGCTGGGCGCGCAGGCGGCCGCTGCCGTTGCGATGATCGGCACGGCAGCGCTGCTCTACGGAAGCGCGCGGATGATTCTCGCCGGCCGCCACTACGACACGTCTCACGTGGCATTGATGCGGCTTCGGCCGCGACTGCTGAAATACACGCCGGAACGGGCGCAGCGATTTCAGCACGACGTGATTCGTCGGCTTGCGGCGCTCCCGTCGGTCGAGTCCGCAAGCCTGGTTGGTGTGGGTGCTGTCCTCGGCGGCGGGACCGCGACGCTGAATACCCACATGCGCGTGCGCTACAACGAAATCGGCCCCGCCTATTTCGCCACGCTCAGGGCGCCGCTCGTCGCGGGCCGTGAGTTCGACGAGCGAGACACCCTGCAATCACCGCGAGTCGCGATCGTCAACGAAACGCTGGCGTCGCGGTTGGCGCCTGCAAGTCAAGCGCTGGGGGCAGCCGTGACCATTGACGGGACGACGTATCGGGTCGTCGGTGTTGTCGCGGACCTCACGCTGCAAGCGCGCAATCACGAGGCAGAGCCCTGGGCGTACACGCCGTTCTGGCAAAACGCTGGCGAGATCGACTCACGCCTGGCCGTTCGGGTCTCCGGCGATCCAGCTACGGCGCTGTCAGCGCTCGCACGCGAGGTCCACGCAGTCGATCCGGACGTGCCGATCGCCGAAACGATCACGCTGCCGACGCAAATGGAGGGTCTCACCCGCCCGATTCGGGTCGGCGCGGTGTTCGTCGGCTACGCCGCAGCGCTGGCGACGATGCTGACCGCGGTCGGCCTGTATGGTGCGCTCGCGTCGGCAGTCGCACGACGAACGAAAGAAATCGGCATCCGGCTCGCGCTCGGCGCACGGCGGCAGCAGGTCGTCGGGGCGATCGTGCGCGACGGGGTTCTTCTCGTGACGGTCGGCAGCATGGTCGGCATGCTGCTCGCTCGGGCCGCGTCGCGTGCCGTCGTCCACTTGTTGTACGGATCGCCGGCCGGCGACTGGATGCTGTTTGCCGCGGCCGCGCTGGCCGTCGTCACCGTTGGTGTGGTGGCATCGCTCCTCCCCGCACGCCGCGCGGCGGCCGTCGAACCGATTTCCGCGCTGCGCCAAGAGTAGAATTAGAGGTGGATGACCGAGTTCAAACCACAAGCCCTCGACAAGAAGTGGCAGCAGGCGTGGACTGACGCGAACGCGTTCGAAGTCCAGATCGATCCCTCGCGCGAGAAGTTCTACACGCTCGAAATGTTCGCGTATCCGTCGGGCCACGCGCACGTCGGACACGTTCGCAATTACATCATCGGGGACGTCTGTGCGCGGACGAAGCGGATGCGCGGCTTCAACGTCCTCCATCCGTTCGGGTGGGACGCTTTCGGCCTGCCCGCCGAGAACGCCGCCATCAAGACCGGCACGCATCCCGAGGCCTCGACGCTCGCCAACATCGCCCACATGAAAGGGCAGTTGCAGCGCCTCGGCATCAGCTACGCGTGGGATCGCGAGATCGCGACCTGCCTGCCGGACTATTACAAGTTCAACCAGTGGATTTTCCTCAAGATGTACGAGCGCGGGCTCGCCGTGCGCCGGCGCTCGACGGTCAACTGGTGTCCGAAAGACGAAACGGTCCTCGCCAACGAGCAGGTGATCGATGGAGCCTGCTGGCGCTGCGGGACGACGGTCGTCGCGCGCGAACTCGAGCAGTGGTTCTTCCGCATCACCGCATACGCCGACGAGTTGCTCCAAGGCCTCGACACGCTGAAAGAGTGGCCCGAAAAAGTCGTCGTCATGCAGCGCAACTGGATCGGCCGATCCGAAGGGGCGCGGGTCAAGTTCGCGATTGCCGGCAGCCAGCAGCCAGCATCCGGCAGCGATGCGATCGAGGTGTTCACGACCCGTATCGACACGATCTTCGGCGCGACGTTCGTGCTGCTGGCGCCCGAGCACCCGCTGGTCGAGAGATTCGCCGCCGAAAGCAGCGATCCGAAAGGGTTCCGCGATCGCGCCGCGAAACTGCGCGCGACCGACCGCGAAGCGCGGCTGACCGGCGCGACGAAGGAAGGATTCGACACCGGACGAAAGGCCATCAACCCGTTCACGAACGAAGAGATTCCGATCTGGGTCGCCAACTTCGTGCTGGCTGAGTACGGCACCGGTGCGCTGATGGCGGTCCCCGCGCACGACGAACGCGACTTCGAATTCGCCAGGAAATTCAACCTGCCGATCCGCGTCGTCGTCACGCATGGCGACGACACGCCGGTGGCGGATTCGATGTCGATGGCGACGACCAACTACGGGACGCTTGTCAATTCGGGTCCGTGGAACGGCAAGCAGGCCCCCGCGGTGATGACCGAGATGATCCGCGACGCCGAATCGCGCGGCATCGGCAAGGGCGAGGTGCAGTACCGGTTGAAGGACTGGGGCATTTCGCGTCAGCGGTACTGGGGCACGCCGATCCCGATGATCTACTGCGAGAAGGATGGCATCGTGCCGGTCCCGTACGCCGACCTGCCGGTGAGGCTGCCGAAGTTCGCGAGCTTCACCGGTCGCGGCGACTCTCCGCTCGCGCAGGTGCCAGAATTCGTCAACGTCACGTGTCCAACGTGCGGCGGTCCCGCCAGGCGCGAGACCGATACGATGGACACGTTCGTCGACTCGTCCTGGTATTTCCTGCGGTTCGCCGATCCGAAGAACAGCGAGCTGCCGTTCGATCCGGTGGCTGCCGGCTACTGGATGCCCGTCGATTTCTACAGCGGCGGCGTCGAGCACGCGATCCTGCACTTGCTGTATTCGCGGTTCTTCACGCGCGTCCTCCGCGACGTCGGCCTGGTGAACTTCGATGAACCGTTCAAGCGACTGCTGACACAGGGGATGGTGCTGAAGAACGGCGCCGTCATGTCGAAGTCGAAAGGCAACGTCGTCGATCCCGACGACATGCTGCAGAAGTACGGCGCCGATGCGCTGCGTCTCTACGTCATGTTCGTGGCGCCGCCGGAGAAGGAAGTGGAGTGGAGCGATGCCGGCCTCGAGGGCAGCTTCCGCTTCCTCGTCCGCGTCTGGCGTATGGTCGATCACTGGTGCGAGACGATTGGCGGGGAAGGCATCCCGGCGTGCGGCGACGACTGCCTCGAGAGCGAACGCGCGCTGCGCCGGAAGACGCATCAGACGATCCAGCGCGTGACCGTTGACATCGAGGAACGGATGCACCTGAACACGGCCGTCTCGTCGCTGATGGAGCTCGTCAACGAGCTGTATGCGTTCAGCGAAACCACCGCGCACGGTGCGCCGACGAAGGCGGAGCCGGCCGCGGGACGCGTCGAGCGTCCGCAGACGATCGCGGCGCTGCGCGAAGCGATCGACGCGCTCGTCGTGATGATCTCGCCGTTCGCGCCGCACATGGCCGAAGAGCTGTGGCAGATGCTCGGTCATCCAGACACGCTGACGAAGGCGAAGTGGCCGGCGTTCGATCCGGCGATCGCCAAGGCTGACGAAGTCGTCGTCCCGGTGCAGGTCAACGGCAAGGTGCGCGGCCGTGTCACCGCGCCCGCCGATGCGAGCGCGGATCAGCTGCGCGAGCTCGCGCTCGCCGATCCTGGCGTGCAAACGCACACGGCGGGGAAGACGGTGCTGAAGGTGCTCATTGGGAAAGGACCCATCGTCAGTGTCGTTGTCAAATAGACGTCAACCACGGAACGCACGGAACCCACGGAAACTGTTCTTGTTCTGTGCGTTCTGTGCCTTCTGTGGTTGTCTTTCGTCAGGATGCGGGTACGCGCTCGCGGGCCGTGGATCCTTCTTGCCCGCCTATATCCAGACGATCGGCGTCCCGGCGTTCACGAACCGCACCACGGTTTTCAACCTCGAGACGCTGTTGACGACGAAGGTCCGATCGGAATTCATCGGCCGCGGCAAGTATCAGGTGCTGCCGCAGAACACCGGCGTGGACGGGCTGCTGACCGGCGAAGTAACGGCGGTGACGATTACGCCGGTCGGGTTCAATCCGAACCAGGCCAACCTCGCGACCAGTTACAGCGTCACGATGACCGCGCGGATCGAGTTCAGGGATCTCCACGAAAACAAAGTGCTGTGGGAAAATCCTGCGGTGATGTTCCGCCAGGATTACCCGGCCACGAGCGGCGCGCCGATCGGCAACCCCGTCGCGTTCTTCCAGCAGGACGCCAGCGCGCTCGAGCGCATGACCTCCGAGTTCGCGCGGACCATCGTCAGCTCCATCCTGGAAGCTTTCTGATTTGGCCACACTGACCGTTGCCGCCGTCCGCAAGCAAATCGAGTCAGGCGAGACCGATCCGATTTACCTGCTGACCGGTGAAGACGACATCGAGAAGTCGGCGCTCGCCGGCCATTTCGCCGAACTGGTCGACGAAGGGCTGCGCGCGTTCAACGTCGAACGGATCCACGCGGGCGAGTGGACGACGGGCGACAAGCTGACGGACGGTGTGTCGTCGCTCATCGATGCGGCGCGAACGCTGCCGATGATGGCGCCGCGGCGTGTCGTCATCGTGCAGCAGGCCGAAGCGCTCCTGACGCCGAAACGCGAGAGCGACGCGGCGACCAAGGCGCTCGCGCAGCTCGAATCGCTACTCAACGCGCCCGAAAAAGAGACGACGATCGTGTTCGTGGCCGCGTCCGTCGATCGGCGCAGCCGCATGTTCAAGCTGCTGCAGAAGGTCGGGACCATCGTCGAATGCGGCGTGATTGCGGATCAGGCCGACGCCGAACGATGGATTCGCAACCGCGTGGCCGCGAACGGTGTGGAGATCGATCCTGCGGCCGCGCGGGCGCTCGCTCAGCGTGCCGGCCCGGACGTCCGGCGCCTGCGGTCCGAAATCGATCGGCTCCTGCTCTACGCGTACGGCCAGAAGAAGATTGGGATGGACGACGCGCGGGCGATTGCGGGTCCGGCGGCGCTGCAGGACGACTGGGCGATGGCGAACGCGATCGAAGCGGGGCAGCCGGGCGAAGCGCTGCGTCAGCTGGCGTTGATTCTCGACAACGGAGCGGCGCCGGAGATGGTGCTCGGTCAGCTTGGCTGGCTGGTGCGCGCCAAGTTTCCACAGCTCGCGCCGGCGACGGTGCCCGGCGCGGTCGATGCGGTGTTCCGCACGGATCTCGACCTCAAACTCTCGGCCGGAGATCCGCGCGTTCTGCTGGAACGATTGATCGTGGAGTTATGCGCGCGACGCCAGGCGCGTCGATAGACGGGACTTGTAGCGGCCGCCGGCGTTCTTGTGGATGATGCCCTTGGCGACCATCCGATCGATCAGCGAAATCGTGTCCTGCAGCGCCGACTTGGCCGCCTTCAGGTCGTTACCCGCAATCGCCGCCCGAACGTTCTTCAACGCGCCGCGCAGGCGCGACCGGAACTGCCGATTGTGCTCCCGGTTCTTGAGACTCTGTTTGTGCGCCTTCAGCGCGGATGCATGACTAGCCACGGTTCAGACAGTCCTCCAAAAACACGATCTTAGCACGTGTAATGCGGATTGAGGATTGCGGATTGCGGATTGATTGTCGATTCCGCAAATCACCAATAAATCCGCAATCCTCAATCCGCAATCCGCAATGACTTGGAACCCGTTGTAGACACTCTACGTAGTAGGGTGTAGATTGTCTACACATCATGATTCGACACAAGCCGGAGCAGCAGCGGTTCGAACTGCTGCATGGGACCCTCGACATGCTGGTGCTGCGCACGCTGCAGTGGGGGCCGCAGCACGGGTATGCGATCGGCAATGCGATCCGCGCGCAGTCGTCCGAGGCGCTGCAGGTCGAGACCGGGTCGCTCTATCCCGCGCTGCACCGCCTCGAGAAGCTCGGATGCGTCAAGGCCGAGTGGGGCATGACCGAGGGCAATCAACGAGCGAAGTTCTATCGGCTGACGCCGAAAGGCAAGAAGCAGTTGCTGCGCGAGCAGGAACACTGGAGCGATCTCGTCGCAGCGATCGGCCGCGTCATGAACCCGGAGCCTGCGAAGGAGTGACCGATGCGTCGCCGCGACGTTGACGAAGAGATTCAATCGCACCTCGCGATGGCCGTTCGCGATCGGATTGCCGCCGGCGAAGATCCGGCGAGCGCCGAGCTCGCCGCCATCCGCGAATTCGGCAACGTCACGCTGACGAGCGAAGCGACCAAGTCGGTCTGGCGCCGCGGATGGGAAGTCGTCGCGGCCGACGTCTGGCAGGACGTGTGCTATGCGGCGCGGCTGCTGCGGCGCAGCCCGATGTTCTCAGGCGTCGTCGTGATGGTCCTCGGTCTCGGCATCGGCGCGAACGCCACCGTCTTTACCCTCTTCAAGGCGATCTTCCTCAAGCCGCTGCCCGGCGTCGTCGCGCCGGCCGACTTGCAGGCCATCGTCGCGCGCAGCAGCGGCGGGCGGACGGTCGGCTTGTCGTATCCCGACTACGAGTACTTGCGCGATCACCAGCACGTCTTCAGCAACGTGACCGCGTCAGGCATGAGTTCCTTCAACCTCGGCATTGGCAATCGTGCCGAACGTGTCTGGGGCGAGATGGTGACCGGCAACTACTTCGAGATGCTCGGCGTCCGCGCCAGCCTCGGGCGGACGCTGATGCCGTCGGACAACGTCGCACCCGGACAGCATCCCGTCGCGGTGATCACCGACGGCCTGTGGCGGCGCGCGTTCAGCGCCGATCCCGCGATCGTCGGCCAGACGATCCACATCAACGCGCACCCGCTGACGGTTGTCGGCGTCCTCGAGCCGGCGTTTCACGGAACCGTCGTCAGCCTCGTGATGGATATCTTCATTCCGGCGATGGAGCAGCCGGTCATCGCCGCGGCATTCCGGCCCGTGGGCACACCGCAGGCGCCGGTCGGCACCGGAATGTTGCGGCAGCGGAACACGCAGTGGGTGATGGTGCTGGGGCGGCCAAGCCCTGGTGTGTCGCTCGCGCAGTCGGCCGCCGACGTGCGCGTGCTCGCGGCGCAATTGGCCGCCGACAATCCGACCGCCGACTTCAGCCAACGCGCTGAAGTCCTGCCGTTGTGGCGGTCGCCGTACGGCGCGCAAACGTACTTGCTGCCGGTCGTGATCCTCCTCGGCGTGATGGGCGGCGTGATTCTGCTGATCGTGTGCGCGAACGTCGCCAACCTCGTGCTCGCCCGCGGGCTGACACGCCGTGGAGAGATCGCGGTTCGAACGGCGCTCGGCGCCGCGCGCGCACGCGTCATGCGGCTGCTGCTGATCGAAAACGTCATCCTCGCTGTTCCGGGCGCGCTCGCCGGCATCGTGCTCGCGCGGGCGCTGCTGCCGCTCGCGTCCTTCGGGTCCACGCCGATTGCGCCGATGCAGGTGGAGCTCGATCTCTCGACGGATCGGCTCGTGACGGCGTACGCGCTCGCCTTGTCGTGCGCGAGCGCGGTCGTCTTTGGATTCGTCCCGGCGTTTCGGATCTCGCGCGTGAATCTGGCCGACGTGATGAAGGACGAGCTGTCGCCGCGCGGCGCGGGCCGCACCCGACTGCGAAGCGCGCTCGTCGTCGTGCAGCTGGCGATGTCGGTGCTGCTGCTCGTCGGGGCGGCGCTCGTCTTGCGCAGCTTGAACGCATCGCGGACGGCAAACGTCGGGTTCGATCCAAACGGCGTCGTATCGCTGTCGCTCGATCTCAAGCCGAATGGGTACGACGAGGCGCGCGGACGTGTGTTTTACCAGCAACTGCTCGACAACGTGCGCGCGATGCCGCGCGTCGAAGCCGCGACGGTGGCGGCCTACCTGCCGTTGACGCTGGTCGACGGTTCGTCGTGGAGCGTGACCGTCGAGAAATACGTACGACGCAAAGACGAAGACTTGAGCTTCCTGTACAACATCATCTCGCCCGGGTACTTCGAAACGCTGCGCGTCGGTCTCGTGGCCGGCCGCGTGTTCGACCGCCGCGACGACACGGCGGGACCGCTCGTCGCGATCGTCAACGACACGATGGCGAAGCGATTCTGGAAGACACCGGAGGCCGCGCTCGGCCAGCGGATTCGCGTGGTCAACCAATGGCGCACGATCGTCGGCGTCGCGAAGGATCTCAAGTACGCGCGGGTGACCGAGAGCCCGCGTCCCTATTTCTATCTGCCGCAGGCACAGCAGTATTTCTCGAACATGACGCTTCAGGTACGCGCCGGCGATTCGGCCAACGACCTGATTGCACGCCTACGGCCAGTCGTGCAGGCGATGGATCCGAACCTGCCGATTCTCGAGGCGCGTCCGCTGAGCGAGCAGGTGCGCGTCGCCCTCGCCGGGTACGAGCTCGCGGCGGGCACGCTCATCGTCTTTGGTGTGATGGCGATCGGGCTCGCGGCGATCGGTTTGTACGGTCTTGTGGCCTACGCGGTTGAACAGAACCGCCACGAACTCGGCATCTGCCTCGCGCTCGGCGCATCGCGCGCCGACGTGCTGCGCCGATTCCTGGTGCGCGGCCTGCGCCTGGGGACCATCGGCGCCGCGATCGGCGTCCTCGGCGCATTTGCCACGACGCGGCTGATGTCGAGCGTTCTGTACGGGGTCAGCGCCGCCGATCCGCGTTCGTTTGCGTTTGGTGTCGCCACCGTGATGACCATCACGGTGATCGCGTCGTTCCTGCCCGCGTGGCGGGCATCGCGGACCGATCCGGTGACAGCACTTCGAAGGCACTGACGCTCGGCTGAAGCCTTCGCGCTACGGGACGACCACCACGCTACGGGACGACGACGACCGGCGCCCGCCAGAACGTGGCCTTCGACTCGCCTGGCTCGAGGACGCTGACCTGCACGTCGTATCGTCCGACCGCCAACTCGTCGAGCGGGACGCTGAAGCGCAGCGGCATCGCCTTAGTCTTCGGATCGACTTCGCCGATGATCGCGAGCGGCGCCGTCTCGAGCGCCTTCGTCGCTCCTCGATAAAACGTCACGAACGCGACGAGCGGCTGCGTCGTGGCCTCGCTCCGTTCGTACGCCTGCAGGAACACATACAGGTCCTTGCTTTTGCTGAACACGCGCGTGACGCTCGGCAGGAGCTTCGCGCCGTCGAAAACGAGTGGATTGACGGTTTCGACGTCCTTCTTCACGGAGTAAATCGCCTGCGCAAGCGGCACGCGCTGGCTGCCGAGGACGACGGAACTGATCGGGACGCGCGCGGTTTCGCGATTCAGATTCGGGATCGTGAAGTTCGCCTGATAGGTGCCGATGCGGCCCGTTTCGGCGTCGCGAGCCAGCACCTTGATCACGTACTTGCCAGGCAGCAACGTGAATCCCGTTTCGTACTGGACCGGATGCTTTGCCAGATCCTGCGCCGTCTGATCGGTCAGCTTGATGTCCAGCTTGTCGCGGACGTTCTGCATTGTCACGCCGTAGTCGTCCTTCACCTCGCCGATGAAGTCGATTTCGGTGCGCGCGGCGCCGCGACGACGCGCGAGCGCCAGTTCGCTGCCCGGAATCTTGACTGACACCGGCACGAAGTACTCGGCGCGATTCAACTGGAAGTAATTGATTTCCATCGCGACAGGGATGTCGGTGACGGGGTTCTCGAGCATCAGCGCTTCTTCGAGCTGGCGCTCCTTGTCGGCCGCGGTGAATTTCCCGAACTCGCGGTCAGCGAAGTAACCCTCGCG
Organism: Vicinamibacterales bacterium; assembly: GCA_035652075.1. GTDB lineage: Bacteria > Acidobacteriota > Vicinamibacteria > Vicinamibacterales > CAVVIG01 > Gp6-AA45. The sequence goes on from DASREL010000107.1 coordinate 54,352, forward strand.
GTAGGCGAGATCGCCGGCGAGTCCATTGCGCAGTGCCACTTTGACGCGGTGGAACTTGCCGTCGAGGGCCGGATGTGTGCTCGTGTAGCCGAGGATGTAATAGCTCGACAGCGACTGCGACGCCTGCACGATCCCTTGCGACAGATCGTTGTTGTCGAATAGCGCCTTGCCGCCCGTATCTTTCGCTAACGCGTACAGCGTGTCCTGCGACCGTTGAAACTGGTTGAGCCGTGTGTTGGCTGACTGACCGGTCAGCATGCCGATCCCACGCGGCGAGGCTTGCGTCGCGTCGCCAAGAGGCGCCTCGGCGACGAGGCCGCGGGCGTCGACCGGAAAGATGGCGACGTTCGCGCGCGTGGCGGCGTTGATCGTGGCGCGCAGTTGCGCCTGATTGTCGACGCCGTTCAGCCGCAGTCCGCTCGAGAAGTACACGAGCGATTTCTGCTCGGGCAGCGACCGCAGCATCGTCGCGGCCGTCTGCAGCGCCGACAGCTGCCGATCGGTGTTCAGAATATTGAACTCCGCATCGTCTTGGCCGAATGCGCTGCCGACGTCAGTCTCCTGGTCGGGCAGGTCGCTCGCATCGCGCGACTCGCCGTAAATCAACGTCTCGACGACTTGCTGGAGCGCCGCGCGGTCGCCGTTGAAATCCGTTTTGACGCGGACCGCGCCGTTCTGGAACGTCAGGATCGCGACAAGGTCCTGCGGCCGGATCTGCTCGGCGAGATATTTCCGTGCGGCGGTGAATGCGCGCATCTGATCGGGCGGCGGCATCGAACTGAGATCGAAATACAGAACGATCAGCCGCCGATCGCGATAGCGAATGGCCCCGGCCGTCGAGGCGGCGATGGTCGGTTGCACCGCTGGCGCAGCGCTCGCGGCGCGCGGTGGAGGCGGCGGCGCCGGCGGCAGCGGACGATCGACGGCCGGATCGATCTCGATGCGCTGAAAGGCGACTTGCGAGATCGTCTGCGGCTCGCCGTCTTCGGTGAGCACGAAGTCGTTCGCGGTGAGCCCATCGATGGGTTTGCCCTGTTTGTCGGTGACCGTCACGTCGACCACGTTCAGGCGTGCGCCGCTTCTGAAGACCGGCGTCTGGCCGGGTTGCTGCGCTGCGACGAGCGCGGACCCGCACGCGATCAACACAAGCACGCGACGCAGCATCAGAATCGCACTCGCAGCGTGCTGCTCAATTTGCGCATCGCGTTCGCCTGGATCGGCAACCCGAATTGCGGACTGCCGACGATGGTGTTGAGACCTGTGTAGGTGACGTGATTCAGGATGTTCGTGGCGTCGACGCGCCAATCGAGCGACCAGCGGCCGCTGCCGAGAAACGACCGTCCTGCGCCCGCGTCGAGCGAAAACTGCGACGGCCCGCGGATCGAATTGCGGCCAGCGGTGCCCCATTCTCCGCGTGCCGGCGCGACGAAGGCGCCGCCGTTCGCATCGCCGCGAATCGATCCGGTGATCGCGGTGCCGGGTACCGAGGTCAGGAAGACCGGCGTGAGCGGCAGGCCGCTGCCCACGGTCAGCTGACTGGTCAGCGTCCACCCTTTGAGCAGCGCGCCACGCAGGCCGTCGACGAGCGCGCCGCCAGAGACGCCGACGCCGGAGGTGTATTGGAAATTCGCCGTGACGAGATGCCGTTGATCGAACGTCGACGGCGCGCGCTCGGCGTCCAGATGCAGCCAGTCCTGCGCGATTGCCGATCCGTTCATGCTGGCGCCCAGAAATGCCGCTGCTGCATCATCGGTCGATTTCGAGAGCGTGTACTGCACCGATGCCGCGAGGCCGTTGCGGAGGCGCCGCCGCAGTTGCAGCTGCGCCGCGTTCCGGTCCGATGTGCCATTCGACGCGAGATACACGAAACCCGACGGGCACGCCGGACAGGGATTCGCGGCGCCGATTGGATACGTGTTGGGCAGTGACTCCTGAAGCAGATGCGTCCCGTGCGTGCCGAGGTACGACGCCACGATCGTCAACGACGCCGGCAGATCGCGCTGCACGAGCAGTTGCCAGTTGTGCGCGTAGCCGACTCTGAAATCGCGATCGACGGCAAAGGTGTTCGTCGCGGCCGCTCCGGATGTGGCGAAACCATTGGCGAGCGTCAGTGGATGCGTGGGGCTTGATTCGACGCTGAGCGTCGTCGACAGCGGTGGTTGCTGCGCCAGCAAGAGATCGATTGCTGAATACACCGATGTGTTGCGGTAGATTCCGTAGCCGCCGCGGACGACGAGCGAGGATCCGGCCAACGGCCGCCACGCGACACCGACCCGCGGTTGAAACCCGCCGAAGTCCGCACGCAACGGATTGCTCGAGACCACCTGCGTCGCCGATGCGAAGTCCGGCGCCAGATTGAGATTCACCAGGCGTCCCAATTGCTCGGTGAACGGCGACTCGAACTCCCAGCGGACGCCGATGTTGGCGGTAAACGCCGGGCTGAGGCGCCAGTCGTCTGTCACGTACGCATCGGCGTTTGTGGCGCGCAGCAGCTTGTCGGCGTTGCCGTACGCAATCGCACTCGAATGGGGCAGTCCCAGCAGGAAATCGCCGACATCCGATCCGGTGGCAAAACCGGTGAACGTGAAGGCGCCGCGCGCGTTCTGCTGAGACGTGACGTCGAGCCGACGCAGCTTGACGTCGCCGCCAAACGTGACGTTGTGACGGCCGTGATTCCACAGCATTTCGCCGCCGACCGCATGCGTCTGGTCCCGGTTCGACGCGAACTGCGTGCTCGTCAGCGCCGCGATCCCGCTCGAAAACGCCAGGTTCGGCGAGCCCCAATTCGCCGGGTCCTGGCTGTTGCCGGTGATGCCGGCGTCGCCTGAGACGTTCTGTCGAAACGCGAAGTACGGCGTCGCGTGCGTGATGAGCGTGGTGTACTGATATCGAAGCCGCAGCGTGAAGAACTGCGAGAACCGATGCGACCATGTCATCGGCGCATCGACGCCGGTGACGACGTTCGAATCGACGAACCCGAAGATGTTGGCGGCGTCCACCGAAGTCCGCTGAAAGGAGACGGTGCCATAGACCTGGTTCTTCTGTCCCAGCGTTTGGATGACACGTGTCTGCACTGCGTCTTGAATCGTCGTCGCGAGCACCGGTGCCTGGAAGTTGAATCCTCCTACGCCATCGACATTCGGCGTCGGATAGAAATTCATCAGCGCGGCCGCTTGCGGGCTGATGCGCGAGGCGGGAATCACGTTGTTGGGAAATGGCCGTCCGGTCAACGGATCGGTAATGGGCGAAGAGAAGATGCCTCGGCGTTCATCGGTCGTCGGCACCAGCGTCGATTGCGTCGTCGCATCGTGGTTCGACGTGTGCTGATAGCCGAGGAATACATTCGCTTTCGTGCGGAGGCCGGGGATCTTGACGGGTCCCGCGAAGGACCCGACGGCTTGCGCGTCCGAGTACGACGGCTTTGGCGCGGGCTGATCCGTGAACGAGAACGGCCGCGCGTCCCAGGCGGAGTTGCCGAAAATTACTCCGATGCCGCCGTTGTAGAGCGACCGCGCGCCGCGCCGGTTGTTGCCGAACGCGGCGAGCTGCGCGAACGGCGATGACGCGCTGTTGTTGACGCTGCCGTTGATCAGAAAGCCTTCGGCCGCATCGCCGGATCGATCGTCTCCGCCGGCGCCCGCCGCGATTGGCGCATCGGCCGCGCGCGTCGCCGTCACCGTGGCCCGTTGAAATCCTGCGCCGTTGGTGGCACGCGCCGTCAGCGACGGCGCACCGGTCTTCACCTCGTTCTTAACGACGTGGCCACTGGCGATCTGATCGAACGGCATGATCGTGAGCGCGAAGACCGGAGCCGGTGCGCCGGCTGCGACGACGATGTCCTGGCGTGCGGACATGAATCCAAGCATCGCGACGTCGATCGTCCACGGACCGTCGGTCAGGTCGGCGAATCGATAGGTGCCGTCCTCGTCCGTCACGGTCGCGTGCGATTCGCCGCCGTGCGTCGCGGTGACGGCGGCGCCGGGGACCGGCAGTCCCGCAAACGTCACCTGACCGCGGTGTTCCGCCGCTGACGCGGTGCCGGCAATCGCGCACGCGATCAGCAGACACGCCGTCTCAATTCGCAACCGGATGTTCCACCTTGTCGATCACGAGCACTTTGACCGGACCCTTCTGCGAATCGAGCTTCAGTCCCAGCTGCTCCTGCACCGCCGTGAACAGTGAAGGACCATTCGGATCGATCGCCACACCGTTGACGAGCGGTTCGGGCGCACCCGGCGGCCGCTGCGGCAGGTTGTCCGGCGTCCATGTCAGGTTCATGTCGTAGGCGCCAGCCAGCCCGGTTTTGTCGACGACCATGCGCCCGGCAAATTGCGACAGGACCGTCGCGATTTGCGCGATCGGCGAGCTGCCGACGACCATGTTTCCAAATCCAATGCGGATGCCGCATGGCATCGGCTGCCCTGGCGCCGGAGGCGGCGGCGGCGCCGCGCCGCGGCCGCGTCCCGTCAGCGCCGCGCAATCGACGTTGGATTTCGTCAACTGCGGACCGAGCTTGCCGTCCGGCCGGTTCAACACGAGCGCGAAGATTGGCATCTCGCGTTCCTCGTCGTGGACGACGAGCTTGAAGCGATCCGCGAGCAGCGCGCGCATCATCAGCTGGATCGGTCCGACCTGCCCGGGCGGCGTGAGCGGCGCGACGAAACCGTCTTCGGCCTTTGCGTTGATGTCGAAGCGGTCGTTCGCGACCCAATCCGGTCCGCCGACGATCTGCGACTCCTGCAGACCGTAGGCGTTGCGGATCAGTTGTCGGAGCGACACGTTCGATGCGGTGAACCGACCGCCGGGCTGCATGCCCATCATCACGCGCCCATCGCCGGAGTTGTTCGGTTTGATCGACGCGACCTCGAATTGGGGAGTGCCCTGCGCGAGCGTCGCAGCGGCAAACGCCGCCAGCATCAGTGTTCTGATCATGTTCGTTCCTAGTTGTTGGCGGGATGTTCCGCGTGATCGATCACGAGCATGACGACCGGACCCTTCTGAGCGTCAAGCTTGAGTCCCAACTGTTCTTGCACGGCGGTGAAGATCGACGGCCCGTTCGGATCGATCGCCCCTGCGGGCGCAAAGCCGGCCTTGAGCGCGAGACCGGGCGTCGACTGGTCGGGCGTCCACTTCAACGTCGCGTCGAATTCGCCGTCGAGGCCCGTGCGATCGATGACACTGCGGTCCAGCAGTCCCGACAGGTTCGTCGCGAGCTGCGCGATGCTGACGCTTGCCATGTTCATCGTGCCCAGCCCGAGCCGGATGCCGCAATTCTTCGCGTCGTCGCAGCGCGTCGTCGAACGATGCAGGTCGGTCCCGAGACGGCCGTCCGGGCGCGACAGCACCAGCGCGTAGAGCGGCTGCTCGCGCGACTCGCTGCGCGTGCCGAGGGCGAACCGTTCGAGGAGCAACGCGCGGACCATCAGCGTCACGTCGCTGCTCTCATCGCCTTTCGCGACGATGTCGAACCGATCGCTGGTGATCCAGTCAGGTCCGCCGCTGACCTGGAACGATTGCAGTTTGTAGGCAAACTGCACCAGGTTCTTCAGCGTCACGTTGATCGCGGTAAATCGCCCGCCTGGTGACGTCTGTATCCGTACTGGTCCCTTGCCGCTGGTGTTCGGTTTGATGGAGGCGACCTCGAACTGCGGCAGCGGTCCGCTCTGCTGCGGCGTCACCTGCAATAACTGCGGACGCGACACGCGCAGCGCCACCGTCCGGACGTCCTCGCGCTGCACGTAACGGACTGGCGCCGTGATCGCGCCAAGCGAGATCGGTGCGGCGACGGCTCCGATGGCGGCCAATGCTAGGACAGCCTTGCGCGCGCGGGAGAGACGGCGCGGAGCGCGACTCGTCATGATGCGCTCGATTCGCCGGGCGAGATTCGATCCGGTGACGCCGGCGACGCATGCGAGCGGCGATTCGACATAGATCCGGCACGCTTTCAGAATCGTCGCCGCGTACAGTTCGGGCTCGCTGCCGGACTGGAGTACCGCTTCGTCGCACGCGCGCTCGCGTTCTTCGATTTGGCGTGCGCCGAGCCACCAGACGAGCGGGTGGAACCAGAACAGCGCCTCGACAGCCATCTGAACCGCCGCCGCGAGATTGTCGCGCCGCCGCACGTGCGCGACCTCGTGCGCGAGAATCGTCGCGATGTGATCGTCGGCGAAATGATCGACGATCGATTTCGGCAGAATCAGAATCGGCCGCCGGATTCCGAACACGCCCGGCTCGATCGTCGTGTCCGAGTACCGCAGGTCGATCGTCGTTGTGTGTCCGTCGGCTCGTTCGATGGCGCGAAGCGCGGCGACGGCAGGACCGTCGTCGATCGGCGCGCTCGCGCGTGCAATCGCGCCGACGCGGCGCCACCGCACAATCGACGACGTTGCGAGCGTGAGCGTTCCGGCGAACCAGATCGCCAGTGCGGCCCACGTCGTCGTGCTCATGGCGTCGGCTGACGCGTCCTGCAGCGACGGATCGTCGAGGCCGAGCCCGGCGCGTGGCAGGCCGAGCCGCGTGTCGTTGAGCACGAGCGTGATCTCGCGACGCACGGGCGCGGTCGCGGCGGTGCGCACCCCGAGGGCGCCGCCGAGCGCGACCAGTGCCGCAAAGGGGATCAGGAACTTGACCGATGCGGCCAGCCACATGGCATGCCGGACTGCGGCGCGGTCGCGGCGAAACGCCAACGTGCCGAGCGCGATGACGAGAGCGCAGACGGTCGATTGCAGCAGGTGGTCCGAGAGGAGTCTCAGCGGCGTCATCGCTATTTGTCCTTTCGTGCGAGCTTGCGCAGCGTTCGTTCCGCCTCGTGGACATCGTCGAGCGTCAGCTTGCCGGTTTCGATGAGATGCGCGACGACCGGTTGCGTGCGCCCACCGAAGAAGCTGAGAAGCTCGTCGATCACGCGTCGCTGGGCGTTCGCACGCGTAATCTGCGGCTCGAAGATGAACGCGTTGCCGACCTTTTTGACGCGCCGGACGGCCTTCTTGGCTTCGAGCCGCGACACGATCGTCTGCACGGTCGTATAGGCAGGTCTGCCGGCGGCCGGCAGCGCCTCTTGAATCTCGCGGACCGACGCCGGACCGAGGGTCCACAACGCGTCCATGATCTGCAATTCGAGCTTCGACAGTTTCGGTGCCACGCGTGCTCCTATAGACGTAGCAATAACTACTACAGTTGTAGGTGGAATGGCAAGGGCGTCATGTACACTGCCGCCCGTGGCGCTGTCCGTCGATCACCTCCGCAAGGCGTACGACACGCTCGTCGCCGTTGACGATCTGTCGTTCGCCGTCGGTGCTGGCGAAATCGTGGGCCTGATCGGACCGAACGGCGCAGGAAAGACGACGACGCTCCGGTCGCTGGCCGGCATTCTGCGCCCGACCTCGGGCACGATCGCGATCGATGGACACGATCTCCTTGCGGCGCCAATCGAAGCCAAGCGCCGGCTCGCGTTCATGCCGGACGAGCCGCATCTCTTCGAATATCTGACCGTCGAGGAGCATCTTCGACTCGTCGCGCGGTTGTACACCGTCGACGACTTCGATCGCCGCTCGCGCGCGCTGATCGACGAACTCGAACTGACCGGGAAAGAGAAGTCGCTGCCGGGCGAGCTGTCCCGCGGCATGCGTCAGAAGGTCGTCATCGCGTGCGGCCTCGTGCGGAACGCGACGACCTTGCTGTTCGACGAGCCGCTGACCGGACTCGATCCGATCGGCATCCGGCGCATGCGCGAGACGATCGTTTCGCGCGCGCGCGCCGGCGCGTCGATCCTGCTGTCGTCCCATCTGCTGCACCTCGTCGAAGAGATCTGCTCGCGCGTGATCATCATGGCCGGCGGGAAGAAAATCGCGGACGGCACCTTCGCCGAGCTCGCGACGCGCGCCGATCTTGCGACGGCCGGATCGAACCTCGAGCAGATCTTTCTGCGCGTCACCGGTCACGAGTAGGTAAATGCTCTTGGCCAGCCTTTACATCGTTCTGTGCAGCGCGAGAAACCGGCTGAACAGGCGGATGAAACGCCTGCGCGAACCGCGATACCTGCTCGGCGCCGTCGTCGGCGTCGCGTACTTCTACTTCGCGATCTTCGCGCGCACCCGCGGGCGCAATGCAGCCCTCGACGCGGCGCGCGCGAGAAACGCGAACCGTCAGCGCCGAGGTCCCGATCCGGCGGCGGCGATCGCGATGGTCAGCGCATCCGGACCGGCGCTCGCTGGCCTCGCGTTTCTCGTGCTCGGCATCGTCGCATGGGTGTTGCCGTTCGACAGCGGCTTGCTCGACTTTTCGGAGGCCGAAACGGCCTTTCTCTTCCCGGCGCCGATCTCGCGCCGCGCGCTGCTGGTTCACCGCATGATGCGGTCGCAGCTTGGGATCTTGTTTGGATCGGTCATCGTCGCCTTCGCTGCGGGCTCCGTCACCGGATGGATGCGCCTCCGCATTTCGATCGGGATGTGGCTGGTGTTCGTGACGATCAAGTTGTATTTCACCGTGGTCACGCTGGCGCGCACGCGGCTGACGGCGGAGCGCGTCACGACGCGGGTGCTTGCGTGGGCGCCGCTCGCGTTGCTGTTGGCGATGTTGACGACGGCCGGCACGGCACTCGTGCGCGCATTTGCCGCGTCGCCGGTCGAAAGCGTGCGCGATGCGTTCCAGCGCCTCGGCGCAGTGTCGCTGACTGGCGCATCGAGCGTCGCGTTGTGGCCTTTCGTCACGCTTGCACGTCCGCTCTTTGCGCCCGATTGGCCCGCCTACGTCCGCGCGCTCGGATGGGGCGTTGCACTCCTCGGGGCGTTAGTCGTCTGGGTGCTGGCGACAGACGATGCGTTCGAGGAGGCGGCGGCGCATGCGGCGGCGAGACGGGCCGCGAAGGCACAGTCGAAGCGGGCTTCGCTCGGACGGGCGCGGGCAACCGGCTTATCGCTCGCGCTGAACGGCCGTCCCGAGACGGCGTTCTTCTGGAAGAACGGCGTGCAGACGCTGCGCCTCGCGGGGCTGTCCGTCCTGCGGATCGCCATTGCGATGATCGTCATCGTCGTGACCAGCACGTCTGCGACGTTCAACGCGCTGCATCTGCAGGGCGTCGCGGCCACGGCGTGCCTCGTGTCGATCGCGCTGGCAGGGTTCGCGGCGATTCTTGGCCCGCAGGTCGTGCGGACCGACTTGCGCAGCGATCTGACGCACCTCGATGTGCTGAAAACGTGGCCCGTTCGCGCTGCGGCCGTAATCCGCGGCGAGATGGCGTGGCCGGCGGTGATGCTGACGATCGTGGGGTGGATCGCGATCGCGTCGGCGACCGCATTTTCTGCCGCGGCGTTTCCGCGGGTGGCGCTGGCGACGCGGCTGTCGGTGTCGGCGGCGGCGCTGCTCTTGATGCCCGCGCTCGTGTTCGCGCAGTATCTCGTGCAGAATGCCGCGGCGGTCATCTTTCCGGCATGGGTGCCGCTTGGCGACCAGCGTCCCCGCGGCGTCGATGCGATGGGGCAGCGGATCATCCTGCTCGCTGGCGTGCTCCTGTCGGTCGCGGTGATGCTCCTGCCCGGAGCCTTCGTCGGCGGCATCCTCTGGCTCGCTTTCCAACGCATCGTCGGTCCACCGATCTTCGTCGTCGGCGCGTTCGTCTGCCTGGCGTTTGTCGCGCTCGAAGTCCTTGCCGGAACAGAAATGCTCGGGCCGGTGTATGAACGCTTGGACGTGTTGGCGATCGAGCGCGCTGAGTGAGGGAGCAGAGGATAGGTAGCCTCCGTTTTCTCTGCGGCTGGGCTCGCCAACGCGCCCGCTGAGCTCGTATCCTCGTAGCAATCCACAACGAAAGAGGTTTGCTGATGCGTGTTCGTATCGCTGTGTCCGTGGTGTGTCTTTTGGCGGCGACCGCAGTTCAGGCGCGAGCTGAACAGACGATCGTGTTCTTCCGCCACGGCGAAAAACCGTCGAGCGGCAACGGACAGATCACGTGTCAGGGCATGAACCGAGCACTGGCACTGCCGACAGTGCTGTTCGCCCGATACGGAAAGCCGGCGTATCTCTACGCCCCAAATCCTGGCGTGAAAATCGCCGATCCCGGTGGCAGCTTCAACTACATCCGTCCGCTCGCGACGATCGAGCCGACGGCGGTGAAACTCGGCGGCATGCCGGTCAACGCGAAATACAGCTACTCGGACGTCGCCGGCGTCGAAGCGTCACTTGTGACGGCGACGAAAGACAACACTGTTTCGTTTGTGTCGTGGGAACACGCCTACCTCGTAGAGATCGCGCAGGCGATCATGACGGCCTACGGCGGCGGCGCTACGGTGCCGGCGTGGGTGTCCGGCGATTACGACAGCTTGTACGTCGTGCGGCTGCACTGGGCTGCGGACGCGTCGGGCGTGATGCACCCCACGGCAACGTTCACACACGAATTCGAAGGGCTGAACGGCCAGCCGACCAGCTGCCCGTTTTAGTTACTTGGTGACGACTTCGTAGGAGCCGGACGTCGGCTTGGTGTTCGTGTAGAGCGGAATCGCGCGGCCGTCGACGTACTTCGTGACCTTGTAGAGCGTTGCGCCGCTGCCGCGCAGTTCGATCGGGCGACCGCCCGCGAGGCGATTGACGCTCGCGACGTAGTCTTTCGTTTCCCGGTAGGGCGGCACCGTTTGACCGTGATTGTCGACGGCGCCCGGTCCGGCGTTGTAGGCGGCGAGCGCGAGTTCCTCGTTGTTGTCGTAGCGATCGAGCAGCGCGCGCAGGTAGGCGACGCCTGCGCGAACGTTTTCCGCCGGGTTGTAGGCGTTCCGCACGCCGTACTGTTTCGCCGTCGCCGGCATCAGCTGCATCAACCCCATTGCGCCCTTGGGCGATCGCGCAAGCGGGTTGAATCCCGACTCCACTTGCATCACCGCGCGCACCAGATCGACGCGCACGTTGTTTTCGCGTGCGTGCTCGACGATCAGATCATCGTACGTCCGCGACCGTTCTCCAGCCACATACCGCGTTGCGCGAATGCTCTGCGATTCGCGGACGGCGAACGTCTTCCGCGCCTCACCTGGCTTATGATCGGAAAGGACGAGGTGTCCGTTGGCGTCGCGCCAGGTGTAGATCTGCGCGCGCGCCGGCGCGGCCGCCAGCACTATCGTTGCGGTCAGGATGTAACGGAGCCCATTCGGGCTGCGGAAACTGCTGAGCATGCGCCGGTAAGTCAACAGTTTAACTTATCGGCAGCGGCTGCACGATTCTGCAGCCCTGAAGGGCTGCGCTACGCACCCACGTTACGACAACATTCTCGCGACGACGCCCTCAGCGGCTTTCAGCATCTCGTCGATCTTTTCGGGCTGCTTGCCGCCTGCTTCGGCGAAATCGGGGCGTCCGCCGCCCCCGCCGCCGACGATCGGGGCGATTTCCTTCACGACCTGGCCGGCTTTCACTTTTGTGATCAGGTCGGGCGTGACGGCGACGACGATCTGGACCTTGCCATCGTTGGCTGACGCGAGGATGACGACGCCGCTCTTGATCTTCGATTTCAGCGAGTCGGCGAGTCCTCGCAGCGCGTCCTTGTCGAGGTCCGCGACCTTGCGCCGCGCGAGCTTGATGCCGGCGACGTCGATGATGTCGTCGCCGCCGCTCTCGGAACCGCCGCCTCCCATCGCGAGTCTTGTCTTGAGCTGCGTCACCTCGCGCGCGAGTTTCTTCGCCTCGGCCTGCAACTTTTCGATCGCCTCGACCGCTTGATCCGCCGGCGTGTGCAACGTCTCGAGGACCGACGTCAACGCCGCGCGTTCGTGCTGCGCCCACTGGACCGCGCCCGCGCCAGTCAACGCCTCGATGCGCCGCACGCCCGCCGCGACGCCGCTTTCGGCGACGATGACGAAGAAGCCGATGTCGCCCGTAGCGCTGACGTGGGTCCCGCCGCACAGTTCCATGCTGAACCCAGGGACCGAGACGACGCGGACGCTGTCGCCGTACTTTTCGCCGAAGAGCGCCATCGCGCCCGCCGCAATCGCTTCCTGCGTCGAGCGGACTTCGGTCGAGACGGTCGTGTTGCGATAGATCTGCTCGTTGACGATTCGCTCGATGCGGTCGATCTCCTCGCGCGTCACCGGCTGGAAGTGGACGAAGTCGAATCGCAGCCGGTCCGGCGCCACGAGCGAGCCTGCCTGCTTGACGTGCGTACCGAGCACGGCGCGCAGCGCCGCGTGGAGCAGATGCGTCGCCGTGTGGTTGCGGCGCGTCGCGTTCCGTACGTCAGCATCGACTGTTGCGCTGACGATGTCGCCTGCGGTGAGCGTTCCGCGGGTCACCTTGATGTGGTGGAGCCGCGGCCAGTTCGGCACCTTCATCAGGCCGTCGACGACCGCAACGCTCGCGGCGCCGGACAACGTTCCGGAATCGGAGACCTGGCCGCCGGCTTCCGCATAGAACGGCGACCGATTGAGCGCCACAAACGCGGCGTCGCCGGCCCGCACGCTCTCGACCTGTTGACCGGCTTCGTCGAATATCGCGATCACGTGCGCGCCGTTCACTTCGGTCGTCGTGTATCCCTCGAAGCGGTCGCCAACGCCCTCGAGCTCGCGGTCCTTGCCGCCCACGGTGTTCCACGTCATCGCCGACGACTTCGCTTTGAACGTGCTGCCCGCCCGCGCCTTGTCGCGCTGCGAGCCCATCGCGCGCTCGTAGCCTTCCTTGTCGATCGCGATGCCCTGCGTCGCCGCCGTATCTTCGATGAAGTCGAGTGGGACGCCGAACGTGTCGTACAGGCGAAACGCGACGTCGCCGCCGAGCGTCTTCGATTTCGTGCCGCTGACTTTCGTCAGCTCCGCCTCGAGACGCGGCAGTCCCTCGGTGAGGACCGCCTCGAAGCGGTTCTCTTCCGCGACGATCGTCTTCTCGACCATCTCGCGATTGCGACGCAGCTCGGGATACGCGTCGCCCATCTCGCGATCGAGGACCGCGACGAGCGTGTGCAGAAACGGTTCGTCGAGCCCGAGGTGCTTCCCATGCCGCATCGCGCGGCGCATGATTTTGCGCAGCACGTACCCGCGCCACTCGTTCGAGGGGATGACGCCGTCCGCAATCAGGAACGTCGTCGCGCGCGCGTGATCCGCGACGACGCGCATCGAGACATCGGACGGTTCCATCGTTCCTTTGTAGCGATGACCGGTGATGCGGCCGATTTCGGTGAGGAGCGGCGTGAAGATGTCGGTGTCGTAGTTCGATTCCTTGTGCTGCAGCACCGCGTTGATCCGCTCGAAGCCCATGCCCGTGTCGATCGACGGCGCCGGCAGCGGCTTCAGCACGCCGTCCGCGGTGCGCTCGAATTCCATGAACACGTTGTTCCAGATCTCGATCTCGGGATCGTGGCCGCTGCCGCCGCGGACGTAGTAAATCTCCGAGCAGCGGCCGCACGGACCGGTGTCGCCCATCTGCCAGAAGTTGTCGTCGGTGCCGAGCTCCATGATCCGATCCGACGGCACGCCGAGCTTCCGCCACACGTCGTACGCTTCCTCGTCGCGCGGAATCCCGTTCTCGCCTTTGAAGATCGACACGACGAGCCGGTTCGGATCCATCTTCCAGACGTCGGTCAACAGGCCCCACGCAAAGGGGAGCGCTTCTTTCTTGAAGTAGTCGCCGAACGAGAAGTTGCCGAGCATCTCGAAAAACGTGTGATGGCGATGCGACGGTCCGACGTTGTCGAGATCGTTGTGCTTGCCGCTGACGCGCATCACTTTCTGCGAGGTCGTCGCGCGCGTGTAGTCGCGCTTTTCGCGGCCGAGAAAGACGTCCTTGAACTGATTCATGCCGGCGTTCGTGAACAGCAACGTGGGATCGTCGCCGGGGACGAGCGGCGAGCTGGGCACGATGCGGTGGCCCTGCTGCTCGAAGTACTTCAGGAAGGACGACCGTATTTCGTTCGAGGTCATCCGATTAGTGTAGCGCAGGCCTTCAGGCCTGCCGTCGCTGCTGCAGGGCACGCATGACGCGGTCGTGATCGAATCCTTGTCCGATCAGATAGCGATACAGGCGCTGGAACTCGCGGTCGTCGGCAATCTTTTCTCGACCGCGCAGCCGCTTCGCCAGCGACGCCTCGAGCAGCTCCTCGTCGTCGATCGACTCGAACACCTCGTCGATCGCTTTTTTTGCCGCTGACTTCGAGATACCGGCGCGTTCGATTTGCAGGCGGACGCGCATCTTGCCGCGCCGTTTGATGGAGGTCTCGGTCCGCGCGATCGCCTCAGCGACCCGGCTGTCGTCGATCGCCCGCTCCTCGCGGAGCCGCGCCACCGCGTCGTCGATCGCCTCCTCGTCGTGACCCTTGCGGCGGAGCCGCTGACGGACTTGCAGTTCGGAGAGCTCGCGTCGCGCGAGCATCTTGAGGCCGTCGATGTACGCAGGACTAGCGCCCAAACCGCGAGATTTCCGGCGGCCCCGACGGCGGTTTGGCGGCGGCCGCCTCTTTCTTGCTCATGCCGTCGCGGCCGATTTCTGAACTGGTCATGATGCCGGCGATCTTCAGCTTGAATTCGTCGACGTTGCTGACCCAGCGCAGCGCCTCTTCGAGCGACACGATGCCGCGTTCGTACAACCGGAAGATCGACTGATCGAACGTCTGCATGCGGTACTGCGATCCGCCGGCGGCGATCGCGCCGGCGATCAGATGCGTCTTGTCCTTGTCGACGATGCAGTCGCGGATGAAGGGCGTGGAGATGAGGACCTCGACGGCCGGCGCGCGACCTTTGCCGTCGGCGCGCGGCATCAGGCGCTGCGACACGACCGCCTTCAGCACACTGGCGAGCTGCACGCGGATCTGCTTCTGCTGATGCGGCGGAAACACGGCGATGATGCGGTTGATCGTTTCGGTCGCATCGAGCGTGTGGAGCGTCGAGAACACCAGGTGGCCGGTTTCGGCGGCGAGCAGGCCGGTCTCGATCGTTTCGAAGTCGCGCATTTCGCCGACGAGGATGACGTCCGGATCCTGACGCAGCGCGCTGCGCAAGGCGTGCGCGAACGATTTCGTGTCGACCGACACTTCGCGCTGATTGACGATCGACATCTGATCGCGATGGAGGAACTCGATCGGATCCTCGACCGTCATCACGTGCGCCGACCGCGTCTTGTTGATGTAGTCGATCATCGCCGCCAGCGTCGTGCTCTTGCCGCTGCCGGTCGTGCCGGTGACGAGGACGAGACCGCGCTCCTCTTGCGAGATCGCCTTCAGGACGTCGGGCAGATCGAGCTCGTCGATCGTCCGGATTTGCATCGGGATCACGCGAAGGACCAGGCCGACGGTGCCGCGCTGCTGGAAGATGTTGACGCGGAAGCGGCCGAGGCCGGCGACGCTGTAGGCGAGGTCGACCTCGTTGACCTGCTTGAACTTCTCGAGCTGCTGCTTCGACATGATCGCCGCACTCATCGCGACGACGTCTTCGTAGTCGAGCTTTTTGTCCTCGGTAATCGGTTTCAGCACGCCCGCGACCCGCATCATCGGGAACGTCCCGACCTTGAGGTGCAGGTCGGACGCGCCCTGATCGACCGCGAGCTTCAGCAGGTCGTCAACGTGCATGCGCCGGCTCCGGTGTGTAGACGTACGTCAGCCAACCGTGGCGGTCGGGCGTGACGCCGTTGATCACATCGAAGAACGCTGTCTGCAGCTGCTCGGTGACCGGTCCGCGTTTGCCGTTCGCGATCGTGATCTTGTCGATGGACCGCACCGGCGTCACCTCGGCGGCGGTGCCGACGAAGAACACTTCGTCGGCGAGGTAGAGCGCCTCGCGCGGAATCGTCGCTTCCGTCACGCTGAGGCCGAGTTCGCGGGCGAGCGTGACGATCGAATCGCGCGTGATGCCGCCAAGAATCGAATCGCCGACCGGCGGCGTCAGGAGCTTGCCGTCGCGGACGATGAACAGATTCTGGCCGCTGCCTTCGCTGACGTGGCCGTTGACGTCGAGCGCAATGCCCTCGGCGTAGCCCTCGAGCAGCGCTTCCATCTTGATCAACCCGGAGTTCGCGTAATTCGCCGAGCTCTTGGCCATCGCCGGCAGCGTGTTGGGCGCCATCCGATTCCAGGTCGCGATCTTGACGTCGACGCCGTTCTCGAGCGCTTCCTTGCCGAGCATCGTGCCCCATTCCCACAGGATGATCGCCGCGTCGATCGGGCAGGGGAGCGGGTTGACGCCGAGCGTGTCGTATCCGCGGAACGCGACCGGCCGGATGTAGCACGCCTTCATCTCGTTCGCGCGAATCGTCTCGAGCACCGCATCCATCCAGCCTTTGAGATCGAGCGGATACTCCATGCGGTAGATCTTCATCGATTGCTGCAGCCGGCGCATGTGCGCGTCGAGCCGGAAGCAGGCGGACCCGCGCGGCGTGTTGTAGCAGCGCGCGCCTTCGAACACGCCCGTTCCGTAATGGATGACGTGCGAGGCCACGTGAATGGTCGCGTCCTTCCAGTCGACGAGCTTCCCGTTCATCCAGATCTTGCCGGTGCCAGCGAATGCCATAGCTCTGATTTTATTGTGTTTCGCCGCAGAAGGGACAGCGGTCGGACCGGGCGTGCAGCGGCTTGCGGCAGTGCCAGCAGAAGCGGGGCTGCGGCGCTTCGCGGGCTTTCAGGCGGCTCTGGATCTCCTGCGCGGCGTCGACGCCGACGGCGGCTTCGACCGCCTCGGGCGTGTGGCGCGGCGTCTGCCGTGGCCGCGTCGACCGCGCCGCCAGCACATCGTCCAGCAATTCGTGCGCGCGCTGGTACCGCTCGGAAATCTGCGGCGCCATCGCCTTCATGACGATGTCGCTGATGCCTTTCGGGATCTTCGAGTTCTTCATGCGCGGCGGCGACACGAGGCTGCCGGTCATCAACCGGTCGAGATCGGCGGGTGACGGCGTGTCGTAGGGCAACATGCCAGTCAGCATCTGATACATCGTGACGCCGAGCGAGTAGATGTCCGACGCGAAGACCGCCTTGCCGTGAAACTGCTCCGGCGCCATGTACGGCGGGCTGCCGATCACCGTCGTCCCGTGCGCGGCGATCTCGAGAAAGCGCGACGTGCCGAAATCGGCAACCTTCAACATGCCGCTGTCGGCGACGAGGACATTGGACGGACGCAGGTCGCGATGCAGCACCCCTTGTTTGTGCGCGTGGTCGACGGCGTTCGCGATTTGACAGGTGTAGTCGAGCGCGCGCGCCAGATCGAGCGCGCCGTCGCGCGCGATGATCGACTCGAGCGTCTCGCCGGGCACGAACTCCATGACGATGAAGAAGACGTTGTCCTGCTTCTCCGCGGTCAGGATCGTGACGATGTTGGGATGATTGAGGCTCGCGAGCAGACGCGGCTCGCGCAGCAGCTCGCCGAAGTCGACGCCTTGCTTGTGCGGAACCTTGAGCGCGACTTTCTTGTCGATCCAGGTGTCTTCGGCGAGATACACGGTGCCAAAGCCTCCGCTGCCAATCGTCGAGAGGATTTTGTATTTCCCGATGATTTGTCCGCGGAAAAACATGCAGGGCGAGTATATCAGTGTGGTGCTGAGTGCACCGTGCAGGGTGCAGCGTGCTTTCGGTGCGCGGTCCGCACGTTGCACCAGGTGCACCTTGCACGCTGCACCCTGCACTTTTGCACCGCCACCTATAATCCGTCCCGTGCACAGGTTCTTCGCGCCCGACCTGGATCCCGGCGACGAGTTCGTCGTCCTCCCGCGCGACGAGGCGGAGCATCTCACGCGGGTGTTGCGGCTCGGCGTCGGCGACACGGTGGCGGTCTTCAACGGACGCGGACAGGAGTTCGCCGCGCGGGTGGCGAGCGCAGTGCGGCGCGATGTGCGCGTGCAACTGCAGTCGCGGATCGAGCCGGCGGCCGAGGCCGACGTGCCGATCACGCTGGTGCAAGCCGTCATCAAAGGCGAAAAGATGGACGACGTCGTCCGCGACGCGGTGATGCTCGGCGTCGCGGCGGTGCAGCCGATCGTGTCGAAGCGTGCGGAGACGACCGTTGCGGCGCTGATTCGGACGAACCGCGTGGATCGGTGGAGGCGCGTGGCGCTCGCGTCGGCGAAACAGTCGCGCCGCGCAGTCCTGCCCGAGATCCGCACGCCGCTGACGCTGGAGAATTATCTCGCCGAGCCGCCGACCGCGCTGCGCGTGATGTTCGTCGAACCTGCGGCCGGGGGAGGCGAGTCGGTCGCTGCGCTGCAGCGAGAGCCGATTCCGTCAGACGCCGCGATTCTCGTTGGCCCTGAAGGTGGATGGACGGAGCATGAATGCGCGATGGCGCGCGAACAGCAGGTGCGACTGATGACGCTCGGTCATCGCACGCTGCGCGCCGACGCGGTGCCGATCGCCGCGATCAGCGTGCTGCAGTTTTTGTGGGGCGATTTGTAGCTGGCGGCGCGCTACCTGAGCGTGACCTTGAAGTCGTGCGTCTTCGAGTCGCCTTCGCTGATCGCGATGCGCGACGCGCCGGCGCGGTGTTCGTCGAGGTACGCCGGCTCGAACCACTCGCCCTGTTCCGTCGGATCGACGGTCGCGAGGTAGTAGTCGCCTGGCGGCAGCCCGCGGATCCGGTACTTGCCCGTTTGATCGGGACGCGCGGTCATGATCTGCCGTGATTGCGCCCGCCACAGCGACGGATCCGTCGAAAACGCCAGCACGGTGAAGTCTGGAACCGGATTGCCTTGCGAATCGGTGACGGTGCCGGTGATCTCGCTCAGTTTGTCGGTGAAGGTGACGGCGACGTTGGTGACCGACTGGCCGCTGCGCAGCGTGATCGGCGTGTCGGTGACGTCGCGTCCGTCGATCGTCACCGATTTCAGCACCCAGCCTCGCAGGCCGCCGCTCGGCCGAATCAGGTGCGTGCCGGCGGCGACGCCGTCGAGCGTGAACTTGCCGTCGCGATCGACGCGCGCGTTCTGCTGTGGACCGAACGAATCCTGATCGAGCGACGGCGCCGTGATGCGGATGTTCGTGATGTCGGGCGGCGGCGTCGAACCCGGCAACATGGTGACCGTGCCGGCGAAGTGCGCGCCGGCGGCGAGGATGACCGTGACGCCGTCCACGTCCTGACCGTTGACGCTGATCGGCTGCGACGCAAACTGCGGCGGCTCGGTGTCGGTGCCTCGCGCGCGGAGGACGTAGCGGCCCGGCGGAACGTTGGCGATCTCGAAGCTGCCGTCCCAATCGATCCGGCTGCCGTAGTTGGCGCCCATCTGACCGCGCGCTATCGTGCCGTCGGTCATCAGGTTGACGTTGCCGCTCGACGTCGGCGTCCCGTCCGGATTCGTCACCGTGCCGGCGATTCGCGCCGCGCGCACGAGCTGCATGTTGAAGTTGATGTCGGTGACCTCTTCGCTGAGGCCGACGTTAATCGGCTTCGCTTCGACGACCGAGGGCACGCCAGGGAAGTACGTCGGCGCATACGACAGCGACTCCTCGTCATCGCCACTGGTCGGTTGCGTGGCGGGCGGCCCGCCTCTCCCGCCGCGCCCGCCGCCGCCGAACCCACCGAACGGTCCGCCGCCGCGGCCGCCGAAGTTGAAGTTGCGTGCGATCGCGTTGACGTAGTATTCGCCGGGCATCAGTCCCCAGACGCGGAACTGACCTTTGTCGTCCGTCTGTCCGTTACCGGCCGGCGACAATCGCCGTTCGCCCTGCAAATACTGATAGCGCATCACGCGCACCTGCACGCCCGCCATCGGCTCGCCGTCCTCGTCGAAGATGCGCCCGGCGATCACGCTGCCGCGCGGCAGCCGGAAGTCGACGCCTTTGAGCTGCTGGCCATCGAGCAACTGCAGCGGCGTGCCCGCTTGCAGCGGACGCCGTTGACCGTAGGCGAGCGACACGAATCCGGACTTCGAGACCGTCAGCGTGTAGCGGCCGGCGGGCAGTTCGGTGAGGTCGAAGACGCCCTGGTCGTCGGTCAGCGCCCCGCGTCCACCGGGCAGTTCGGCGGCGTTGATGAACACGCGCGCGCGCTTGATCGGCCGTCCCGAATCGCCCGCGACGACGCGGCCGGTAATGCGCCCGGTCGGCGTCGGCGGGGCATCTTTCTGGTTCTGCTGCGCTGATGTATCGCGCGACGGTTGTTGCGGCTGCTGCGCGACAAGCGTCACGGTCAACAGCACGCAGAGCGCGGTCAACGGACGAATCATGGTCGTTTCGTCAATATTAGACAGTCCGCGGGTCGATCGCGTTGACTGTCACGATTTTTTCAACAACAGGCCGACCCATGAATCCTCTTCGCGTTCCCACACGACCTCGGCCGCCGCGAACGCGCGGACGACCGTGTCGCGTTCGTGGGACTGCAGGCCGCTCAGGATCAAGGCGCCTCCAGACCTGACGGTGGCGAGTAGTGTCGGAGCCGATCGCTCGAGCAAGGCGCCCGTCAGATTCGCGAGGACCACGTCAGCAGGCGACAGCGCCGCCGCGCCGAGGTCGGCGACGTCGAACCGCACGTGCCGCACGTCGGGATTGAGCTCGAGGTTCTCGCGTGCCGACTGGATCGCATCCGGATCCAAATCGATCCCGATCGCGGACGCCGCGCCGAGCCGATCAGCCGCAATCGCCAGCACTCCAGAGCCTGTGCCGACGTCCAGGGCAGTCTTGCCGCCAAGATCGATCTGTTGAAGCGCGTCGAGACACAGCCTGGTCGTCGCGTGATGTCCGGTGCCGAAGCCCATCGACGGGCGGATTACGACAACGATGTCGGGATTCGGGGTTCGGGATTCGGGATTCGGAAGAACGGTGATGCGGCCAACGGTGATCGGCGCGAGGCCTTCCTGCGATCGCCGTGCCCAGTCTTCGTCGGATACGTCGATCGGCGTAACGGCAAAACGCTGCGACAGGGAAGCGCGAGCCGCGTCGCGCGACGCCGCATCGACGAAAAACACGCGAAACCCCTCGTCGTGCCCTTCGATCGCCGTTGGAGAGAAGTCGTCGACGGCCACCAAGACAAGGTCGGACTCGCCGACCACATCCAGCGCCGGGTAATAACGCACCCTAGGCACCCCAAGCACGATTGGCACCCCAGGCACCTTAGGCACCCCAGGCACCCTACGCACCCTGTTATCCAAACATGTCCTTGACGCGATCGAACAGGTTCCGTTCGTGTTCTTCCTCGTCGCGGGCGCGCGGTTCGAGCTTCTCTTTCGGCAGCACCGCGGCGAGCTGTTCGAGCAGCTTGCGCTGCTCTTTGTTCAGCTTCTTCGGCGTGCGCACTTGGATTGTGGCGAACAGATCGCCGTGTCCGCGTCCGTTGACGTCGGGCATCCCTTTGCCTTTGAGCCGCAGCGTCGTGCCGGTCTGCGTCCCCTCGGGAACCTTCACCGTCTCGGGATCGCCAAGCGTCGGCACCTGAATCTCGCCGCCGAGCGCCAGCGTGGTGAAGTTGACGCCGACTTCGCAGAACAAGTTGTTGCCGTCGCGACGGAAGTGCTCGTGTTCCTGCACGTGGATGACGACGTACAGATGACCGGCGGGACCGCCGGCGGCGCCGGCCTCGCCTTCGCCCTGCAGACGCAGTTGCTGTCCGGTCGCGATGCCCGGAGGAATCTTGACGGTGATCTTGCGTTCGCGCGCGACGCGGCCGTTGCCGCTGCACGTCGCGCACGGCTTCGAGATGATCTTGCCGTTGCCGCGGCACTGCGGACACGTTTGCGCAATCGTGAAGAAGCCCTGCTGCCGGCGCACCTGTCCCGCACCGCGGCACATCGGACAGGTCGTCGGCGAGCTGCCGGCGGCCGCGCCCGATCCATGACACGTCTCGCAGGTTTCATGTCGCGGAATCTGGATCGACGTTTCGGTGCCCTTCGCCGATTCCTCGAACGAGATCTCGAGGTCGTAGCGCAAATCGGCGCCGCGCTGCGGACCGCCGCGCCGACGGCCGCCGCCGAAGATGTCGCCGAAGCCGAACATGTTGCCGAGGATGTCGGCGAAGTCGCCGAATTCGGCGAAGACGTTCGGATCGAAACCGGCGCCGGCGCCGGCCGCGGAGCTGACGCCCGCGTGGCCGAAGCGGTCGTACATCGAGCGTTTGTCGCTGTCGCAAAGGACGGCGTACGCTTCGGCCGCTTCCTTGAATTTTTCTTCAGCGGCGTGGTCGCCCGGATTCCGATCCGGGTGATATTTCATCGCGAGTTTGCGATACGCGCTCTTGAGTTCGCTCTCGCTCGCCGTCCGCTCGACACCGAGCACTTCGTAGTAATCCCGTTTGCTCACGCCTTTGCTACCTTCACCATCGCCGGCCTGAGCAGGCGGTCCCCAATCATGTATCCCTTGCGAAGCTCCGCGATCACCTCGTTGTCGCGGTGCTCGGGGCTGTGTTCCTGCATCACGGCCTGATGGATGTTCGGATCGAAATCGGCGCCGACCGCCTCGATCGGCGTCACCTTGAACTTCCGCAGCAGGTCGTAGAGCTTCGCGTGAATCAGCTCGATGCCCTTGCGATACGCGTCGCCGCTGTCGCCGGCATCGACGGTCAGCGCGAGATCGAAGTCGTCGACGATCATGAGCAGCTCCTGCAGCATGTCGACGACGGCCTGATCCGCCTGCTCGCGCCGTTCGCGTTCGACGCGTTTCCGGTAGTTGTCGAACTCCGCCGCTTTGCGCATCCAGCGGTCGTAGTAGTCGTCGCGTTCGCGCTGTGCGTCGGCCAGCGGATCGGCGGAAACGACCGCCTCGCCCGGAGTCTCGGTCGGCTCCGTCACTCGTTCGTCAGCCATAACAAATGTCCTAGTTGGGATCGCGCAGCACGCGCGCGATGGCTTGCGCCGCGCCGTCGACGGCCGCGATCGCGCGTGAATAGCGCATGCGCGTGGGGCCGATGACGCCGACAGTGCCGGTGCCGGTCGCATCCTCGTACGGCGAGGCGATCAGGCTGAACGGCCGCAGCGACGGATCCAGATGTTCCGCGCCGATGACGACCGTCAGTCCAGGTCCGTCGATGTATCCGTTGAGCAGCTCGACGAGCTGCTGTTTCTCTTCGATCATCTGCAACAGCGTTTGCAGCGTCGCGAGCGTCAATCCCGTGTCGTCGCCGAGCAGCGACGAAGCGCCGTCGATGTACACCGGACGCGTATCCGGCAGATCCGCAAACGTCGTCGTCGCCAGGCGGATCGCGCGGCCCATCAGCTCGTCGTACAGCATCCGCTCTTCGTTGAGCCGTTCGAGCACCGCCTCGCGTGCGCGGTGCAGCGGCACGCCGCTGAATTCCACGTTCAGATAGTTGGCCGCCTGGCGCAGTTCGTCGGCGTTGAGCGGCTCGCCGGTGTCGATCACTTTCTGAATGATGTGCCCGCCGCGCGCGACGATGACGACGAGCACCCGTGCGCCGGAAATCGGCACGAACTCGACGCGATCGAACACCGCGCCTTCGTACGCCGGACCGACGGCGAAGCCAATGCTTTTGGCCGCCTGCGAGACGACGTGCGTCACCTGGGGCAGGACCGAATCGGGCATGCGATCCGGACTGTCGCGGCGGAGCCGCGCTTCGACCACGGTGACCGCGCGGTTCGTGCGCTTCGATTTGAGCAGCAGATCGACGAAGAAGCGATAGCCGCGATCGGTCGGGATGCGTCCGGCCGACGTGTGCGGCTGCTGCACGTAGCCTTCTTCTTCGAGCTGCGACAGGATGTTCCGCACGGTGGCGGACGACACACCAAGCCCCGCCGCGCTGACCAGCAGCGACGAGGCGACCGGCTCGCCCGATGCGATGTACGCACGAACAAGCGCGGCTAGAACGCGCTGATTGCGATCGAGAGGTTCCATTAGCACTCTGCCCGCGAGACTGCTAATGAGAATTATACACGGTCCTGAAATTCGCCGTAGGACCCCGACAGGATCATCGTGACCGCTTCGAGTAAACCCGAGACGGTGCACGGCTTTTCGAGGAAGGCTTCGTCGCGCCAGAGAATCGCGCCGCGTTCGTTGAACAACTGGTCCGCGTAGCCGGTGAGATACAGGACCTTCAGATCCGGTTCGCGTTGACGCAACTGGGCGGCGAGCGCATCGCCGTCCATGCCGGGCATTTTGTAGTCGGTGAGGAGGAGATCCGGAAGACCCTTGGACTCGCAGACGTCGAGGGCGGCCCGTCCGCTCGACGCCGTCAGCGTCTTGTGGCCGGCGAGTTTCATCGCCTTATCGACAAACGTCAGAATCGAAGGCTCGTCGTCAACAATCAGGATCCGGGCCATGGAACTAACTCAACTGTAGCTGAATTTTCGCACGGTTGGAGAGGACTTCGGCCGCTTTTCGCGCGTCGAATACGATCTTGTTTCGGTCGATGTGCAGCGGCGTAAATCGATCGACAAGAATGTAACCGTCGACGATCGTCGTGCGCACGTCAGAGCCGCGCGCAGCGTACACAATGGTCGAGAATGGATCAGGACCGGGCGTCATGTGCGCGCGGTCGCGGTCCACGACAATCACGTCCGCTTTCTTGCCAACCTCAAGCGATCCGATGTCGTCGTCGAGTCCAAGCGTTTTGGCGCCGGCGCGCGTGGCCATCCAGAGAACGTCTCGGGCGTTCAACACGCCAGGTTTAGCGCGCATGGCCTGCAGCACGGCCGCGAGGCGCATCTCGTCGAACATGTCGAGCCGGTTGTTGCAGGCCGCACCGTCGGCGCCAAGCGAGACGGTGATTCCGCGCGCGCGCATTTCAGGAACCGGCGCGATCCCCGATCCGAGTTTGAGGTTCGAGCCGGGGCAGTGCATTACCTTGACGTCGTGTTCGGCGAGCAACTGCTGATCGCGATCGTCGGCCCACACGCAATGCGCGGCGCACAGATGCCTGGACGTCAGGTGCACGTTCGCGAGGTACTCGATGTTCGATCGGCAACCGGTCATCTCGTGGACGATGGCGATTTCGCCGCGTGATTCGGACGCGTGCGTGTGGACGAGCGCGTCCTGTTCGTGTGAGAGCGACGCGACCGCTTCGAGCAGCTCGCGCGAACACGAGACGGCGAATCGCGGCGCGAATGCCGCCTTCAACCGTCCGTTCGCCGCGCCGTCCCAGCGCTTGCGGATCGCGAGGCTCTCGTCAATCGAGGCGCGCGTCTGCTCTTGCAGTCGCGCCGGCACCTGCGCGTCGAAGTCCATCATGCACTTGCCGATGGTCGCGCGCATGCCGCTCTCTTTCACCGCTTCGAACACCACATCCGTGTCATGCACCGTCTCCATCGTCAACACGGTGGTGGTGCCGCTGCAGAGCAGTTCGGTCGTCGCGAGTTGCGCCGCCGTGCGCAGCGTCTCTGGCGTGTGCGCCGCTTCCATGGGCCAGACACGCAGGCGCAGCCAGTCCATGAGCTCGAGATCGTCCGCGTATCCACGGAACAGCGTCTGGCACAGATGGATGTGCGTCTGGATGAAGCCGGGCAGGACGTAGCCGCCGCCGGCATCGACCGTCTGGTCGTGCGCTTCGGTGATGTTCGACGCGACGGCCGCGATGCGGCCGTCCTTGATCGAGACGTCGCCCTCGATGACCTCGAGGCGGTCGTTCATCGTGATGACGATCCCTGACCGGATCAGGATTGAAGACACGTGGGCCAGATCTAGTTTTCGGCCCGAGAGGGTTCCAGCTTTGGGGGTGTCCAGCGCAGCGAAGCGGGATTGTGTTTGCCGTGTTTAACGGCGACCAGCTCAGCCAGGATGCTGATCGCAATTTCCTGCGGCGTCACAGCACCGATGTCGAGGCCGATGGGGGCGTGCACGCGCTCGAGTATTTCCGGCGCGATGCGGCCATCCTTGAGCAGTTCGTCGTAGATGCGCGCCACCTTGGCGCGGCTGCCGATCAAGCCGAGGTAGCGAAGGTCCCGCGATGCGAGCGCACGCAGCGCCTCGAGGTCGTTCGTGTGTCCGCGCGTGACGATGACCACGTAGGCGTGGCCGGGCAGCGTGGTTCGATCGACCCAGGCAGGGATGTCGTCCACGATGATCTCGGCCGCATCCGGAAAGCGCTCGCTGTTCGCGAACTTCTCGCGGTCGTCGACGACGTGGACGCGGAAGCCGACTTCGTGGGCGACGCGGGCAAGGTGGAAGCCGACGTGGCCCGCGCCGATGATGTAGAGCTCGGGCGACGGCTCGATCGGCTCGATGTAAACGTCCATCTGGCCGCCGCAGATCAGGCCGGTCTCCTGCGCGAAGTCGTCGTCCAACTCGTAGTGGAGCAGCAGCGGCTTGCGGTTCGTGATCGCCTCGCGCGCCTTCCAGAACGCGTCGTTCTCGTAACAGCCGCCGCCGATCGTCCCGACGATTCGTCCGTCCGCGTAGACGAGCATCTTCGCGCCGACGCGCTGCGGCGTCGAGCCGGTGGTGGAGACGATCGTCACCAGCGCCGCGGGTTCGCCCTTGTCGAGGGCGTCCGAGACAGCCGCGAAAACCTCGCGATTCATTCCCTGTGGCGATTATACGAGCTTAACCACGAAGACCACGAAAGCACGAAGAACACGAAAATCATTAAACCGCGGAGGACGCGAAGGACGCGGAGGGCGTGCGACCGGGCCCGCGAAGCGGGTCACGAGACGACAAGAACCACAAAAACGCAAACCGTCCGTGTTCAGGGTTTACGTTTTTGTGGTTCTTGTCGTCTCGTGACGCGGCCGGCTCCGCCGGCCCGCCCCCGGTCGCACGCGCGCTTTCGTGTCTTTCGTGTTTTCGTGATCTTCGTGCGGCCTTCGTGATCTTCGTGGTCCGTGGTCAGCGGTGGACGTCGCACACCTGGGTCGGTTCCGTTCCCGCGATGAACGACTCATTGATCCGCGTGGGACACATCGGTCCGGGCAGCTTTCCGCTGTCTTTGCAGACCTCCACGAAGCTGATCCCCTCCGGCACATCGAACGGCAGGCTCTCGCGTCCCGCGGTTGCCGCTTTCATGAACTGCGTCCAGATCGGGACCGCGGCCTGCGCTCCGCTGAGGCCGACCGGCTGGTTGTTGTCCAGCCCGACCCAGACGACGGTCAGGAGATCGGGCGTGAAGCCGACGAACCAGGCGTCGCGCAGATCGTTGGTCGTGCCGGTTTTGCCGGCAGCGTCCAGCACGAACCCGTTCGCGCGCGTGCCCGCCGCCGATCCCTCGTTGAGCACGCTGCGCATCATGTTCGTCACCAGGAAAGTCGTCTCCGGCCTGGCCACGCGACGCGGTTCTGCCTCGCTCTTCTTCGTGATGTCGGTGCCGCCTTTGATCACGCGCAACAAATTCCGGAGCGGACGAATCACGCCGCCGTTTGGAAACAGGGTGTAGGCGGTGGCGATTTCGTAGGGCGTCGCCTCGAAGACGCCGAGCGTGATCGACGGGTACGCCTTCGGCGGATTCCCGACGCCGAGCGACTTCCAGAAGTTCGCGATGTTGTCGTAGCCGGCTTGCTCGGCGACGTGGATCGTGCCGAGGTTGAGCGAGTGCGCGAGCGCATGACGATACGTGACCGTGCCGTGGTACTTGCCTTCGTAGTTTTCCGGCGTCCACACCTGATCGTCGAACTCGAACGTTTCGGGTTCGTCGTTCGTGATCGACGCCGGTGTTACGTCCGTTCGGCCGCGCTCGAGCGCCTGTTCGAACGCCGTGAGGTAGACGAACGGTTTGAAGACGGATCCCGGTTGGCGCCGCGACACGATCGCGCGGTCGTACTGCGACTGGTTGTAGGAGCGGCCACCGACGAACGCGAGGATCTCTCCGGTTTTTGGGTCGATGGCGATCAGCGCCGCTTCGGCCTTGCGCTTGCGCCGCGCCAGCAACTGGTCGACGCGCGTCAGCCCGTCGCGCACGGCGTCCTGCGCGAGCCGCTGCAGGTGCAGATCGAGCGTCGTGTAGACATCCACTGCTTGATTCTGGGTCGTCGTCAAACCGGGATACTGGTCGGCGAGCGTCTGCCCGACGTAATCGACGAAGTACGGCGCCTCCGCTTCGAGCGCGCGCTGGACGACGGCGAGCGGTTCGTGCATCGCGCGATCGGCGACGTCCGGTTTGATGTAGCCCGATTCCACCATCGCCCCGATGACGACGTTCCGACGATCTTTGCAGCGCGCGGGATTGTTGAACGGCGACAGCGCGGACGGCGACTGGATGATGCCGGCAATCGTCGCCGCTTCCGCGAGCGTCAGGTTGCTGACGTCCTTGGCGAAGAACAAGCGCGACGCTTCGGCGACGCCGTAGATGGCGAACGATCCGCGCTGGCCGAGCGGGATGTCGTTCAAATACATCTCGAGGATCGCGTCCTTCGACGCGCGGCTCGTCAGGACGAGCGACGCCCACATCTCCAGCGCCTTGCGGCGCATCGTCCGCTCGCGCGCGCTCTGCAGCGTCATGCCGAACTTCGGCAGGAAGACGTTGCGCACGAGCTGCTGCGTGATCGTGCTGCCGCCGGCGAGGTACGACCGGCGGCCCGTCATATACGAGAGCGTTGCGCCCATCATGCCGATCGGATCGATCCCGGGATGCTCGTAGAACCGGCGATCCTCGATCGCGAGGACCGCTTGCTTCATTCGATCCGGGATCGCGGACAGCGCGACGGGACGACGTTTCTCGCGTTCGACGCCGTTGACGAGCGCGGTCAGCACGGGCGCATCGAGCGTCAAGCGTTCGCTGCGCTGATTGCCGAGGTCGACTTCGAGGACGCGGTCCGCCGGACGCGGTCGCGCCGGCTGTCGTGATGCTGTGCGCACGTCGCGTTCCCGTTCGCGCTGAAAGACGACGCGAACGGGTTGACCTTTGTATTCGGGCGCTCGCGGGACCAACGCCACGGCACCTTGACCGATGGCGAACTCGCCCGGCTTCTCGGCCTTCGCGCGTTGCGCGTACCCGAGGTCGTTGAGGCGATCGATCAACTGACGGTCGGTCAGCGACTGACCGCGCCGCAACTCGAGTGGACGCGCGAACACCCGCGGCAACACCGTTTCGCGCTCACCGTGCAGCCGCGCATCGATCAGCTTTCCGAAGCTGATCCAGTAGTACGTGGCGAAGCAGCAGAGGAGCACGACCGGCACCGACAACGCCGCCGCGGCGTACCGCACCCACCGGTGCCGCCACGCACTGCGCAGCCCAGCCCCCAGCCTTCGCCCAGCCCCTAGCCTCGAGCCTCTAGCCTCGACGTGTTTTTTCTTAGATCGTGACAACCCAGTGCCTGCCCATGTCCAGGGGCAGTTCCTCGTCCAGTCTGTCGACGAGCGCCGGGCCGTACTGGTTCAGGAACGAGATGAAGGCGATCGTGCGTTCCTGCGCGTGGCCGCCGGGGAAGGCGAGCGCGCGTGCGTGCATGAACTGCCGGCGCAGCGTTTCGTCGCGGCGCTTCGCAGCTTGAATCATCTTGTTGTGCAGGTTCTGCAGATCGTGCTGCATCCGGCCGAGCGTCGACCGCGCCGCGCCTTCGAGCGTTGGATCCAATGTCGGGATCGCCGCGATCAGCTGATTCATCTGCGCGTCGATCGCCTTGGCCGCGTCGGTGAACGAGTCTTCGACCGCCGGCGGAATCTGCGCGCGCAGCAGGTCGTTCAGCGCCGCTTCGTCCTGGGCCTGCAGCGCTTCGAGCGGCAGTTTGTATTTCGTCAGGAAGCGCATCGCCGCCGAATCGACGATCGTCGCCGTCGCGCGCGGATACATCAGCGGCATCGGGACGCCGAAGTGCTGATACACGCCCCGCAGCTGGCCGAGGTACGCGAGCTCGTTCGGTCCTGCGACGTAACAGATCGTCGGGAAGATCGTGTCCTGCACGACGGGCCGCAGGAGGACGTTCGGGCTGAAACTCGTCGGACGGTCGGCAGCTTGCTTCAGCAGCGCATCCGCCGCGAACTGCTCGTCGCCGACAATGAACTTCCCGTCGAGTTTCTTGATGGCGCGCCGGCCGCCGTCGAGGCGGAAGAGGGCGGCGCTTTCGTCCTGCGCGTGGACCTGCGCGTGATAGCCGCGCGCGATCAGATCCGATCCGGCGAGCGACGCGAGCTTGACCGTTTGCCCCGGCATCGACAGCTCGCGCGCGAAGATGCTGCTGACGAGCGGCTTCGACGCGGCGTCGGACGAATCGTAGACCACCAGCCCGCGATCGCCGAGCACCTGCTCGAGCCACTGGCCGAAGGCGTCGGCCATCCCGGTGCCCGGCGTGTACGCGCGCCGCAGTCCGTCGAGGAGCTCCGCGCGAAACGCGGTCTCGGGCAGCGCCGCTTCGAGATCCGCAATCGTTTTGTCGATGGAGTGGTCGAGGGAAATGGTCGCGACAGGGGACGGCTCGGCGTTGGCGCGCGCGGGCAGCGACACCGAACGCGGCGCGAGCTCTGGGTCGTAGACCGTACACGACCGCACTTCTTCCCAGTCGTGATCCTCGGCGTCGATCCAGAAGATGGCGACGACGGGGACGTTGTGGTCGCGCGAGACCTGGTCGGCGAGCTTCAGCGCGGTCAGCGCTTTGAGCAGCGTGAAAACCGGTCCGCCGAACAGTCCCGCTTGCTGGCCCGTCAGAATCGCGACCGTCTTGTCATCGGCGAGCAGCCGGGCCGCGTCGCGCGCGCGCGGCGGGGCGTTGCGCCGGGCCTGCTGTGCGCCAATCACCTCGGCGATGTCGGCGCGACGGCGATCGTGAGCCTGCGAGCGCGCGATCGCGTCCGCCCAGGCCGAGCGATCGGCCGGATCGCCGGAAAAAAACGGCGCAACGGCGCGAAAATCGTACGCGTAATCGGCCGCCAGACGGCGGATCCAGGGGAAGCGGCGAACGTCGACTGGGATGCGCACCGAGGACTCGTCTGCGACGGCGGAAGGGTTCGGTGAATTGACCGGCACAGGGAAAGCCTACTCTCGCAGACGGTCGCGGAAACTGTCAACCATGTTAAACTTAACGCGCCTTCCTACTTAAGGAGCTCTCGATTCACACGGACGCTGCCGGCTCTGTGCCGGGCGATGTTTTCGGGCCGTTCCGCGTTCTTCATCAAATTGGTGCAGGGACATTGGGTCCCGTGTTTCGCGCTTATGACGCCGAGCGCGAGCGCCTCGTTGCAATCAAGCTCTTCAAACTCGATTTGCCGCCCGAACGCGTGCATCAGCTCGTTGCCGCGTTCGAGGACCTCGTGGCCGCCGACCTCACGCATCCGGTGATCGCGAAGCCGCTCGCGACCGGCATGAGCGGCGTGCAGGCGTACCTCGCGCAGGAGTTCGTCGCCGCCGAATCGCTCGACCTCGCGATCCGCGAATACGGTCCCGCGCCGCCCGCCGATGCGCTTCGCGTCGCCGCGCAACTGGCCGGCGCGCTCGACTTCGCCGCCGTCGTCAATATTCACCACGGCGCGTTGCATCCGCGTGACGTCCTGCTGTCGACGGACGACACGCGCGTGACCGGCCTCGGTATCGCGCAGGCGCTCGAGAAGGTCGGCGTCAGCGTCCCGGTGCGACGGCCCTACAGTGCACCCGAACGGACGGTCACCGCGAAGGCAGACATCTTTAGTCTCGCGGCGATCGTGTTCGAGCTGATGACGGGCAAGCGCGTCGCCGGCAGCGGTGCGCAGGCCGTCGAGGCGATGACCGGTGTCGCCGGCGCCGACGTCGCGGCGCTCAAGGCTGCGTTCGCCCGCGCTCTCGCCGACAATCCCGACGATCGATTCGACACCGCGCTCGATTTCGCGATCGCGCTGAAGGCGGCGTTCCCGCAGTCGCCAGTCGCCAGTCAGCAGTCCCCAGTCGCAGTCCCCAGTCGTCCGTCACGAAAATCGCGACCGAAGACTGATGACTCGCGACCGGCGACAGACGACTTGCGACCGGAGACTGCGTTGCCTTTCGATGTACCGGAGGCAACGGATCGGCCAGATATCGAACCGCTCGCCGACGTCGCGCCGCACGCACCAGAGCAAGATCTGCCGCTCGTCCAGGCGGAACGGGAACGGTTCGAGGATGTAGAGGTCGCGCCGGCGATCGTGCCGGAGGTAATCGAGGGCACGGAGAAGAAGATAGTCGCGACGGAGGACACGAAGGATACGGAGGTTCCGTACAACAATGTCGGCTCCTCCGTGTCCCCCGTATCCTCCGCGGTCGATTACTCCGCGTCCTCTGTCCCCTCCGTTCCAAGCGTTTCCTCGACAGCCGTGTGGCCTCTCGTCCTCGCGCTCGCCGTCGGGATCGCGGTGGGCTACGCCGGCGGCTACGCGGTCGGCAGTCACGACCGAACTGCCACTGGAACTGGAACTGGAACTGGAACTGCAACTGTCCCTGCAACCGCCGCGGGACAGGAATTCACGGAAAGCACCGTCAAGCCAGCGCCAGCGGAGACAAAACCAGCAGAATCGAAACCGCCGTCGGTACCGGTCGCTTCGCAATCCGCAATCCGCAATCCTCCATCCGCAATGACAGCCGTCACCGGTCCTGGCCGTCTACTCGTGCGCTCGACTCCGGCAGGCGCACGCGTGACCGTCGATGGCAAGGATGCCGGCGTGACGCCCGCGACGATTCGTGATCTCGCGCGCGGATCGCATCGCGTGCAAGTCACGCGTGACGGATACGTCAGCGAGGACCGCCGCGTCGTCATCACGCGCGGACGCCCGGCGCAGTCGCTGCTCGTGCCGCTCGCGCGCGCCCGCGCCACGCGCGCGCCTGTGCCGACCACGCCGTCGACGATGGGCCGGTTCGCAGGCGGGCTCGTCGTCGATTCGCGACCGTCGGGCGCAAAAGTCTTTCTCGACGGCAAACTGATCGGCACCACGCCGCTCGCGACGGCGTCCGTGGCTGCCGGCGAGCATGCCATCCGGCTCGAACGTGACGGCTACCGTCGCTGGTCATCATCCGTTCGCGTCGTCGCGAACGAGCAGAATCGTGTTACGGCATCGTTAGAGAGGTAGACGAGGGTGGAAGCGATACTTGCGCTGGAAAACGGAACGATCTATCGCGGGCAGGCCGCGGGCGCCGAAGGCGAAACGGCCGGCGAAGTCGTGTTCAACACGAGCATGAGCGGCTATCAGGAAGTCCTCACCGATCCGTCGTACTCCGGGCAGATCGTCACGATGACCTGCCCCGAGATCGGCAACTACGGTGTATCGACCGAGGACGTCGAATCGCGCAAGCCACAGGTCGCCGGCTTCATCATCCGTGACGAGTCGCCGATGGCGAGCAACTGGCGCGCGAGCGGCACGCTTCGCGAGTACCTCGTCGACAACAACATCGTCGCCATCTCGGACATCGATACGCGCGAGTTGACGCGGCTGCTGCGCTCGAGCGGCGTCATGCGCGGCGTCGTCGCGACCGGCAACCATCTCGATCCGAAAGCGCTCGTCGACAAAGCGAACGCGATCCCGAAAATGGAAGGCTCCGATCTCGTCAGCGTCGTGACGACGGACAAGGTGTTCGACTGGCCGCAAGAGGATCCGGACGAGTTCGGCATCGAGCCGGCGCGTGTCGCGAAGAAGCGGCTGAAGATCGCGGCGTACGACTACGGAATGAAGTGGAACATCCTGCGCCGCCTCAGCGCGCATGGCTGCGACGTGCGTGTCTTCCCGGCGTCCGCGCCGGCATCGGATCTGCTCGCGATGCATCCCGACGGCGTGTTCCTGAGCAACGGCCCCGGCGATCCCGCCGCGGTGCCGTACGCGATCGACAACGCGAAACAGCTCGTCGCATCGAATACGCCGGTGTTCGGCATCTGCCTCGGTCACCAGATCCTCGGCCTCGCGATGGGCGGCTCAACGTACAAGTTGAAGTTCGGTCATCGCGGCGGCAACCATCCGGTGAAAAAACTCGAGACGGGGAAGGTCGAGATCACATCGCAGAATCACGGCTTCGCCGTCGATCCGAAGACGCTGCCGGGCGACGTCGAGGTCACGCATCTGAATTTGTACGACGGCACGGTCGAAGGCCTGCGACATAAATCGCATCCGGTCTTCTGCGTGCAGTATCATCCGGAAGCGTCACCCGGTCCGCACGACGCGGACTACCTCTTCGACGACTTCCTCCAACTGATTGAAGGGCGCTAGCTCGGATGCCAAAGCGGACTGACATCAAACGTGTGCTCATCATCGGCTCCGGACCGATCGTCATCGGTCAGGCGTGCGAGTTCGATTACTCCGGCAGCCAGGCGTGCAAGGCGTTGCGCGCCGAAGGACTCGAAGTCATCCTCGTCAACAGCAACCCGGCGACGATCATGACCGACCCTGAGTTGGCGGATCGGACGTACGTCGAGCCGCTGACGCCGGAGGTGCTCGAGCAAGTCATCGCGCACGAGCGTCCCGACGCGCTGCTCCCGACGGTCGGCGGCCAGACGGCGCTGAACCTCGCCGTCGATCTGGCGAACCAGGGCATTCTCGAGAAATACAACGTCAAGCTGATTGGCGCGTCGATCAAAGCGATC
This sequence comes from Vicinamibacterales bacterium, assembly GCA_035652075.1. Lineage (GTDB taxonomy): Bacteria > Acidobacteriota > Vicinamibacteria > Vicinamibacterales > CAVVIG01 > Gp6-AA45. The sequence goes on from DASREL010000107.1 coordinate 88,600, forward strand.
AAAGTCGCCGAGGATCGGCAGCTGTTCAAGGACGCGATGCGCGAGATCGGGCTCGAGGTGCCGCAGAGCGGCCTCGCGCGATCGCTCGGCGAAGCGATCGAACTGGCCAAGACGCTTGGCTTTCCGCTCGTCATCCGACCGTCGTTCACGCTCGGCGGCGTCGGCGGCGGCATCGCGTACAACATCGAAGAGTTCCGCGACCTCGCGGAGCGGGGCCTCGAGCTCAGTCCCGTCCACGAAGTGCTGATCGAAGAATCGGTCATCGGCTGGAAAGAGTTC
>DASREL010000108.1:0-5407 GCA_035652075.1 Vicinamibacterales bacterium
TTGCGAGATCGCGCTGCGACTCGGCTGCGGCGAGTTGCGCCTGCTCCTGTCTCGTGTCGAGGAGCGCGAGCACCTCGCCTTCGCGGACCGCGCGACCGGAATCGAACCCGATCCGGTCGACGGTTCCGGGGAGATCGGCGCTGACGGTCACGCCTTGGACCGCCGCGACGGTGCCGATCGAGCTGAGCGTTTCGGGCCACTGCTCTTCCTTCGCGATGACCGTGGTCACCGCTTCCGGCGGTGGTTGGAACGCGGCTGCCTGGCCAACCGCGGTTTGAATCTGCTTGAATTTCACGAACCCGAGTGCGGCGACGAACACCGTGGTCACCGCCAGCATCACTACCATCCGCTTCAACATGTCGCTCCCTCACTGACCTTGACGAACAACGCTCGTCCAGATCGACAACGCCATTCACTGTCGCTCGTCGTACGACGTCCGAACAATCAGGCAGGTGCCGGATGCGGCGCTCGTGCCGGCGCGCGAGGCGGACGATGGACCTTCTGTCGAGGCCGATCTACGACCTTTGGACGATGACCCCCGGCGGTCGTCCTGCCCGATAATGAACGGGTGAGTACAAACGAATCGACCTGCCGTGACGAGGTGCCGCCGCCGTCGGAGTTGTCGTCGAGCGATCCGGACGTGTTACGCGCGGGGCTTCTGCGCGTACATCGAGAGCGCGAGCGCGCCGACTGTCTCGCCGCGATGCAGGCCGACGTCGTGCAACTTGCGCTCAGCCTGCTCGTCAGCGAACCCGACATCGAAGGCTTTTTCGGCGGCCTCACGAAGAACATGGTCGAGCAGTCCGACAGCCTTGGCTGCAGCGTGTGGATGATCGACGAACATGGCGACGGCTGTTCGCTGTGGATGGCGTATCACAACGATCGTCTCTACACGAAGAGCGACGCCAGCATCCAATCGCTGTCCTTTCCGCACAAAGCCTTCGCCGACCATCTGTTTTCGTACAAACCCGGGTGGACGCAGACGATCGACTACCGTCGAGACGACGAGCGCTTTCCTGACGTCGTTCGCGCCTTTCACGCCCAGAAGGGGTGCGACGACATGGTCGTGGTGCCGATGGTGATCGGCACGCGCACGCTGGGATGGTTCAAGTTGATGACGGTGCGCGACGTGTCGTGTCCCGAGGCGCAGTGGTGGCGCCAGAATCTGACCGAAGCGATCGCGCGAATGGCCGCGCTCGCCCTGCACTTTACGCGGTTGATCGAAGAAGGACGCCGTGAGGAACGACAGAAGGCGATCCTTGAAGAGCGGAATCGCCTCGCACGCGACATCCACGACAACCTGGCGCAGGGATTCGGGGCGATCCTGATGCAGTTGCAGGCGGCGCAGCGAGAATGCACCGCCGCGTCGACGGCCATGGCGCAGCGGCTCGACACGGCGATCGACCTCGCGCGCACGCATCTGGTCGAGGCGCGGCGATCGGTCGGCACGCTGCGGCCGAACGTCGGCGACGCCGAAGCGATGGCGATCTCGCTCAAGCGCATCGCCGACCTCGCGCAGATGACGACGCAGGTGCCGATCGAACTGAACCTGGACGAACTGCCGCGCGTCGGCGACGTCATCGAGCGCGAGATCGTCGGTATCGCGCAGGAAGCCCTGACGAACGCCGTCCGCCACGCCCGCGCCAGACGGATCACGGTCCGCGCGTCCGCGGTCCGATCGATCGGCGTCCGCCTCTCGATCGCCGACGACGGCCGCGGCTTCGCGAGAGATCGCAGCTCCGACGGATTCGGCATGACGAGCATGCAGGAGCGCGCCGAACGCATCGGCGCCTCGCTGACGATCGTCACGGCGCCGCGCGCCGGCACCGAAGTCGTCCTCGCATGGGAGCCGTCGGCGCAGCCGACGCACGTCCATGTGGCCCTCTGAAGCGATGGCGCCGGTCGCCGTCCACAAATCGACGGTGATGCTGGTCGACGACCACGCGCTGTTGCGAACCGGCGTGGCGAACATCATCAACCAGGAGCCCGACCTGCGCGTCGTCGCGCAGGCGAGCAACGGCCTCGAGGCGATCACGGCGTACGAGCAGCATCACCCGGACGTGACGCTGCTCGACCTGCGCATGCCGGTGATGGAGGGCGTCGAAGCCGTTCGTCAGATTCGCGCGCGCGACCCGCACGCCCGCGTCATCGTCCTGACGACGTACGACACCGACGACGAGATCTCACGCGCGCTGAAAGCGGGCGCGAAGGCGTACATCCTCAAAGACATCGCCGCGAGCGATCTGATCACCTGCATCCGCGACGTCCTCGCGGGCAAGACCTATCTCGCGCCGTCAGCGGCGGCGAAGCTCGCGGAGGGTGTCACGCGCGTGCAGCTGACGCCGCGCGAGATGGCGACGCTGCGTTTGATGGCTGACGGCAAGGCGAACAAGGAAATCGCGAGCGAGCTCTCGATCAGCGAGCGCACCGTCAAAACGCATCTCGGACACCTCTTCGAGAAGCTCGGCGTGACCAGCCGGACCGAGGCGATCAAGATCGCCACGAAGCGCGGCCTCGTTCGCCTCGAGTAGCTCGCGCATCCGCCGGAACCGTTACGCCGACGTTGCACGGCTGACGCGCCACTGAGAAAGAGCGGACGCATCGTATGCGTCATGCTCACACGTCGTGATTTCTTGCGTTCCGCGGGCGGCGTCACCGCGCTCGCGCTCACACCGATAGGCAAAGGACTCTTCGCAGCGCCGGTTACCACCGGCGGACCTCGCCTTCCGCTGTTTACCGTCACGCCGTACATCCAGCCCGGCTCCGGCAGCCTGCTGCACGATGGCGGCGAATCGGTCGTCGTCGCGTGGCAGACGCTCGACTCGCCGGCCGACTTCGCCGTCGATTTCGGCTCGACCGATCGCTACGAGCGCACGGCCACGTGCGAGAGCGCGCCGCGGCCGGCCGGCCACGGCGGCGATACCGAAGCGCGGCGAAATTGGAGCGCCGCGCTGAGCGGACTGTCGCTCGGCCACAAGTATTTCTACCGCGTGCGCGGGTACGGCCAGATGCTCGCGGAGGGGTACTTCACGACGCGCCAACCGCGCGGGCGGCGAATCCGCTTCGTGTCGTTCGGCGACAACTCGTACGGCGACATCAGCGATCGCGCGATCGCGTACCACACCTACCAGCAGCATCCCGACTTCGTGATGAACTGCGGGGACAACGTTTACGAAAGCGGCACGGACGACGAGTACCAGCGGTACTTCTTTCCCGTCTACAACGCGGACGTCGCCGGCTCGCGCGTCGGCGCGCCACTGCTGCGGTCGGTGCCGTTCTACACGGTCATCGCCAACCACGACGTGCAGGGCAAGGACGAGAACGGCCACGAGGTGGCCGACTTCAGCCGTAACCCCGACGCGCTCGCCTACTACACGGCGATGCATCTCCCGCTCAACGGGCCCGAGACGCCGACGTACGTGACGCCGACCATCGGTCCGGCCGATCGCATCGCATCGTTCCACACGGCGGCAGGTGCGCGCTTTCCGCGCATGGCGAACTACTCGTTCGACTACGGCGACGCGCACTTCCTCTGCCTCGACTCGAACCGGTACATCGACCCGAACGACGAAACGCTACAGGCCTGGATTGCGAAGGATTTGTCGTCGACCGACGCGATCTGGACGTTCGTCGTGTTCCATCACCCACCGTTCAACGTCGGCAACGAGCACTACGAAGTCCAGCACATGCGCGTGCTCGCGCCGCTGTTCGAGCGGCACGGCGTCGACATCGTGCTGAGCGGCCACGAGCACAACTATCAACGTCCGCGTCCGCTGCGTTTCAAGCCGACAGGCATCGGCAATTCAGCTGACGTCGGCGAGAAGGATCGCCGCGTCTCCGGCCGCTTCACCGTGGATCGTCTCTTCGACGGCAACGCGCAGACGCACGCCGACGGCGTGCTCTACATCGTCACCGGCGCCGGCGGCAAACACCTGTATGACGCCGGCTTCACCGACAACCCGTCGCGGTGGACGCATGCGGACGACGCGAATGTCGACTACGTCGTGAAGATGGTCACCGACCGCCATTCGTTCAGTTTGTTCGACGTCGACGGACCGCGGCTGACGATGACGCAAATCGACGAAGCCGGTTCAGAAATCGATCGCATCACCATGACCAAAAAGGGGAAGCGCACATGAGGAAATTGCTGCTCGTCGCCGCCGCGACGATGACGTTGTCGGCTGCGCCGGCATTCGCACAGGCCACCAAAGGCGCCGTCCAGGGACACGTCGCCGATTCGTCCAATGCGCTGCTGCAAGGCGCAACGGTCTCCGTGACGCCTGGCGGCGCTCACGCCGTGACCGACACGCAGGGCGATTTCACCGTGACCGGCCTCGTGCCTGGCACCTACACGATCACGATCAGCTTCATCGGCCTGACGGAGTTCTCGCAGCCGGTGACGGTCACCGCCGGACAAACGACCCACGTGGACGCGCACCTGGCCATCGCCGGTCAGAGCGAAGAAGTCATCGTGACGGCGGCGCGGCCGCGCGGCGAGGCCGAACAGATCAACCGCGAGCGGACGGCCGACAACATCGTGCAGGTGTTGTCATCGGACGTGATCACGAGCCTGCCGAACGCCAACGTCGCCGACGCGATCGGACGACTTCCCAGCGTGACGCTCGAGCGCGACGAAGGCGAGGGCAAGTACGTCCAGATCCGCGGCACCGAACCGCGACTGAGCAATCTGACGATCGACGGCGTCAACGTCCCGTCACCGGAGACCGGCGTCCGCCAGGTAAAGCTGGACACGCTCGCGTCGGATCTCGTCGAATCGATCGAAATCAACAAAACGCTGCAGGCCAACATGGACGCGGACGGTATCGGCGGTAGCGTCAACATCCGGACGAAGACGGCCGGCAACGAGCCGACGATGATGTTCTCGGCGCTCGGCGGGTACACGCCGATCATCGGCGGACGCGGCGTCAGCCAGACGGACGCGACCGTCGGCAAGCGTTTCGGTCCCGACAAGCGCGTCGGCGTGCTCGTCGGCGGCACGTACGACTGGAACGGCCGCGGGATCAACGACATCGAACCGTCACCGACCGTCGACAGCGTCGCGCCGCACTACGACAGCATCGATCTCCGCGACTACATGTACTACCGCACGCGCTGGGGCATGACGGGCAGTACCGATTACCGTGTGAGCAACGGATCGTCGATTGCCGTTCGCGGCATGTATTCGACGTTTCGAAACTGGGGCCAGAAATGGGTCTACACGTTGAATGACGGCGACGTGCCCGGCGCGAGCATCGACTGGCGGCGTCCTGACTACGCCGTCGGCAACCTGGTCGCGAGCGGACATCACGTGGTCGGCCAGAACTGGTTGACGTGGGACGTCTCCGGAGCGCGGTCGCGGATGCTGCAGTCGGGCGGCAACGGCGGCGCGAAGTTCAAGTGGAACGGC
>DASREL010000109.1:0-6082 GCA_035652075.1 Vicinamibacterales bacterium
GACGTCGGTGTGAAAACGAACATCGCCGCGGACGAGGTCGGTGAAGACGACGTCGCGCTGTTCGGGGACGCGGAATCGAATCGCCGGTTTCTCGCCGGCCGCGATGCGCGCGTCGACCTGCTCGCGCGTCAGCCGTCGACACGTGCCGGCGTAGCGCGCGGGACGTCCGGCGGCGACGGCTTCTTGACGGTCCGCCTCGAGCTGCGCCGTGGTACAGAAACAGAAGTACGCGTGACCGCCGTTCAGCAGCTCCGTCGCGTACGACTGATAGAGGTGCAAGCGCTCGGACTGGCGATACGGTCCACGAGGACCGCCGATGTCCGGACCTTCGTCCCAGTCGAGGCCAAGCCAACGCAGATCGCGGACGATCGACGCCTCGGACTCGCGCGTTGACCGCTCGGCGTCGGTGTCCTCGATGCGGAAGATGAAGGTGCCGCCCTGCCCGCGCGCGAGCAGCCAGTTGAAGAGCGCCGTCCGCGCGTTGCCGACGTGCAGCGACCCGGTCGGGCTCGGCGCGAACCTAACGCGCACGGGTCAACGCGATCGCGTGCGCCGCAATCGCCTCCCCGCGCCCGACGGCGTCGACGCCTTCGTTGGTCTTGCCTTTGATGCTCACGCGCGACACATCGACCGCCAGCGCACGCGCGAGGTTCGCGCACATCGCGGCGATGTGATCTTTGATCTTCGGCCGCTCGAGAATGATGGTCACGTCGACGTTGCCGATCTCGTAGCCCTGCTCGTGCACGAGCGCCACCGCGCGCGTCAGCAGGTCGATACTGTTGGCGTCCTTCCACCGTGGATCGGTGTCCGGAAAATGACGACCGATGTCGCCGAGCGACAGCGCGCCAAGGATGGCGTCGGTGACGGCGTGGCACACGACGTCGGCGTCCGAATGTCCCAGCGCACCACGGTCCGAGGGAATCGTGACGCCCGCGAGGACGAGCGGCCGACCGTCGACGAGCCGGTGCAGGTCGTATCCGGTTCCTGCGCGTCCGGTGCGAACGCGTATTGCGGATTGCGGATTGCGGATTGCGGATTGATTGGCGATTGCTTCGGCCATCAGCAGATCGTCGGGCGTCGTGATTTTGATGTTCGTCGCTTCGCCTTGGACGATGCGCACGTGATAGCCGGCTCGCTCGGCCAATGCGGCTTCATCCGTCGCGTCATCGGTAAACGCAAGCGCGTCGCTCAGCACGTTGCGGCGGAACGCCTGCGGCGTTTGCGCGAGATAGATCGTTTCTCGATCGAGCGTTTCGCGTACGTAGTGTCCCGCTTTAGCCGGACCGTCCGCAGCTGGACTCACGAGCTTCACCGTATCGCGCGACGCCAGCGCCGCAACCGCCGCGCCCGAGTCCGCCGCCGCGGCGATCGTCCGCGCGATCAAGTCCGCGCTCGCAAACGGCCGCGCGGCATCGTGAATCACGATCACGTCGCTCTGCTCTGACGCGGCGAGGAATCCCTGCGTCACCGAATCCTGGCGCCGCGCGCCGCCGGCAACCAGCCGCACGCGATCCGCACGCAAATACGCCGGCGGATTCGCCATCACATCATCCGGCAGCGCGACGATGACTTCGTTGACCGACGGATGCGTCGCAAACGCGCGGACGCTCCGCGCGAGGATGGCTTCGCCGTCGACATCGAGCAGTTGTTTAGGCTGCGAGGCGCCGAACCGTTGTCCTCGGCCGCCCGCAGCGATGATCGCGGTTACGTGCACTGCTTGTCATTCTGCAATGTATCGACGGTCGTCGCAACGACGCCGTGGACCTGGTCGGCGAGCGCCTTCGCGTCGTGCGTCGTCGGTGCGTCGAGCGCCGGCGGCACGATCGGGTCGTGGACGATCAGCCGCACGCTCGCCGGCTCGGTGCGGAGGCGGCCTTTCGGCATCACCTGACGTGTGTTGATCACCGAGAGCGGCACGATCGGGAGTCCGGCTTCGATCGCCAACAGGAAGCTGCCGGCCTTGAAACGCGCGACGCGGCCGTCCCAGCTGCGCGTCCCTTCCGCGAAGATGATCAGCGAGAGGCCTTCGGACACGAGCGCGCGCCAGCGCTTCAGGATCCCGGCGCGGTCGGGGTTGCGTCGATCGACGAACAGGTGTCCGCCGCGTTTCAGGTGCCAGCCGAGGACCGGAAATCGCGCGAGGGACTCCTTCGCGATGATCCGCAGCTGATACGGCAGCGACGCGAAGATCACCGGGATGTCGTAGATGCTCTGGTGATTCGAGACGAAGATGTAGGTCTTGCCGGGCTCGATGCGATCCAGTCCCTCGATGCTGACGCGCACGCCGGTCGTCTTCAGGATCAGCCACGACCACGCGCGCGCGCAGTCGTGCGCGAAGTACCCCCTGCGATCGAACAGGCTCGACACGATGGACGCCGTCCCCAGAACGATCGTGTAAAGGCTGATCGCGGGGATGAGAAAAAAGACCGTTCGCCACCAGTGATACGGGGGAATGCGCAACGCTCTAAATGCTAATTGAAAAATGCTAAATGCCAATTGGCCTTCAGCATTTTGCATTCAGCATTCGTTATGTTTGTTGCGGCTGAGGGGTCGCCGCGGCGGCGACGGCGCGCGGACCGTTCGCGACCGCGACGGGCGCCGGCGCCGGCATGCCCGCTTCGATGTAGCGACCGAAGATCATCTTGCCGGCCGTCGTCTGGAGGACCGACGTGACGACGATGTCGATCGTCTTGCTGATCATCTTGCGCGCGTTGTCGACGACGACCATCGTCCCGTCGTCCAGGTACGCGACGCCCTGGTTGTATTCCTTGCCTTCTTTGAGGATGAAGACCTTCATGATCTCGCCCGGCAGGACGACCGGCTTGAGCGAGTTCGCGAGCTCGTTGACGTTGAGCACTTCGACGCCGCGCAGCTGCGCCACTTTGTTCAGGTTGAAATCGTTCGTGACGATCTTGCCCTGCAGCGTGCGCGCGAGCTCGATCAGCTTCAGATCGACTTCGCGCACGTCGGGAAAGTCGACGTCGGAAATCGTGACCTCGACGCCGGACATCTTCTGGATCTTCTGCAGGATGTCGAGGCCGCGGCGGCCGCGGTTGCGCTTCATCGAATCGCCCGAATCAGCGACGAGTTGCAGTTCCTTCAGGACAAATTGCGGAATCACGAGCGTGCCGTCGACGAACCCGGTCTCGCACACGTCGGCGATTCGGCCGTCGATGATCACGCTGGTGTCGAGGATCTTGTAGCGGCGCTGCGGACCCGTGGCGCGGAAGAGGCTCAGCAAACGCGACGGCTCGAGCCATTCGCCCTGCTTCGCGCCGAGCACCAGGCCGAGATACGGCAGCACGATGAGCGTGAAGCTGTGGAGAAACTGGACGCGGCGATCGCCGTTGTCCGCCCAGAACAGACCGGTGACGATCGTGTGCGCGATGAGCAACCCGATGGCGCAGCCGATCATCGCGCCCAGAATTCGTGTGATCGAGGTTTCGCGGAGACGGCTTTCGAACAGGACGACGAGTGCGGACAACCCGAGCGCGAACGCGACGTTGGCGGGTTGGCCGAGGGGAAGCGGCTGAAGAATGGCCGCCGCATAGGCGACCGCGGCGACAAACAGAATCCGACCGAGCGCGAACCACGCCATGGGACACGACCTCGCCAGTAAAGCCGCCCCTATATATAAGGAGATGAAACAGACCGGGCGGCGCGTCTTCGGCGACGGTTATATCACCATTTGTAATTGATTGTGATTAATTTCAACTAAAGATGGCGTCCAGAGCTTCGCCAATTGTTCGCACGCCAACGAGCTCGCACGACGCCTTTTCGCGCGCGTCGATATTGGCCTCTGGAAGGATGCAGCGCTGGAATCCCATCTGGGACGCTTCGCGGACGCGAAGGCCGGCCTGCGAGATCGCGCGCACTTCGCCGGCGAGCCCCACTTCGCCGAACATCGCGGTCGTCGGCGGGATGACCTTGTTGCGGACGCTCGACGCGATCGCCGCGAGGATGCCGAGGTCCGACGCCGGCTCGTCGATCGTCATCCCTCCCGCCACGTTGACGAACACGTCGTCGCCGATCAGGTTGAGCCCGGCGCGTTTTTCCAGGACGGCGAGCAGCAGCGGCAGCCGCTGTTGATCGATACCGTTCGCCATCCGACGCGCCGTCCCGTATGTGCTCGAGCTGACGAGCGCCTGCACCTCGACGAGGATCGGACGCGAGCCTTCGACCGAACACAGCACCGCCGATCCTGGTGCGTTCGACGGACGTTCCGACAAAAACATCTTCGACGGATTGGGAACGGCGCGCAGTCCGGTCGACGTCATCTCGAAGACGCCGAGCTCGCTGACGGCGCCGAACCTGTTTTTGACGGCACGGACGACGCGATGTGAGTGATGGCGTTCGCCTTCGAAATACAGCACGGTGTCGACGACGTGCTCGAGCGCTTTCGGTCCGGCGAGGGTGCCTTCTTTGGTGATGTGGCCGACGAGGAACGTCGGGATGTTGAGCCCCTTCGCGGCGAACAGCAACTGCGTCGCCGCCTCGCGCACCTGCCCGATGCTGCCGGGCGCCGATTGGAACTTCAACGAGAACACTGTCTGCACCGAGTCGACGATAATCAACGCGGGCTTCACGCGCGCGATTTCTTCGAGAATGCGCTCGAGGCACGTTTCGGCGAGCAGATACAGAGGCGCCTGGCCGACCGCGAGCCGTTCGCCGCGAGACTTGATCTGATGTTCCGATTCTTCGCCGGAGCTGTAGAGCACCGGACCGATCGACCGGGCCACATTCGCGGCCGCCTGCAGCAGCAGCGTGGACTTGCCGATGCCAGGCTCGCCGCCGAGCAGCACCAACGATCCCGGCACGATGCCGCCGCCGAGCACGCGGTCGAACTCGTCGATACCCGTGGTAAGCCGCGCGTGGTGTGCGAGCTCGACGTCCGCGTACAGCCGCGCCGTTTGCGCGCTGCCGAGCGTGGCGTAGCGATGCGACGCGACTGGCGCGCCGCCGCTCTCCTGCGCGCGTTCCTCGACGAACGAATTCCAGGCGTTGCAGTCGGGACACTTGCCGAGCCACTTCGCCGACTGCGACCCGCACTGCTCGCACACGAACACCGTCGACGCACGTTTGGCCATCGGAATGGATTGATTATCTCATCGTCGTCGGTGCTACAGTCGGTGCATGCGTCGGCAGACGCTGTTCGTGGCGGCCATCGTCACCTTCGGTGCGGCGCTGTATCACGCCTCAGCGCTGTTGATTCCGGCGTTTGCCGCACGGGCGTATGCTCCGACCTACCCACCGATCCGCCACGTCGCCTTTGTCCTGATCAATCTCGCGTGCGCGCTGTTGCTGCTGCGACGGCCGATCTGGTTCGTGCCGCTCTATGCGCTTCTCGTCGTGCAGGTCTTGAACGGTCACGGTCGAGTGGCGTGGGACGCCTGGCGCGCCGCGAAGCCGATCTACGCGGTTGATGTCCTCGTCTCGATCGGCGTGCTCGCGGTCCTGGCGCTGCTAGTCGTAGACGCGCTCGATGCGCGAGCCGATGCGACATAGGATCTCGTACGGGATGGTGCCAATCTGCGCCGCCATTTCGCAGACGTCGATGCGGTCGTCGCCTTGCGCGCCGATGATCACGACCTCGTCGCCCGTATCGGCGTCGACGCCGGTGACGTCGATCGCGATCATGTCCATGTTGACGGCGCCGACGATCGGCGCACGGCGGCCGCGAATCAGTACCGCGCCGCGGCCTGCGAGCCGCGTGTCCAAGCCGTCGGCGTATCCGGCAGGCACGATCGCGATGCGCGCCGGCTCTTCGAGCCGGAAGCGAGCGCCATAACCAACACCTTCGCCGGGACGCACACCCTTTACCGCGACGACGCGGCTTTTCAACGTCATGATCGGCGTGAGCGCCAGCGTCGATGCGAGCGGCGGGGGCACGAGGCCATACAACAACAACCCAGGACGCACGCGGTCGTACCACACACGCGAATCGCGTAACAGCGCTGCGGAATTCGCCGCGTGGAGGTACGGGAAAGCAACCACAGAATCCACAGAATGCACAGAAGAGGATTTGTTCTCGGAAGAAGATTGGTTTCCGTGTGTTCTGTGCGTTCCGTGGTTGCGTTTGATC
>DASREL010000110.1:0-132048 GCA_035652075.1 Vicinamibacterales bacterium
AACCTCGCGCTCGTGCGCCGGATCGCCGGCGCGCTCTCGTGCCGCGTCGGCGGCGGCATCCGCACGATCGATCGCGCGCGCGACGTCCTGGCCGCCGGCGCGCAGCAGGTGATCGTCGGATCGTCGTTGTTTCGGAACGGCGCGCCAAACCTCGACTTCGCACGCGAGCTGGCCGATGCGCTCGGTCGCGACAAGATCATCGCCGCCGTGGACAGCAAAGGCGGCCGCGTCGTGATCCACGGATGGAAGACGGCGCTGCCGGTGACCGCCGTCGACGCCGTCCGCGCGCTCGAACCGTTCTGCGCCGAGTTCCTCTACACGCACGTGGACAAAGAGGGATTGATGGGCGGCACCGATATGGCGGCGATTCGCGCGGTCGCCGGCGCGACGACGCGCAAGGTGACGGCGGCTGGCGGGATCACCACGCAGGCGGAAATCGACGAATTGGATGCGATCGGCATCGATGCCGTGGTCGGCATGGCGATCTATACGCGAACCCTTTCGATCGAACCTCCGTCAAACGCCACATGAGGAAGTTACTTGCGGCTTTCGCCTTCGTTGCGCTGACGGCCCCGCTGACACCAGCCTTCGCCGAGACCGAACACGTCACCAAGACGATCAACTTCGAGCCCGGCGGCACCCTCGAGCTCAAGACGTTTTCCGGCCACGTGACCATTATCGGAACCGACAGCAATCAGGTCGTGGTCGACGCGACACGGCACGCGTCTCAGGAGCGGCTCGATCGCATCAAGCTCGATGTGTACGCCAGCGGTTCGACGGTCTACATCGACACCAACCATCGCGACTCCTCGTCCTGGTTCCACAACAACAACGTCGTCGAGACCGACATCGAGGTGAAAGTGCCTCGCCGCACGAACGTGCGCGTCAACACGTTCAGCGCATCGGTCGAGGTAGACCGGGTCGACGGGCAGCACTCGGTGCACGGATTTTCATCGCGGGTACGGTTGGATTCGGTGGCCGGCCCGGTTGACGTGCAGACATTCAGCGGCAACATCGAGGTACGGGTGCCCGAAACGGCACGCGGCCACGTATCGTTCAAGACCTTCAGCGGCCATCTCGATTCAGAAGCGCCGCTCACGCTCCACAGCAGCAGCCGAAAGAACCTCTCGGCCGAGCTCGGTTCAGGGGGCGACGCGCCCGCGCTTCGTTTCCACACCTTCTCCGGAAGCGTAAAGATTCTGCGCTAAGCGGCTGATACAATAGGTAGTTGCCCCTGATGGGGCGCTACCTATCGTGAGCACCGCAGTTCAGGTCGATCCGGTGGTCCGTCGGGATCCGACTCCGGCGTCCGCCGCGCGGATCGTCACTGATGGAAAATTTCTGCGCCTGGGCGACGAGCGATTCCTCGTCAAGGGCGTCACGTACGGCACCTTCGCGCCTGACAGCACCGGATACCAATTTCCGTCCGACCAGCAGATCGCCGACGACTTCCGCCTGATGGCGAGCCTCGGCATCAATACGGTCCGCACGTACACGCCGCCGAGACGATCGCTGCTCGACGAAGCGGCGAAACGCGGGCTGCACGTCATGGTGGGGTTGCCGTGGTCGCAGCACGTGGCGTTTCTCGACGACCGGCAGCTACGACGGCAGATCCGGCGCGAACTCGTCGAGCAGGTGAAGACCCTCGGCGACCATCCGGCCGTGCTCGCGTTCGCGCTCGGCAACGAGATCCCGCCCGGCGTCGTCCGATGGCACGGCCGCGTCCGGATCGAGAACTATTTGCGCTGGCTGTACGACGCGGCAAAGGACACGTCGACCGACTCGCTGTTCACGTACGTCAATTTCCCGCCGACCGAATTCCTCGATCTGTCGTTCTTCGACTTCTGCGCGTTCAACGTGTATCTGCATCGCGAGGCGGAACTGCGCGCGAACCTCGCGCGCTTGCAGCAGATCGCCGGCCACAAGCCGTTGCTCCTCGCGGAGGCCGGCGCCGACAGCATTCGCGAAGGCGAAGCCGGCCAGGCCGAGATCACCGCGATGCACGTGCGCGCGGCGTTCGAGGAGGGCGCGTGCGGTGCCGTCGCGTTCGCATGGACGGATGAGTGGTGGCGCGGCGGGCACCCGGTCGAGGACTGGAATTTCGGCCTCGTCGATCGTCAGCGCCGCATGAAGCCGGCGGCGGCCGCCGTCGCGGCCGCGTTCGCCAACGCGCCGTTCTCGCCGGAGAAACGCGCGACCTGGCCGAAAGTCTCGGTGATCGTCTGCGCGTACAACGCCGCGGACACGCTCGACGACAACCTTCAGTCGCTCGAGAAGCTCACGTATCCGCACTACGAGATCGTGCTCGTCAACGACGGATCGAAAGATCACACGAGCGAGATCGCCAAGCAGCACCCGAGAGTCCGCGTCATCGACACGCCGAACCAGGGACTCAGCGCGGCGCGCAACGTCGGGCTCGCCGAAGCGACCGGCGAGATCGTCGCTTACACCGACGCCGACACCCGCGTCGATCCCGACTGGCTGACGTTCCTCGTCCAGCCCTTCCTCACGTCCGATGTCGTCGGCTCGGGCGGCCCGAACGTCGTACCGCCCGACGATCCGCCGATCGCGCAGTGCATTGCTCGCGCGCCGGGCGGACCGACACACGTGCTGCTCGACGATCGCATCGCGGAGCACGTGCCCGGCTGCAACATGGCGTTCCGCCGCGACGCGCTGTTGTCCATCGGCGGCTTCAATCCGATCTATCTCCGCGCCGGCGACGATGTGGACGTGTGCTGGCGGCTGCAGGCGCGCGGCTGGAAGATCGGATTCGCCGCGTCCGCGCTCGTATGGCACCACCATCGCGCGTCGGTGAAAGCGTACTGGCGCCAGCAGCTTGGGTACGGCGAAGGCGAGAAGTGGCTGATGGCGCACCATCCCGAGAAATTCCTGGATGGGCACATGCTGTGGCACGGGCGGATTTACAGTCCGCTGCCGTTCGTGCGGTCGTTGTGGGGCACGAAGATCAACGCCGGCGTGTGGGGCACGGCGGCATTTCCCTCGGTCTACCGCACCGACGTCCATCCGTTCGCCTTCCTGCCGCACTCGATCAAGTGGCAGGCGTTGTCGTTCGTGCTGGTGATCGCCGGCGGCATCGTCGCGGCACTCGGAACGCACGAGTGGGCTGCGAGCCTGCTGCTATCGACCGGCCTCGTCGGCGTGGCGGTCACCGTCGCGAAGAACTTGAACTACGCGATGCGATCCGAAATCGATTCGCTGCCAGGCGTCGCGCCGGGACACGGGTCGACCGCGCTGCAGCGCGCGTTTGCGCGAATGTGGTATCGGTCCACCGTCGCATATCTGCATTTTCTGCAGCCGGTCGCACGCCTGCGTGGATTGATTCGCGGCGCGCTGGCGCCGCCGGAGGTCGCGCTGCCCGATGCGCAGCCGCAAACGAGCCGGCGTCCGCGGCCGTCGCTGGCCGAGCTGCGCCGCGCGCTGCTCCTGATCACCGGCAGCGTCGCCGAAGATCGCTTCTGGAGCGAGACGTGGACGAGCGCCGATCGCGTGCTCGCGCAGCTGACCGACTGGCTGCGCCGATCGCGCGCCGTGCGCACGATCGAAACCGACGAAGGATGGAACGACGACCGCGACGTGAGCGTCTTCATCGGCCGCTGGGGATGGCTCGACGTCCGCGCGCTGGTCGAAGAGCACGCGAGCGGCAAAATCCTCCTGCGCACGAGCACCCATCTGCGGCCGACGACGTTCGGCATCGTCAGCGCGGTTGGCCTCGGCGCGGCGCTGCTCGTCGGCGCGATTACGGGCGTGGCGCTCACCTATCGCAGCATTGGCGCCGCGGTCGCGATCGCCGCCGTGCTCGCGATCTGGATGGTGATCTGGCGGACCGGGCAGACCGCCGCGATCGTCCGCCGCGGCGTCGAGCGCGTCACCGTGCAGTCAGGAATGGTGGCGCTGAAGCCCGGACCGGCGCGCGCGCCGCTCGTGACGCCGTCGGTGCTGCGGATGTACGGCTTGCGAAGCGCGATCATCTTCGTCTTGATGATCGTGTCGCTTGGCGCCAGCACGTTCATGCTGCGCGAAGCAGCGCTGGTTGGCCCGGTGATCGGCGGCCAGAAGGGATACGCCGGCGATTACGGACCGGCGATCGACGCGTGGCTCGACGCGCCGGGCGGCATCGCGCTGGCGCCGAACGGCGACATCTTCATCGCCGACTCGAACAACAACACGATCCGCCGCGTCGATGCGCGCGAAGAAATCGAACCGATCGCCGGCAGCCACGACCTCGGCGCCGGTTTCTCCGGCGACAACGGACCGGCGATCGTCGCGCAGCTCGACACGCCGGACGGCGTCTGCATCGCGCCCGACGGCGATCTCGTCATCGCCGACTCCCACAACGATCGCATCCGTCGCGTGGATCGTCCGACGAACATCATCACCACGATTGCCGGCTCGGGCGACAACGGGTACGACGGCGACGACAAACCGGCGACCGAAGCCGGCCTCGGCACGCCGAGCGCGGTGGCGTGCGCGCGCAACGGCGACATCTACATCGCCGACACGCTGAACTACCGCGTGCGGATGATCGACGCGCGCACTGGTTTGATTCATACGGTTGCGGGCGACGGCCAGCCGGGCGACGCGAACAATGTCGGTGACGGCGGCCTCGCGACGCAGGCCCATCTCAACATGCCGAGCGACGTCGCCATCGACAACAACACCGGCGACGTGTACATCGCGGACATGCATCACAACCGCGTCCGCAAGGTGGACGCGAAGACGCGCACGATCTCGACCGTCGCAGGCAGCGGTGTCTGGGGCAACTCCGGCGATGGTGGTCCCGCGACGCAGGCCAAACTGGCCGGCGTCGCCGGCATCTCGGTCGTGTCGCGGCCAGGCGGCAAAGTGTGGCTGTTCATCGCCGACTTTTATAACGGCAACGTGCGGGCGATTGGACCCGACGGCGTGATCCGCAGCGTCAGCGACGAAGGGCACGTGGCGTTCGACCAGCCGACGCGCGTCGCGTACTCGGGCCGGCGCGGGTTGTTGTGGGTGGTCGACTCCAGCGCCGAGCATCCACGGATCGTGTCGCTGCCGATCGCGAAGATCGCACCCGATCTCGCGCCGCCACCGCCGCCGCAGCCGCGAACGACGGCGCCTGCGCGGAGAGTCGGGCCATGACGCAGCCCAACACCGCGACTCAACCCGGGCTGCTTCGCTGGACGCTCGCGTACCTCGAGCCGTACCGCGCGAAAGTGTCGGGGCTCGCCGTCCTGCTCGGCCTCGAGCTCGGTCTCGGCTGGCTGCAACCGTGGCCGCTCGCGATCGCCATCGATTTCCTGTCGGGCAAGCGCTTTCCGCGCCTCGTCACGTGGGCCCTCCCCTGGCTGAATAGCGTCGCCGTGGCACACGCCTTCGGCGTCCTCGTCGCGATCGTCGTTGGCGGCGTGATTCTGCAGGTTGTCAATCAATTCGTCTCGGCGTACGGCACGCAGGTGCAGGTCGACACGGGGCAACGGATGGTCTACGACCTCCGCCGGCAGTTGTTCGAACACCTGACGGCGCTTGGCCTGCATCACCACATCACGACCAGCACGGCGGACGCGGTGTATCGCGTCGACGTCGACGCGTACGCGATCGAAAACCTGGTCATGAGCGGCATCTTCCCGCTCCTGACGTCCGCGACGTCGCTCATCGTGATGTTCGGGTACCTGCTCTACATGAACCTGACGATCGGCCTCGTCTCGCTGACCGTCGTGCCGTTCCTGTTCCTGTGCCTGCGCTACTACACGTCGACGCTGGCGAATCGCGAAGAGCGCGTCAAAGAGCTCGAGTCGAAGCTGCTCGAGCGGTTGTACGAAACGTTTGGCGCGATGCGGCTCGTCAAGAGCTTCGCGCGTGAATCGCACGAGTTGAACCGCTACGGCGCGGCCGGCGAGACGACGATGAACGCACGCATCGCGATCACCTGGCAACAGTCGCTCTTCTCGGTCGTCGTCAGCAGCATCACCATCATCGGCACTGCGCTCGTCGTCATCGTCGGCGGCAACTTCGTGATGAAGAACGAGCTGACGATTGGCGAGCTGTACCTGGTGATCGCCTATCTCGGCGCGGTCTACGGACCGTTGTCGGCGATCGCGCACACCACTGGTCAGCTGCAAGGCGCGCTTGCGGGCGCTCGGCGCGTGCGATCGATGTTCGCGATCATCCCCGAGACGGTGGACGCGCCGGACGCGATCGATGCGGACGCCGTCACGGGCGACATCCGGTTCGACGACGTCAGCTTTACGTATCCGGATGGCAAGCAGGTGCTGCACGACATCACCTTTGCCGCGAAGCGGGGCGAGATGGTGGCGCTCGTCGGCCTGACCGGCGCCGGCAAGACGACGCTCGTCAGCTTGATCCCCCGCTTTTACCACGCCACCACCGGGCGTGTGACGATCGACAACGTCGACATCCGGAAGTATCGCGTCCGGTCGCTGCGCGAAAAGATTTCGATCGTGCTGCAGGACCCGGTGCTGTTCACCGGCACGATCGCCGACAACCTCCGCTACGGCAAGCTGAACGCGACCGAGGACGAGATCGAAGAGGCGGCGCGCGCCGCGCATGCGCACGACTTCATCGCCCGGCTGCCCAAGGGCTACCAGACCGAAGTCGCCGAAGCGGGCGGCGGCCTCTCGGGGGGTGAGCGTCAACGGCTCAGCATCGCGCGCGCGATCCTGAAGAACGCGCCGATCCTGATCCTCGACGAGCCGACCTCGTCGCTCGACGCGATTTCGGAAGAGATCGTGTTTGCGGCGATCAAGCGGCTGCGCGCGGGCCGCACGACGATCGTCATCGCGCACCGGCTCTCGACGGTTCGCGATGCCGACCGCATCCTTGTCCTCGACGGCGGAAAAATTGCTGCACAGGGCCGCCATGACGAGTTGCTCAAGACCAGCGAGCTCTATCGACGCATGTGCGCGCGGCTGTCCGTGGGCAAGTCGCTCGACGATCCCGAAACGGTAGACGAACTCATCCAGGCGGCACGGCGATGACGTTATTGCGGGTTGAGGGTTGCGGATTGCGGATTGATTGCGGATTGATCGCCTCAATCGGCAATGAATCCGCAATCCGCAATCCGCAGTCCGCAATGTCATGAAGATTCTGTTCGCGGGCATCATTGCCCGATACCCGTTCGGCGGCGTGACGTGGTGCTCGCTGATGTATTTGCTGGGCCTGCGGGCGCTCGGTCACGAGGTCTTCTACATCGAGGACACCGGCGAATGCGTCTACGACCCAGTTCAAAACACACGCGCGACAGATCCGTCGTATGGCACCTCCTACATCCACGCCGCGCTGGAGCCGTTCGGGCTCGGCGACCGGTGGTCGTTCGTCAACTACGACGGCAGCTATCATGGCCGGTCGCATGAGGATGTCGTGCGATACGCGGCTGACGCGGATCTCTTCATCAACCTGTCGGGCGGCTCGTGGTTCTGGCGCGACGAGTACGCACGAATTCCGCGGAAAGTGTTCGTCGACTCCGATCCGGCGTTTACACAGCTCGCCATCGCGAAAGCCGAGCCGTGGTACGTCAAGTTCTTTCAGCAGTTCGATCGGCTGTTCACGTTCGGGTCCAACATCGGCACCGCGGCGTGCGCGATACCGGTCGGCGAGTTCGCGTGGCACAAGACGTGGCAGCCGATCACCATGGACGACTGGCAGACGACCGCGACGCCACGCGACCGTTACACGACCGTGATGACATGGCAGATCGAAAGCTTCACCGATGTCGGCGGCAACAAGGATCAGGAGTTCGTGAAGTTCATCGACCTGCCGTCGAAGACGCCGCAGAAGTTCGAGCTGGCGATCAACGGCCCGCAGAAGCTGTTGCGTGAGTACGGATGGGACACGGTCGACGCGATGACGGTGTCGCGCACGCCGTCGGGGTATCGCGACTTCATCCACGCGTCGAAAGCGGAGTTCGGCGTCGCGAAACACACATACGTGTCGACGCGATCGGGGTGGTTCAGCGATCGGACCGAGTGCTATCTCGCGTCTGGACGCCCGGCGCTCGTGCAGGACACCGGTTGGACGGCGCATCTTCCCGCCGGCGAGGGACTCTTCGCGTTCTCGACGATCGAGGACGTGATCGCGAACATCGAGACGATCAACGCCGACTACGATCGCCACGCGAGGCGGGCGGCGGACATCGCGCACGAATACTTCGATGCCGCGCGGGTCTTGCCGCGACTGCTGGAGGTCGCATGCGGATAGCGCACATCGCACCGGTCGCGACGACGATCCCGCCGCCGAAGTCGGGGTCCGTCGAAACGATGACGTCGCTCCTGACCGAAGGCCTCGTCGCGCACGGCCACGACGTCACGCTCTTCGCCACCGCCGACTCGACGACCAACGCGAAGCTGTGCGCGATCTACCCGCACGGCTACTGGCACGACGAGAACATGTGGCCGTGGGAGCTGTACGAAATGCTCAACCTGGCGGCCGCGGTCGAGCGCGCGGGCGAATTCGACATCATCCATTACGAAGCGGCGTACTATCCGATGTCGCTGTCGTTCGCGCGGCTCTCGCCGACGCCCATCGTGCAGACGCTGCATCATTCGCCGAGCGCCGCCGAGGTCAAGTTGTGGGCGCGCTATCCGGAAGCGCCGTTCGTCGCGATTTCGAACGAGCAGGCGCGGCTGCTCGCCGGCTTGAACGTCGTCGACGTCGTGCTGCACGGAATCGACACCGACAACTTCCGTTTCCAGGAAAAACCGGACGACTACCTGCTGTTCCTCGGCCGCTTTACTGCCGGCAAGGGCGTGCTGCAAGCAATCGAGATCGCGAAACGGATCGGCATGCGGCTGATCCTGGCCGCGGCAGAGGACGAGTACTATCGCGAGAAGGTCGCGCCGCACGTCGACGGACGCCATATCGTCTATTACGGCGAGGCGGACTTCGACGCCAAGGTCAAGTTGTACGGCGGTGCGCGGGCGCTCCTCTATCCGGTGCAAGCGCGCGAGCCGTTCGGGCTCGTGCTCGCCGAGGCGATGGCGTGCGGCACGCCGGTCGCGGCGCTCGATCTCGGCGCCGTCAGCGAAGTCGTGGACAACGGCATCACGGGCATGATTTTTCCGAATCTCGAAGAGATGGCGCGCGAGCTGCCGCGTGTGTTCGACCTCGATCGACGGCGGGTGCGTCAGCGCGCAGTGGAGCGGTTTGGTGTCGAACGCATGGTGACGGAATACATCAGGGTGTACGAACGCATCGTGGAGGCGCATGGGCGGCAACCGTAGCGCGGCCCTTTCGGGCGAGCGGCTATTCGCAGGCAAGACCGTGCTCGCGGTGTTCGCACATCCCGACGACGAGTCGCTCGCCTGTGGCGGGACGCTTGCCCGGCTGGTCGACGCGGGCGCACGCGTGGTGTTGATGTGCGGGTCGCGCGGCGAGTCAGGATCGATCAGCGATCCGGCGCTCGTCGCCAACGAAGATCTCGGCGCCGTCCGCACGCGCGAGCTGCGAGAGGCGGCGGCGGTGCTCGGCATCCACGACGTCATCGTGCTGTCGCATCCGGACGGGGATCTGCGGTGGGACGATGTGCCCGAGTTTCACAGCGAGATTGTGGACGCGGTCAGGACGTACGAACCGGCGGCGGTCATCACGTTCGCGGAGGACGGCCTCTACTGGCATCTCGATCACATCGGAGTACACGAACGCACCTACACGGCGGTGAAATCGTTCGGTCACGAAGCGCCGCCGCTCTATTACGTCACGATGCCCAAGGGCATCATGAAACATATCGTCGACGCCGCGCACGCGAAGGGCGGCGCGCCGGCAGATTCCAGTTTCTGGGGCATCGAGCCCGACGCGTTCGGCGACGAAGCCATCCCGGCAACGTTCGCGATCGACGTGCGCGACTGGATTCCGCGCAAGCTCGAAGCACTGCGTCGCCACCGCACCCAGATGGGCGTCAGCAATCCGATCGCGTGGATTGACGAGCAGGATGCGCGTCAATACCTCGGCGCTGAATATTTCCGGCGATCGCCGCTCGAATCGTCCACATCCTCTGACGTCCTCGAGCAACTCGGCGAGCCGGTCGCGAGCTCATGAACGTCGAACTGTTCGAAGTCCTCCGATGCCCGTACTGCGGCGGCCGCCTCGAGCTGGTCACGTCGTTGTTCCACGAACGCCAGGGCGATGACATCCAGCACGGCATCCTCGGCTGCCACTGCTGCATCTTCCCCGTCGTCGACGGCATACCCGTTCTGCACCTGCAGAACAATGCGACCGTGGCGCGCGATCAGGTGCAGGCTGGCCAACCCGACCTCGCGCTGCGGACCATGGTCGGCGTGGAAGACGAGGCGCAGGCTGAAGCGTTCGATGCAGCGCGACGATCCGCGACGTCGACGTACAAAGAAACCGTCGAAGCGCTCGGGCCGAATTTCGAGGGCGGCTACTTTCTCTACCGCTTTTCGGATCCGACCTATCTCGTCGCGCAAGCGATTGCACGGACCGTCGCGAAAACGGTGTTGCCGTCGACAAGCGCAGGCGACGCGGGTCCTCGCCGCGCGATCGACATCTGCGGCGGCTCGGGTCATCTGACCCGTTCGCTGCTCGATCTATCGACCGCCGCGCCGGTGCTGGCCGACCTGTACTTCGCGAAAATCTGGCTGGCGCGACGGTTCACCGCGCCGGGATGCGAGCCGGTCTGCTGTGACGGCAATGCGCCGATGCCGTTCGCGCGCGGTGCGTTTTCGTTCGCGATGTGCACCGACGCGTTCATGTACATCTGGACGAAGCGGCAATTCGTCGGCGAGATGGCTCGCCTGATCGACAACCCCGACGCAGAGCCCGGCGCGATCCTCATCGGACACACGCACAACGAACGGACGTGGACGCCGTCGCACGGACAGCCGTTATCGCCGGAAGGATACGCGGCGCTGTTCGAAACGCTGCCGGCGCGCATCTTCGGCGAATCGCAGCTGTTCACCGACGTGGTCGCGGGCGGTCCACTCGACTTGTCCCGCCGCGAACCGAACGACGTGCTCGACCGCGAACAGGCGCTCGCGATCGTTGCGACGACGCGCGCGGACGTCTACACACGCCACCCGCTCCCCGGCGACGCGGCGGTCGCGGGGGAATATCGGCTGAATCCGCTGTATGTCGTCGAACGGGAGGGTGACCGGACGCGGTTGCGGCTGCAGTTCCCGTCAGAGGACTACGCCGACGAATACGGCGCGTGCCGGCAATACCTGCCCGACGAAGTCGCGGTCCATCACACGGCGCTCGAAATGCTGCCGGGCGATGTCGTGCCGCCCGCGCTCGACGATCTGGCGAAGCGACGTGTCATCCTCAAACTCCCCCGGCGCTATTACTGACCGGGCCGCCGGCCGCATTACGCTATAATCCGTAACCATTACGCTAAGTCACGTAACCCGCAATCCGTTCGTCTACGGCGAGGTGGTGCCCGCGGGCGCGTTCGCGGATCGTGTCGACGAGCAGAAGCGGCTCGTCGCCGACCTGCGGGCGTCCCAGAAGGTCTTCCTGATTTCGCCGCGGCGGTACGGCAAGTCGTCGCTGATCCGGCGCGCGCTCGCGTCGTTGGAGCGCCGTGGGGCGATCACCGTCTCCGTCACCGTCAGCAGCTTCAGCTCGTACGTCGCATTCCTCGAGGGCTACGCTCGCGCCATCGCGCTCGCCGGCAACGAGCGATGGGATCGCGACCGTTCCGCGCCGTTTGCGGCCGCTCGGACCGACCGTGACGTCGCACGCCTGGCTGAAGAGGTGTTTCGACAGCCAGCGGTGCTGGCCGAATCGCGGCGCCGCAAGGTCGTCGTCGCGCTGGACGAGTTTCAGGCGATCGCCGGCTTCAACGGCGGATCGGTCGAACACGCGCTGCGCGCCGCCGTCCAGCATCAACGTGAGGTCGGCTACGTCTTTGCGGGTTCAGAGCCGACCCTGATGGAGCGCATGCTCGGCCCGAAGCGCCCGTTCTACAAAGCCGGACCGGTGATGCGCCTCGAGAAGATTCCGGCGGATGAATTCGCTGCGTTCATTGACGCGCGCTTTGCCAGCTCCCGCATCAAAACCGAACCCGGGTTGGGCGCCGCCATCGTCGAGCTCGCGGGCAACCTGCCGTACGACGTCCAACGTCTCGCGCATGAGACGTGGGATGACGTGCGGAGCCGCAACAAGCGGACAGCCATGCTCGATGACCTCCACGCGGCCCTGACCCGACTGCTGAGCGAACAGCACACGATGTTCGAAGCGTTGTGGCAGCGGCTCACGCTGCCACAGCGCGCGGCCTTGCGGGCTGTCGTGTTCGAAGACGGATGGGAACTCCACTCCGCCGACGTCCGCATCCGGCATCGCCTGGGCGGCGCGTCGACCGTTCAGGCGGCGCTCGCCGCGCTGGTGCGCGACGATGTCATCGCACGCGACGGTGCGCGTTACGTCGTGGTCGACTCGCTGCTCCGCGAGTGGGTCGCGCGGCAGACGTTCTAGACCGCCCAGCTCGAGCGTTTTCACAGGTACACCTCTTGCTCGCCACGTCGAGCGACGACGATGATCGAGTCGAACTCCGTGGAGGTCGGCTCGGGCGCACTCACCCGAACCTTCGCTCACCCGCTCACGATCGAAAACACGCGTTCCCTCGCGCTGACCGTCATCGTCTGCGCCGCGCTCGCGATGCGGACGTTTGCGCTCGGGGCGAGCGGGTTCAGCGAAGACGAAATCAACAAACTGCAGGCGATCCGCGCCTACGCGCACGGCCAGTTCAGCGCCAACGCCGAACATCCGATGATGATGAAGCTCGCCGACTGGGCATCGGTGTCGCTGACGTCGCGGTACATCTCGCCCGAGGCGGCGCTGCGACTGCCGAACGCAATTGCTGGCGCGGCGACGGCGTTCGCCATCTTCCTGCTGGCCGAGGCGCTGTTCGATCCGGCCATCGCGGTGTGGGCGGCGCTCTTCTGGGCGTTCGACGCCAACGCCGCGGCGATCAACCGGATCGGGAAAGAAGATACGTTCCTGCTGCTGTTCTTCCTCGTGGCGGCGTACTGCTTCGAGCGCGCGAAACGCGATGGCGACGACCGTTGGTACAACCGAAGCGGCATCGCCTTCGGTCTGATGCTCGCCTCGAAATACATGCCGCAGTACTTCGGCCTGCACGCGCTCTTCAACCTCGCCGCCGATCGATATCCCGCGGACGACATGCCCGACAAGCGATGGCCGTTTTACGCCGCGATCGGCGTCACGTTTCTGATCGCGAACTTCGCGCTCGTCCTGCCGGCCACGTGGACGTACATCCTCGGATACGCGCACGGCGACACCGTGCGGCACACCGGCTACTATTTCGCGGGCCACATCTGGGCGAACGGCATCGACGCGTCGCCCGGCGGCACGCCGGCGTGGTTCTACGTAACCGCGCTAGCAACGAAGGTGTCGGTCGTCACGCTCGCCGCCGCGGCCGCCGGCCTCGTGTGGGTCGCTCGTCACTCGGAGCATCGCGGCGCCACGTTCGTCCGCGTATTCCTCGTCTTCACGCTGATCCCGTACTCGTTCGTCGCCAGCAAGTTTCTGCGGTACCTGCTGCCGGTGTTCGCGGTCATCGACATCGTCGCGGCCGTGGGCGTCGTCTGGATCCTGCGGCGCATCGACGACGAGGCGGCGAAGCTGGCGGTCGCCGTGGCGCTGGCGGTGACCGTTGCCGCAAGCGGCGCGTCGGCTGCGCCGTACTTTGGTCTCGCACAGAACGCGGTCGCAAACCGATTCGTCGCGGCTGGAACGCTGTTTCCGGACGACGAACTCTACGATGCCGGCGTGCGCGAGGCGGTCGACGCGATTGCGCGAGTGGCGGGATCACATGCCGTGATCTGCAGCGACGCGACCGCGGTCGTCGCGGAGTATCTCGATCGCGATGATCGACACGACATCACATCGCGGTCGATCGCGCACGACGGGATCCCGATGGTACCGGTCGAAACGTGGGTGCTCGTTCAGGACGGCCACACCTATTTCGAGAACGCTGCCGTCATCGAGGGCTTGCAACGGCTGCGGCCGTGGACGGACATCCGCGTCGCGTCGACATCGGCGGTTCGCGTGTATCGATTCCGATGACGAACGAGCGGCGACTGATCGTCAACGGCGACGATTTCGGGCTGACGCCAGGTATCAACGCCGGCATTGTGGACGCGCATCGTGACGGCATCCTGACCAGCGCAAGCGTGTTCGCCAACGCGCCGGCGACGGCAGAAGCGCTGGCCATCGCGAAGCGGATGCCGACGCTCGCGGTCGGCTGCCATCTCGCGTTGGTCGACGCCGAGCCGTTGTCGCCGCCATCGACGATCGCATCGCTCGTGTGCGACGGCCGACTGCGCCCGACGTGGGGATCGTTCATCACGGCGGCGCTCGCCCGGCGCATCTCGCTCGCGGACGTCGAGCGCGAGCTGTCGGCGCAGATCGAGCGTGTCATCAGCAGCGGCGTTCATCCATCGCATCTCGACGCGCACAAACACGTCCACGCGTACCCGCCCGTTTTCGACGTCGTCGTTCGGCTGGCCAAACGGTTCGCCATTCCGAGGGTCCGTGTGCCGTGGGAACAGCCGGCAATCGGCCTGATGCGCCGTTTCGCGTCCGTCCCGGGCGCACGGCGCCAGGCGGCGGAGAACCTTGCGCTGTCGTGGTGGGCGCGCCGCGACATCGCATCGGCCGAGGCCGCTGGCCTCCGCGTACCGCGATTCGCCGGGCGTGTGTTGACGGGCGTGTTCACGGAAGCGACGTTCGCCGCGCAGTTGTCGAATCTGCCACCCGGCGTCACCGAGCTGATGATGCACCCGGGTTACGTCGATTCGACGCTCGATCGCGTACGCACGCGCCTGCGTCACGAACGCGCCCACGAGGTCGCGTTGCTCACGGCGACCGCGACATGGGACGCCATCGCGCGCGCCGGCATCACATTGGTCTGGAACGAATCGGAGCGACGGTCACATGCCTCGTAACACTGTCGATCTCTCCATCGTCATCCCGCTGTTCAACGAGGAAGCGACGCTCGACGAACTGTATCGGCGTCTCACGGCGGTCCTCGCACCGCTCGGCCGGTCGTACGAAATCGTGTTCGTCGACGATGGCAGCGCCGATGACACCGGTTTCGCGCTCGCGGCGGTCGGCGCCGCCGATCCAGCGGTCGTCATCGTCACGCTCGCGCGCAATTTCGGCCAGACCGCCGCGCTGGCCGCCGGATTCGACCGCGCGCGTGGAAACGTCATCGTCGCGATGGACGGCGATCTGCAGCACGCGCCAGAGGATCTGCCGCGCCTCCTCGACAAGCTGGACGAGGGATACGACATCGTCAGCGGATGGCGCGAGCGTCGCGTCGACAACTACTGGACGCGTCGCCTGCCGTCACGGATCGCGAACTGGCTGATCGCGAAGTTCTCCGGCGTCTCGCTGCACGATTTCGGCACAACCTTCAAGGCATATCGTCGGTCGGCGATCAAGCGCGTCGGGCTGTATGGGGATTTGCATCGCTTCATCCCGGCACTCGCCAGCTCTCACGGCGCGCGAATCGCCGAGGTCCCGATCGCCAACATCGAACGGCCGAAGAACAAATCGCACTACGGGCTTTCGCGGACCTGGCGGGTCATGGCGGATCTGATTACGGTGCGTTTCCTGCTTCGTTATTCGACGCGGCCGCTGCACATCTTCGGTCCGATTGGATTTGCGAGCCTTGCCGCCGGCGGCGCAGGCGGCGTGTATGTCGTGGCGACGAAAGTCTTCACCGGTGCGCCGGTATTTCTCGAGCACGGACCGTTGCTGCTGCTCAGCGCCGTCCTGCTGCAGTCGGGTGTGCTCCTCATCGGCCTGGGTGTGCTCGCCGAAATCCTCACGCGCATTTACTTCGACGGTCGACGACGACGGATCTACACGATCGACCGGGTGACGCGGCCGTATCGCACGAGCGTCGACCGGTTGGTGCAATGAGCACGATCGCTCGGCTGAAAGCCTCGCGCTACGTGTCCATCGGTGCCGCGGCCGCAGGCGCGTTGCTGCTCGCCTGGTCGCTGCGGACTTTCGGAACGGCAAACGTCATCAACAACGTCCGTCGACTCGGCGCGGGCTTCATCGTGATCGTGGCCCTCGGCGGACTGCGCCATCTCGTGCGATCGATCGCGTGGCGGCTCTGCTTCGACGATCCCGCGACGCTTTCGATCGGTGACAGCGTGGCGGCGTACATCAGCGGCGATGCGATCGGCAACGTGACGCCGTTCGGGATCTTCGCGAGCGAGCCGTCGAAGATTGTCCTCGTGCGGCGTCGCGCCGGCGCGACAACGACGATTCCTGCGCTCGCGCTCGAAAATGCCTTCTACGGGTTGTCCGTGGTGGCGATGCTCGGGACGGGGACGATCGCGCTGCTGATCGCGTTCGACGTGACCCGGACGATGCGCGCGGCGAGTCTTGTGGTGCTCGGCGGAGGCGTCGCCGGCGTGATCGCGCTGTACGCGCTCGCGCGATGGAGACCGCAGTCCACGCAACCGCTGACGCATTTCGTTGCCAGACACCGCGATCGCTTGTGGGCGATCGGTGCGCTGGAGGCGGCGTACCACGCGGCCGCTGTGCTGGAAATCTGGATCGCGCTGCGACTGATCACCGGCGTGACGCCGACGCTACTCACCGCAGTCGTGCTTGAATATGTCAACCGCACGATCACGATCGTGTTTCAGTTCGTGCCGATGTGGCTCGGCGTCGACGAAGTGGGGACGGGCACCGTCGCGGCCGTGCTCGGCATCGGCGGTCCTGTTGGCGTGGCGTTGGCGATTGCACGGAAGGCTCGCGTCGCGATCTGGACGGCGGTCGGACTTGCACTGCTCGGAATATTTCGGGCGCGCGCGGGGTTGACGACTAGTGAACATGCAGGTGGTTATCGCCGGCGCGAGCGGATTCCTCGGACGTCCACTTAGCCGCGCGCTCAGCGCCGACGGTCATTCGGTGACCGCGCTCCCCCGCGGATCAACAGCCGGCGTCGACGGATCCGACATCGTCATCAACCTCGCGGGTGAATCGATTGCCGGCCGGCGCTGGTCGGCGACGCACAAACAACACATCCTCGACAGCCGCGTCACAACGACGAGAAATCTGACGAACGCGATTCGAACGGCTGCGCGGCCGCCGAGCGTGTTCATCAGCGGATCGGCGGTCGGCTACTACGGTCCGCTCGGCGACGAGATCGTTACCGAGGAGGCGCCAGCCGGCCACGACTTTCTCGCAACGGTCTGCGCGCGGTGGGAGTCGGAGGCGATCGTCGCCGGGTCCGATCGCACCCGCGTGGTCCTCGTGCGGACGGGGGTCGTCCTCGAGCGTGACGGCGGTGCGCTGCCGCAGATGCTGCCGCCGTTCTGGCTCGGCGCCGGCGGTCCTGTGGGCTCGGGACGTCAGTACTGGCCGTGGATCCACCGCGAGGATTGGATCGCGATGGTGCGCTGGGCGATCGCGACGCGCACCGTGACCGGTCCGCTCAACGCCACGGCGCCCACACCGGTCACGAACCGCGCGTTCGCGTCAGCGCTCGGCCGCGCGATGCATCGGCCGTCCTTCATGCCGGCGCCCGCATTCGCGTTGCGATTGTTGCTGGGGGAAATGGCGGACGCGCTGTTGCTGTCCGGTCAGCGCGCGGTGCCGGCGAAGGCGGAGCGGCTTGGGTTTGCGTTCAAGTACCCGCGGCTCGATGACGCGTTCGCGGCGCTGTTCGGACCACGAAGTTCACGATGATCACGAAGATCGCGAAGGCACTTTCGTTGACAACCGTCCTTCGTGAGCTTCGTGAGCTTCGTGAACTTCGTGGACTTGGTGAGCTTCGTGTGTTTCGTGGTTAATGCGCGACACCGACGAGATATCTGTCACCCGTCGGCGAGGCCACTCCGCCTTCGGGTTCGATCGTCACCGCCATCGCGGTCGGCTGCGGGATGTCGACCGGCGTATTGAACATCACGCTCGCGCGGCCGCTCGAATCGGGACGCAACAGGCCCGCGCTGATCGGCGCCGGTTGCGCCGTCAACACCCACAACTGATAGGTGCGGCCCGCCGGCAGCGGCGGCAGGTTCGCCGCGTTGATGACGAGCCCGCGCTGGCGGCTCCAGAACGCGCGTGCCGATGCACTCGGCGCGGCGGGCTGACCCGCGAGTTCCACGCGGGCGACGTCGGGCGCAAGCATGACGTTGATCATCGACACGACGCCGTCGGCCGACTTGCGGAGGTCGGCGACGCGCTGCTCGTTGGCGTCCGCGCGAATGGTCGCATCGCGCAGTTGCGCCTCGAGCGTCGTGACGCGATCCCGCATGCGAACCGCGGACAGGCCGAACACCGTGGCAAAGATGATCGACGCGGCGGCGGCCAACCAGCCCGACCGTGAATAGCTCGGCGGCGCCTGGGGGCGCGACATCTTCGCCATCACGCGATCGCGCAGCGCCAGCGACGGGACAGGCCCGGCAACCGCCGCCGCCAAACCGGCGGCCACGGGCGCCAACGCGCGGACATCGGCCGCACACGCCGCGCACACGGCCAGATGAGCCTCAAATTCAGCCCGTTCGGCCGCAGTCAGCGCGCCCAAGGCGTAGAGTTCCGCCTGGTCGCCGAGTGGGTGATCCACTCCCATACTTGTCTTACGTGGCTCAGGCGAGAAGGGATGGCGGGAGGTGCTCTTCGGGCGGAACGACGAGAATCACGCGGCACCCTTCCTCCGTCCACAACTCCCCGTGGTCCGTATCAGCGTCCGCGTGCACGAAGTCGCCGGCGTGGAGGTGGCGGCCGCAGGTAAAAAGGCTGCCGGACACCACGTAGCACTCTTCTGCGCCGCCGTGATGATGCGCAGGGAAACGCGTCCCCGGCGCGACATCGAGCAGCAGCGTCGCGTAGTTTCGTTCCTTATTCAGCGCGAGGATCTTCATCTTGATCCCGGCAATCGGATGCGGCATCCAACGGTCGTCGTTCGCGCTGGCGAATGCGAAACCAACCACAGAAGGCACAGAACCCACAGAAGACGGTTGGCTCTGTGCGTTCTGTGCGTTCTGTGGTTGCTTGATCCGCTGCATCAGCGCCGCGCGGACGTCCGGCCGCGGCACAGGCGCGTGCATCGCCGCGGCGTCGGCCAGCGCCAGCGTCACCACCTCGTCGAACTCGATCTGATCCGTCGTCTCGTCGCTCATTGCTCGATGAACACCTGCGCCAGCTGCTGACGCAGCGTCAACATGCCGCTGCGCACGCGTGTCTTCACGGTGCCCAGCGGCAGCTTGTATTTGTTCGCGAGCTCGGACTGCGTCAGCCCGAGGTAATACGCGTCCTCAATCAGCGACCGCTGATCGGCCGGCAGATCGTCGAGTGCCGCAATCACGGCCTGCTGCTGCTGCGTCAGCGACGCGCGCTGCTCCGGATCGGCTCGGCGATCGGGTTCCGGCTCGGGCGCCGATTCCACGGCGCGCAATCGGACCGCGTTGGCGCGCAGCCGGTCGATCGCGCGGTTGCGTGCGATGCGCACGAGCCACGCGGCCGGCGATCCGAGCGCCACGTTGTAGGTTTCCGCCTTCGTCCACACGAGCACGAAGACCTCTTGCAACACCTCTTCCGCTTCGCTGCGATCGCGAAGGACGCGCAGGATCAACCCGAACAGCAACCGGTTGTGGCGGTCGTACAGCTCTCCCACCGCGCGCTCGTCACGAGCGACGATGCGTTCGATCAGCGTGATGTCTGCGCGAACGTCGGTTTCCATCAATCAGTACGCGGCCACGCGCCGAAGAGCATCGGTGATCTTATCAGCATCGGGCAGGTTGGCCGCCTCGAGGATGTGCGAAAACGGGCAATGCGTGTCCGGGTACGTCACGCGGACCACCGGCGCGTCGAGCGAGTCGAAGCGCTCTTCCATGATGACGGCCGACAGTTCCGCGCCCAGTCCCAGGGTCTTCACATCCTCGTGCACGATGACGGCGCGACTGGTTTTCTGCAGCGACGCGAAAATCGCCTCCTTGTCGAACGGCATCAGCGTTCGAAGATCGATCACCTCAACCTCGACGCCGTCCCTGGACATCCGATCCGCGGCCTCGAGCGACGGCGTGACCATCGCGCCGTAGGTCAGCAGCGTGATGTCGTCGCCCTCGCGCCGCGTCGCCGCTTTCCCAATCTCCACCACCTCGTCGCCATCGGGTACCGGCCCCTTGGCGCGTCGATAGAGGTACTTGTGTTCGAAATATACGACTGGGTTGTCATCTCGGATTGCGGCCTTCAGTAACCCCTTGGCGTCAAAGGGGGTTGACGGCGCGACGACTTTCAAGCCCGGCCGGTGGACGAACCACGCTTCGGGATTCTGCGAGTGGTACAACCCGCCGCCGACATTCCCGCCGCTCGGTGCGCGGACGACAATCGGCACCGTCGCGCGGCCACCGTAGCGATACCGCAACGTCGCCGCCTGGTTGACGAGTTGGATCGAAGCCGCACGAAATGAAGTCCGCGAACTGCATCTCGGCGACCGGACGATAGCCGCGCAGCGCTGCGCCGACGCTGATGCCGACGATCGCCGACTCGGAAATCGGCGTGTCGACGACGCGCGTGTCGCCGAACTCGTCATGCATCCCCTGCGTGACGCCAAACGCGCCGCCGTAGGCGCCGACGTCCTCGCCGAGCACGAACACTTTCGGATCGCGCCGCATCTCTTCGACGAGCGCTTCGCGAATCGCTTCGAGGTAGGTCACTTCACGCATATAAGTCCGTCGTCGCCTCGTCCGGCGTCGGGTCCGGCGCGTTCATCGCGAACTCAACCGCGTCGTCGATCGTCGCCTTGACCTTGTCTTCGACCTCCTTCTGTTTCGCGTCATCGAGCACGTGACGCGTGCGGAGGTAGGTCGTGAAGGTCGGGATCGGATCGCGGCTCTTCCACATGGCGAGCTCTTCGTCACTGCGATAGAACGCTTTGTCGTGTTCGGAGTGGCCGTGCCAGCGGTACGTCTTGCACTCGATCAGCGTCGGACCGTCGCCGGCGCGCGCGCGTGCGATCGCGCCGACGGTCGACTGATAGACCGCCAGCACGTCGTTGCCGTTGATCGCGACGCCGTCGAAACCGTATCCGTGCGCGCGATCCGCGACGTCGTCGATCGCCATGCTCTTCTCGATCGGCACCGAGTACGCGTACTGATTGTTCTCGCAGATGAAGATGACCGGCAGCTGCTGCACGCCGGCAAAGTTGAGCGCCTCGTGAAAGTCGCCGACGTTGCTCGCCCCTTCGCCGAAGTACGCGATGACGACGTGGTCGACCTTTTCCATTTTGAAGGTCAGCGCGAGTCCCGTCGCGACAGGGAGATTGGCGCCAAGCATGCTCGTGTTGCCGAAGATCCCGAGCTCGGTGACGCCGCTGTGCAGCGCCGAGTCGCGGCCTTTCGAGAGGCCGGTCTCTTTCGCGAACATCTGCGACATCATCGCGCGCGCATCGACACCCTTCATCAGAAACGTTCCGAGATCGCGATGCAGCGGGCAGATGAAGTCCTCTTTGCGCAACCCGTAGCACGTGCCGACGACGATCGCTTCCTGGCCGATGCCGGTGTACACGCCGCTGCGAACCTTCCCCTGCTTGACGAGGACGCTGAGCCGCTCGTCGAACGCGCGGATCAACTTCAACCAGTAGAACATCTCGAGCAGTTGTTCGGGGGCGAGCTTGAACTTCGTCCGCTTAAGTGGCGGCATTCGACGAGTCTAGCACTCGTTCGACGACGTCAACAGCGTCAGGCCACAGGCCGTTTCCGCGCTCTTCGCGCATGATCGAGAGGACTTTTTCGGTGGGCAGCTTGCCGCGGTACGGACGCTCGGCCGACAGCGCGTCGAGCTGATCGGCCGCGGCCAGAATCCGCGCCGATGGCGACAGCAGGTCTCCGGGCAGGTTGCGGAAGTAACCGCGGCCGTCCATCCGTTCGTGGTGTGCGCTCGCGTCGAACGCGAGCTCGCCGAAGACGGGAACGCGCTCGAGGATTTGATACGTGTAGTACGGATGCAGCTTGACGACCTCCCATTCCCGTGTCGTCAACTTGCCCGGCTTGTCGAGAATCCGGTTCGGCACGCTCAGCTTGCCGATGTCGTGGAGCAGCGCCGCGCGTCGCAGGCGGGTCACCGCGTTGGCATCGAGCCCGAGCGCGTGCGCGATCGCGACGGCGAAATCGGCGACCCGCTGCGAGTGGTGATACGTGTACGGCGACTTCGCGTCGATGACCCACGCGAACGCCTCGGCGATGTCGTCGAGGCGCTTGCCGTCGGCCGTGATCACCGAGTCCTGCGGCTCGGCGTCGGCGACCGTGTCTTCGAGGTTCTGCGATCCGCACGCGTCCCACATCGACTGATCCTTCGACAGGTCGAGGAACAGATCGACCAGATCGGGATCGAACCAGCTGCCGCGGCGCTGCTTCGCGACGGTCGCCGCTTTGTCGGGGCCCTCTTCGCTCGCGAAAATCTCCGCGACCTGCGCGAGACCGATGATGCGCGCGAGGATCGGAATGTCGTGGCGCTTCGTGCCGTCGGGATAGCCGCCGCCGTCCCAGTGTTCGTCCATCGAGCGAATGGCTTCGGCGGTCGCTTTCGAGAAGCCGAGCGTCCGCGCGATCTCCGCGCCGCGGTCGCAGCGCACCTCAAAGAGCGTCCGCCGGCTCGCCGGCCCTTTCGCGGCCAGGACCGCGAGCCGCCGCAGGCGTTCGAACAGCTTCCCTTCGGGTTCGGCGTAGTCGATCACGTACGCGATCTGCTCGCGGATCTTGCGCCAGTCGCGCATCCACGCCCCGCGCTTCGCGGTCTGATCGTCGCCGCCGAACAACTGGAACACACGCGCGGAATTGCTCGAGCAGCCCGCATCCTTCAGCAGGAGCGCGTAGAAGAGGTTCGATTGGTCGTCGGCCGACAACCCCAGCGCCCGGCCTATCCGCATCCCGATGAGGCAGCTGCGCGACGCATGGCCGCGCGGGTGCCCTTCGGTCAGGTCCAGCGCGTAGGACAACCCGGACAAAATCGACGACAGCTTCACCGTCGAGGGGGCTTCGGCCAACGCCACAGAGGTTAGCAAACGGTGCAAGTCACAGGATTAACGGGCTGCGTCGCCAACCGGTTTTTCGAGTAGGCTCCACGCATCCATATGCACATGAATGCCGCTGACTTCGATCGCGACGTCGTCCCAGCCGAACGCGAAGAGATTGCCAAGCGGCGAGCCGCGCTGAACCTGCCGCCGCCCGATGACGATGTGGTGGGCCTGGCGATCTCGGGTGGCGGCATCCGCTCTGCGACCTTCTCGCTGGGCGCCGTCCAGGCGCTCCACGACTACGGCGCGTTCGGATCGTTCGATTACCTCTCGACCGTCAGCGGCGGCGGGTTCACCGGCAGTTGCATCAGCTCGCTGATGAACGACTCCGCGGTCCGTCCGGATGACACGACGTTCCCGTTGCGGACCGTCACCGGCGCGAACGAACCCGACGCCGTGCGACACCTGCGCAACAGCGGCAATTACCTCGCGCCCGGCGGCATGCTCGACAAGGTCCGCATCCCGGCGCTCGTGATACGTGGCGTCCTGCTGAACCTGCTCGCGGTCATGCCGTACCTGATGCTGGCCGTGGTGGCGACGCAGTACTACTACGACAGCTACCTCGGCGGTCCGGAGTCGTTGACGAAGATGCTGCTGCAGACGGCGTTCGAGGATCTGCCCTGGGTGGCATTCGCGATGGCGCTGCTGCTCTTTCCGCTGGTCAGCCGGCTGCTCGCCAACCGCCTGTCGTGGTCGGCGCGGAATCGCGGCGCGGCCATCATGACGGGAGGTTTTCTCGTCTTTCTCATCTGGTCTCTCCGCTGGACCTTCGCGTCGCTCGTCGAGGCCGCGATCAACACCACCTTTCCGCGTTTCCAAGATCAGATCATCGCGACGATCAACGATCCGTCGTTTCGTTGGCGTGCGATCGCGTTGATCGCGATCGTGGCGATCGGCGCGTTGCTGGCGGGACGATCGGCGACCGGTGCCAAGATTCGGAGCGGGCTGGCACTGTACACGCTCGGCTTCCTTGGCCCGCTCATCGTCGTCGCGATCTATCTGCTGCTGTGCATGGCCGAAATCGAGCCATACCGCTTGAACGATACGGTCGCAACCGCGCGCGTGACGCCGCGCGCCATTCGCGATCTCGACAACGGCGTGCTCGCGCCGGAGCTCGCGCGTACGATTCCCGCGAACGCACTTTCGGGATGGGTCGAGACGCACGAGACGGGCGACGAGAAGGTGGTCGCCGCCTACGGCAACGTGTACCGGGTCGTGAACCGTGAAGGGGCCCGAGCCTGGATCGAGGCCGCGTCGGCGTCGGCCGATCGACCAGACGTCGAGATCGACGCGCTGCACGGCGGTCACGTCCCGCCGTCGCTGAACTTCATGTTCCACGACAACAACCACATCCTGGCGCTTCGCGAAGCGCGCGTCACGGAGCGGACGCCCGGCAGCGAATGGATGGCCGTCCATCCGGACGGCAGCCGGTTTGCCATCGTCCGCCACGAGGATACGTTGACGGTGTTCTGGGACTTGCCGGCGCCGCCAGCCTACAGGCAAGACGCGACGCTCGGCATCCGCGCGTACGTCCGACCGATCGAGCCAGGTCGCCGCTGGGAGGTCGTCTCCTCCGGGTGCTTCTATCGCATCGATCGACATGATTCGGAGCTGGTCGTCCGTGCGAATCTCGCCGCTGATCTCAGTCGTCATCTTCTGAGCGCCGCCGTGCGCAACGCGTTCGACTCAAAGGGAGGACTCTCCGAGAAGGCAGCAACGACGATTGACCCAGGCGTGCCGATGGCGGCCGACGTCGCGTTCGCGGCGTCGGGACCGGACGCCGTGCACACGTGGCACATCAACGACCCGGGGCGAGGCCGGTTGGTGGAAGTCAATCGTGCCGACGACGGCTACGACACCGATCTGCGTCCGCCGTTCATGGACGGCGCCGAGGATCGCCTGTTCTTCGGCGCCGCCATTGTGTGGCTGCTGTTCAATGCGATGTTCGCGAACGTGAATGCCAGCTCGATTCACGACTTCTATCGGGATCGTTTGAGCAAAGCGTATTTGCTGAGACGCAATAAGAACGGCGAGCTCGAGCAAAACGATCGACAGCGTCTCGCCGCGCTGCGAGAGGACGGCAGCACAGCGCCCTACCACCTGATCAACGCGTCGCTGAACTTGAACGGGTCGACCGAGCCCGACATGCGCGGGCGCAACTCCGACTTTTTCGTCTTCAGCAAGCACTTCACCGGCAGCGTGCGCACCGGCTACTGCAAGACCGCCGATCTCGAGCGCGTCCATCGTCATCTCGATCTCGGCACGGCGATGGCGATCTCGGGCGCTGCGGCCGCGCCGAATGCGGGCACGACAACGATCAAGCCGCTGACGTTTCTGCTGACGCTGTTCAACATCCGCCTCGGTTACTGGATGCCGCATCCCGCGTACGTCTCGTCCTCGATGTGGCAGCGGATTCGATTGAGTTTCGGCGTCGGACCGCGATATCTCTGGCGGGAAGCGATGGGAGCGCTGACGACGAAACTGCCGTACGTGAACCTGTCGGACGGCGGTCACATCGAAAACCTCGGCCTCTACGCGCTGCTGAAGCGGCGCTGCAAAGTCATCGTCGCGATCGACGGCGAACAGGACGAGCAGCTCCGCTTCGGCAGCTTGATGCAGCTGCTGATGTACGCGCGCATCGATCTCGGGATCAACATCACGATCGATCTCGATCGCATCCACGCCGCGAGCGGTACCAGCGAGTCGCACTTCACGATTGGCGACATCGACTACGGCAACGGCCACAAGGGTTCGCTGATCTACATGAAAGCGTCGGTCACCGGCGACGAAGGGCCGCTGGTGCTCGACTATCGCGAGTCGAACCCCGACTTCCCGCACCAATCGACCACGAACCAGTTCTTTAGCGAACGGCAATTCGAGATGTACCGCGCGCTCGGGTTTCACGTCGCGGAAGGTATGTGCGTCGACCTCGTCAAACATGACGGGATCGCGCCGTTGCTGTTCCGGATGGCGCTGCGCCCGGCAGCGAGCGTCGTTTAGATGAACGAGAGGCCGGACTTGCGGAAATTGCCGCCGAGCAGCGATGGCGAGTTGGCGCCGAGCCAGTTGTCGATGATCTGCGCGTAGACCGAGCGGAAGTCGGTCTCGAACGTGACGTCGCCGCCGCTGTTTTCGAGCGTCGGGTTCTTCGAGTCGTTGCCGTTCAAGTTCGGCGCGGTGCCGTACAACCCGCCGTTCACTTTGCCGCCCATCACCATCATGACCGAGGCGGCGCCGTGATCCGTTCCTGAGCTGCCGTTCTCGGTGATGCGCCGTCCGAATTCCGAGAAGCTGACGATCAGCGTGTCCTGCAGCAGACCTTGATTGCTCAGGTCGTTGTAGAACGCGAGCAGGCCGTCGTTCAACGTTCCCATCAATCCGTAATACGCGCCGTTGGTCTGGTTGACGTTCTGCGCGGAATGCGTGTCGAACCCGCCGGTCGTGACGTAGAACACCTTCGTGCCGATACTTTTCGCCATCGCGCCCGACACGGCCTTGAGCGCCTGGCCGAAACCGGTATTCGGATACGTCACCGACGGACTGTAGCTCGCGACGGTCGCCACGCGATCGAGCGTCGCCATCGCGGCCTGCGCGCTGCCGTACACGAACGCGAGCTCCGGACGATCGACCGGCACGTGCGACGAGATGTGCAGCGCCGTCGTTCGCTCGGCGGTCGCTTCGGCGCCGGAGTTCGGACTCGAGAACGCGTAACTCGATGGGCTCGCGATCGCCGGCACCGGCGTATGCGCCGCCTGGAGCACGTGCGGCAGGCTGCTGGTCGTGTTCCACCCGATCAACGGATCGACCGGTGACGGCAACGAGTCGAGATAACGTCCAACCCACCCGAGACCGGATCCGGTCAGGTTCGTGTCAGCGGCAGACCAGATGTCAGTGCCCTGAAAGTGCGACCGCGACTGATTGGCGTAACCGGTGCGCTGCACGAACGCGAGCCGGCCCGCGTCGAAGATCTGCTTCAATCCGGTGAGCCGCGGATGCAGTCCGAGCGCGACCTTCGATGCGTCGGTCCCGATCTGCAGCACGTTCGCCGCCGGAATCGCGAGCGTTGGCCGACGGCTCGTGTAGAACGGATCGTTGTACGGCACGAGCATGCTGAGCGAATCGTTGCCGCCGCTCAGATACAGCACGACGAGGTTGCGGACATGGGCGCCTTGTGCACGCGCGAGGTCGCTCAGGAACTCGGGCGCTGCAAACGTCATCGTGAACGCCGCAACGCCGCCTTTGACGAACTGCCGTCGCGTCACCTTCATGGCTCGACTCCGCTCGCCATGACCCTGAGCGATAGCCGAAGGGTCATTGCAGTTGGTACTCCGGTGACCCCGCGATCAAGTGCATCAGGCCGGCGGTCTTCGACTGGATCTGCGCGTCGCTGCCGCTCCACGCGCCGGTGGATTTCAAGTAATTCGACAGCTCGTTCGTGACGCTCGAGTCCATCGGCGCCGTCGTCAGTTCGTCGAGGACGTACGAGAGCAGCGCGTCGGACGTCTTGCCGTACGGCCGCGCGTTGGTGAGGAGGTTGAACTTCTGGTTGTTTGCGAGCTGCGACGCGAAATTCATCCGCGACAGCATCGCGCCGGTCGAGAACCACGTCTGACCGAAATCCCACCCGCTGACGTCAGGCGGCTCGTAGAGCACCATGCCCATGTTCGACAGCGGCGTCAGCGCGTCGTTGACCGAGAAACCGCGCCAGCCGATGTCTTTCAGCGCCTTGACCACGAACTCCACCGGCATCGCGTAGCGGGCGAAGTACGTGCTCTCGTCCCAGAACTGCGTCGACAGCAGCACTTCGCGCATGACCGCTTTCATGTCGTAGCGGCTCGAGAAGTACGTCGCAGCGACACGATCGACGAACGCCGGGTCGGGATCGTGAAACTCGCTGACGAAGAAACGCCAGAGTTTGCCGGCGAGATAGCGCGCGGTGTTCGGGTTCGCCGCCAGCGCGTTGATGAAATCGAGGCCGTCCTGCTCGCCGTCGGTCGCGGATCTCGACGGAATCGTCGCGCTGCCGTTGCTGTAGATCGGGAAACTGAAAGTTTTCGCCGTGGTGTCGTGTTGCGCGGCGACATACGCGTACGCGTAATGCTGCGAGCCGTCGGTCGCGCTGCCGGGGCGCTGCAGATTCCAACCCGTGAACACGCGCGCCGCGGCGTACACGTCGGGCTCGGTGTAGTGGCCGACACCAACCGTGAACAGCTCCTGGATCTCGCGGCCGAAATTTTCCTGCGGTTTGGCTTTCGTGTTCGTGCGGCCGTCGAGCCACACGAGCATCGCCGTGTCCTTCGCGATGTTGATCAGGATGTCGCGGAAGTTGCCGAGCGCGTTGTCGCGCAGCATCTCGATCTGACCGCGCACCTGCCCCGGATCTTCCGACGCCTTCGCCGCGAGGTAGCGCGCGCCTTCGGTCGTGCCGAGCGCCCCGGCGATCTTCGTGTAGCCAGTCGCGAAGTGGTTGTGCCAGAAGAGCGTCATCTTCTCCTGGAGCGGGCGATCGCTGTGGACCATCCGGAACAACCACCGCTGCCGCGCGTGCGTGATGTTCGACTGCGGCGAAAACTGACCCGAGACCGTCATGCCGACGTATCCCGGCTGCCCGATCTTCGTGTCGACGTCGTCGGCGATCTCCTCGTAGTTGAGGAGCGTGTCGACGGCCGCGGGAATGGACAGCGCGCTGTACGTGTCGATTTCATCAGGCCGCGCACCGAAACCGGCGCGCCGGAGCAGATGCTCGATCTGACGAGTGCTGGATCCCTTAGCCATCGATGTGCCCGAGTATTCTACCCAACAGCAATTGCGCCGCCATCAACGGCGCGCGCGTCAAAATCCGCCGCCGGACGCTGGAATACGACCGCCGGCCTATCGCCAACTCGAGGATCAGGCGGGTGATCGCCTGTTCACGATTCGCGCCGCGAATCACACGGGAGATTCTGCGGGGATTGGCGAAGAGATATCGCTGGATCAATACCGAATCCCGCAGCTCGCTGCCAATTTCGTAATCGACCCCGCGACGGTAGAGCTCCGCCGCGCGATGCTCGCCCCCCTCGATGACGGCGCGCGCTGCACGATCGCCCGACACCATCGCGTAATAAATGCCTTCCGCCGTGAACCCGTTGACGAAGCCGCCGGCGTCGCCCGCGAGCAACACGCGCCCGCGCGCGGGCGCCGGCAACGGTCCACCGACGGGAATCAAGAACGGCGTGAAGTTCTTCCGGACCGACGCGCCGACGACGATGCCGCGATCGCGCAGCTGAGAAACGAAGCCGCGCTGCAGGTCGTATGGCGCGACGTCGATGTGCCGGCGATAGTGCGAGAGCACGTACCCGATACCGATGTTGACGTGGTCACGCTTCGGGAAGATGTACGCGTATCCGTCGCCGCCATATCCGTACGCCACCCACAACGTCGACGGATCGATGTCGCGCAAGTGCTCGCGCGGCGTCTCCTCCATCATGTCGAGCGCGACGGCGTTCGCCTTCCATCCCGGGTTGATCCCGAGGCGTCGCGCGATGACGCTGTGCACGCCGTCGGCGGCGATCACGAGCGGCGCCGTGAAGGTGCGGCCGTCGCGTGAGGTCAATGTCACGGCGTTGCGATCCTGCGACGCCTGGACGATATCCACGCCGCTGACGATCTCGGCGCCCGCCTCGCGCGCGAGCGACACGAGGAGGTTGTCGTACTCGTAACGGCGGATCATCAGCGCCGCCGGCTCGTCGGAGGTCACCACGGTGGACGATCCGTCGGGCCCTTCGAGATACAGCTTGCTCAGAAAGTGCGTCGCGATGCGGCCGAGCGCCGGCTTCACGTACGGAAACCGCGTCAGCACGCGGATGCTGATGCCGCCGCCGCACGGTTTGA
This sequence comes from Vicinamibacterales bacterium, assembly GCA_035652075.1. Classification (GTDB taxonomy): domain Bacteria; phylum Acidobacteriota; class Vicinamibacteria; order Vicinamibacterales; family CAVVIG01; genus Gp6-AA45. Next base: position 29,903 of record DASREL010000110.1, read on the forward strand.
TGCGCGGAAACGCCGCGCGATCGAGCACGCGCACCGAAACGCCCGCCATCGCAAGAGTCCGTGCAGCCGTGGCCCCGGCCGGGCCCCCGCCGACGACCGTAACTTGTTGATGAGGCGAAGGTTTCACAAAAGATGCCATTATAGGCGTACGATCTCTATACCGATGGTTTGTTGCGTCGGGTCTCAGGGCGTGGGATAGTATTGCGCGTCCCAAACGCAGTATTTTTCGGCTACATGCGCCTTTTGTCTCCGATTGTCCGCGCGTCGATCAGAGCGAGCGCCATCCTCGTGTTGGTGCTCTTGGGGGCTTCGTCTGCCGAAGCGTCGCACGCGCGACACGCCAAGAAGCCAACCGTCTGCGGACCGCAGACGACGACGCTCAAACAGCTGAAACGTCAGCCGCACACGTTTGGCGGACCGATCGCCACGCCCTCACAACGCGTGCTGATCGGCCTGACCGATCCGACGACGCGCCTCGCGCGCGCGACGGAGACCGACGACGACGACGACAGCGCGGCGATCCAGAACGACGCACCGGCGACGCAGATCGATATCGACTGCGGCGTCGCGGTACTCAAGCCGCTCGGGCTTCTCGTGCGAGCGGCCGACGCACGTCCCGACACGCACACGTTTTCGCCGAAGTCCCCTCGCGGGCCGCCCGCCGTGGATTGATCCGTCGCTCCACTGGTTGTTGTTGGTTTCGCGAACTTGAGGTGACTGATGCGAGTCGTGCTCGCAGATCTGAAATCAGATCGAGGATTCGTTAGCAAGGACACCGTCGTCGGCGGGTATGGATCGCGTCTCGATCCGTTTTCGCGCGTCACGTCGGTGATCTCCTACGTCAAGAAACAATTCCACGACGTGCCGAGCGTCCACATGGCCTACGTCGCCGCGATCCTCGCGCGCGCCGGCCATGACGTGAAGTGGACCCGCGGCGGCGAGCCGGTCGACGGCGACGTCGCGCTGTGCCTCTCGTCGCTCGTCGATCACAAGGCCGAAGCGGCGTGGGCCGACGCGATGCGCGCGCGCGGCGTCAAGGTGGGCTTCATCGGCATCACGGCGTCGAAGATGCCGGAGCTTTTCCAGGATCACTGCGACTTCATCCTGAACGGCGAACCCGAAGCCGGCGTGATGAAGATGGCGCAGACCGGAGAGATTCCGTCGGGCATGGTCGTCAGCGAGCAGATCGACGATCTCGATTCGCTCCCGTACCCGCGCTGGGATCTCGTCACCGAGGATCGCGGCAAGAAATTCGGAATCAAGTGGTCGTCGCGTCCCGTCGGCGGCGGCTACCCGCTGCTCGCGAGCCGTGGGTGTCCCGAGTTCTGCACGTACTGCCCGCACCGCATTCTCGCCGGTTATCGTGCGCGATCGATCGCCAACATCCTCGATGAGATCGAACGGTTGTGCGATCAGGTGCGCCGGCCGTACATCATCTTCCGCGATCCGCTCTTCAGCGAGCAGCGCGACCGCTGTATCGAGCTGTGCGACGGCATCAAGGCGCGCGGCCTCGAGATCACGTTCGAAGCCGAAACGCGACTGGATCGCCTCGACGTCGAACTGCTCGACAAGCTGTATGACGCCGGCTTCCGGGCCATGAGCTTCGGCGTCGAAGCGACCGATCCGGCGACGCTGAAGAAGTCGGGCCGTCGTCCGATCCCGCAGACGCATCAGCGCGAGATCATCGAGCACTGCCGGAAGAAGGGGATCGTGACCGCCGCGTTCTACGTCCTGGGGTTCCTGCAGGACGACTGGAATTCGATCGCGGCGACGATCGACTACGCGACCGACCTCGGGTCGACGTTCGCGCAGTTCAAGATCCTGACGCCGTATCCCGGCACGCCGATGTTCAAGCAGATTGAGCCGCTCCTCGTCGAAACCGACTGGGAAAAATTCGATGGCTACACGCTGACCTTCAAGCACCCGAACTTGTCGAAGCACGAGCTGCAGTATCTGCTCGGCGCGGCGTACAAGCGCTTCTACATGCGGCCGTCGTACCTCGCGAACTTCCTGAAGATCCAGAACAGCGCCGTCCGCGACTGGGTCACCCGAATGGATGCGCGGGTCAACGATCGCCACTCGCGCGAGGAGATCGCCGACATCTCGCGTCCCGTCGCCTGCTAGTTCGCGGATGAACGCGGCTATCTCGCGCTACGGCGCGCGAGTCTTTCACGAAACCGAGGACATCGTCGCGGGCTGCAAGGCCCGCGGCGAGTTCATCCAGGGCCCACAGATTGCGGAGTTCGAAGAGGCGCTGACGCGCTACATCGGCGGCGGCACCGCCGTCACCGCCGCCTACGGCCGCATCGCCTTCTACTACATTCTGAAAGCGCTCGATCTTCCGCCCGGATCCGAAATCATCTTTCCATCGCTGACGTTCTGGGTCGTTCCCGAGCTCGCGAAGGTCGCGGGACTGAAGGTCGTGTTCGCCGACGTCGATCCGCGGACGTTTACGATCGATCCGAAGTCGGCCGAACGCCTGATCACCGACAAGACGCGCGCGATCGTGCCCACGCACCTCTACGGCCTCGCGTGCGACATGGACGCGATCATGGCGCTCGCGTCCCGTCACAACTTGATCGTCCTCGAGGACTGCGCGCACGCGCTCGGCGCGACGTTCAAGGGGAAAGCGGTCGGGACATTCGGATCCGGATCGCTCTTCAGCTTTCAGACGCTGAAGCCGCTGAACTGCTACGGCGGCGGTGCGGCCGTGTTACAGGACGCCGCGCTCGCCAGGAAAGTGCGCGCGATCGTCGACGCGCTCCCGTGGCCGAGCGAGAAGCGCGTCACGGATCGCCTGCTGACCGGACGCTTGCAGCGCATCTTCATCAAGCCGTGGGTGTTTTCGATCTCGCTCTTCCCCGTGCTGTGGATCTCGGCGCTGATCGACGCCAACCCCGACGTGTTTCTGTGGGAGAAGATCCGGTCGCTGCATCCGCTGCCGGAGCAATACACCGAGCGCTTCCCGAACGTGCAGGCGGCGATCGGCCTCGAAGCGCTGAAGCACCTGGATCGATGGACGGCCAGCGCGCGTGCGCACGCGGAGTACATGAACGGCGTGCTCGGCGCGATTCCTGGAGTGCAGGTGCCGTACGTCCCGCCGGGCTCAACGCACGTCTACTACCAGTACTGCGTCTACGGTCCTGAGCGCGTCAATCGCGACGACCTCGTCGTCCGCTGCGTGCGCAAGGGCATCGACATCGAAACGCTGCACGTCGACGTCCCGCCCGAGATGGATCTCTTCGCCGGCTCGACCGCCGAAGCCGATGGCGCGCGCAAGGCGTCGCAAGCGATTCAGATTCCTGTCTACGAGAGTTTGCGGCAAGATCAGATCGAGCGTGTGGCGAGCGTCGTCAAAGACGTGCTCGCGCACGCCTAGATGCTGATCTACTGGTCCATTTACATCGCCGCCATCCTCGAGGGAGAGATCTATTACTCCAAGGTCTGCGCTGACGCAATCGCCGGGCGCCTGTTCTGGCCTCTGGTGGTGACGTGCGGTGCGCTCGGGGGATCGACCGGCGACCAAATCTGGTTCTACCTGCTGCGCGGCCGCATCCATTGGCTCGACCGTTACCCTAGGCTGGCGAAATACCGCGACAGCGTCATGGCGCACGTGCACCGGAACGAAACCGGGCTCGTGCTGGTGAGTCGCTTCCTGCCAGGGCTGCGGACGGCAATTCCCATTGCGTGCGCGTATGCGGGGACGCGACCGCTGAAGTTCTCGTCGCTGAATCTCATCAGCGCGTTTGCGTGGGCTGCGACGATCATGCTCTTCGTCAAAGGCGGATCGTCGACGCTGAACGCGTTCGGCTTGAACGCGTGGTGGGGCCCGTTCGTCCCGGCCATCGTGGTGATCGTCTTTTTCCGCTGGTTGAGCAGCCGTCCGGCACGCTGATTGATACCTTTCGCGCCTGATGCACGCGCTCGTCATGGCGTGGTTTCTTGCGACCGCATATTGCCGCAGCGGTGAGACGCGCTCAGGTATTCACACGCAACCGGGCGTCATCGCCGCCGACCCGCGCGTGATTCCGGCCGGGACGCGGGTCCGCGTGGTCGATCGCCGCAGTGGCGCGCACGTGTACGAGGTTCTCGACACAGGCCGCGCGATCAAAGGCCGGAAGATCGACATCTACATCGCGAGTTGCGCGCGCGCGAAGAAGTTTGGCGAACGGCGTGTCCAGCTTACTGTGTTGAAATCGCGGCGCGGCCGCCGCGGAGCACGAACTTCTGGATCTTTCCGGTCGCGGTCTTCGGCAGCTCGGTAACGAAGTTCACCACGTGCGGGCACTTGAAGTGCGCGAGCCGCTCGCGCGTGAACGCGCGGATCTCGTCGGCGGTCGCGGTCATCCCTGATTTCAACACCACGAACGCATGCGGCGACTCGCCCCACTTGGTATCCGGCATGCCGACGACGGCCGCTTCTTGCACGGCCGGATGCCGCAGCAACATCGCCTCGACCTCCACCGACGAGATGTTCTCGCCGCCGCTGATGATCACGTCCTTGATGCGATCGCGAACCTCGACGTAGCGGTCCGGGTGCATGACCGCCGCATCGCCGGTATGCATGTAGCCGCCGCGAAACGCTTTCTCCGTCGCGTCCGGATCGTTGTAATAACCCTTCATCACGACGTTGCCCTGCACCACAATTTCCCCGAGCGTCTGCCCGTCAGCCGGCACGTCGTTCATCTGATCGTCGACGACGCGGATCTGGCCCGAAGTGATCAACTCGACGCCTTGTCGAGCCTTGATCACCGCTCGTTCGGCCAGCGACAAGTCCGCGTGATGCGGACGGGGCTCGCAGATCGTAATGAACGGCGCCGTCTCGGTCATGCCGTAGACCTGTGTGATCGTCCATCCAAGGTCGCCTTCGATGCGCTCGATCGTGGCGGCCGCCGGCGGCGCACCCGCCGTCACGACGTTCACGCCTCTGGGTGCGTTCGCACGTGCCGACGCCGGCGCGTTCGCCAGCCCAATTAAGATCGTCGGTGCCGCGCACATCCACGTGACGGATTCCGACGCGATCAGATCGAAGATCTTCACCGGATCGACTTTCGGCAGGCACACGTGCGTCCCGCCGGCCGCGGTCACGATCCACACGTACGTCCATCCGTTGGCATGGAACATCGGCAGCGTCCAGAGGTACTTATCCGTCATCCGCATCGGCATATGCAGCAACGTGCCGACGACGTTCAGGTGGGTGTTCCGGTGCGTCATCATCACGCCCTTGGGGCGCGCTGTTGTTCCGCTGGTGTAATTGATCGAGATGACGTCGTTTTCATCGATCGCCGCAGGCGCGTAACTCGCCGTCGACGTCGCGACGAGATCTTCATAGTCGAGCCAGGCCTCGCGTTTGCCTTCGAGCGCGACGAAATGGCGGACGCCTTTCAGATCGCCGCGAATCGAATCGACGGCGTCGAAGTAATCGGGGCACGCGCACACGATCGAGGCGCCGCTGTGGTTGATGATGTAGTTGAAGTCGTCGGCAGTGAGCCGGTAGTTGATCGGCACGAGCGTCGCGCCGATCTGCGGCACGGCATAGAACGATTCGAGGTGCGCGTGCGTATTCGGCGCGATGTACGCGACGCGATCGCCCGCTTTGACGCCGAGCGCCTGCAGCGCAGCCGACCACCGATCGCACCGGTCAAAAAACTGCGCATACGTCAGGCGCAGATCGCCGTCCACGACGGCTTCGCGATCGGGATACAACGTGCGCGTGCGACGCGCAAACTCCAACGGAGAGAGAGGGACGATCATGAAAATGCTGAATGCAAAAGGTTAACTGCTAAATATCAAACCGATTGCGGCATTGTATTTAGCAATGAGCATTTTGCAATTACCATTTCATCGTTTCATCGTTTTCCCGCTGATATCAGGTTTGCCAACAACTGGTAGGCTCCGTCGGTGCCGGCGGGCAGCTGACGCCAGAGACCCAGGCCGACGTAGATCCACTTCCCTTTTCCGTAGGTCGCCTCGACGAGCGCGCCGGTCTTCGGTCCCGGGTTGTTCGGGAACGGATCCTCGAGCTGCACGAGATCGCGGTACCGCGAGTCTTTGTCGCCAAGGAAATAGAGTCCGCGTTCCTGAACCCAGTTCTGCCAGGCGGTGGCACCGATTTCGTTCGGCGTCGTGAAGATTGGGTTCTTCGGATCGATGATTTGCACGGGTGCATTCTCGTCGGTGACGCGGTTCGCGCTCACCTTGGCTGGATATGGCCCGTACTGCGCCTGATTGAACTCGAACTTGTTGTATTGGACGATGAGCGTCCCGCCGTTGAATACGTACTCGAGCAACCGGTTGTTGTTCGCGCGGAGATCGTCGCGGCGCTCGTATGCGCGCACGCCGGCGACGATCGCGCTGAATCGTGACAGGTTGCCGAAGGCGAGGTCGTCAGGCGAGATCATCTCGACCTTCGCGCCCAGTTGCTCGATCGCCGGCGGCACCTGATCGCCGACGCCCATCACGTACCCGATCGTCAGGTTCGACGGCGTCCGGACGTTGATCACCTTCAACGTCGTTTCCGCCGGATCGTAGATGTGGTATCGCGTGATGTGCGGATACTCGATCACTTCGTAACCGCGATCGACGGTCTGGCCGCCGAGCGACGCGGTCGCTTTGACGTGCACTTCGCCGGTCGGCGCATTCGCCGATGGCCGCACCATAAAACGAACGGTGCGCGACTCGTCGGACCGATCGAACGCGACCGTTTGCGTCGGCGGCGTCACCGTCCAGCCTTGCGGCGCCTCGAGCTTGACGCTCGACTCTGCCGCACCCGGCGTGTCGTTGACGACGGTGACGCGAATTTCGCGATCCGCCGTCGGGGCGGCCGCTTGGACCGGCCGCGCGCCGCGTCCCGCCCGCGCGGGCGCGCTTCGGATCGCGGACTCGGGCACGATCGCAATCTGCGGTGTGACGCGGACGGAGAGCGGCGGCACGACGAGCAACTCGGTCCGCTTCTCGCCGCTGAAAATATTCCCTTCGTACCGGTGACGGACGGGAATGGTGGCGAGCACTTCTTCGGTCCCGCCGAACGTCAACGTCGCGGTCGCGTAAAACGTCGTCGGACGCAGCGGCAATCCAAACGGCGCGTCGGCGTCGAACGTGTAGCGTCCCGCCTCGCCGGCGCGATGCCAGTACGGTTCGCTGACCCGCGCGTTTGGCGGAATCGTCAGCGTCGGCTCGCAGCGCGCGACCTGATCCTTCTTCACCGTCGAGACGGGAGGGCCCTGCGGACCGGTGTCGCGCATCCCGAACATCGACATGTCCGGCCGCGTCATGGCGGTCAGCGTGCACGTCCCGGCCGCTTGCCCTGAGCCTGTCGAAGGGGCAAATCCCTCGTACGTCACCGATTTGACCGTGACATCAGCGGCGCCGCGGTCCGCGACAATCGTCAGGACCTTCGTCGTCTGTCCCGGCACGACGATGCCGTCGTCGGCGAGCGCTTCGAACGTGACGCCGTTGGCGACGAGCGCCGCCCGCTGGAACTCGCCCTCTTTCTGACGCAGCCGGAAATCGATGTCGAACTTCGCTGCGTCGTCAATCTGCATGCCGCGCAGCTCACGCCGCAGGACGCGCGTCGCGAACAGCCCGTCGAGGATCGGCTTCACGGTCGCCTGGTCGCTCTGCGTGTCGAACGCTTTCTGCGCCGTCTGCACCGCCGTCGAGATCGCCGCGAGCCCTTCCGTGAGATCTTTCGGCGGCCGCGCGCCAGCCCACTTCGCGAGACCGGTGAGGCTCGTGTCGATGCCGTCGAAGAGCGACGTCTCGTCGTGCGGCTGGCCGCCGAGCGTCGACTCGACCTGCTGATAGGTCGTCACGGCCGGACCCGGCAGCGACAACAGCTGCGCCATGCCCTGACATTTGTGCATGCTGCGCGCTTCGGTCCCGATTTCCGAATACGTCTTGCCGAGGAGCGGGTCGTAGACGGCGAGGTTAATCCGCGCCAGTGGTCCTGCCGGCAGTTGCTCACCCTGAAAGCCGAACCCAGTCAGCTGGTACAGCTTCTTTGGCTGCCACGGGCGGAGTCCGTCTTTGATCTGATCCGGATATTGCGTCGCGTCGCCGGCGACCTTCCACGCGTCGCGCGTGATGACGGCCGATGCCTGGTGATGCTGACCGCCGCCGCCGCCGCCCGGCATCAACGAGATGACGACGTCAGGACGAATCATCCGCATCAGGCGAACGTAGTCGGACGTGATCTCGTCGCGTCCCCACTTCTCGTACGTCTCTTCGATGCTGAACGAGAAGCCGAAGTCGACGGCGCGCGTAAAGTACTGCTCCGCGCCGTCAAATCGATGCAGCGCCTCGAGCTCCTTGGTGCGCAGCACGCCCAGCGCTTCGAAAATCTCCGGACCGATTTCGTTCTGCCCGCCGTTTCCGCGCGTCGCCGTCGCCAGCGCGGTCCGATATCCCTGACCGCGGTTCAACATCACCAGCAGGCCGTTGTTCTCGTCGTCTGGATGCGCGGTCGTGTGGAGGAGGATGCCGGTGTTCGAGAGGTGGCGCAGCGCGAGGCCGAGCGCGATGTGCCCGCCCTCGTCGTCGATCGGCACCACGCGCAGCTGCGCGCGAGATGCTGTGGTTAAGGATGCGAGAAGAAGCAGAGCAACGAGGACGCGGAGACGCATCCTGCGATCTTACAGGGCGGGAAGGGCGGGAGCGGCAGGAGGGGCAGGAGAGGAAAACCTTGCATTCTCGCCTTCCTGGCCTTCCTGCCCGTCCCGCCCTTCCTGCCGTCCCTGCCCTACCTGCCCGTCTAGAACCGCACTTTCAGCCCCAGCTGAAGCTTCCGCTGTTCGTAGCCCGACGGGTTCACGTACTGATACGGATCGTCGTAAACCGTCGTCGGATTCGTTGGATTTCCGAGCGCGTCGGTGACCGTCGTCGTCGTCACACCGGCGAGCTGCTCCGTGTTGAACACGTTCTTCAGCTCGACGATGAACTCGCCGCGGACCGATCCTGAAATCGGAATCCAGCGCGTGTAGCGCAGGTCGACGTTCTTGCGCGCCGCGAGGTACAGCGGATTGCGCGCGACAAATGCCGGCCGATCGCTGCTGACGCCGTCCTTGTTGAGATCCTGGTTCGACAGCACGTTGATCGGCAGCCCGCTGTTGATCTGGATCAGGATGCCGATCTCGTTGCCATCCGCCAGCGCATGCACGACACGGTTCGACGAGCTGTTGTGCGTGATGTACACGATGTTGCCGTTCAAGCTGTGGCGAATGTCGAGCGGATTCGGACCGAGGTCGCGATCGAGGTTCGTCGGATCCGAGCGACCCGTCTCCGCCTGCACCGTCAACTGCGTCAGCAGCGGCGTGTTGTCGAGGCCTTTCGCGAGCGAGTACTGCAGGTTCCACGACAAGCCGTTGCCGAGGCGCTTGTTCGTGCCGACCGTCAAGCCCTTGAACGTCGACGAACCGATCGACTGCACTTCCTGAATCGAGTTGAACCGCGGATCGAGACGCGTCGCCGCACTGACCGTCGTGCTGAACACCGGGCGACCGTCAGCGAGGAAGCTGACCGGATTGATCGGGTTGATGTTCGTGACCACGGGCAGGTCGCTGCCCCGCGCGTACATCAGACCTGCAAACATCGTGAAGTCGCGACCGACCGCGCGTTCGACCTGCACGTTCGACTGCCACGTGTGAGCAACGACGAAGTTCGGATCGACCGTCCAGACCGCGTTGGGCAGCACGGCGGTGCCCGTCGATGCTGCGTTCGGAAATGCCGGCGCGCCGGGCGTCGTGCCGCTGAAGCTGTACGGCGCCGAGCGCGACGGTGCGGCCGACTGTCCATACGCCTGCTCGTATCCGCCGAGAATCGGCTGGTCGTACATGATGCCGGTGCTGGCGCGAACGACGGTCTTCGCATCTGCGGCCCACGCGACACCCAGGCGCGGACCGAAGTTGTTCTTGTCGATGTTGAACGCGCGCGACGAGGCGAGCGGTGCGTCCGACAAACCTTCCGGATACAGATAGACGTCGTAGCGGACGCCGTAGAGCACTTTCACCGACGGCGCGATCTGCCAGTCGTCCTGCACGAAGGCGCTGACCACGTTCGTGCTCATGTTGAACCCGAGGTTGCCGGCGAGCTGCGTCAACGTCGAGTAGCCGAAGGGGTTGGTGCCGCTCTTGGCTGCCAGGTACGACGCGATCGTCGGGAACGTGTACAGGAACTGCGGCGCCTGCGTCCGTTCGTCGTAGATGTGCTGATAGTCAATGCCGAACTTGTAGCTGTGCGCGGCGCGGATGTAGGTGAAGTTGTCGATCACCTGCGTCATGTTCTGCTTGAAGTCGAACCCGGCGCTGCCCTGGCCCGTGCCAGAGAGCGGCGCGCCGAACGTAATCGACGGCGAGTTGATGCGCACAGCGGGCCCAGTGCCCGAGTCGGAGTTCGCGACCGAGCTCTGATGACGATGCGCATACTGCATGCGCGCTTCGTTCAGCATGTTCGAGCCGAGCGACGAGACGAGCTGGCCGCCCGTGGAGTCCATCGCGTCGAGGAAGTCCGTCGATTGCTCGATCGTGGCGGTGCCGCCGCCGCTGTTCCCCGGTGCGTCGTTATGGAACCGGATCCAGCGCGCGGTGAGCCGATTGTTGCCATTCAGCTGGAAGTCGCCCTTGCCGATCGCAAACTTCGCCGTCTGGACGTTCGGTACCGCGGTCGGCTGCGGCTTCAGGCCGACCTGCGAGACGATCGACGGGTCGACGGTGATCAAGCTGCCCGACGACAAATCGCGGCGGGTCTGCTCCCAGCCGGCGTAGAAGAACGCTTTGTTCTTCATGATCGGTCCGCCGATGTCGGCGGTGCCGCTGTCGGTGCGCGTATCGGGCTTCTGGGTCGCGTCAGCGGTGATCGGCGGGCAGTTCGCCGCGACCGTCGTGCTGCCGCAGCCGAAGAAGAACGGGAACGCGCTGAACGGCTTGCGCCGGAACAGGTAGCTGCCCTCGCCCTTGAACGTGTTCGTGCCCGACGGCGTCACCGCGTTGTAGACCATGCCCATCGTCTGGCCGAATTCCGGCGCGAAGCCGGTCGTGACGACTTTGACTTCCTGGATCATCACTTCGGACATCGGAAGCAGTCGAAGTCCCGCCCGATCCTTTTCAGTGTTCGTGTTGCCGTCGATCTGGTAGTTGATGCGCATCGCCGCGCCGTTGGCGGCGAGACGCGGCACGCCGAACTCGACGTTCTCGATGCCGGTGACGCCCGGCTGCACGAGCGCGAAGTTGTACGGGTTGCGCGCGACCAGCGGCAGGTTATGCACTTCGACGTCGGTCATCGTGTGGCCGATGTCGATGCGCGCCGATTCGAGCGCCGGCACGTCCGCACCGCTGACGGTGATCGTTTCGCTGACGGCGCCGACCGCGAGCGTGGCATTGACGGTCGCCGTTTCTCCGACCGACAACTTGACGTTCGTCTGTTCGAACTTCTTGAAGCCCTGCAGCTCCGCAATCACACGGTAGGTGCCGAGCGGAAGCAGCGGCGCACGGTAGAGACCCTTTTCGTTCGTAACGACCGTCCGTTCGGTCCCGGTGTCGGTGTTGGTGATGGTGACCGTGACGCCCGGCAGGACGCCGCCTGACGAATCGGAGATCGTCCCTTCGATGGCGCCGTTGGCGGCTTGCGATTGCGCCCATGCGGGTGCGGCCCACGCCAGACACACGAGTAACAACAAAGAAAATTTGCGCATGAAATTGAGTATAGCGGAGGAAAAAGGCCGTTTAGCGGTGGAAACCGAAGGCCTCGTCGGCGGGATCCATTTCCCCGGAGTAGTGCCGCAGCAGAATGCGGCTGGCGAGGTACGACCCGGTCACGCTGTGACTGGAATCGCCGAAAGCGAACAGATGAAACGGGTAATTCCTATGCACACCGATGTAGGGCAGGCCGTCCTCGGTGCGTGCGTAGTCAGCCGACCATCCGTACGCGGGCTGAATGCCGGAGATATCGGGATACATCGTCGACAGCTCGTACATCAGCTGACCGGTTCGTTGCACGATGACTTTGTCGCGCAGCCGCGGAATGACGACGGGGGAATCAGCGCCGCTGACGAGGAGGCGGTTGTCGCGAACCCAGTGCAGCGTGTGCGGTGGCGTCGCGAGGTCGCGCACGATCGCTCGCTTCATGCCGAGCACGTTTCGAATCTTCGCCGGAACCGGTTCGGTGACGGCGAAGTACGTGGAGTGAAACCAGAAGTGCCGCGCGAGCGCCTTGAACAGCGTGCCCGGCATGCCCGTCGCGATCACGACGCGGTCGGTGCGAATCGGACCTGCCGCTGTGTACACGTCGATCGTCTTGCGCGTGAACGACAGTTTTCGCACCGGTGACTGTTCGAAGATCTGTGCGCCGCGATCGACCGCGGCCGCGATGATGCCCAGGCACGCGCGATAGGGATCGATCGTCGCACCCTTCTTCGATCGGGCGTCGAACCCGGCGTCAGTTCGCGCTTTCTGTTCCTTTTTCAGTCGTGCCGCTTGCTCGGGCGTCGACGCCAGCGTCACCGAGCCGGGCTCTTCGAGGTGGCATTTCACGTCGAGCCGGCGCAGGAGCGACGTGAAATCGAGCGCGGCGCGCCGCCACGCCTGCCACGCGCGTCGCGCACCGCGCAATCCGATCTGCTTTTCGAGATCGGCGAACGAGATGCCCGGATCTTCCGCGATGACGCCCGACGAACGCGCGGTCATGCCGCGGCCGACGCGATCGGCTTCGAGGAGGACCACTTTCGCACCGGACGCGGCGAAGGCGTACGCCGTGAGCGCGCCGGTCAAGCCGCCGCCAACTACGACGACCTCCGCTTTCGTCAAACCCCGATGTCTGGGATAGGACGGAATTCGGGAGGCCGGAAATTCATCCAGCCACGGCGATTGGCCGTACTTCGTCACGGTCGCAAATTGTACCCGTCGAGCGCTCCCGGTACAACACCTGCTAAACGCTCTTCGCGATCTTCGTGCCCCTCGTGGACTTCGCGGAAGCTTGGCGTTCGATCTCGAGAAGGGCAGCCTTCCGCTGTGTCTGCCACCGGTATCCGCCAATTCCGCCTGAAGCAGGCACGACCCGATGACACGGAATCGCGAGCGCGACCGGGTTCGTGGCGCACGCGCGCGCGACCGCACGAACCGCGGTCGGACGGCCGATCGTTTTCGCGATCTCGGCGTAGGTGCGTGTTTTGCCGTACGGAATGCCACCGAGCGCCTGCCACACGCGCCACTGAAACGCCGTCGCCTGGATGTCGAGCGGAACGTCGACGCGCCGCTCGTGGCCGTTGATGTGCGCCACGATCGCGTTCGTCCACTGCGCCAGTTGACCGGTGTCGCTCGCGATGGTGGCGGCCGGGTACTCGGACCGCAGATGCGCCATCAGATCCCGGTCGGTCGCGCCCATCGCGACCGAGCAGACACCGCGATCGGTCGCTGCGACAAGCAGGCGCCCGAGCGGCGAATCGACCGTGGCGTACCGAATGGCCATGCCGGCGCCGCCGCGACGATACGTGGAGGGCGACATCCCGAGCTTCGGCGCGGCGCGCTCGTAGAAGCGGCTGCTCGATCCGTAGCCGGCATCGGTCATCGCGCCGGTGACATCGCCGCCGCGGCGCAGGCCGCGCTTCACTTTCCGCAGCCGAATCGCGTCGGCGTATTCCCGCGGTGTCACCCCGACGATCCGTTTGAAATTACGCTGCAGATGATACGGACTGCCGCCGACGCGCGACGCCAGCGCGGCAAGCGACAAGTGACCGTCGACGTGAGTGAGGTACGCGCACGCGCGGCGGATCTTCTCGATCCACGGATCCACCGTCACCGCCTCATCGGGATGACACCGCTTGCACGCGCGAAAACCGGCGTGCCGCGCCGCGCCGGTCGTGTCGAAGAACGCGACGTTCTCGCGGCGTGGACGCCGGCTCGGGCACGACGGCCGGCAGTACACACCCGTCGACGCCACCGCATAGACGAACGCGCCGTCGGCCGATCGATCGCGAGCCACGACTGAATTCCACATGTTCATGCGGTCAGTGTGCCGTGCGTGCGATGTCGCCGCTATCCGATCCTTGCGGTCAAATCCTAGCGTCGCCACGGTTTCAGCACAGTGTACACAGGGACCGCGGTGATGCTCTCGCGCGACACGGAAATCAGCTTGCGCCTGACGAGCCACGACAGCGCGCTCTGGATCGATCGCTTGGAGAGTCCCGTCAGCTCGGCCAGATCGAGCAGCGCAATCTGCACGGCCGACTTTTTGGCCGCGTGCGTCAGCCGGAACAGTTGCAGATAGACGATGAAGGCGGATGGCTGCCGGTCGTGGCCGATCAGATCGACCATCAGCGTTTCGATGATGTAGTCGTCGAGCTGTAGCAAGCGTTGCCATAGTAGGCGATTCACGCCTTGCGCACAACGCCGATTGCCTGCAGGATGACGCGCATGATCAGGTGCATCAAGTTCGTCAGCGTCCCCGTCACCGATCAACAGCGCGCCGTCGACTTCTACACGCAGAAGCTCGGCATGCGCGTGTTGACGGACCAGCCGTTCAGCGACACGCAGCGCTGGATCGAGCTGGGCATCCCGCGCGCGGAAACGCGCCTCGTCCTGTTCACCGCGCCGGGGCAGGAGAAAATGATCGGCGGCTTCATGAACATCAGCTTTACGGCCGATGACATCGAAGCGACCGCCAGGCGGATGAAGGAGAACGGCGTCGAGTTCGTCCAGGAGCCGCAGAAGGCCGACTGGGGCACGGCGGCGATCTTCAAGGATCCCGACGGCAACCAGTTCGTCCTCTCCACGGGCTAAAATCGCCGCGATGAAGATCGCGATCGTCGGTGCGGGCGGAGTCGGCGGATATTTCGGTGCACGTCTCGCGGCTGCGCGCGCGGACGTGCACTTTCTCGCGCGCGGTGCGCATCTCGAGGCAATGCGCACGCGGGGCCTCCGCATCGAGAGCCCCAAAGGCGACCTCCACCTCCCGCACGTGCAGGCGACCGACGATCCTCGCGCCATCGGTCCCTGCGACATCGTCCTCTTCACCGTCAAGCTGTACGACGTCGAGTCGGCGATCGCCTCGCTGCCGCCCCTCCTCGGCCCGGACACCGTCGTGATTCCCTTTCAGAACGGCGTGGAAAGCGTCGCGCTGTTATCGCGTGCGCTTGGACCGTCGCACACCGCCGGCGGGACGACGTACATCACGGCGGTGATCTCGGAGCCCGGCGTGATCAAACACACCGTCATGGACTCGCTGATCTTCGGCGAAGTCGACGGACGATCGTCGTCGCGTCTCGAACAGTTTCTCGAGGCGTGCGCACCGGCCAACTTTCACGCGAAGCTCAGTCCTGACATCAACGTCGAAATCTGGACCAAGTTCGTGCGGCTGTCGGTGTTCAGCGGCATGACCGCGGTGACGCGTAGCTCGATCGGCCCGATCGTGCGAGATCCGGATCTGTTCGCGATGCTGAAGGACGCGCTCGTCGAAGCGCGCAACGTCGCCGTCGCCAAAGGGATCACGGTTTCGCAGACGGTGGCCGACGTCGACGATGCCTACCGTCGCATGTCGCCTGACGCAAAGTCGTCGATGCTGCACGATCTCGAGCGCGGACGCCGGTTGGAACTGCCGTGGCTGAGCGGAGCGGTCGTTCGACTCGGGATCGAGGTTGGCGTGCCCACACCGATCCACAAATTCATCGCCACGGTTTTGAAACCATATGTGAATGGCGAGGTTGTTGCTCTCCGCCAGTGACATGGCGAAACCGCAAATCACATCAGAGCCGAAACCGCCGTTCCCCGCCAAGAAGCTCGACAAACCCGGACTCGAAGCCGAGCTCGATCCGAAGCCAAAGTACCAGGCGCGACGATATAAACCCGCGAACAAACTCGAGGGAAAGGTCGCGTTGATTACC
Organism: Vicinamibacterales bacterium; assembly: GCA_035652075.1. GTDB lineage: Bacteria > Acidobacteriota > Vicinamibacteria > Vicinamibacterales > CAVVIG01 > Gp6-AA45. Next base: position 45,771 of record DASREL010000110.1, read on the forward strand.
GGCGGCGACTCCGGTATCGGACGAGCCGTCGCCGTGATGTACGCGCGCGAAGGCGCTGACGTCGCGATCACGGCGCTACCCGATGAGCGAATCGACGCCGACGAAACGAAGCGCGTCGTCGAAGGCGAAGGCCGGAAGTGCCTCGTGATGTACGGCGACCTGACGGAGCTCGACTTCTGCAATGAGTGCGTCGACAAGACGGTGGCCGAGCTCGGTCAGCTCGACATCCTCGTCAGCAACGCGGCTCATCAGAATCGCAAAGAGCAGCCGGAAGACGTCGAGGACGAAGAATTCGATCGCACGTTCAAGACGAACGTGTATGCCTACTTCCGCCTGGTGAAAGCGGCGTTGCCGCATCTGCAGCCGGGCGCGGCGATCATCGTGACAGGTTCGGAAACAGGTTTCGAAGGACCCGAGCTGTTGCCGGACTACGCGGCAACAAAGGGCGCCATCCACACGCTGACCAAGGTGCTCGCGAAGCAACTCGCCGAACGCGGCATCCGCGTCAACTGCATTGCGCCGGGTCCCGTGTGGACGCCGTTGAATCCAGCAGACGAAGGCGCGCCAAAAGAGAAGATCAAAACCTTCGGCGAGAAGACGCCGCTCAAACGTCCCGCGCAACCCGAAGAACTCGCACCCGCCTACGTGTTCCTCGCATCGGACGCCGACTCGAGCTACATCACGGGTGAGATTCTGGCGATCATGGGTGGCGGGACGACGCCGGGATAAAGGTTCAAGAGGTTCAAAGGGTTCAAAGGGTTCAAAGGGTTCAAGAGGTTCAAGGGGTTCAAGGGGTTCAAGGGGTTCAGAAGGCTTTTGAACCTCCTGAACCCCTTGAACCTCTTGAACCTTCGAATGTCGCCAGCCGTTTGAACGCCTTCACTTTCTCCGACCGGTCGATCGCCGATCGATTGATCGCTTTGTTCAGGATCTCGATCGTTTTGTCGTACGTCAGCTTGTCGACCGGAAACGGGATGCCATCTTTGCCGCCGTGCGCGAAGGCGAAGCGGGCGGGATCGCGAAGCATCGCCGGTGTGCCGTGCACCAGTTCGGATGCGAGCGCGAGCGCCCGGAGCGTCTTGGGTCCGACGCCTTCGATGCCAAGCAGCGTTTCGAAGTCCTCGGGCGCCCGCTCGTAGGTTTTGATCAGGATCTTTTCGAGATACGTCGGCGCGACGTCGAACTCGGGCAAAAGCGCGTGGCGCCTGGGCATGTTCAGCGCACGCAGCGTGATGTCCGGCTTTTCGCGCGCGAGCGCGGCGGACGCCTGTCGCACCGGCTCGTTGTCGTGCGCGACAAGGTTCAGCGTGTCGTCGGTTTTTGCGTCGCAGCAGACAGCGGCCTGCGGCTCGTCGACGAAGCTCGCCACCTGCTCCGACAGCCAGTGATAGCGGCGCGCCATGCCGTTGTCGTCGCACATCCCCTGCTGGACGACGCACCATTCGCCGTGTGCGGTGAAGAAGAAGACGTGGTGGTACAGCTGATAGCCGTCCTGCACGGCGGCGCTGTCGACCTTCGCCGCGGTGCGGCTCGCGTAGACGAGCGGACGCGGATCGCGTCCGACGACATCACAGGCGTCAACGATCTCCTGCGGCGCCTTGCGCGACGTTCTCCCTTTGCCGCCGGCAACAAACAGCCCCAGCTCGCGGTCGACCTCTTTCAGTCCTTCCTTCACGGCGCCGCACACGGTCGTCGTGACGCCGCTCGAATGCCAATCGAATCCGAGGACGCAGCCGAACGCCTGGAACCAGAACGGATCGGAGAGGCGCCTCAGCACTTCGCGCGCCGAATACTCGCTCGCGAGGTACAGGACGATTTCGCGCGACAGCCGCACCATGCGGCCGAACAACCAGGCTGGAGCTTTGCCGCCGTGCAGTGGGAGTGATGCGTATCCTGTGTTTCTCAGTTTCAGTGACCAGTTGCAGTTATTGAGCTGCCGTTGACGTCGCCGGCTTCAACGAATCGAGCATCTTGCCGACGATATCGTTGAATGCGCCGCCGCCCTTCACCCAGCGCAGCACCGCAACGATGTCGTTGTCCCAGTCGACGTAGATGATGTTGGCGCCGTTGCCCTCGAAGTAGACGGCCGTGGCGGGCGCGTTCGGGATCGATTTCCTGTTCGTGTTCAGGAACCAGTTGGCGTAGCCGTAATTCTCGTTCGCACGACCGGGCGTGCGCGCCATCTGGATCCATTTCTCCGACACGAGCTGCTTGTCGCCCCACTTGCCGTTGCGGAGGAAGAGATAGCCGAAGCGCGCCATGTCGTACGAGTTGATGAACATGCCGCCGCCCCAATGTCCGCCGCCGCTGACCGACTGAATCTTCTTGCCGTCGACGTCGACCCACGAGTTGTCGTACCCGTACCAACGCCAGGTCGACGAGGCGCCGATCGGTTCCATGATGTATTCGTTCAGCACTTCCGGCAGCGGCCGCCGCCACACTTCCAACGCGGCGAGCGCCATCACGTTGACGCGGACGTCGTTGTACTTGTAGTGCTCGCCAGGCCCGTACATCTTGCGATGCTGCCATTCTTCCGGCTTGCCTTCGGGACGATCCGCCCAATCGGGTTTCCCCCACAACGTGCCGGACCAATCGCTCGTCTGCCGCAGCAAGTCGTCCCACTTGATCTGCTGATTGTGTTCCGCCTCGAACAGATCGACGTGCGGCGGCATGTAGTCGCGCGCGTAGTCGTACACGTCGTGAATCAGTCCGCGCTGCCACGCCAGACCGACGACCGTCGTCAGGAATGTTTTCGTCACGCTGTTCGTGATGTCGACGCGTTTCGGATCGCCCCATTCGGCGACGATGTAGCCGTGGCGGGTGATCAGGCCGCTTGCGCCGCCGCGATCTTTCACGGGACCGACGAGCTGACTGTACGGCTCCTTGCCGAAGCTGTTGTGGAGGAACAGCACCATGTCTTTGGGGCCCTGCGTCTCGGACGCGAGCGCCGTTTGCACGGCGGCGTTGATCGCCGCCGAGCGCATGCCGACCTCCTCGGGTTTCTTGTGCTGCCAGTCGAATCGCTCCGGATAGTACGAAGCGGTCGACGCGGGTCGCTGCGCGACGAGCGTGGACGTGGCAACCGCCACGACAAATACGGCGGCAAGAGCTCTTTTCATGAAGTGCAGTATAGTGCGGGAAAACAGGGATGGGAGCGCTCGTTTTTGCTCTGACGCTCGCGGCGGCCGACCCCGTCACGCTGGACCAGTTGCTCAACAGGTCGGCGTGGTACCTCGACTACTTCATCGACCAATTCGAAAACGTCGTCGCCGAAGAAGACTACATGCAGGACGCGACGAACCCGCTGCCCAGCTTCACGCCGATGCCGAGCGGGCGCGGCGGCGGCGGAATGCCGACGGCCACGGCCGCAAACGATATGGCGCGCGCCAGGCATCGAGATATCCGCTCCGACTATCTGCTCGTGAAGTCGCCCGACACGCTGGCGTTGATCCCGTTTCGCGACGTGATTCAGGTCGACGGCGTTTTCGTGCGCGACCGCGAGGCACGACTCGCGAACCTGTTTCTCAAGCCGACGTCGGATGCCATCCATCACGCCGAAGAGATCGCCACGGAAGGCGCGCGCTACAACATCGGATCGATGCGCACGACGCTCGGCAACCCGATGCTCGGATTGTCGGTGCTGCAACTGACCTATCAGCCGAGATTCAAGTTCTCGCTCGGCAAAGAAGATCGCGGTGTCGCACCAGGCGCGTGGACGATCGACTTCCAGGAAGTCACCTCGCCGGCGATGATCCGCGGCGAAGCGGGACGATCGCTGTTCTCGCACGGCCGCGTGTGGGTCGACTCGGTCACCGGCCGCGTCCTGAAGACGGAGCTGCAGGTCGAGCAGCCGACGATTCGCGCACGCGTGATCACCACGTTCCGCATGGACGAGCGCTTCGGCATCGCCGTCCCGAACGAGATGCGCGAGCTCTACACGCTCGCCAACGGCAACAGCATCAAGACCGTCGCCTCGTACGGACGTTTTCGCAAGTTCGACGTCACGGCCGACGAAGACATCCGTCTGCCGACGCGGACGATCGTCGATCCGGTTTCCGGGATCACGTTCATGGAGATTCCGGCCGGACGTTTCACGATGGGCAGTTCGTCCGACGAGCCGCAGCGCGGCGGCGACGAAACGCTGCATGACGTCGAGCTGACCAAGCCATTCCTCTTGAGCCGCTTCGAAACGACGCAGCAGGAGTGGCGGGCCGTGATGGGGACGAACCCGAGTCACTTCGCCGACTGCGGGCCGAGGTGTCCGGTCGAGAACGTCACCTTCGTCGACGTGCAACAGTTCCTCGCGAAGTTGAACGAGAAGGCCGCGGACTCGCACGGCGACGTAAAGCTGCACTATCGGCTGCCGACCGAAGCGGAATGGGAGTATGCGTGCCGTGCCGGCACGACCGCTGCCTACTCGACGGGCGACACGTTGACGACGACGCAGGCGAACTACAAGTCGAAAGCGACGACGACGGTCGGTTCCTTTCCGATGAATCCGTGGGGCCTCTCCGACATGCACGGGAACGTGTGGGAGTGGACCGCGGACTGGTACGGTCCATACGCGGAAACCGCGACGGCCAACATCGACCCGCACGGGCCGTCAACCGGTGACAAGCGCGTCATCCGTGGCGGCAGCTGGTACTTCGACGCCGACAGCGCGAGGTGCGCGCTCCGCTACACGCACCGCCCGCAGGACAAAGGCTTCAGCGTCGGTTTCAGACTGGCGGCGGATCGGGTGCGATGAACGCGTACTGCAGCTGATCGAGCACCTGCCCGTCTTTGATCGCGCTTTTCCGCAATCGACCTTCGAGGACAAACCCGGCCTTCTCCAGCACGCGACACGAGGCGGCGTTGCGCGCGAACGGCAGCGCGTACACGCGCGTGAGGCCGTGCGTGTGCATCGCGTACTCGGTCACGGCGTGCAACGCGTCGGCGACGATGCCGCGCCCCCAATACGGCTCGCCAATCCAGTAGCCAATCTCGGCGGAGACACGCTCGACATCCGGATGCAGGATGAACCCGATGCCGCCGATCGCGTGGTCGTCGACGACGATGGCGAAACTCGTTTCGGGATCCTTCGACCGCGCGAACCGGACCCAGTCCCGCGCGTTCTGTTTCGTATACGGATGCGGGAACGCGTCGCGCAGGTTGAGCCAGATCTTGTGGTTGTTCGCGTAGCGCGCGAGCGATTCGACGTCGCCCGCCTCCCACGAGCGTACGATGCACTGCGGGAGGATGAGGATCACCGCTTCTGCCGCCGCGCCCGTTCGAGCGCGAGCGCGAGTTGCAGCTTTCGATCGCGGATCCGTCGGCGGAGCCGGGTGCGGAGTTGTTCGTCGACCGCACCGCCGAGCTCGCGATCGAGCGTCTCGATCTCCCTCATCAACTCGACTTCTTCGGGCAGGCAGCCGGAGCTCTTGAGGATCGAGTACGCCATCCGCAGGTGTTCGGGCGTGCGGAAGTACTCCTCCAGATCGAGCGGTTTGCCTGCGTTGGGAAGGTTGTCGAACTCGCCGTTCGCGATCGCTTCCCGGATTTTCTGCTCGGCGACCCGGTCCAGGCTCACGATTCGATTGTGCCACAGCAGGCCTGAAGGCCTGCGCTACACCACGTAGCGTTCGCCGGAAACCTGACCGGCCGCAAACCGCTCGATCGCAAACGGCGTCACGTCAAATTCCGGGTCCGTGTCCGCGACGATGTCGGCGAGGATGCGGCCCGCGGCAGGCGAATGCTGGAAGCCGTGCCCGCTGAAGCCTGCGATCGTAAAGAGCCCATCGACCTCGCGCACTGGACCGATGATCGGATTGTGATCCGGTGTCATTTCATAGAGGCCGGCCCACGCGTGCGAGACCGACGCGTCGGCGAGCGCCGGCATGCGCTTGACGGCGACGTCGATCACCTTCGGCAGGAAGTCCCACTGCACCGTCATGTCGAATGTCGGCCGCTCGTCGGGATCCCCCATGCCGAACAGCAGTCCGCCGCCCTCGCGGTGGAAATAGAACGTCGATTCAAAATCGATCACGAGGACGTGTGTCGGCGGAGGCTCGATGCCGGCGCCGATGAAGATGTGGCGGCGATACGGATCGACCGGCACGTCGACGCCAGCCATGCGACCGATCTGCCGCGCGTGCGGGCCGGCGGCGTTGATGACGATCCGCGTCTCGATGCGACCTCGCGTCGTCTCGACGGCGCGGACGCGACCCGATTCGACGCGAATGCCGGTGACCTCGGTGTCGCGCTCGATCGTCGCGCCCGTCGCCTGCGCCGCTCGCGCAAACCCCATCGTCACGCCATTCGGATCGGCCACGCCGTCCTTCGCGCAGAATGTCGCCGCGAGGACGCCGCTCGTGTCGAGACCGCGGACCAATGCCGCCGCGGCCGCCGCGTCGAGCCAGTCGACTTCGACGCCGAGGCTGCGCTGGAGCGCGACATTCCTGCGGAACACGTCGACGCTCGCGGGCGATGACAGCAGGAACAAGTAGCCGTCCTGGTGGAAGTCGACGTGGTAGCCGACCTGTTCTTCGAAATGCTCGATCGTGCGAATCGATTCGAGCGAGAGCTTGATGTTCGCCGGGTCGGAGAACTGGTGTCTGACACCGCCGGCGTTGCGGCCCGTCGATCCGGTCGCGAGCAGCTTCTCTCGCTCGACGAGCACGATGTCGGTGATGCCGCGGCGCGTCAGATGATAGGCGACGCTCGCGCCCATGCATCCGCCGCCGATGATCACGACGTCCGCGGCCGGTTTCATTTGTGAGCAGCGCGCTCGACGGCGTCCATCACCCGCAGGAGATTGCCGCCGAGGATCTTCTCGACGTCCGGGTCCGAATAGCCCTTCTTCAGCAGCGCGTCCGTGATCTTCGGCAGCATCGACGCATCGTCCATGCCGAGCGGCATCGTGGCGCCGTCGAAATCGGATCCGAGGCCGACGTGATCGGCGCCGGCAACCTTCACCGCGTGATCGATGTGGTCGACGATCGCCTCCCACGTGACCTTCGGCAGCTTGCCGTCGCGCATCGCCTGCCGCAGGATCTTTGCTTCCTCGCTGGTGGAGCACGCTTCGTTGGTGCCGCAACGTTTGGTCGCGGCGTCGAGCTGCGCCTGGACATCGGCGGGCTTCGTCGCGGTGCGGAATGCTTCGCTGAGGAAGCTGATCTCGTAGTTGATTTGGACCACGCCGCCATTCTTCGCGAGCGCGCGAAGCATGTCGTCGGTCATGTTCCGTGGATGCTGATCGATCGCGCGGCACGACGAATGCGATGCAATGACGGGAGCCGACGTCACCGCGAGCACGTCGTAGAACGTCTTGTCGGCGACGTGCGAGATATCGACCATCATGCCGAGCCGATTCAGCTCGCGGACAACGTCCTTGCCGAAGGCGGTCAGTCCGTTGTGCGCCGGTTTGTCCGTCGACGAGTCGGCCCAGTTGTTGTTCTTGAAATGGGTCAGGGTCAGGTATCGGACGCCGAGCGCGTGGTACTGCCGCAGCACGCCAAGGTCGTCGGCGATCATGTGACCGCCCTCCATCCCCATCAGGGCGGCGATCTTCCTGTCGGCGACCGCCTTCCGAATGTCGGCGGCGGTCGTGGCGAGCATCAGATCGTTGGGATGCGTACGGACCGCTTCGCGAACGCTGTCGATCAGATCGAGGGCGCGCTTGACCGCCGGTGGACCGGTGACCTCGCCCGGAATCCAGATCGAGAAGAACAGTGCGTCGAGGCCGCCGTCGCGCATGCGCGGGATGTCGATGTTGCCGTCGGTGTGCCGCGCACCGATGTCGAATCCCTTTTCGAACAGCAGCCGCTGCGTGGTGTCGTCGTGCGAATCGATCACGATCGCGCGGTCGTGAAGCTGCTTCGCACGGGACGCCACGGATGAAGACTGCGCGAAGACGACGGTCGACGCAAGAACGACACAGATACAGGCGCGCATCCGCGCATCTTAACGCAACGCCACCATCGGATCGACGCGCGTCGCACGTCGCACCGGGATCCAGCTGGCCACGAGCGCGGTCGCCACGAGCGTGGCCGCCACGGTCGCAAACGTGACCGCGTCGGTCGGCGCGACGCCGAACAGCAGCGACGCCATCAATCGTGTCGTCGCGATCGCGCCAACGGTGCCGATGGCGACGCCGACGATCGCAAGCGTCAGCGACTCGCCGAGCACGAGCCGGACCATGTCGGACGCCGACGCACCGAGCGCCAGCCGAACGCCGATCTCCTGCGTCCGCTCGACGACGGTATACGCCATGACGCCGTAGATGCCAATCGCGGCGAGCAGCAACCCGATCGACGCGAAGATCGTCACGAGCAGCGTGCGGAATCGCGGCGGCGCCACCGACTCGGTCATCAGCTGATCCATGGTCTTGACGTCGACGACCGGAATGTTCGGATCGAGCGATGCGACAATCGAGCGCGCGCTCGCCGCGATCGACGTCGGATCCCCGCTCGTGCGGACGACGGCAAACTCGTCTCGACTGGCGTTCTGGCGGAACGGTAGGTAGAACGTCGGGTCGACAGGCGTCTGCAAGCCGTCGTACTTGATGTCGCCGACGACACCCACCACCGTCATCCATGGATTGTCCGGCCGCTCCGGTCCGCCGACCTTGATCTGGCGGCCAACCGGATCGACGTTCGGAAAGTACTTCTTCGCAAGCGTGTCGTTGATGATGGCCACGAGCGGCGCGCCTTGATCGTCGCGCTCCGCGAAGAATCGACCGCGCAGCAGCGGCGTGCCGAGCGTGGTGAAGTACTTTTCGGTGACGAAGAGCAGCGGCCCGAGTGGCGCGCTGTGGTTCGGCGGGACGACCTGCCCTTCGACCGTGAACGTGTCGGTCATCTGCAGCAGATGCGGCGGCAGGCTGACCGTCAGCGCTGCGCTGCGGACGCCGGGCAGCGACTCGAGACGCTGAACCAGCGTGGTGAAGAACGCGCGCGTCTTCGGACCGTCGTATCCCGACGAGCGCGGCAAGTACAGGCGGAACGTCAGCACGTGCGTCGAGTCGAAGCCGGGGTTGACCCGTTCCAACGCCGCGAAACTGCGGATCATCAGTCCAGCGCCGATCGACAGCATGAGCGCCAATGCGATTTCCGCAACGACCAGCACGCGCTGCACGCGGCGATGGCGAGTGCCTGCCGTGCCTCGGCCGGCGTCCTTCAGCGTCTCGACCAACGGCGTCGCCGATGCACGAAACGCCGGCGCGAGGCCGAACAGGACGCCGCACACCGTTGCGATCGTCAGCGCGAACGCGAAGACCCCGACGTTCATGTGGACTTCGTTGATGCGCGGAAGGTTGTTCGGGGTGATCGCCAACAGCGCGCGGGTCCCCCAGGCAGCGGTGACGAGACCCACTGCCCCGGCGACGAGCGCCAGCACGAGGCTTTCGGTAATCAGCTGCCTCGCGAGTTGTGCGCGGCCGGCCCCGATTGCGGCGCGAACGGCGATTTCGCGATCGCGTGTGGCGGCACGGGCGAGCAGCAGGTTGGCGACGTTCACCGTCGAAATCAGCAACAGGAACGCGACCGCCCCGAGCAGCACGTAGAGAACGCGCCGCACGTTGCCGACCATCGCTTCCTGCAGCGGCGTCGCGGTCAACGTCCAGTCGGTCGTTTCGGCCGGATAGCGGCGGATGACCTCGCGCTTCACCGCGTCGAGGTTGGATTGAAGCCGGTCGGCCGGCACGTTCGGCGCGAGGTGGGCAAGACCGGTCAAGTAAAACGGCCCGCGACGACGAGGCGGGTCGGTCGGCAGGACGACCCACAGGTCGGTTTTCGCGTCGGGGAACGCGAACGTCGCCGGCATCACGCCCACAATCGTGTGCGGCGTGCCGGTGATTTTCGTCACCTGGCCGATGATGTCCTGGCGGGCGTTGAAGCGCTGTTGCCAGAAGCGGAAGCTGATCACCGCAGCGCGCGGTTGGCCGGGCCGATCGTCGCCGCGCTGCAACGTGCGGCCAAGTTGCGCGCGGCCGCCGACGATCTCGAAGAACTGATCGGTGGTCGTGACGCTCGACACTCGGACCGGTTCGCCGTCACCCGTCACGTCGTCGGTGCCGTGCTCGTACGCGCAGATCGCGTCGGCGGTCGTGTTCTGCGCTTGCCAGGTCTGGAAGTCCGCCTCGGATATCGGAAAGTCGGCGCCGTCGCGACCAGTGATCCCGACTCGAAACAGGCGATCGGGATCGCGAACCGGCAGCGGCCGCAACAACACCGCGTCGACGACGGTGAACATCGTCGTGGTGGCGCCGATGCCGAGCGCGAGCGTCAGGACGGCAACCGCCGAGAAGCCGGGCCGCTTGACGAACAGACGAACGGCGTAGCGCAGGTTCTGCATGCGCGGTTAGACGGGACCGCGCACACCGCGGTTTGTAGCGCGCAGCCTTACCCGAGCGTTACGCCTCTTCCCAGCGGAAGCGGTTGACGGCGACGCCGGCGAACGCGGCGGCGAAGGCGAGCAGGATCACCGTCGGCATGACCGCGCCGCTGAGGCCAACGCCGCGCCACGTCATCGCATCCAGCCCATCCACCGCCCAGCGCGCCGGAACGACGACGGTGAGCTGCTGCAACCAGGCTGGGAAGATGAACGTTGGCACCCACGCGCCGCCGAGCATGACCATCATCAGCACCGCCAGCGTCGTGACGCCTCGCGCCGAAGCCGGCGTCTTGCCGAGCGACGCGATCAGCAGCCCGAACGTCGCCGCCATGATCGAGCACGCGATCGACACAGCAAGAAATCCAACGACGCTGCCGGCAATGCGGACCTTGAACACCACCATCGCGAACGCGAACGAGACCAGCAGCGTCATCAGCGAGATGATCGCGCCGCTCGCCGTCTTGCCCGCGAGCAGCATCAGGCGCGACACCGGTGCACTTCGCAGCCGCTTCCATAATCCTTTCTGGCGCTCGAGCAGGATCTCGATCCCCAGGTTCGCCGCGGCAAACAGCAGGAACTGGATCCCCATCCCCGCGAACGAGTGCGCGTACCCGTTATAGGCCACATTCCCCGACGTCATCGCCTGCTCGCGAACGGTGTACGGCAAGGTCAGCCCCGGCGCGCTGCCCGCGCCATCGGCCGCTTGTCTGTTGAGCGACACCACGGACTGCAACAAATCGACGAGCACGCGCTTTTGGTCGTCGCGGAGATTCGAGCTCTGCTGAATCTGCGGAATCGTCTGCTCGACGTACTGGCGCCCCTGCGCGCCGGTGAACATCTCTTTGCTCACCGCCTGCATCACGTGCTCGGTGAGGATCCCGCGCACCATCGCGAATTCGACGTTGTGCGACGGGTCGTAGACGAGATCGAGCGGCGGCTTCTCGCCGCCGCGGAAGAAGGCGGGGCCGGCCGCGTCGCCGAATCCTTTCGGGATGATGATGGCGACGCTCGTCTTCCCCTTCTTCACCGCTTCGCGCGCGTCGGCTTCGCTCGGCTGGCTCACCCGGAGGTTTCGATCGCCGTCAAGACCCGTGACGATCCCTTTCGAAATGCCCGAACCGTCGTTGTCGATGACGGCGATGGCGATCTTCGCCGGCTCGTTGTTATTACCGGGCCCCGAGAAGATCGATCCGAAGAACGACGCGATCGCGATCGGCACGATGAAGCTCATGATGACCGCGCGGCGATCGCTGAAAAATACCTGCAGGTCCTTGCGGACCATCGCGAGAAGCGGCGTCATCAGTCTCGCAAGCTCCTTCCCGTCAGCGACAAGAACACGGATTCGAGGTTGCCGGCGCCCACGGTCAAGGCGCTCAACGTGTCGTTCGCGATCACCTTGCCGTGATCGATGACGACGATGCGATCGGCGAGGCGTTCGGCTTCTTCCATGTAGTGCGTCGTATAGAGCAGCGCTTTGCCGCGCTGCTTCAGCATCTCGAGGTTGTCAAAGATCGCGTTGCGGCTTTGTGGGTCGACGCCGACCGTCGGTTCGTCGAGCAGCACGATGTCAGGGTCGTGCAAAAGGCCGGCGGCGAGGTTGAGCCGCCGTTTCATGCCGCCGCTGAACGTCTTGACCCGGTCGCGTTCGCGATCCGCGAGCTCGACGAGGCGTAACGCGTCGGCGATCGCGCGATCGAGTGCCGCGCCGCTCAATCCGTACAGCGCCCCGAAAAATCGCAGGTTGTCGCGCGCGCTCAGCTCGTCATACAAGGCGAGGTCCTGCGGGACGAGGCCGATGCGCCGCTTGGCGGCGTCGGTATCCCCTCGCAGTTCGTGCGAACCGACGGCAACGCTGCCGCGGTCCGGCGTCACCAGACCGGTGATCATCGAGACGGTCGTCGTCTTGCCGGCGCCGTTCGGGCCGAGCAGTCCCACCAACTGCCCCGGCTCGATCGCGAACGACACATCGTCCACGGCCACGAGCGGTCCGAACGCTTTCCGAAGATTCTTGACGGTTAACACGGTGGCGATCAGTGTAGGGCGCGCCGTTCAGGCGAGCCGTGATTTTCGACGAACGGCCGGTTTTTCCCGGCAAACGGCGGCGGCTACCCGACGTAGCCGTTGGTCAGGTACGCCCACGGACCGCGCGAAAACGCATACAACTCGTCGACAGGCGTGAACCCAAGGCGTTCGGCGAGCCGGATCGAGAGCCCGTTCGACTCGAGTGCACCCCACACCGGTTCGCGACCGTCCTTGCCGTGATGCGTGACCATGAAGCGCACGACGTGCGGGGCGAGACCGCGCCGCCGGTACGCCGCGAGCGTGTCCACCGACACGTCCCACAGCGATTCGGTCGTCCAGCAGGCGTAGCAGAACGACACGGGCACACCGTCGACGAGCGCGGCGCCCACCGGCGTGACGTGGATGGCGTGGCTGATCTCGAACCGCAGGCCGGCGGGAAGATGCGACAGGTCGTCGCGCTCGGTGAGCAGACGGACCGTTGTCGACGGATCGAGCGGCGAAGGGTCGGGAAACGACGTCATCGAGTAGACGATCACGCGCTCGCGGTGCCAGCCGCGGAAATCGTTCGGCGCGTCCTCGAGCAGGATGCGTTCGACGTACTCCGTGTTGTCGACCTGCGCCAGGATCGGCGTCATCGGCGTCACGCCGTCGAGCGCGGCGACGATCGCGCTCGCTGGTGGACGACCGACGACCGACACGACGGAAAAGGCGCCGTGCACGACGCGGACCGCGTAACCATCGATCGCGCTCGCGCCGCCGAACACGGTCGCATGTCCGGACCGCAGCATCGCGCGCGTTTCGATCCAGCGCGGAATATCCGGCAGGTCAGCCGCGAGAACGACGTCCACCGACCGGCGATTTTAATCGCTATTCCGTCAGCGCGATAATCGGATCGATGCGTGTCGCGCGGCGCGCCGGCACCGCGCACGCGACGATCGCCACCGCGGCCAGCAGTCCGGTGACGAGGACGATGACGACGGGGTCGGTCGCGCGGATGCCGAACAGCTGAGTTTCGAGCGTTCGACGTAACGCAAATGCGCCAACAAGGCCGAGCACGAAGCCACCGCCGATGAGCGCCAGCCCCTCGCGAAGAACGAGTTCGAAGATCGATCGTGCGCTGCTGCCGAGCGCGATCCGGATCCCGAATTCTTTCGTCCGCTGCGTCACGAGATACGCGAGCACGCCGTAGATGCCGATTGCCGACAGAAACAATGCGACGGCGCCGAACCCGAGCGCCAGCATCAGCGGCGAACGGCGGCTCATCAACGATTTATCGGTCCGCTCTTCCATCGTCATCACGTCGGAGACCGGCAACTCGCGATCGAGCTGCGCGAGCGCCTCGTGGACGGATGGCGACAACGCCGCCGGATCCGTGGCCGTTCGAATGGCAAACGTCAGGCCGCGCGTGGGATCCTGATCGGTCGGGAAGTAGTAGGCGCCGACTTCGCCGTTCCCCTGCACGAGATCGTTCAGTTTGATGTCGTGGACGACGCCAACGACGGTCAGGAACACCGTGTCTTTCGTGATCGCCGTCAGGTGATTGATATCGGCCGGCAGGAACATCCGGCGGCCGATCGGATCCTGATTCGGCCAGAAGCGATGGGCGAGCTTCTCGTCGACGATGATGACCTTGGGCGCGGTCGGCGAGTCGCGCTGATCGAAGAAGCGCCCACGAACGAGCGTGGCGTGCATCGCCTCGAAATAGCCTGGCGTCACGTCCACCTGGCTCGGCGAAATCACCGACTCGCCCGGACTCATCTGGTAGCCCTCGGCCAGGATCACGCTGTCGCTGTGGTTGCCGCCGAACGGAATCGTGTCGGTCGCGCCGGCGGCGATGACGCCGGGTAATGCCGCGAGCCGCTGCACCGCGGCGTTCGTGAACGCGGTGAGCGCTGCGTTGTCCTTGTAGCGTGCGCGCGGCAGCGACACGGATGCGGTAAGCACACTCTTCGGATCGAACCCGGGGTCGATCGCCAGGACACGGCGGAAGCTCGCGAACAACAGTCCCGCCCCGATCAGCAGCACGAACGCAAACGCCACCTGCGCAACGACGAGCGTGCGGCGCAGCAATCGCGCTCCGCGGCCGGCGGTACTCGAACGCCCTTCTTCGCGGAGCACCGTCGTCAGATTCGTCGGCAATGCGCTCAGCGCGGGGATGAGTCCCAGCGCGATGCCGATGATCGCGGCGATGCCAAGCGTGTAGAGGACGACGGGGACATCGATCTGGATCTCGTAGGCGCGCGGCACGTTCTGGAACGCCAGCGCGCCGAGAAGACGCAGCGTCGCGAACCCAATCGCCAGACCGATCGCCGCCGAGCCCATCGTCAAGAGGGCGCTCTCGATGACGAGTTGACGCGCCACGCGGGCGCGGCCGGCGCCGAGCGCCAGTCGCGTGGCGAGTTCTTTGGTTCGTGCGCGCGAGCGCACGAGCACCAGGTTCGCGACGTTGACGCATCCAATCAGCAGCACGAACACCGCTCCGCCCCACAGCAGGTACAGCGTCGGCCGAATGTCGCGCACGAGGTCGTCCTGCAGTCGTTGCACGGACGTGTAGAAGCGCGCGTTGATCAGCAGTTGCTTGTATTGCGGAAAGCGGTCGAGGTTTGCGGCGTTGAGCGCGTCGATCTGCGCTTGCGCCACTTGAATCGTCGCCCCTGGCTTCAGCCTGCCGATGTTGCGCCAGTTGTTGCTGTGCCGCTGCTGCTTGCGCTGCGGCGTGAAGGCGAGCGGCCGCCACAGCAGGATGTCCTGGTTCATGAAGGCGAACGTCTGCGGCATGACGCCGACGATCGAATACGGCTGTCCGTCGACGCGCATGTCGCGGCCGATGACGTTCGGATCTCCGCCGAACTGCGTCTGCCACAGGCCGTAGCTGAGAACGACCTTGTTCTCGCTGCCGATCTCCCCTTCGGCGTCGGTGAACGTACGTCCGAGCCTCGGCGGAATCTGCAGCAGCCTGAAGAACGACGGCGTGACGTTCATGATCCGGACTTGCGTCGGCGTGCCGTTCTGGTCGATCGCCACGTCCGTCGAGTTGTACATCGCCTGTTCGACGAACACGTTCGTGTCGCGCAACCGGTCGTAGTAATCGGGCGCGCTCGAGCTGCCGCCGATGTCCGCGCCGGCGCCCGGGTAGTGGTTCGCCATCAGCACGATCCGATCGGAGTCGGGGAACGGCAGCGGTCGCAGCAGCACGTGCTGCACGACCGAGAACAGCGCCGTATTGGCTCCGATGCACACCGCCAACGTCAGCGCCGCCGTGAGCGTGAACGCCTTGTCTTTCCACAGCAGCCGCAGGCCGACACGGATGTCGTTCATATCACGCGTTTGGACGAGTTTTCCCCGCTCTGTGTTCGCATGCCAAAATATTCACGTGAACACGTCGCATACGGTTCAGGTGAAACGTGCCTATGACCCGCCGGCGAAGAACGACGGCGTGCGGATTCTCGTCGATCGCCTGTGGCCTCGAGGATTGAACAAGGCGAAGGCGTCGGTGGACTTGTGGCTGAAAGACATCGCGCCGAGCGTCGATCTGCGGCGCTGGTTCAAGCAGCAGCCGGAACGGTGGAGTGAGTTTCTGCGACGGTACGGTCAGGAGCTCGACGGGAAACCGGCAGCAATCGCGGCGCTGCGCGGCGCCGTGCGGCACGGCAAAGTGACGCTTCTTTTTGGCGCCCGCGACGAGCGGCGCAACAACGCGACCGCCTTACACCACTATCTGAGCCATCGCTGAAACTGAAAGCGGTTTTCGAGCAGCGACAGATCGGTGACGAATTGCGCCGGGCCGGTCGCCTCGACCTTCGCCACGATCGTCGTCAGGTCACGGGCATCTAACGCATCGACGAAGGCCTGCGTGAACTCGTCGAGCGTGCGCACGGTCGCCGTCCGCGGGACGCCCGAGGCCGCCGCAATCCCGGCGAGGTCGCTGCCGGTTGACGTGGCGGTCGGGAATCCTCCCACCGACAGCAGGCTCTCGTTGTCGAACACGACGTGGACAAGATTGCGCGGCCGATACCGCGCGAGCGTCGTCAAACCGCCCAGGTTCATGAGGACCGAGCCGTCGCCGTCGAACACGATGACGTGCTTGTCTGGCCGCGTGAGCGCGATTCCCAATCCCATAGACGACGCGAGGCCCATCGCGTGCTGCAGGTAAAAGAAGTTCGGGCGATGACCGATCGACTGCAACTCCGCCGCGACCGCGCCCATGATCGTGACGACGACGCGATCCGCGAGTTGCGGATACACCGCGCGCAGCGCATCCACGCGACGCATCTGCCTTGTGCCACCTGCCATCTGCCGTTTACTGCTCCTCCCACATAAGATCGCGACACAAGAGCAACGCGACGGGCTTGTTGCTCGACAACGCCAGCGTCTGCGCTTTTGCGATCCGCGTCGCGACATGAGTGGGGTTGTCGAGAGACGAGAACGGGATCCGCAGCGCGCGCAGGAGGTCCTCGGTGACGCCGCCGCCCTCCGTCTGCCAGGGATCGCGCTCGCCGAACTCGCCACGATAGCTGATCAGCATCAGCAGCGGGATCCGATAGAGCTGCGCGCACGACACGATCCCGTTGATCGATGCGAGAAAGCCGTGGTTCTGCATCAGCATCGCGGACTTCACGCCCGCGAGATGCGCGCCGGCCGAAATCCCGACGCCCTCTTCTTCTTTCGCGAGTCGCACGAGGACCATCTCGGGATCGTCCTCGGCCATGCGGATCAGGTGCACGAGCCACGTCTCCGGCAACGCAGACATCAAACGGATGCCGTTTGCCTTCAACGCGTCGTAGACGATCTTCGAGTTCGTCGTCGAAACGGGCACGATGCTACGGCAGACTCGAAGTGCTTTTGGACATCGGAATGTTGGCTTTCAGGAACTTCTCGATCTCACCGAATGCACGCTGCCATTCCGACGTGCTGAAGTTGCCGTGACCGCCGCCGGGGATCGTGACCAGTTGTCCCGCGATCCCGATCTTCTTCATCGCGTCCTGAAGCTTCACCGAATGCTGATACGGCACGAGCGGATCCGCATCGCCGTGGATCGAGATCGTCGGCGGCATGCCGGCGCGCACGTAGGTCATCGGCGATGCGGCCTTCGCGATCTCCATCCGGTTCGGCTGATTGCCAATCCACTGTGTCGTGTACGGCCACGACGTCGGGAACGGTGGTTTGTTCGGACCTTCGAGCATGTCCGGCAGATCGGTGATGCCGAAGAAATCGACGATCGCCGACACCTTCGGCTCGTCCACGGTGTAGCACTGGCGATCGAACCCGTCGCTCGCCTTCAACATCCCGGTCGTCAGCGCAAGGTGACCGCCGGCGGATGCGCCAGCGACGACGATGCGCGAGGCATCGAAGTTGTACTGGCGATCCTTCGCGTGCTCGACGACCCACTTGAGCGCGCAGCGGCAGTCTTCGATTGCCGCGGGGGCGAGCGAGACGTTCGCCAACCGATATTCGACATTCACGACCGAGTAGCCCAGGCCGATGAACGGCAGCGCCGACAACGCGCTGCTTTCTTTGGTGCCGCGCGTCCACCCGCCGCCGTGAATGAAGATCACGACCGGTGACGGCGTCGGTCCGTTGATTGCGTAGACGTCGAGCTTCTCGTCAACGCCGTTCACCTTCTCGTACGTGACGTTCGGGATCGTTCGGACCTTCTGCCACAGCGCAACGATGCCTTGCGCGTCCGGCGCCGGCGTCTGCGCAAACGCGGATGTCGAAACGGCGAGTGCGACGGCGAACAACAACATGCGTTTCATGACGATCTCCTCGTTACGGGAACTGGGGCGGCGGCACGCGTTTCTTCGTCGCCTGCTCGAACGCGTACGCGAGCTCGATGAGTCTGGGCTCGCTGCACGCCATGCCGGTGAAGCTGACGCCCATGGGACCCGGTTTCGCATTGAAGCCTGCGGGGAACGGTGGCGTCGGTTCGTTTGGCACGAGCGCAAACGGAACGGTCACCGTTGGATATCCAGGCTTCGCCGCGATCGCGGCGCCGCTTGCGCCGGGAAACAGAATTGCGTCAAGGCGCTGCGCCTTCATCACCGCGTCGATGCCGTTCGTCGCCGACAGACGGATGTCCTTGGCGCGATCGGCCTCGTATCGCGCCTTGTCTTTGTCGACGTCCATCTCGTCCGAAATATCGAGCTGCGACTGACCGTATTTGATCGATCCGGCTTTCTGGTGCGCCTTGTTCCATTCGCGCAGCTCGGTGAGCGACTTCAGCGGCGCCGCCGCGCCGAGCGTCTTCAACCACGCGTTGAAATCGCGCTTCATCCCGTACTTCAGGACGACCGAGCAATCCTCGTCTTTGCCCTTCGCGTTCGTCGTCCCCGAGCATTGATTCCAGCGCGTGAAGTTTTCGTTCGGATCCTTCTCGAGCACGCTCGGAATGTTCGCCGGATCGACGATGACCGCGCCCTCTTTCTTCAGCGCGGCAATCGCGTCGTCCATGGCCTTTTTCTGGGCGTCGTTCAGCCCGCCGCGGTTGCGTTCGTCGCCGTTCTCGAGCCGGTCGTACCAGAACGCGCGCGGGATGCCGATGCGCGCCCCCTTCAAGCCGTCCCGTTTCAGATGCGGCGTGTAATCGCGATTCGGCGGCGGCGTGCAGCGCGATGTCGCGGCATCGTTCGGATCCGGTGACGCGCCTTCCATCGCACCGAGCATGATCGCCACGTCCGACACGCTCTTCGCCATCGGCCCGGCGGTGTCCTGATCCGCCGTGATCGGGATGACGCCGTAGCGACTGACGCGACCGACCGTCGGCTTGATGCCGGCGAGCATGTTCTGGTTCGACGGGCTCAGGATCGACCCCGACGTTTCGCTACCGACGTTGCCCGCCCAGAAGTTCGCGGCCGTGCCGACGCCGCTGCTCGAGCCGCCGGTCTGCAGTGCCGGCCGACCGTCGAACGTCGCCTCGCGCGGATCCTTTCGCGGGTCGTACGGGTTGTAGCCCTGACCGCCGACGGCGTTGTAGTTGCCCGGCATCGGCGTCGGCGCGCCGGCGACCCAGTTCGCCAGCTCGGTCATGCCGGCCTTGGCGATGATGATCGCGCCGGCATCCATCAGGTTCTTCGTCAACGTCGCGTCGTACGGCGGGACGAGATTCTCGAACGCCAACGCGCCGCCCGTCGTCCGGATGAACGTCGTGTGGACGTTGTCTTTCAGCGCGACCGGGATGCCGTGCAGCGGTCCGCGGACGCGTCCCTGCGCGCGCTCGCGATCGCGTTCGTCAGCGAGCTCGAGGGCCTTCGGGTTGACGGTAATCGCGGCATGCAGTCGATCTTCGTACATCGCGATCCGTTGCAAGTACTGCTCGACGATCTGGCGCGACGTGACGCGCTTCTGCTCCATCGCGGTGCGCATCTCGGGGATCGTGGCTTCGACGACAGAAAATGGTTTGGGCCGAGTGGTCTGCGCACCGATGGTCAGGGTTGCAGCGGTGACGGCACAGAACAGGGCAATCGCTACGCGTGTCATGGCGGTCATGATAGTCGGTTCGCGAGCGTCATCGCGAGCGCGACTGACGCCCGCGCGAAACGGGACAGGTCGGCGACGTCGACCGCATCGGGCCATCGGTCGAGCGGGTTGTGAAACCACTCGTTCGTCCCGATGAACGAGATAAAACGGCCGCCCTGCTCGCGGATCGTCGCCGCCTCGCCGGCGACCCGATCGGGCTCCGCCGTGTTGATCCGCGGCGCGCTGCCCTCGGCGAACGATCGGGCGACCAGCTCTTCGAACATGGTGTCCGAACACGTGGCCGTCACAGTTCCGCGTGTGGCGCCGATGTTCGCACCAAAATGCAGCCACACGTACGAATCGCGCGCCAGCGAGGGACGCCGCGCCAGGTAGTCGTGCAGGCCGAGGTGCCCGAGCTCGTGGCCGCTCGACGCGACCAGCCGGATCGTTCGCCGTGGGCGCGGTCGTGCCGCTGCCGCCGCGCCAAGCACCTCGAGCCAGCACGCGAGCCCGCCGCCGCGCTCCGCCGCGTTCGAATGCCAGCCACTCCGCGGTGTCATCACGCATAGCGGCGGCAAGTCGGGGCGCGTCCCTTCGATGTCGACGACAACGTTCTGCGCCGACATCCGGCGACGCTGAGCTGGCGCAACGACCCACACGTCAGCGGCGCGCCGTGCGGCGTCAGCCACCGTGTCGACATGCTCGGAACTCAGTTGCAATACTGGCGGACCGAACGGCTCGTTGAAGTACTGCGCGTTGACAGGACACAGACCCGGACGACCGCCGGCGGTGACCGCCACGATCGCGCGATGCGGTGATGCCTGCCGCATGCGCCGGAGCTGCGCTTCGCCGTTCGGTGCGATCCGCGTCCAGCCGATCGGATCGGCGCCGTCGACACCACCGATGACGCCACGAATGCCGTCTCCGTCGGTGAACGGCGCGTCGAACATCGGCAAGCCGGTCAGGCGCCGATCGCCAATCTGAAGAAACGCTGTGCCGGGATCCACGCGCGACAGCTGAAACGGTTCGAGCCGGCCATGTGCGCCGGCGTCGCGGACGAACTGCAGCAACCGCGTCGCAGAGGCGCGGTCGACATCCGTCGCGGTCCGGTGGAAGCCTTCCGCCGAGTACCCGCGGATGAACGCGCTCGCCCGTTGTGACACCGGATCGATGGTGCGATCGGCGATGGCGGCTACGCCGGCGACCTGCAGGAACCCGCGTCGCGTCATGTGCACGCGCAGAGGCTAACGCTTGCGCGCGACGACAGCAACGTCGCCCGGCATCAGTCGATACCCGCCAAACGAGCGGCCCATCGTGACCGCGAAACCTGTCGCCCGCAACGCCCCGGCCACCATGTCGCGCGATCGCACGTACACGCGGTGCGTCGCGCGCGATTCCCGATAGGTACGACCGACCTTGCGGAACAGGGTCATGCGGCGTGTCAGGACGCGATTCCGATCGCTCAGATCGGCCCGCACGACGATCGACCAATCGTCGCCCGCGATGCGCTTCGGCGGATAGGTCCGCCGATCGCCCGACTCGATGAAGTCGAAGAGAAATACTCCACCGATGGGTAGCGCGTCGTGCACGCGGCGAAAGAAGCGCGTGACCGTGCGCCACGCGCTGACGTAAGTGATCACTTCGCCGATCGCGATCGCTGCGTCACAGCGTGGAATCGGCGCCGACGCGAGGGTCGCGACGCGGAAGGAGGCCCGCGGCGCGCGCGTGCGAGCGAGCGCAATCATCGACGGAGACGCATCGAATCCGCGTACACGAAATCCGGCGTCCGTGAGCGCACGCGCCAGTACGCCGCTGCCGCATCCGGCTTCGACGATCAGGCCGCGCGGGGGGAGGTGCGCAACGAGATGGGGAGCGACGTCGCGCGAGAAGTCGCTGAAACCGGCGTCGTGGATGTGCGCGAGATCGGCCGAGTACATCACGCGTATTATCAGAGCTGATGTCGCTCGATCCGACGGTGTTGTTCCTGTCGCTGATTCCCGGCGGTATCGGCTTCGTGCTGTTCGTCTACGGGAAGAAACAAGGCCGTTGGCCGCAACTCGTCGGCGGCCTCGCGCTGATGGCCTACCCGTATTTCACACCCACGGCGGTGTCGCTCGTCGGCGTCGGGACGGCGATTTGCGTCGCTGTGTGGCTGCTCGTGCGCGGCGGCTGGTGATCGCCGCTACTCGCTGCGGAGCGCAAGCGACGGACTGATCCGCGACGCACGCAACGCGGGGACGATGTTCGCCAGCAGCGCCACCGTCACGAGCGCGACGATCGCCGCGCCCCACGCGAGCGGATCCGCAAAGCTGACGCCGTACAGGGCGCCGGCGACCGCCTTCGCCGCGCCCGCCGCGAGGATCGCGCCGACGCCGGCACCGATCGCCGTCAGACGCATACCGTCGCCCAGAATCATCCCAATTACGTCAGCGCGACGCGACCCGAGCGCCATGCGAATGCCGATCTCTCGAGTGCGGCGTGACACCGCGTACGCGATCACGCCATAGAGGCCGATCGCGGCGAGCACCATCGCGACGACGCCGACGCTGCCCACGGCGATCGCGCCAGCCCGCGCCGGCAATAACGTCGCGGCGACCTGCGCGTCCATCGTTTGCTGATCGAGAAACAAGACGTTGGGATCGATGGCGAGTAATTCGCGGCGCATCGCTGTGACGACAGCCGACGCGTCGCCGCGCGTGCGCGCCATGATCGCTTCGCCGAGATCGGGCTGCTGCGACAGCGCGTAGTGGATGTACGGCGTTGCGCCTTCACCGACGGTGCTGATCTTGTAGTCCGCGGACACGCCCACGACTTCGTACTGCGGACCATCGATCGCGCGCTGCCGGATCCGTTTGCCGATTGGATTCTGGTTCGGCCAGTACTTGCGCGCGAACGCCTCGTTGACGATCGCGACCTTCGGCGACGTCGGCGTGTCGCTCGACGCGAGATTGCGTCCCTGGACGATCGGCACGCCGAGCGTGTCGAAGTACTCCGGCGACACGCGGGTGACGTCGACGACGAGTCCCTTGTCGTTCGCGGTGTGCGTGTCGGGCAGGAAGATGCTGTTGCGGTTGTAGTTGATCGAAAACGGCAGCCGCTCGGCGAGCGCCACCGATTCGACGCCAGGAATCGCGCGCACGCGATCGATCGCGCGGTCGTAGAACGCCTTCGCCTTCGGCGCGTCGTACCCGATCATGTTCAGCTCGGTCGAGACGATCGCCAGCCCGGCGCTCTGGAACCCGATCTTGACGCGCTGGGCGGCGTAGAGACTTCGCGTCAACAGTCCGGCGGTCACGAGCAGCACGAGCGTGACGGCAATCTGCGCTGCGACGAGGCCGTCCCGGAGCGCCCATCGCCGGCCGCCACTCTGCGCCAGTGCAGCCTCGCCCTTCAGTTCGCTGACGAGGTTTGGCCGCGTCGCCTTGACCGCCGGCGCGACTCCCGCCGTGAGTGCGGCGAGAAACGTGACGCCGGTCGCGAAAAGCAGCACACGCGAATCGATCGCGACCGCGAACGACAACGGGATGGGAATCGGCAGTGCTAACGCGCCCATCGCTCGCGTCATCAGCCACGCGAGGCCAAGGCCGCCGGCTGCGCCGAGCGCCGCCATGACGAAGCTCTCGCAGACCAGTTGCTGAATGAGCCGCGCGCGACTCGCGCCAACGGCGAGGCGGATGCCGATCTCGCGCTGCCGGCCGGACGCGCGCGCGAGCAGCATGCTCGCGACGTTCGCGCACGCGATGAGCAGCACGAGCCCGACGACGACCATCAATCCCATCGCGATCGGCAACAACGCACGATCCGCCATCGGATGAATGTGCACGTCTTTCGTCGCGATCGACAGCAGATCGCGATCCTTGTTCGTCTGGATGTACTGGGTCTGCAGGCGTGCGCCGATGAGCCGCATGTTCGCAGCCGCCTGATCGACCGTGACGCCTGGCCTCATGCGCCCCTTGACGAACATCCAGCGCGTGCCGCGCCGTTCGAGCCGCGTGTCGCCCGTTGGCGACGGAACGGTGCTGATCATGCCGCCCGGTTCGACCTCGTCGACGTAGGCCACGGGCGTCCACAGTTCCGGCGCGAGCAGCGGCACCATTCCGGTAAACTCGCGCGGCGCGACGCCGACCACCGTATACAGCTGACCGTGCACGCGAATCGATTGCCCGACGACCGCGTTGCTGGCGCCGAACTCACGCGTCCACAGCCGATACGAGATCATCGCCACGCGCGGCGCGCCGGCACGGTCGTCCTCGGGCATGAGCGTCCGGCCGATGTGCGCGCGCACGCCCAGCACCTCGAAGTAGTTGCCGGTGACCGCCTCGCCCATTGCCACTCGCGACCGATCGCCGACCTTCAGCGCATCGATCGACGGGCTGTACGCCATCGTGTCGGTGAACACGTCGTTGGAGTTCTTGATGTCGAGAAAATCCGGGTACGAACTGGTCGTATAGGGATCGGTGTCGGTGCCGCGCGTGTACACGTCGACGAGCCGCTCGGGATGCTCGACGGGCAGCGGGCGGAACAACAACGCGTCGACGAGCGTGAAGAGCGCGGTGTTGAAACCGATGCCGATCGAGAACGACGCGACGGCGACGAACGTGAACATCGGACTGCGCCGCAGCCACCGCAGCGCATAGCGGAAATCAGCGAAAACGTTCTGGAGCACCGGCATACCAGAACAGGACGTATTACTTCATCAAATCGTTCACCGCGTCGTATGGCAGCGCCGCATCGGCGAATCCGTAGGTTCCGGTGGATTTCAATTCGCGGGCAATCGACTGCATCAGGGCGACGGTCGCGCGATGCGGGCCGGATCCGACGCTGACGCGCGCGACACCGAGCGACTCGAGCTCTTGCACCGTCGGCGAGCCCTTCACCGCGAGGATGTTCACGGGCCCGTGGATCCCGCGTGTCAGCGCACCAATCGTCTCGCGATCGCGGACGCCGGGGACGAACACGCACGCGGCGCCGGCTGCGAGAAACGCGTTGCCCCGTTCGATCGCGACTGCAAGACGGGATTCCGGCGCTCCGATTCCACGGAGAAAGACGTCGGTGCGCGCGTTGACCACGACCGGGACGCCGGACTTCGCCGACGCTTTCACGACGGTCGACAGCTTGTCGCATTGCAGCGCCAGCGGCTCGAGCTCCCCGCATCCCGGCACGCAGTCCTCGAGGTTGACGCCCACCGCCCCTGCGGCGATCACGCGAAGCACGATGTCCGCCAGGGCACTTGGAGTCGTCGCGTATCCGTGCTCGACGTCGGCGGTCACCGGCACCGACACGGCGCGCGTGATGCGCGCGATCGCTTCGATCATCTCTTTTGGCGGGACGGCACCGCCATCCGCGTATCCGAGCGCATTGGCGACGCCGGCGCTCGTCGTCGCGATCGCGGGATAGCCTTCAGCCTCGACGATCCGCGCCGATACGGCGTCCCAGACGTTTGGGAGCACGAGGATTGGCGGCGCCTTGTGCAATTCGCGCAGCCGCGCAGCTTTGTCGGTCATCCGCGCAGTGTATACGAGCTACTCGGCCCGCAGCGCAGCGAGCGGATCGGCGCGCGTTGCGCGGTAGGCAGGAATCAGGCACGCGGCGAGGGCGATGGCGACCAGCAGCAGCGTCACCGAACCGAAGGTCAGCGGATCGAGTGGGCTGATCGCGAACACGAGCGTCGAGAGGACGCGGGTCAGCGCGAGCGCGCCCGCAACGCCGCACGCGACGCCCGCGATCGCGAGCCGCAAGCCTTCGCCGACGACCAGCCGCGTCACGTCCACCGGCTGCGCGCCGAGCGCAAGCCGCACCCCCATCTCTCGCGTCCGCTGCGACACCGAATACGCCATCACCCCGTAAATGCCCACCGCCGCGAGCACGAGCGCGACCACCGCGAACATCACGAGCAGCGCGGTGCGAAAGCGCGGACGCTCCACCGAATCGCTCATCAGCTGCTCCATCGTCCTCGTGCGGCCGAGCGGAACTTCGGGATCGAGACGAATGACTTCGTTACGAACGGATGCGACGAGATCGAGCGGATCGCCGACGGTTCGAATCGCGACGATCATCACGCGGAACGGAATCTGCTCGAACGGCGTGTAGATCGTGATCTCGGGGTCGGCGCTGTCGAGCGGCGAGTACTTCACGTCGCCGACGACGCCCACGATCGTCGAGTCCTGGTTGCCGGATACCATCAGCTTGCGGCCGACGGGATCCACATCGCCGAAGAACCGACGTGCGAGCGTGCGATTGATCATCACGACGTTATTGGCTTTCGGATCGGCGTCACGCTCGTCAAAGGTGCGGCCGGCCACGATCGGAATGCCGAGCGTCCGGAAGTAGGCGCCGCTGACGAAGGGCGATTCGGCGATCGGCTCGGCCTCGCCGTTCGCCATCGGATGACCGTCGACGTGAAAGTTCGTGCCGCCGGTCGCAAAACCGGCCGGTAGTCCATCAGCGAGCGCTGCCGATTCGACGGCGGGCATCCGGCGAATGGCGTCCAGCAGGCGGTTGTAGAACGCGGTGATCTTCTGCGGCGTATCGTAGGTGTTCGACGGCAGCGAGATCGTCAACGTCAGCAGATGGTCGCTGCGAAACCCGGCGTCCACCGATTCGATCCGCAGCAGGCTGCGTGTGACCAATCCGGCTACCACAAGCAGCAACAACGACAACGCGAACTCCGCGACGACGAGCGCGGACCGCAACCGGCGCCGACGCGGTACGTCCATGCCGCTTCGCCCGTCGCCCATCGTCGCCGACAGCGACGATCGCAGCGACACCAACGCGGGTACGACTCCGCAGATCGCCGCGCTGACGATCGCGACCGCCACCGTCGCCAGCAACACGCGGCCGTCGATCGGCGCCTCGACATCCCGCAGCATCTGGAAATTCTGCGGCGCCATCGCCAGGACCGTCTTGACAAGCACTCGCGCGATCGCGAGTCCGGCCATCGCGCCAATGGCCGCGAGCACGACGCTCTCTGTCAACAGTTGCCGGACGATGCGCGCGCGGCTCGCACCGAGCGCGGTACGGACGGCGATCTCGCGCTCGCGCGCGGTCGCCCGCGCCAGCATCACGTTCGCGACGTTGACGCACGCGATCACCAGCACGATCGCCACCGCGCCAAACAACAGGAGCAACACCGGTCGAATGTCGCGGACCGCTTGCTCTTTCAGCGGTCGTGTCACCAGCGTCCAGCGCTCGCCCGGTCCCGGAAATCGTTTCTGCACCGCTTGCGCGGCGGCGTCGAGGTCCGCGCCAAGATCCGCGGGCGTCACGCCTTTGCGGACGCGCGCGAGCGTGGACAGCCCCCACGGTCCCTGGCGTGTGGGCATCGCCACAGCGCGCGTGACCCATACGTCGGCGCGATCGCCGCGGGGATACCAGAAGCCGGCCGGCATCACGCCGGCAATCGGCATCGACTGACCGGCGATCCGCACCTGCCGTCCGATCACGTTCGGGTTGCCGTCGTACACCCGCCGCCAGAACGCATAACTGATCACCGCCTTTCTCGGCGCCGTCGGCGCATCGTCGCCGGCGGCAAACGTGTCACCGAGCAGCGGCTTGACGCCGAGCACCTTGAAGATGTCGGCGCTCGTCCATGCGCCGTAGACCTGCATGGCGCGGTCGCCGTCGACGAACGCGAAGCCCTCGTTCGGCGCGATGTACATCGCGATCGACTCCAGCGCCCGGCTCCGTTCGCGCAGGAAGTAGAAGTCTGCTGGCGACAGCGATTCGATCCCTTCGGGCAGCTTTGAGTACGTGTGGAAGATACGAATCAGCTGCGACGGCTCTCGAAACGGGAGGGGGTTCAGGAGCACGGCGTTGATGACGGAGAAGATCGCGGCGTTGGCGCCGATGCCGAGGGCGAGCGTCAGCACGATGACGGCGGACACACCGATGTTCTTCCGCAGCGTTCGCCACGCATACTTCACGTCGCCGGACGCGTCCGCCAACAACCCGGCTCCGCGATCGCCCTCGAGCTCGAGCCGCTCCGATTCGATGGCGCGAGCGGCGTCCGCGTCGCTCATGCCCTGCGCACGCAGTTCGTCGTAGCGGTCGGCCAGGTGTTGTTCGATTTCTTCGCGGCGCGTCATTCTGACCTCGGTGAATCAGGCATGGTCCACTTGTGCGATTCGGCTGATGGCGTCGACGAACTCGCGCCACGTATCACGCTGCGAGGCGAGGACCTTCGCGCCCGCCGGCGTGAGCCGGTAGAACCGCCGGCGCCGCTGCCCAGCTTTTTCCACCCAGCGTCCGACGATCCAACCGCGTTTTTCGAGGCGATACAGAAGGGGGTAGAGCGATGCGACACGAAACACGATCGCCCCGCCGGACTGCGTCTCGATCAGCTTGCTCAGGTCGTACCCGTGGCGCGGCTGCGCTTCGAGCAACGATAGAATCAGCAGTTCGGCGCTCCCCTTTTTCAGCTCGCGGTCCAGCATCCCGGTCATATGTCGCATAGCAACATATTGCTCAAGCGCATATGACGGACGCAAGGGGGATTTGGTTTACTCGGAGGCGGACGCCGGGTCCAACAGGACCCGGCCTACGATCGGCGCTACCGGATCACGACAGGACCCGGCCTACTTCAGCGTAAAGGTGTGTTCGATGGCGACCTGGACGGCGATCGGCTTGCCGTCCTTCGTCCCGGGCTTGAACGTCCACTGTTTCGTCGCGTCGAGGGCGGCTTGATCCAGGCCGTAGGTCGGATCGAGCGACTTCTCGAGCTTCACCTGACCGACCGTTCCGTCGGCCAGCACGACGGCGTCAACGGTGACGCGCCCTTCGATGTGCGCGTCGCGCGCTTCCTGGGTGTACTGCGCCTTCACGGTCTTGACGACCTGCGGCATGGTGACGCCGTTGCCCGGCTTTTCAACCTGGTCCTGCGCGGCAACGGCGATCGTGGCGACGAGGATCGCAATCACGGTTTTCATAGTGCGTTAGACGTCGACGCAGGCCCGAAGGCCTGCGCTACTGCAGCGCTTTCTCGGCATCCGCCTTGATCGACGTCCATTCCTTCTGCAACTGCGCGAAGCGCTCGATCGCGCTGGCCGGGACCTTCTGATCCGCCTGCCCCATCTCGCGACCGATGTTGGACACCTGGTCGATGAACATCTGATCCTCGTACGGCCCACTCTTCGTGACGAGACGCGCCTGCACGGCCTGCAACGCGCTCTCGTTGCCTTTCTTTGCGTCGATCGCCTGTCGCAGCCGCGCCGAGAGCTGACGCGCGTCCGCGAGCAGATCGCGCACCTTCAACTGGAACGTCGTCTGCGCCTGGAGATCGGCCGTGGTAATCCCGTCTTTCGCGATGCGCGGATCGATCTTGACAGTGAACGCTTCCGTTTTCGTGACGCCGTTGGCCGTCAGCCGCGCGCGATACGTGCCGGGCGCGACGAGCGGTCCGTTGCCGCCGAAGCCGCCGCCTTCGCCGTCACCGGCGCCGGCGGGACCGCCCGGATAGCGCAGGTCCCACACGAAGCGGTTCATGCCGACTTTCGTCGGCAGCGTCGACGGCAGTCCGCCACCACGTCGTCCGCCACCGCGTCCGCCAGCCGGTGCGGCGCGTACCGCGTTCGTATACTCGCGGACCACCTTGCCGGCCGTGTCCAGAATCTCGAGCTTCACGTCACCGGACGGATTCGCGAGGAAGTAATCGATCCGCGCGCCCGCTGCCGGATACTCCGGCCAGTCGGGACGTCCCTGCGACGCGTTGTAGTGGACGCGATACGCCGGCGCCGGCGTGAACAGGAACACGCTCGCGTTGTCGAACGGTTTGATCGGAGCGAGCCTGAAGGCCTGCGCGACACCCGATTTCGCGCCGTCGTCGGATTTCGCGGCAGGCGTTTGCATCGACACGCGCACAACGTCCCGCCTCTCCTGCCTTTCCCGCCCATCCTGCCCATCGTTCGCCGTAGACGTCGGTCGTTGACGCTTGTTCATGCTCGCCGCGATCTGTCGCAGCGGCGCCACGTCGTCCATGATCCAGAACGATCGCCCCATCGTCGCGATCACGAGATCGCCGTGGTGCACCTTGATATCGGTCACCGGCGTGTTCGGCAGATTCAGCTGCAGCGACTGCCAGTGCTTGCCTTGATCGAACGAGACGTACGCGCCTTCGAGCGTGCCCGCGTAGAGCAAGCCTTCCTGTTCCGGATCTTCGCGCACGACGTGCATCGGCTGATCGGCCGGGATGCCGTTGTTGCCGTCCGTGAGCAACGTCCAGTGCTCGCCGTAGTCGTTCGTCATGTAGGCGTACGGTTTGAAGTCGTTCTCGTACATCCGATAGATCGACACGTACGCCGATCCTTTGCGATGCGGCGAGTCTTCGATCGTGTGCACGCGCCCACCCGGCGGCATCGGCGGCGTGACGTTCTTCCAGTGCGCGCCGTTGTCTTTCGTCACCCACACCGGACCGTCATTCGATCCGGTCCAGAATACGCCCGGCTCGAGCCGCGACGATCGCATCGAGTACAACGCCGCGTAGACTTCCTCACCGGTCATGTCGCGCGTGATCGGCTCGCCCGACGTCACGTGACCTTCCGGTCCGTTCGCCGTCACGTCGGGACTGAACTTCGTCCAGTGCACGCCGCCGTCGATCGACTTATGCACGTACTGCGAGCCGTGATAGACGATGTTCGGGTTGTGCGCGTCGATCTCGATCGGCGATTGGCGCACGAAGCGATACATCATGTTCTGCGGCTCTTTGCCGTAGCGCTGCTGCGGGTTGATCCAGTAGTTCTGTTCCTGCCCGGTCGCCATGTTCATGCGACCGAACTCGCCCTTGCAATCGCCGTACACGATCTTTCCTGACGGGATCGGACGCACCTGGCCGCTCTCGCATCCAGGCAGCGGAATCCAGAGCTGACGCGGATCGTCTGGTCCCCACGCTGTCGGCGGGAACTGCGGTACCGCGAGGTTCTTGCCGGTGTCCTGCTGCGGACCGTAGATCAAGTACGGGAACTGCTCGTCCGCGTCGACGTGATACATCTCCGCCGTCGGCTGATTGTTCTGCGTCGACCAACTGCGCCCGCCGTCCTGCGTAATGTTCGCGCCGCCGTCGTTGGTCTCGATCATCACCTTCGGGTTGTCGGCGTTGAACCAGACGATGTGGTTGTCACCGTGCGGATCGGCAACGGTCGTGAACGTCTTGCCGCCGTCGGTCGATTTGTGGAGACCGAGCTCGGTCACCCACACTTCGTTTTCATCCTTCGGATTCGCGAAGACTTTGTTGAAGTAGAACGGCCGCGCACGTAGCGCCTGCGTGCTGTTCACGATCGTCCACTTCGCGCCGCCATCGTCGGACCGATAGAGCCCGCCCTTTGCCCCTTTCGCTTCGACTTGGGCGTAGACGACCTTCGGATTCGACTGCGCGATGTCGACCCAGACCTTGCCGATCAGATCGTCGGGCAGGCCGTTGCCCATCCGCGACCAGTGATCGCCGCCGTCGGTCGTCTTGTAGACGCCGCCTTCGCTTGCAGGGCCGCCGCTGATGATCGTCCACGGTTTGCGCTGCGCGCGCCACGCCCCCGCGTACAGCTCGTTCGGGTTCTGCCAGTTGATCGCGATCGACACGACACCAGTCTGATCGTTGATCGACAGCACCTTCTGCCAGGTCTTGCCGCCGTCCCTCGTGCGATAGACGCCGCGCTCCGGTCCCCACGCGAACGGATTGCCGACCGCCGCGACGTACGCGATGTCGGGGTTCTTCGGGTGGATCTTCAGCTGACCGATCTGCCCGACGTCATGCAGGCCGACGAACTGCCAGGTGCGGCCGGCGTCGGTGGACTTGTACACGCCGCGGCCGAGGATCACGTTCGATCGGATCGCTTCGCTGCCGGTGCCGACGTAAATCACGTTCGGATTCGAATCGGCGACGTCGATCGCGCCGATCGATCCGGTCGGGATCTGCCCGTCGCTGACCGGCATCCAGGTGATGCCGTAGTTGTCGGTCTTCCACACGCCGCCGCCGGTCGCGCCGAAGTAAAACACGTTCGGCTGCGTGCGGACGCCGACCGCGGCCGTCGATCGGCCGCCGCGATGCGGCCCGACCGATCGCCACTTCAAATCCTGATACGTGTTCGGGTTGACGATCGCGTTCGCGTTCGACTGCGCATGATCGCGAACCTGATTGACGGTGATGAGGCCGGTGATCGCGAGGGCGAACAGGATGGTCTTACGCATGAGGAAGTCCCCTTGTAGCGCAGGCTTTCAGGCCTGCTGCAACCGGCAGGGCTAAAGCCCTGCGCTACGGCTGTAGATCAATGCGAGATTTGCCATTGTAAGGCGTGTAGGTGCCGTGTGACGGCACGACTTCGACAGAAAGTTTCTCGCCGTCGACGTACACGACCAGAAAGTGATGCGGGTTGTCTTCGAGTTTCGGACCCGGCCGTGCGACGTGCTCGACGCGGACGTGATCGGCGGCTGCGAGCGTCTCGTATTCCCGAAGATCGGGCTCGGCTGTGTAGACGTACGTCGGCGCACCGCCGCCGCCCGAAATGATCTGGTCGAGTCGATGCGCCCTGCCGTCGCGCGTATAGTGCTCGGTCCAGTGATCGAACAGATGATCGTGGCCGGCGAGGAACAGCTTCACGTGATGCTTCCGAAACAGCGGCATGTAGAGGCCACGAATGACCAGCGCCTGCGGCGACAATCCGCCGGCCGCGACCGGCGTGCCGTTGGGCAATAGCTGCGACGAGGAGGCGCCGCTGTACCGGCCGGACGAAAACGCCGGATGGTGCATGAACACGACAATGTTCTTGTAGCGGTTCTTGTCGAGGTGATCGAGTTGGTCGCTCACCCACGCGAGCTGCGTAACGTCGCCGGGAATGTTCGAATCGAGACCGATGAGAAACGTGTTGCCGAACGCGATGGAGAACGTGGCGTAACCGGCCAGCCGGCGCGGCGATCCTTCCGGCGGAATCAGTTTCGAGACCGCCGACAGCGTGTTATGCAGCCCAATCGAATGATCCGGATCGCCGGCAGGCATGCCGGTCACGTCGTGATTGCCGGGCACAAAGAAGAACGGCAGGTTCGCACCTTTCGTGACGCGCTCGACGATCGGTGTGAACACATCGTTCCATCGCTCGCTGTCAGGACCGCGCCACACCGCATCACCTGACTGCACGACGAACCGGACGCGATCGGGGCCGCCGTTCAGCGTTTTCACTTTTTCCAGCAGCGCGTCAATCACTGCACGATGATCGGGCTCTGTTTCCGGCTTCGCGGGGAGCAGCCGTCGCGCGTCCGCGCCTTCAGGTACACGGCAGTCACACCGCGTGTCGCCGTACGCGATGAACGCGAATCGCGTGATGTTCGCCGACGCCGCTTCGGACGGCAGCGGCGTCGCCGGCGGAGCGATCGGCCGCACGCGCGTAAACGTTGGCAACGGACCAGGTATCGGCTGCGCTTGCTGTCCGTACACAATGCAACCGCAGAGCACGCTCAGACCACTCAGCAGAAGAAAACCGGGGCGACGCATAAACGCGGATGTTAGCATTCCCGGCTGCTCCACCGTCTTACCACCATGACCCGCTTCCTGCAGGCCGTCCGCGTCCCGACACTCCTGACGCTGTCGCTCGCCATCGCCGCCACGACGACGATGTTCAGCGTCGTTGATGCGGCGCTGCTTCGTCCGGTTCCGTTTTCAGAGCCGGATACGATCGCGATGCTCTACGTCACACGGACGACACCGCAGGAGGGTACGGTGCGCCTGCGCTGGTCGCGTCCAGTCATCGGCGCGCTGGACGACGCCGTCGCCCACGCGTCGAACTCGGCGTTCGACACGATTGCGTCGGTCTCCGGCGCCAACGTCACGATCGCCGGCGGCGGCGATGGAGCGGAGCAAGTGGAGGGCGAGCTCGTGTCGCCGTCGTACTTTCGCGCGCTTCGTGTCGCGCCGTCGCTCGGTCGCGTGTTTCGCGCCGACGAGGACGCCTCGCCGAACAGCGCGATGGTCGCGGCACTGAGTGACGGCGTCTGGCATCAGCGGTTTCATTCGGATCCGGACATCGTCGGGAAGACCGTTCGGGTCAACGATGTGCCGCTGACGATCGTCGGCGTGCTACCGGCTGGTTTTGCCGGCATCACGGGCCGCAGCGTGATCTGGATTCCGCGCGTGATGGCGCCGCAGCTCACCTACGCGGACTATCTCGTCACGCCTCAACACTTCATCAGCGTGGTCGCGCGCCTGCGAAGCGGCGTGTCGATGGAGCGGGCCAATGCCGAGCTCGCGACCTATGCCGTCGGTCTCGCCGACCGCGGCGCGGCGACGGACGCGGCGTGGGGCGCGGTGGCGGTTCCGATCGGCGACGCGCGCATCGACGGCACCCTCCGTCGATCGGTGCTTCTGCTGCTGGCCGCGGCGCTCTGCGTGCTGGCGATTGCGTGCCTCAACGTCGCGTGCGTGCTGCTCGCGCGCGGACAGGTCCGTCGGCACGAGTTCGCAGTCCGCCTGGCACTCGGCGCCAGTCGCGGTCGCGTGATTCGCCAACTGCTGACCGAGGGGCTGCTGCTGGCGGCGATCGCCGGCGTTTGCGGAACCGTCGTCACCTTCTGGGCGACGGACGTGCTCGCGCGCAGCGCGCCGGGCATCGCCCCCTTGATGCGCAACGACTACGCGGCTGTCGGCTCGTTCGCCACGCCATCAGTCGACATGCGCGTGCTGCTGTTTGCGATTGCAACCACGATCGTCACCACGGTTGGCTTTTCGCTCGCGCCGGCCCTACAGGCATCCCGGCCCGATCTCGTGCCCGACTTGAAAGCCGATGCGCGCAGCGGACAGCGTCATCCAGCATTGGCGGCACTGGTCGCGACAGAGGTCGCGATGGCGGTCGTGCTGGTGGCCAGCGCGGGGCTGCTGCTCGAGAGCTTCTCGCGGATCAACGGCCGGCGCGTCGGGTTTTCGAGCGAGCGCGTCATCACGTTCTGGATCCGCCCGCCCAGCTCACGGTATCCGCCACAAGCCGGACCCGCGATCCTCGAACGAATTCTGGCGCGCATCGAGCGCGTGCCGGGCGTCGACGCCGCCGCCGTGAACCGATGCGTGCCGTTCACCGGCTGCGCTCGCACGGTCGCGTTCTTTCCCGATCGCGACAACCGCACCCCGCCGATGGTCGGTCGCCACTACACGTCGCCGGATTACTTTCGTGCGCTCGGCATCCCGCTGATTGCCGGTCGCGTGTTGAACGCGGACGATCGCGCGGGACGACCGCCGGTCGCGGTCGTCAACGCGAGCGGTGCGCGGCGGTTCTGGCCGGGCGAGAGTCCGATCGGCAAGCGTGTCTGGTTCGGAACGACAACTGGCCCGTTTTCGGATCCGTCCCACGCAGTCGAAATCGTCGGAGTCGTCGGCGACGTCAAGTACGAAGGCGTCGAACAAAACGACACGAGCCGCGCCGATTTCTACACGTCCTTCCGGCAGTTTGCGTACCCCGACTCGATGATCGTCATCAAAGCGAGTGCAGGGGCGACGTCGCTGTTGCCGGCATTGCGCGCCGCCGTGGCGGAGGTCGATGCATCGACGCCGATCTTCGACGTGCAATCAGTCGATGACCGCATCGATCTCGCGACCGCCCGTCCTCGCTTCAACGCGACGCTCGTCGGCGCGTTCGCGATGCTGGCGCTGATCCTGGCGGCCACCGGCGTTTACGGCGTGCTGTCGTACAGCGTGTCGGTTCGGATGCGCGAGCTCGGCATCCGTCTCGCGCTCGGGGCCGACGACCGCCGGCTCGTGGCGATGGTCGTCGGTCAGGGTCTCCGGCTGGCGGCGATCGGCGGCGTGTGCGGCGTCGCGCTGGCGCTGGCTGTCGGCCGGCTGTTGCAATCGGTGCTCGTCGATGTCGCTGCCACCGACACCCGAGTCCTCGCGTCGGCCGCGGGTGTCATGCTGCTTGCGGCTCTCGGCGCCGGCGTCATCCCGGCCCGTCGCGCGGCGGCCGTCGATCCGCTTACAGTATTGCGTCATGAGTAACGCACCGAATGCGCAGCGGGTCATCGATGATTTGCGGGAACTCGCCGCGCGAACGTCAACTGCCGACGGCGCCCAACGCCTCGCGTGGGGACCGGTCTGGCGCGAGGCGCGTGAGTGGTTCCGCGGAAAGATCAGCGCGCTCGGGTTGGCGATCGACACCGATTCAGCGGGCAACAACTGGGTGACGCTGCCCGGTGCCTCGTCGAAAAGCGTCCTGGTCGCGAGCCATCTCGATTCCGTGCCCAACGGCGGTTGGCTCGACGGCTGCCTCGGCGTCGTCGCCGGCCTCGAAGCCTTGCGGATGTATGCGGGCACCAAGCCACCCGTCACGCTACGGCTCGTCGACTGGGCCGACGAAGAGGGTGCGCGATTCGGACGCAGTTTGCTCGGATCGGCCGCGGCCGCCGGGTCACTCAAGGTCGACGAAGTGCGACACCTCGTCGATCGGCAGGGGACGAAGCTCGTTGACGCGCTGCAGGAGAACGGCGTCGCACTCGACGCGATGCTGAACGCGCACGCGGAGTTGAAGAAGATCGATGCGCGCGCGTATCTCGAGCTGCACATCGAGCAGGGACCCGTGCTCGAGTCGATGAACAAATCGACCGGCGTCGTCCTCGGCACGTTCGGCGTCGAGCGTCACATGCTGCGATTCACCGGCCAGGCCGCTCACTCGGGATCGACGCCGATCCCGATGCGGCGGGATGCGTTTCTCGCGGCGGCGCAAGCGGCGCTGGCGTTCCGCGAGATTGCGAAGCACCACTCGAAACCGGGCGCCGGCGTCGTCTGCACGGTCGGCGTCGTGAACGTCGAACCGAAAATCGTGACGGCCGTTCCCGGCGTCTGCGAGATCTCGCTCGATCAACGCGCGCTCGATCCGAACGTCCTCGCGGCGATGTTTCGCGACGCGCACGAGGCCGCGGATCGCGCGGCGAAAGACAACAACGTCAGCGTGGAGTGGAAGTTGATCTGGCGGATCGAGCCGCGGCCGTTCGACCCGACGCTCCTGCGGCTGTGCGAGGAAGCGGTGCGCGAAGAAACCGGGGAAGCGCCGCGCCTGCCGTCGGGGCCGCTGCACGACGCGGCCGAAATGGTGCCGCACATGCCGGTCGTGATGATGTTCGCGTACTCGTCGAACGGCCTATCGCACTGCAAGGAAGAAGACACGCCGCTGCCGCATCTCGAGAAGACGATTCGCGCGTACTTGCGCCTCGTAAAGAAGACCGTGGACCACGTGGCCGCGCAGGTATAATCCGCGCGGCACGTGCCCCTCTCTGCCGGATCACGACTAGGCCCATACGAGATACAGACGCCGCTCGGCGCCGGCGGCATGGGCGAAGTCTATCGGGCGCGTGATACCCGCCTCGATCGCATCGTCGCCGTCAAGGTCCTGTCCGACGCGTTGAGCGGATCGTCCGACCTCCGCGAGCGGTTCGATCGCGAAGCGCGCGCTGTCGCCGCGCTGAACCATCCACACATCTGCACCCTCCATGATGTGGGCCACGAAGGCGGCGTCGATTTTCTGGTGATGGAATACGTCGACGGCGAGACGGTCGCCGATCGACTGAAGACCGGACCGCTGCCCATCGCGGAGGTGCTCCGCTACGGCATGCAGATCGCGGACGCGCTCGATCGCGCGCACCGCGCCGGCATCATCCACCGCGATCTCAAACCCGGCAATGTGATGCTGACCAAGTCCGGCGCGAAGCTGCTCGACTTCGGTCTTGCGAAACACGCGGCACCGCACGCGGCGGCCGGCGTCACGCTGATGCCCACGACGCCGGCGAACCTGACGGCGGCGGGCACAATCCTCGGTACGTTCCAGTACATGGCGCCGGAGCAGCTCGAAGGCCGTGACGCCGACGCGCGCACTGACATTTTCGCATTCGGCACGCTGCTGTACGAGATGGCGACCGGTCGCAAAGCGTTTGACGGCAAGACGCAGGCGACGTTGATCGCGTCCATTCTCGACCGCGAGCCGCAGCCCGTGACGACCGTCGTGCCTGCCGCACCGCCGGCACTCGAACGCGTGATCCGGATCGCGATCGCGAAGGATCCCGACGATCGGTGGCAGACCGCGCGAGACATGCTGCGGGAGCTCAAGGAAGCCGCCGGCGTCACGACGTCGGTGATCACGACCACGCCGGCAACGGGCGCGATCACCATGCCGACCGCGCGATCATCGCGGCTGCCGTGGATCCTTGCGGCACTGGCGAGCATTCTCGCCGTTGCGGCCGTCGTGTTCGCCCTTCGGAAGCCGGAGGAGGCACCCGCCGCGATCTCGCGCTTCGTCCTGTCGCCCCCACCGAAGACACAATTCACGTCGAACACGATCGTCTCGGCGGCGCCGAACGGACGCTACCTGGCCTTTACCGCCGGCGCCGAAGGGAGTTCGCAACTCTGGCTGCGACCGCTCGAGTCAGCCGAGGCGGTGCCGGTGGCCGGGACGGCCGGCGGTGGCATCGCGTTCTGGTCGCCGGACAGCCGGTATCTCGGATTCTTCGCCGACGGAAAACTGAAGAAGTTGCCGATCTCCGGCGGGCCACCAATCGTGATCTGCGATGCGCCCGTCGTCGGCAACAACCGCGGGGGCGCCGCGTGGGGATCCAAAGACGTGATTGTGTTTCAGCCGGCCAACGAAGGCCCGCTGCATCGAGTCGCCGCCGGCGGCGGCGCCTCGACGCCCGCGACGACGCTCGACAAGAAGGACGGCGAGACGGCGCACCGATATCCCACCTTCCTTCCAGACGGCGATCATTTTCTGTTCGTCGCGCTCCCTTCGCGATCCATTGTGCTGGCGTCCTTGAGTTCGCCGGAACGGAAGACGCTGTTCAAAGCGGATTCGAAACCCGTGTTCGCGCGTCCGGGGTACGTCCTGTTCCTGCGTCAGAATACGCTGATGGCGCAGCGGTTCGACACGAAGCGCCTCGACGTCGTCGGCGATCCGATCGCCGTCGGGCAGACCGTTCGATCGAATCCGGGATTCGGGTCGGCGGCATTCGCCGTTTCCGACAACGGGCTACTCACGTACGGCACAGGACTGGCCAGTAACAGCGGACAGGTGGCATGGGTCGACAAGAACGGTCGCGCAACGCCAGCACTCGAAGGCTCGTTCGATTACCGTGGCATCGCCCTGTCGCCCGACAGCAAACAAGTCGTCTCGCACCGGCATGAAGAACCCGCCGGCGGCGGCCTGTGGCTGACGGACATCGCGCGCGGCACGACATCACGGTTTACGTCGACCAACAGCCACGACGAATTCCCCGTGTGGTCGCCGGACGGAACGCAAATCGCGTTCGCGTCGAACCGCGATGAGAAGCGGTTCACGCTGTTCGTCAAGCCGGCGAACGGCGGCAGCGACGAGCGGCAGATATTCAAAGGCGGGAGTGACGCGATACCGACGGACTGGTCCGCAGACGGACGGTCCCTGCTGTTCATGATGAACAATCCGAAGACCGATACCGACGACGTGTGGCTGCTGCCGATGACCGGCGATCGCACGCCGCGGCAGTTGACGAACACGCCGTTCGAAGAGGCGGCGGCGCGGTTCTCGCCCGACGGCCGGTACTTCACGTACCTGACGAACGAATCGAAACGCTTCGAGCTGTATCTGCAGTCGGTCGCGCCGGGCGGCGGCAAATGGCAGATTTCGAACACCGGCGGTGCGTATTCGTACTGGCGCCGCGACGGTAAAGAACTGTACTACGTCACCCTTGATGGCATCGTCAAAGCGGTGTCGATCGATCTGCGCGGTCCGGCGCCCATCATCGGCACCGCGCGCGAGCTGTTCCGATCACGCAGCGTCGTCCGCAACGACGGATCGCCGCTCGACGTCGACACCGGCGGAGACCGTTTCATCATGGTCGTGCCGGTCGATCAAACCGAGGCGTCCGTGAGCGTCGTGCTGAACTGGACGGCCGCCTTTTCGACAAAGTGAAGTGAAAGGAACCGTGATGCGAAGTGTCTGCTGGCTGCTCATCGGACTCGCGGCGCTGGCGTTCGCCGTCGGCACGGCGAACGCGTTCATGCACACCACATTCCTGCTGGAACCCGTCGGCTTCTGGCGCGGCGCCGTCGGGTTCCTGCTGTTCGCTATCGCGATCCGGATGATGGACTCACGAAATGGCTAATGCCAGGTGCCATCTTCACTGCGCGGTGCTTTTCCCACGCGTAGCGCCGATCTGCTTGAGCAACTCGGCGACGGCGGTGTCGAGCTGAATATCTCTTCCTGAATAGCCCTCCCCCACTGGACGCGTGACCGGCACGTCGACCGGACGCGGATGCATTTCCATCGGCGTGCCATCGCTCGCGAAGATCTTGAACGACGGCATCCGCAGGTTCGAGCCGTCGATCAACTGCACGCCGCCGGTGTAGATGATCCATCCGGCCGTTGGCTCGCCGACGACTTTGCCTAACTTCAACGTCCGATACCCTTCGGTGAAGTCCTCGGCGTCCGACAACGAATGCTGATTCGTGACGAGGATCGTCGGCCGCTCGAGCGCGCGTTGGCCGAGGACCGACCGCGACGACACGGCATCGTATCCACGTCGCATCATGTTGAAGTATCCGCGCCGCGAGAGGACGTCTATCGCGTAGACATTCACGAATCCGCCGTTGTTGTTGCGCATGTCGATGACGACCCCGTCGCGTGACTGATTCTCGGCGTCGAGATCGATCAGCAACTGGTTGAGCGCCGTTTCGGACATGTCATACATGTGCACGTAACCGAGACGCCCGCCGCTCGCCTTCGCGACGTACTCGCGCCGCTGTTCGACCCACTGCCGATACCGCAGTCCTTTCTCGGTCGTCTGGTTCACCGGCTTGACGACGACGTCGTGCGTCGAGCCGCCGGCGGTCGACGAGACGGCGATCGAAACGCGGCGATCGATCGTGTGGTCGAGCAGCGCATCCAGATTCGTCCGCGGGCCGATCGTCTGTCCCCCGACGCGGACGAGGAAATCGCCGATCTTGATCCCTGCGAGCGCCGCGGGCCCGAGCGGGACGACGTTCGTGATCTTCAGGCGACCGTCCGACTCGAACGCGGCGCGATCGAAATCGACGACGAGACGGCCGACAGAGGTCTGCGTCGCCGAGGCCGGCGCCGAGATCCCCATGTGCGACGCGTTCAGCTCGCCGAGCATCATCGAGATGATCCGGCGCATCTCGTCTGGCGTGCGCGAACCGGCGACGCGCGGCTCGTACGCGGCTTTGACCGCGTTCCAGTCGACGCCGTTCATTTTGTCGTCGAAGAACTGATCGCGCAGGTACGTCCACGCTTCGTGGAAGGCTTCGAGCTTCTCGCGTTGGAAGTCGACGTCGAGCTCCGCCGTCACAGCGACCGGCTTCGGCTCGCGCCGATCGAGGGTGACGTTGAAGATGCGGCCGCGATCGAGGTAGACGACCTCTTTGCTGTCGGGTGTGAAGTACGCGCTGCTCTTCGATCCCGCGGTCGAGGTCAACTGGCGCGCGACCGACGGTTCCTTCGACAGTTCGTCCAGCGAGTAGACGTACAGGTTCTGCTGATTGGCCGCCGATGCGATCATCAGCAGCGTCTTGCCGTCGGGGCTGATCGTCAACCGATCGACATCGAGGCCCACCGGCAGCGAGCTCGCGCGACGACGAATCTCGTCGAAAACGATCTCCACGTGCGCTGGCGATGGCGGTGTGCGGCTGACGGGGGGAGCCGCATCCGCAGCGGGCTCGGGCTTCGGCGCTGTCTTCGGCTGTTCGTCCTTGAAGAGATCGCGGAACTGATCCTCGCGGAACTTCGGCGTGCGCGGAATCAGATCGACGCGAATCGCCTGTCCTGGTTCGGTCCGTTGGCCGCTCTGGAAGATCAGGTACGTCGCGTCTGGACTCCATGCGACCGACCCGCCGAAACTGTTGGCCAGAAACGTCACCGGCTTCGCGCTCGACGGTCCGCCGTCGACGCTCGCGACCGACACATTCGTGAAGGCTCTCGCGCCGACGGTCGTAAATGCGATGGATTTCGAATCGGGCGACCAGGCGAAATCACGCTGGTCGGTCATCGGCGGCACGTCGAACACGCCGGTGGCGACGAGCTTCTCCTGCTTCGACACAGGATCGATCACCCGCAGCTCGCGCGAATCGCGCTCGAACGCGATCCACTTGCCGTCCGGCGAGTAGCGCGGCTGATCGTCGCGACCGCTGCCGGTCGTGAGCGCTGTTTCCTGCTCGCTGGCGAAATCGTAGAGGAACAGGTGATTCGTGCCGCCTCGATCGGATCGATACGCGAGTCTTCGACTGTCGGGGGACCACGCGAGTTCCGCCTCGTCACCGGCGCTGTTCGTCAACCGAACCGCATCGCCGCCGTCCTTCGCCGAGGCCGAGAACACCTCGCCGTGGACGATGAACGCGACTTTCTTCCCGTCTGGCGCGAGCGCCATCTCTCGAATCTGATCGCTGAACGCGCGATGCTCGATCGTCGTCGACGCCGGCGCGCCCCGTAACGCGATCGGCACTTCTTTCGGCTGACCGCTGGTCGTGTCGACCGTCCAAATGCCGAAGTCGCGCTCGAATGCGATCGTCTTGCCGTCTTTCGTGATCGACGGCCATAGCACGCGGCCGTCTTTGAACGTGGTGATTGGTTTGGCCGCGTTGCCCTGCGCGAGACCGGTACTCCAAATGTTCTGCGCGCCGCTGCGATCCGACATGAAGAACAGCGTCTTGCCGTCGCCGCCCCACAGGGGCCACGCGTCTTTCGCGCCGCCTGTGGTGACCTGCTGATACACCGGAGACAAGGCGGATCCTTTGGACCCGGCGTTCACGATCCAGATCTCGCTTTCGTCGAGATGGCTGTGTCCCTTGCGCCACCACTGTGCCGATGCGTTCGCGCGCGCCGAAATCGCGATCGCATCGCCGCTCGGTGCCGGGACGCCGAAGTACTCCGTCGCGTAGCGGTCGGCGGCCACCGGCATCGGCATCCCGCCATCCACGTTGACGCGGTACACATCGAGCATGCCCGATAGATCGTGGCTGCCGCTCGAGAAGTACACATACTTGCCATCCGGCGACCACCCGCTCACCTGCTCCATCGCATCGTCGAACGTCAGCCGCGCGAGGTCGCCGGTTGCCAGCGTCAGGACGTAGACGTCACCGTTGCCGGTGCGTGTCGATGTGAACGCGAGTTTCCTGCCGTCGGGCGAAAACAGCGGGCGGGACTCGTTGGCGGGATGCGACACGAGCAGCCGCGCATCACCACCACGCGACGGCACTTCCCAGATGTCGCCGCCGCTGACGAATGCGATCGTGGATCCATCGGGCGAGATGCCCGGTTCGGCGAAGGACGGAAGCGGGCCGCCGGCGTCGGCGAGCGCGAGCACGGCGGCCGCGAGCGCGAGCAGGATTTTCATCCCGCCATCTTACCGACCGGACACCCGCGACGCCATGGAGCTTTTCGCAAAATGATCGACGGACGGCAACGTCTTGAAGACCGGCGCCGCCTGACGATACGTCTCGACGAGGTAATCGAAATCGAAACTCGCGACTGGCGCGAACGATGGCGTGGCCGTGCGCGCACGTTCGTCGATGCGCGAGAGAAGCGCGGCGCCGAGTCCCGGTTTCGTCGACGCGTAGATCGTCGCCCGACGCAGCGTCTCCATGTGCACGATGATGGGCGCCTCGGGAGTCAGCAGCGCGAGTGTGTCGTCGACGAGCTTCGACGTGTCGTATGTGGGATCGATATCCTGCCACCCTTTGCTGCCCATCGGCAGCGTCTTCGCGCCATGCGTGTCGAATGGGAAGCAGATGAGCGGTGGTCCTGCGAGCACGGGCACTGCGGTCAACAGCACGAGCGAAGCCACAGCAGCGAATGCGAATCGGATCATACGGCCCTCCTGTTTGAGAGGACGGCCGGTGACAGCTTTTGTTATCCCGCCTCCGCTACCGCTTCGACGTGGCGAGCCAGGATCTCCAGAACGTCACGTCGCCGAGTTCGAGCGATTCCCACCACGCATCGAGCGCCGCGCGATCGAGACGCAGGACTGCGTCTTTCGTGACCCCCGTTGGCGGCGGAATGCGCGCCGCCAGCGCGGCGAAGACATCACCGCGATCGCGCGCATCGACGCGCGAGAGCAGGTGCCACAACGTCAGCGCGTCGCGGTGATGCGCTTCGCGGAACACGGTCTGCAGCGCCTCGGGCCGAACCTCGGCGCGACCGAAATCGAATCGATCGAGCGCCGCATGAAACGCGGGCGTCGCATCGTCGAACGACGGCGTGCCTGGACCGTAGACGGCGTTCATCGACGAGGATGCGCCGCCGGGAACGAACGATTCGCGTCCGTGGGATTCGAACGCGACCCAGCCGACGTCGACCGACAGACGTCCCGATCCTTCGTCGTCGACGTGCAGCGTGTACTCACAACCGAGATCGGTGGCCGTCGCCGACGGCGTGTCGACGACGAACTGTCCGGGTGGTGCCGTGATGATGGCGTGGATCGTGCCGCGTTGCAGTGAGAGTTGATGATGATCGGCGCTCGTCTCGACAAAGCGCACGCGCGAGTTCGGTTCGACGGTGACGTTGCCGATCGCGCCGACGGCGATGCGCGCGCGCGACGACGCATCGGTCGTCAGCGTCTGACCGACGGCGAGCTTTGCCGATGCCGCGACGGCATGTGCGCCGACGCGGGGCGATCCGTTCAGCGCGTTGACTTCCCACGACGCCGCCGGCGTGCGCCACACGACGGACACCGCCAACGTCACGACCGCCGCCATTGCGGCCAGTGGCCCCCATGCGCGTACGTAG
This sequence comes from Vicinamibacterales bacterium, assembly GCA_035652075.1. Lineage (GTDB taxonomy): Bacteria > Acidobacteriota > Vicinamibacteria > Vicinamibacterales > CAVVIG01 > Gp6-AA45. The sequence continues at coordinate 90,341 of DASREL010000110.1, forward strand.
TGTCCGCCTTTAGGCGGACCTTCGGCCCCGCCCCGGCGGATGTAGGGCGGGTCTTTTTGGACCCACCGGGGACGGTCGTTGTATCGCAGCGGCGCGAGCGCGCGCTCGAGTCGCTGGACCTCCGGATCCGGCGTCCCCGATCCGTCCCACAGATAGTCGTCGCTCATGCCTTGCTTCCCAGCACTTCGCGAAGCATCGTCATGCCTCGGTGCAGATTCACGCGAACGGATCCCGGGGTGAGGCCGGTCTTGGCCGCAATCTCGTCACCGGTCATTCCTTCGACAAGACGCATCATGAGCGTTTCGCGATATGCCTCCGGCAGGCGGCGAATGGCGTCGAGCGCCGCGAGCGTCTCCGACTCGATCGGGTCGCCGCCGGGTACCTCGTCTGGCAACGCCGTTTCTTCGCGCCGCCGACGCAGGTGATCGATCGCACGGTTGCGCGCAATGGTCCCGAGCCAGCCGCCGAAGGCCGCCGGATCGCGGACGGTGTTGATGCGCTTGAACGCGATCAGGAACACGTCCTGCACGAGGTCGTCGACCTCCGCGCGGGGCACGCGGCCGAGCAGGATGGCGTGGACCATTCGCGCGTAGTCGGCGTAGAGATGGTCACTCCACTCCACCGGCTACTCAGAATGACGGAGTGAAAAGCACGGATGTTAACCATGGCAGATGGCAAATGGCTCATGGCTAATGGATGTACCCGGCCAGGTACGTCCATCGGCCATCTGCCATTTGCCACTTGCCATGATCACCGTTGATCCGTCGTCTTTTTCGCCGGCGTCAGCGTTTGCTTCCCCTTCTCGAGGTACGGGACGCCGTGCTCCATCCAGTCGGGCTTCGGCGCGCCGAGGAAGAAGTAATCGAAGTACTGCGCCATCGCGATCGTCCAGTGCTTCTGATTTTCGCGCTGCCGCAGCCCGTGCTTTTCGCCGTTGTAGGTAAACATGTACGCCTCTTTGCCGAGGCGACGCATCGCGGTGAAGAACTGGATCCCCTGCTGCCACGGCACCGCATCGTCTTCATCGTTCGCCATCGTCAGGTACGGCGTGTGGATCTTTTCGATCCAGAAGAGCGGTGAGTTCTCGATGTAGAGCGCCGGATTCTGCCACGGCGGCACGCCGATGCGGCTTTGCGTCCTTTCGTACTGGAACGCGCGAGACATGCCGGTGCCCCAGCGGATGCCGCCGTAGCCGCCGAACATGTCGTCGACGGCGGCGCCGGCTTCGACGGCGCGGAAGATGTTCGTCTGCGTGATCATGTACGCGATCTGATACCCGCCCCAGCTATGGCCCTGGATGCCGATCCGCTGCGGATCGACGAAGCTGCCCATCGACTCCACTTTCTGGATCGCCGGGAGCACGCACTTCAACGCGCTCTGACCCGGATAGCCGATGTCGTACACGATGTCCGGCTGCAGGATGATGTAGCCGTTGCTCACGTAGCGCGTGACGTTGATGCTGCTGCCGCCCGGCGCCGGCGCGACGTACCGGTGCAAGTTCTGCGTCAACTGCTCGTAGATGTACACGAGCATCGGGTACTTCTTGTTGGGATCGAAGTTCTCCGGTTTCGTCAGAATCGCCTTCAGGTGCTTGCCGTCGGCGTTGACGTAGTCGATCAGTTCCGACGTGCCCCAGTTGTATTCCGCCTGCTGGGGATTCGCGTCGCTCACCTTTTTCATGTCGGTGAACGAGCCGCTCGAAATCCAGATGTTCGGAAATTCTTCGAAGCGCGACAGCGTGAACGCGTACACGTCGGCGTCGCGCGCCTTCAGCGGGACGCCAAACTGCTTGTCGAGCATCGCGAGCTTCTGCGGATCGGCGGTCGCGTTGATCGTCACGCGGTAGATGCCGCTGGCTTTGGTGCGATCGTCGGTCGCCGACAACAGCACGGGACGCGTTGACGACACGCTCGGCGGATCCGGACGCCGCTGGCGCAGACCTTCTTCGTTCTCGGTCGATTCCTGCGCCGGCTCGGTCCGCGCGTACCGGAACACGATCTCGTTCTTGCGTCCGGCGCCGTTGGTAACGTTTCGACCGCCGCTGCCGTCGGTGTTCACCGACCAGATGTCGTACCGGTCGTACAGCAAGACCGCTTTGTCGCCGTCCACCCACCCAGCGACGCCGTACGGCTGCGGATAATCGGGATGATCGTCGGTCTCGCTCTGGAATTTCACGCCAAGCTTGCCGGTGAGGTTGGTCTTGGCGCCGTCGGCGCGCACGACGTACCAGTTGTTGTCGTGCTGATCGAAGTACAGAACGACATTACCGCTCGGCGCGAGATACGCCTGGAATCGCGCCTCGTTCAGAATCTTCTGCCGCGATCCGTCCGCGAGCTTCACCATGTAGTAGTCGTCGTAGGCGCCGTCCCACGAGATCAGCTGGCGGTACGGCACGTCCGACACACCGAGCGCGCGCTCTTTGTTGTCGTTCGTGCGGACGTCGGGCATGTCCGCTGACGCGAGCTGCGTGAACGTCTTGTCGGCGATGCTCACGACCGCGCGATAGTTGCGCTTCTTCTCTTCCTCGGCGCGCACCTTCTGCATCGGCTGCAGTTCCGGATCCTTGTAGTTCCAGATGTCCACCTGGATGGCGTCCGGATTCGGCTCGGCATCGACATGCGGCGGCGCGGTGCCGAAGAACAGTCGAGACCCATCCTTCGAAAACTCGACACGGCCGAACTCGCTGACCGTCAGCGAGGCATTTACGGGCACCGGCATCGCGCTCGCCGTATCCGTCCTCGTCGCCCAGTGATAGAGCTTGTAGACCGGCACGGGCGACTTGAACTCGTCGCGATCGCTGATGAACGCCGCCTGCGAGCCCGTGCTGTCGAACGTGAACGACTTGTAGTTCCCTTCGCCCGTCAGCAGCGTCTTGCGCGCGCCGGTCGCGAGCCCGCGGGCGTACGCGCCGTCCTTGGCCGCCGCCTTCGACGTGACCCCGTAGGCCACCCACGCGCCGTTCTTGCTGATCGCGTAGTCGCTGACGTCGGCGACCGTCGTCACGGCGCCGGAGTAGAGATCGCGAATCACGAGATCGGTGCCGGTCGTTTTTCTCGGCCGCACTTTCGGAACCGCGGGCGGCGGATTTTCTGCGACGAGGTACACGACGACCTGCGGCGTTTCCTCTGCGATATGGAAGCTCTTCACGTGCTCGGCGGCGACGGTCACCTGGCCGTTCGACAGGTTGATGTAGCCGACGCCGGCTTTCGGCATCTCCTCCGGCTTCTTCTTCGCCTTGCGTGCCTTGTCGACATCGGCGCGTAATGGCGCGACCGAGAACAACACGAAATGGTTGTCGGAGGTGATTTGCGGATCGCGCCCGCGTGGCGCGCGGAACTCCGCGTTCGTTTTCAGGTTGCGGACGACGAGCTCGCCGTCGGCGTCCTGAGGGACGAGCGCGTACGCGAGCCAGACGCCGTCGGACGAGAGCTTCGTTCCCTGAATCGACTTCCACGTGTCGTAGACATCGTGGGTGATCGGTTTTTTCGTTTGACCGTAGGCAGGCCTCACGGCCTGCGCTACACACGCAACGAAGACGATCGCTGTGACGATCGGTGCCCGCCAACGCCGTGCGCGCATAGGTACCTCTTAGAGTGGTGGAAGCTTTGGATTGCCGACGTGTTGCCCGTTGATGATCTCGTACTCGTAGGTCATCTTGAACGTGGAGCGACCCGCGATCAGCACGTGCGCGACCGACTCGATCGATATCGGGACGCGCACACCGGAGATTTTCTCGTAGCGGCGGACGATCTCGACGCGACGCGTCCAGAACGACGGTGGCTTCGACAGCTTGCCCTCGATGCGTCGCAGCTCGCCTTCATCCTCGACGTAGATCGCCCCTTCGACCAGCAGCGTGTCCTTGCGTTTCGGTGTGATCGCGACCTGGTGGAGCCCTTCGCCGGTCGGTACCGGGTCGCGGAAGATGTAGTTCTCCGGCGTCACCGACGCCTTCTGCGGCTCGCGCGCCGCCCAGATCTTCTGCTCGCCGTCGAGCGCCGCGCGCAGGACGTGGTTGCGAATGTAGCTGTTGCCGCCCTCGGCCACGATTTCGTACCGGAGTCCGCGCTGCTCGTCGAACTCGGTCCAGGCATCCATCCATGCTCTCGCGCCGAAATGCGGATTGCTCGCTTCGAGATGACGCAGCGCGCGATACGCGACGGTGGCGGTTTCGCCGCGGGCGAGGAACCGCTGCAGCGCCGCATTTTGGACGGTCGCGACAGAGAGCGCCGCTACGAACAGGATGGACTTGATGCGGGGGATTCTAGCGCAACTGCGTCAACCGCCGCTGCGGCTGCGGATCGCCAATGTGCCGGCCGTCGATCGATTCGTATTCGTAACTCATCCGGAACGTCGAGCGGCCCGCCACCAGCACGTTCGCGACTGATTCCACCGCGACCGGCATGCGGAACCCGGACACGCGACGGAACCAGCGGATGACGTCGACGCGGCGCGTCCAGAACGAGGGCGCCTTCGTCATCCGGCCCTCGAGGCGGACCAAATCGCCATCGTCGGGGCTCAGGAAGATGGCGCCGTCGATCGAGAGGACGTCTTTCTTGCGCGGCTTCACGGCGACCGACAAGAGTCCGTCGGGCCGTTGGGTCACTTCGTCGAACTGATAATTTTCGGACGTGAACCCGGCGCGTTCGGGAGTGCCGGCGCGCCACAGGTCCGCTTCCGATTTCAGCGCGGCGCGGAGCACGTGCGTGCGGATGTACTCGGAACCGCCTTCGCCGATCACGTCGTATCGAAATCCATCGCGGTCGGACTCGGTCCACACGTCCATCCACGCGGCCGAATCGAATTTGTCGTTGTGGGCTTCGAGGTGTCTGAGGGCGCGAACTTGCTTCGGCGTGGGATCCGGCAACGCCAGGAATCGTTGCACCGCCTCATCCTTCGCCGCGGCGAACAGATGAGCTGTCGTCACGAAAGCGATCGCGATCACGCAGAGGCGCCGCACGCCTCAGCGTTTAAGCAAATGCCGCGCCTCCGTCACGATGCGAATGGCCTCGTCGCGCGTGGGCGCGAGTGCCGTCAGATGTCCCATCTTGCGCCCTCGGCGTGCCGAGCTTTTACCGTACAGATGGAGTTTGACCGACGGGTGTGAGAGCGCTGCGGACCAATGTGGTTCGCCCGTCTCCCACAAATCGCCCAGCAGGTTCGCCATCGCCGCCGGTTGCAACAGATCCGTCGCGCCCAGCGGCAGACCGCAGATCGCGCGCAGCTGCTGCTCGAACTGACTGGTGCGGCAGGCGTCAAACGTCAGGTGACCCGAGTTGTGCGGGCGAGGCGCCATCTCGTTCGCGAGCAGCCTCCCGTCGCGCGTGACGAAGAACTCGACGCAGAGGATGCCGATGTACTCGAGCGCCTCCATCACGGTTCTCGTCACATCGATCGCCTGCTGCGCGAGCGCCGGAGAAACGGCCGCCGGCGCGGCCGAGACATCGAGGATGTGTTTTTCGTGCGCGTTCTCGATCGCTCCGAAATGCGCCCATTCCCCCGCAACACCACGCGCGCCGATGACCGAAATCTCCCGGTCGAGATCGATGAACGCCTCGAGCACCGCTTCCTGACGTCCGACGGCGTCCCACGCGGCGCGTGCGTCGTCCGCGCACGTGACGGAGGCCTGCCCTTTGCCGTCGTATCCGAAGCTCGCGGTCTTCAGCACCGCCGGGCATCCGATCGATGCGATCGCCGCCTCGAGTTCGTCGAGCGTTTTCACGACCGCGAACGGGACGACGGGCACGCCGTTGTCGCGAAGGAACGTCTTTTCGCGGATGCGATGCTGCGCGATGTGCAGCGCTCGACCATTCGGCCGCACGATGGCGTGCTCTGCGGCCACAGCGGCCGCGGACGCCGACACGTTCTCGAACTCGAACGTGACGACGTCGACGTTCTGCGCGAACGTGCGGACGGCGTCCAGATCGTCGTAGTCGGCGACGACTTCGACGTCCGAGATCTGGCCGGTCGGCGTGTCGTGTTCCGGCGCGAGCGTGTGGACGCGGTAGCCGAGGCGGCGCGCCGCCATGGCGAACATGCGCCCAAGCTGACCGCCACCGAGAACGCCGATCGTGGATCCTGGCGGGATCACAGCCGCCTACAACGTTTGCGATCGCACATCGGCAGCCGTGTCGTCTCTATATTTCTGGAGCTTCGCGCGCAGCTCGGGCCGACTCGTCCCCAAGATCGCCACGGCGAGGAGCCCCGCATTGGCGGCGCCTGATGCACCAATCGCCACCGTCGCGACCGGGACGCCTTTCGGCATCTGGACGATCGACAGCAGTGAATCGAGTCCGTTGAGCGACGCGCTCTTGACCGGAACGCCGATCACCGGCAACACCGTCTGTGCCGCGACCATTCCGGGCAAATGCGCGGCGCCACCGGCGCCCGCAATAATCACTTCGATCCCGCGGCTTGCGGCAGTGGTTGCGTAATCAGCCATCCACTGGGGCGTGCGATGCGCCGACACGATCTGGCACTCGTGCGAAATCCCGAATTCGGACAGGATCTGGTCCGCGTGGCTCATCGTCTCCCAGTCCGACTTGGAGCCCATGATCACGCCGACCAACGGCTTGTCGCTCACGACGCCTATTTGACCACAACTTGTTTCTGTGGGTTCGGCGGATTCCGTGGTTAAGATCAACGGTTATGAAATGCGCTTTCGCTGTTCTGCTTGTTGCGATCGCCAGCCCCGCCTTCGCGCAGACACCGGCGCCGAAGATCGAGCTGAAGTACACCGAGTTCAAGCTGCCCAACGGTCTGACCGTCATCCTTCACGAGGATCACAGCGTCCCGATGGTGTCGACGAACATGTGGTACCACGTCGGATCGGCGCGCGAGAAGCCGGGTCGAACCGGTTTCGCACATCTGTTCGAGCACCTGATGTTCATGGGTTCGGGACATGTGAAGCTTGGCGAGTTCGACGAGTGGCTCGAAGAGAGCGGCGGCGACAACAACGGGTCGACGGAAAACGATCGGACGAACTACTGGATCAACGTGCCGTCGAATTCGCTGGAGCTCGCGCTGTTCCTCGAATCCGATCGCATGGGCTACCTGCTCGATTCGATGACGCCGAAAACGGTCGACGCGCAGCGTGATGTCGTCAAGAACGAGCGTCGCCAGAGCTACGAGAACCGCCCGTACGGGCTCGCGGAACCGACGCTCGACGAACTGCTGTATCCCGCCGGTCATCCGTATCACTGGCCAGTGATCGGGTACATGGAAGATCTGACGGCCGCGAGTTACGACGATGTGGTCGAGTTCTTCCGGCAGTATTACGCGCCCGCCAACGCGAGCCTCGTGATCGCCGGTGACATCGATCCCGTCAAGACGCGCGCGCTGGTCGAGAAGTGGTTCCGAGACGTGAAGCCGGGACGGTCGCCGGAAAAAATGACGGCGCCTCCAGCGGAGCTGACGACCGTGGTGAAGAAGACGCTGACGGATCGCGTGCAACTGCCGCGCGTCTACGATGCGTGGCTGACGCCCCCGCACTTCCAACCGGGCGACGCCGCGATGGACGTCGTCGGCGACATCCTCGCCGGCGGAAAGAACTCGCGCCTGTACAAACGGCTCGTCTACGACATGCAGATCGCGCAGGACGTCAACGCGGGCCAGCAGTCGCAAGCGTTGTCGTCGCAGTTCCAGATCGTCGCGACGGCGCGGCCGGGCCACACGATCGCCGAGATTCAAAAGGTCGTCGACGAAGAGATCGCCAGACTGCAGAAAGAACCACCGACTCAGCACGAACTGCAGCGATCGATCAATCAGATCGAAGCATCGTTCTACAACCGGATGGAACGCGTAGGCGGATTCGGCGGCACGGCGGATCAGTTGAACGCGTACTTCACCGAGGCCGGACGGCCCGATTACTTCAACGAAGATCTCGCCCGCTATCGAGCGCTGTCGCCGTCGGACATCCAGGCCGCCGCGCAGAAGTATTTGCCGCTCACCAAGCGCGTCGAGCTGACGGTGGAACCACAGAAATGAAGTACATCTTCGCTCTTGTTCTCGCCCTCGGCGTCACCGTTGCGGCACAGCAGGCGCCCGACCGCACGCATCCGCCGCAACCAGGGCCGCCGGCGACGCTGCATCTTCCGGCGATCCAGAAACAGAAACTGTCGAACGGCCTGCCCGTGTGGATCGTCGAGATGCACAAGGTGCCTGTGGCGCAGGTAAATCTCGTCGTCCTCAGCGGCACCGGAGACGATCCCACAGGAAAATTCGGCGTCGCGAGCCTGACGGCGGCGATGCTGGAAGAAGGCGCCGGCTCGAAGTCGTCGCTCGAAATCGCCGACGCGATCGACTTCCTCGGCGCCGATCTCTCGGCGTCGACGACGTCGGATCTGTCGGCGGTGCGGTTGCACGTGCCCGTCGCGCGGCTCGGCGATGCGCTCGCCGTGATGGGCGACGTCGTCGAACGTCCGACGTTTCCGAAGGACGAACTCGAACGGCTGCGCCAGGAACGGCTGACGAATATCCTGCAAGGGCGCGACGACCCGCCGACGATCGGCGCGATCACGTACGCCCGCGTGCTCTACGGTCCGACGCACCGTTACGGGACTGCGCAGATGGGAACGGCCGCGACGGTGAAGGCGTTCACCGCCGACGATCTCAAAGCGTTCTACGCATCGGCCTACCGTCCCGACAACGCGGTGCTGCTCGCGGTCGGCGACGTGACCGCCGCATCGGTGCTACCGCAGCTCGAGAAGACGTTCGGATCGTGGAAGCCGGCCTCGGCCAGCAAGGCGTCGTCGAAATGGCCGGACGTGCCGCAGCACAGCGCGCGGACGATCTACCTGGTCGACAAACCGGGCGCGGCGCAATCGCAGATCCGCATCGGCTGGATCGGCGTGCCGCGATCGACGCCCGATTACTTTCCCATCCAGGTGATGAACACGATCCTCGGCGGATCGTTTTCGTCGCGGCTGAACATAAACCTTCGCGAGCAGCACGGGTACACGTACGGCGCGAGCTCGCAGTTCGACATGCGATCGAACGCCGGTCCGTTCGTCGCCGCGGCCGGTGTCCAGACCGACAAGACCGCGGACGCGCTGAAAGAGTTCTTCAACGAGCTGAACGGGATTCTGAAACCGGTGCCGGCCGAAGAACTCGGACGCGCCAAGAACTACATCTCGCTCCGCTATCCCGGCGCGTTTGAAACGACGGGTGACATCTCGCGCCGGCTCGAGGACGCGATCGTCTATCACCTGCCCGACGATTACTTCGCGAACTACGTCAAGAACATCCAGGCGGTGACGTCAGCCGACGTCGAGCGCGTAGCGAAGAAATACATCGACCCCTCCAAGCTCGCCATCGTCATCGTTGGCGATCGCTCGAAGATCGAAGAGCCGATCAAGGCGCTCAACCTCGCACCCATCAAGGTTCTGACGATCGACGAGGTTTTCGGGCCTGCGCCGTCGATGTAGCGCAGGCCTTCAGGCCTGCTGACGTCCATCTTCACCTCCGCGGTGTCTTACATCGTGGAGGTGATCGATGCGTCACCGCGTCATCCTCGCGGCACTGGCGGTCTGCGCCGGCCTGTCGACGCTGTCGGCTCAACAACCAACGTCGCCGTTACCGGTCCGTCGGGTCGTCCTGTACAAGAACGGCGTTGGCTATTTCGAGCACGTCGGGCGCGTCCGGGGATCGCAGACCCTCGCGATCGACTTCAACACATCGCAACTGAACGACGTGTTGACGACGTTGACGGCGGTCGATCTCGGCAACGGGCGGATCGGAAACGTTTCGTTCAATTCCGAAGCGCCGTTCGAACAGCGCCTCAGCCGATTGTCGCTTCCGGTCGGTCAGCGGACGACGCTGCCGGAGATGCTCGATGGCCTGCGAGGCGCGCGGCTCGAGGTGTCGGACGGCGGACGGACACTCGTCGGTCGCCTGTTGAGCATCGAGCAGAAGCCGCCCCGCAAGGACGAACCGCCGCACACCGAATTGTCGATCGTGACGGACGGCGGCGTGATCAGAACGATCGCCTTGCGATCGTCGGCCGCCGTCAAGCTGCTCGATCGCGATCTCGCGACACAGGTCCGCTCGTATCTGGATCTCCTCGAATCGTCGCATTCAGGCGATCGACGCCGTCTGAGCATCGCGACTGTGGGCACGGGCGAGCGCAACGTCCTCGTCAGCTACATCAGCGAAGTGCCGGTGTGGAAGACGACATACCGCATCGTGCTGCCATCAGGCGGCGACCGCACGCCGCAGTTGCAAGGATGGGCGATCGTGGACAACACCGTCGGTCAGGACTGGACTGACGTCGAGCTGTCGCTCGTCGCCGGCGCACCGCAATCATTTGTCCAGCGCCTATCGGAACCGCAGTACGTCCACCGTCCTGTCGTGGACATCGAACGACCCGCGAACCCGCGGCCGCAGACCCACGAGTCGGCGATGAACACCGTCGGCGACACGAACGTCGCCAGAGTCACCGGCGGCATCGTTGGGGGCCTCGTATCGGCTCCCGCCGCATCTCCAACGCTGCCGCCCCCGCCACCACCGCGCGCGCGACCGAACACGTTCGAGGCCGAGGCATCACCACAGGATCTCGGCGATCTCTTCGCGTACACGGTGAACGGACCGACAACGATCCGTCGCAACGAGTCGGCGCTGGTTCCAATCCTCAGCGCGCCCGTCGACGCCGAACGGGTGTCGCTCTGGAACGATCGCATCGGCGGCCCGCGTCCGCTGCGCAGCCTCTGGATCACCAATACCAGCGGCCTGACCTTGGACGCGGGATCATTCACGGTGCTGGACGACACCACGTTTGCGGGCGAAGGCCTGCTGGAAGCGGTCAAGCCCGGCGACAAGCGATTGGCGTCGTATGCAGTTGACCTGGGCGTGCAAGTCGAAGCGAAGAACGGAGACGAGGTGCAGCAGGTTACGCGCGTGAGCATCGCGCGCGGAGTCGGGATACAGACGCGCGAACTTCGGGCTCGCAAGGTCTACACGATTCGCAACAACGACGCGGCGCCGCGTACGATCGTCATCGAGCATCCGATCCGCGCGGGATGGGCGCTCGTCAGTCGCGCGACGCCGGTCGAAACATCGTTGAGCGCGTACCGGTTCTCGACATCGGTTGGCGCCCACTCCACGGCAACGCTGACCGTCGACGAACGTCGACCGACTGAAAGCCGCTACACGATCGCCGATCTCGACGATCGACAGCTGACGCTGTTCCTGCGGGAGTCACACGAAAGTCCGGAACTCGAGCGGGCGCTCGCGCCGATTCGCACGACGAAGGCCACGCTCGCCTCGCTTGCCGCCGACGTCGCGGCCCACGAGCGAGCGATCAAAGACCTGTCGGCCGATCAAACACGCATGCGCGAGAACATGCGGGCGATGAAGGACAGTGGCGACGAAAAGCGCCTGTTGAAACGGTACGTGGCGGAGTTGGATGCGCAGGAAAACCGCCTCGCGGTGCTGCGGCGCGAACTCGGCGAACTGACGATGCGCGTGGAGCGCACGCACGCCGAGCTCTCGGCACAAATCGAGGCGCTCACGCTTGATATCGATCTCTGACAATCCGTCCCGCGCGCGCGTCCGTATGGTGGGGTCGGAGGGCATATGAGGGTGAAAGCTGCTGTTCTTGCCGCCGCGGCGATGTTGCTGTCCACGTCGGCGGCGTTTGCGCAGAATGCGATGACCACGAAGCTGATGGCCGCTGAAAACAAAATGCTCGACGACCTGACCGCCGGCAAGAAGGACGCCTTCTTTGCCGTCATCGCGCCAGGCTCGTGGTCCGTCGACGAGGGCGGTTGGATGAAGATCGACGACTTCAAGCAGTCGTGGGACCAGATCAAGATCCAGAGCTCGAAGACCTCGGACATGAAGGTTGTCCCGATCAACGCGACCGCTGCCATCGTGACGTACAAGCTCGAGCAGAAAGGCTCGATGGGAGGTCAGCCGTTCCCGTCGCCCGTGTACGCCAGCACGGTCTGGGTGCAGAAGAACGGCAAGTGGTGGGCGGTGTTCCACCAGGAATCGACGCCGGCGAAAAAGTAGACGCTAGGGCGGGAAAGCAGGAAGGGCGGGAAAGCCTGGATCGGCGGGATAGAATGACTCCGCCAAGGAGCGTTCTATGCCCGCTGTCCGGCCTTTCCGTTTCGCCGTCATCGTCGCCGTACTCCTGGCGCCCGTTCTGGGCGCACAGGTTCAAGTTCCATCGGCGTCCGATCCACCTCGTTACGTGCTGCCGCCGAAGAACGTCGTCGACGCGTTCGACGCCGAGCCGCTGCCGACGACGCTGCTGAGCCCGAATCATCAGGTCGTGGCGATTACGAAGGCACGCGCGTACCCGACGATCGCGGAGCTATCGCAGCCGATGCTGCGGCTCGCCGGCCAGCGCGTGAACCCGCGGACGAACGGACCGCATCGCGACTCGGGATTGCCCGGCACCGGCATCTACTCGCTCACGCTGAAGAAGATCGCCGACGGCAAAGAGATCAGCGTCTCGCTGCCGCCGCAGGCGAAGATGTCGCACATCAAGTTCTCGCCGGATGGATCGAAGCTGTCGTTCCTGCAGACGCGCGACAACGGCGTCGAGTTGTGGATCGTCGATACGATGACCGGCGCGTCGAAAGCGGTCGTCAGCGGCAACGACCGGATCAACGCAACCTCCAACGATCCGTGCGACTGGGAAAAGGACAACGTCACCATCGTGTGCGAGACGGTTCCGAGCGGCCGTGGCACGGCACCGGCCGAGCCCGAAGTACCGAGCGGACCGAACGTCCAGGAGAATTACGGCAAAGCGGCGCCAGCGCCGACCTACGAGGACCTGCTGAAAACCGTCAACGACGACCGCTTGTTCGAGTACTACTTCTCGAGCCAGCTCGTCGCCGTCAACACGACGAACGGCGCCAAGTCGCCGATTGGCAAGCCCGCAATTTTCGAGACGGTGACGCCGTCGCCGAACGGCCAATACGTGCTCGTCGCGCGCATCAAGAAGCCGTACTCGCACCTCGTGCCGAAAAACGGATTCCCGCAGGACGTCGAGATCTGGGCGAAGAACGGTGACGTCGCGAAGACGATCGCGAACCTCGCGTCACACGAAGGGGTGCCGATCAACGGCGTCGAACCTGGGCCGCGCGCGTATCGCTGGCGCGCCGATCAGCCCGCGACGATCACGTGGGTGGAAGCGCTCGACGGCGGCGACTCGCGCGCGAAGGTACCGTTCCGCGACAAAGTCGTTTCGCTTGCCGCGCCGTTCAACGGTCAGCCGACGGAAATCGCGAAAACCGAGTGGCGCTACGGCGGCATCGCGTACACCGACAAAGGCATCGGCCTGCTGACGGAAAACGATCGCCAGACGCGACGCACGCGCACGTGGCTCCTCGAACCCGATCAGGCGCCCAAGAAGCTGTGGGATCGCAAGCAGGACGCGGCGTACGAAAATCCCGGCGCGCCGGTGCAGCGACGCGACACCGCAGGTGGACGCAGCGGCGGCGGCCGCGGCGGATTCGGCGGCGGCGCGATCGTCCAGAACGGCGACTACATCTACTTGTCAGGCGAGGGCGCCACGCCGGACGGCGATCGTCCGTTCGTCGACAAGCTGAACCTGAAAACGTTGAAGAGCGAGCGGCTGTTCCGATCCGGCGGCGAAGCGCTCGAGTCGTTCGTCGCGCCGATCACCGACGACATGACGAAGATCCTGACGCGCTACGAATCGCAGAGGGACGTGCCGAACTACTACGTGCGCGATCTGACGGCGAACACGCGCACGAAGATCACCGACTTCAAGGATCCGCAGCCGCAGGTGCGCGAGATCCTGCGTCAGTTCGTCACCTACAAGCGCAACGACGGCGTCACGCTGTCGGGCACGCTGTATCTGCCGCCCGGCTACAAGCAGGGACAGAAAGTACCGCTCATCATGTGGGCGTATCCGCGCGAGTTCGGCGACGCCGACACCGCCAGCCAGATCACCGGCTCGCCCAACCAGTTCACGCTGCTTCGCGGCTACTCGCACATGTTCCTGCTCTTGAGCGGCTACGCGATCTTCGACAATCCGACGATGCCGATCATCGGACCGGGAGAGACGGCGAACGATACCTACATCGAACAGCTCGTGGCGAGCGCCGAAGCGGCGGTGAACAAAGTCGTCGAGATGGGCGTTACCGACCGCGAGCACATCGGCGTCGGCGGGCACAGCTACGGCGGCTTCATGACGGCCAATCTGCTCGCGCACTCGCGCTTGTTCCGCGCCGGCTTCGCCGAGAGCGGCGCCTACAACCGATCGCTGACGCCGTTCGGCTTCCAGAACGAGCGTCGCACGTTCTGGGAAGTGCCGGATCTGTACGCGAAGATGTCGCCGTTCTGGTACGCGCAGAACATCAAGGATCCGATCCTGCTGATGCACGGCGAGGCCGACGACAACACGGGCACGTATCCCATCAACTCCGAACGGCTCTACGCGGCAATCAAAGGGCTCGGCGGCACGGTGAGGCTCGTCATGCTGCCCAACGAAGCGCATGGCTACGCCGCGCGCGAAACGCTGCTGCACGTGCTGGCGGAACGGGTGAACTGGTTCGATCGCTACGTGAAAAACGCGGCACCGAAGGCCACGACCGATCACCAGCAGTGAGCTAGACACGAAACCCACGAAACCACGAAACACACGAAGAAGATCTTCTGGTTTGTTTTGTGGTTTTCGTGTTTTCGTGCGTTTCGTGGTGTACGACCGATGGTAGTAGCGCCCCCTCCCTGACTACATTCGTGGGTCGGTGCTCACCGTTTCTCACCTGACCAAACACTACGGACACGTCGCGGCGCTGAGCGACGTGTCTTTTTCCATCCGGCCGGGCGAGGTGCTCGGCCTCATCGGTCCAAACGGCTCCGGAAAGACCACACTCTTCGAATGCCTCGCCGGCGTCCAGCCGGCGGACGCGGGGATGCTGCTGCGTGACGGCGAGCCCGTGTCGGTCCGCGATCGATCGTCTGTCCTCTTCTATATGCCGGATGGCATCGCGCCGTGGGCGCACCAAACGGTTGGCTGGGTGCTCCGGTACGCCGAAGGGTTTTTTGGCGGGCCGCCTCCCGGTGAATGGGCAGACGTATTCGAGCGTCTCGATCTCGAGTCGCTGGTCGACGTCCGCGTCGGCGAACTCTCGAAGGGCCAGCGCAAACGCGTGCTGCTCGCGATCGGACTCCTGACGCCGCAGCCGGTGCTGCTCGCCGACGAGCCGTTCGATGGACTCGATCTGCGCCAGACGCGCGAGGTCGGCGGCGCACTTCGACTGTACGCCGCGACCGGTCGCACGTTGTTTCTCTCGATCCATCAGATCTCAGACGCCGCGCGATTCTGCGATCGCTTCGTGCTGCTCAGCGAAGGGCGCGTGTGCGGCGAAGGCACGCTGGACGAGATCACGGGCCGCGCGAAGACGAACACCCTCGAGGACGCCTTTCTTGCGCTCACGTAGATCCGCCTTCTCGTGGCTGCTCGAGAAGGAAGTGCGCGAGCTCGTCGCGTCACGCTCGTGGTGGGTCATGCTGCTCGCGATCGGACCGCTCGTCGGCGTGTCGTTCATCAGCGCCGTGCGGACGTACGCCGAAGCGAGCGGACTGAACGGCACCGCCGCCGGGGTCGGCGAAGCGTTCTCGCCGCTCGTCGGTGTCTGGGCGCCGACGTTCAGCGCGTGCGAGTTGGCCGCGGCGTTCTTGCTGCCGTTCGTGGCGATCCGACTTGTGTCCGGCGATCGGCAGAACGGCGCGCTGAAACTGGAACTGCAGCATCCGATGTCGACCTTCGCGCGCATCGGCGCGAAGGCGCTCGTCCTCCTCGGCGCCTGGATTGCCGCCATCGTCGCGCCGTTTCTCGGCGTCGTGCTGTGGCGCGAGTACGGCGGCGCGATCTACCCGCCGGAACTGATCGCAATCGTGCTCGGTCACATGCTCAACGCCGGGCTGACGGTGGCGCTGGCGGCGGCAACCGCGGGCGTGACCGAGCATCCGTCGACCGCCGCGATCCTCACGCTGACCGTGACGGTCGGCACCTGGATCATCAACTTCGTCGCGGATGTGCAGGGCGGTGTCTGGGAAACGCTCGCCGGCTACACGCCGACCGCGATGGTTGCGGATTTTCAACACGGCCTCATCCGGCTGGACGCGGTGCTGGTTGCCGTGGCGCTGACGATCGCCGGATTGACGATTGCCGCGATCTGGATGCGCCTCGGGGTCCCGATCGCTCGACGGACGTACGAAACCTCCGCGACCGCCGCGCTCGCAATCGCGATTTTGTTCAGCTGTTCGTTCGTCACCCCCAGCTGGGATCTTTCAGAGAATCGGATGAACTCATTTTCGGAAGCGGACGAGGCGGCGCTGAGGCAGATCCACGGACCGCTGCACATCGAAGTGCATCTCGCGCCCGAAGATCCGCGGCGCCCCGACCTCGACCGGCGCGCGCTATCGAAGCTGCGGCGCGTGCTGCCGAAGACGCAGGTGCAGTACCTCTCGGCCACGTCGATCGGACTTTTCGAACAGACGAGCCCGCATTACGGCGAAATTTGGTATGACCTGAATGGGAAGCGCGCGATGACGCGTGCGGTTACGGCCGAGAGCGTGCTCGAAACGATCTACCAGCTCGCCGGCATCAACGCGCCGCGCGAAGCGGAAGACGAATTCCGCGGACACCCGCTCGCCGTGGCGCCGAAAGGCGCGGGCACAGTGTTCTATGGCATCTGGCCGGCAGCGGTCGTCGCCGCCGCATTTTTCGTTCGCAGGAGACGAACATGAAAGCACTCGCGATCCTCATGATGGCGACCGCGCTGACGGTCGACCTGAGCAAAGAGCAAGTCGGAAAACCTCCCACAACCTTCGAACCGATGGTCGGCACGTGGACCGTCGTCCAGGACGGCGGTGCGAAAGCGATCATGGTCGACGGCCGGCCGTGGGTCGCCAGCAAGGACAATCCGACCAAGCTGCTCGTGCAGAGCGCGCGCAAGTTGTATGGCACGTCGAACGAGGAGTTGATGGACAACGCGAAACAGTTCGCGTACTACCCAGTCGCGGTGCTCAAGCGCGTCGACAGTTTCACGAACGGCACGATCGCCGTGAAGTTCAAGACGGTCGCCGGCGACGTGGACCGTTGTTCAGGAATTCTGTTCAACGTCAAGCCGAACGGCGACTGGCTCGCCTTGCGCTACAACGACACGGAACACAACGTCATCCTTTGGGAATTCCACAACGGCATTCGGCGTCCGCTGATCCGTCCGCGCGACGGCATTCTGCTGACTGCGCCCGGCGATCGCGAGAAATATCACGAGCTGAAACTCGACGTCGACGGCGCCAACATCACCGGCTTTCTCGATGGCGAGAAAGTGTTGACGTACGTGCTCGGCAGCGCGCCGCCGCCCGGGCGCAACAACGCGCCACCGAGCCCGGATCTGCTGCCCGAAAACAATCCCGTCCTGCGTGCGCCGATCGCCGGCAAGGTCGGCCTCTGGTCGAAGACTGATTCCACGAGCTATTTCAAAGACTACGTGGTGACGCCTAAGTGAACAGACACGGCAGGATGAGCAAGAAAGGCCGGATGACAGGCGCGGCAGTGGCAAGAGCGTTGGCGCTGCTGCCCCTCCTGCCCTTCCTGCCCACTCAGTCCGCGTTTGCCCAATCGCCGAACACCTCGAGCGTGGTCGTCGTCGTGTCGGATCAGAGCGGCGCGATCGTGCCTGGCGCGCAGGTGACCATCATCAATAGCGAAACCGGCTTCTCGCGCGACGCGATCACAGGCGGCGACGGGTCGACGACGATCGCCGCGTTGCCTGTCGTCGGCCGGTACTCGATTACGGTGTCCAAGCCAGGATTCACGACCGAAACGGTGCAGAACATCGTAGTGCGCGCTGCCGAAACGGCGTCGGTGCGCGTCCGTCTGACGGCCAGCGGCGGCACGAGTGATGTCACGGTCTACGGCACCGTCAGCGGCGTGCGCGCCGACCCGGAACTCGGTCAGCGTCTCGATGCACAACAGATCGAGCAAGTGCCGCTGCTTGGGCGAAAAATATCGGCACTGCCGCTGTTGAATGCGGCATTCCGATCGGCCAAAGGCACGGGAGACCTCTTTCTCAATTCCGTCTATTTCGTCACGGGCGCGGGCGGACGCCGCGAAGCAGATTTCGTCGTGGACGGCGCCTCGGGCGACGAACCGTGGGGACGCCAGACGATGTTCTCGACGATTCCGGTGAGCGCGGTGCAGGAGATGACGGTGATGTCGCGCGCGTTTTCGTCCGAGTTCGGCTGGACGTCGAGCGCCGCCGTCAACGTCGTCACGAAAGCGGGGACGAACGAGACGCATGGCGAAGCGCTGTTTCTCGGGCGACCGGGCCGGTTGCAGCCGACGACGTTCTCATCCGGTGATCAAAGCGTCGCCCCGCCCGATATCCCCGACGCTGTCGCGCAAGGATCGTTCGCCATCGGCGGGGCGTTCGTGAAAGATCGGACGCAGTACTTTGTCGCCGGCGATGGCACATGGCAGGAGCGAACGGCCTCGATCACCTCGCCGCTGTCGCCTGCGGCATCGTTCGTCGGCAACTACCGTCAGGCGCTCGTGGATGCGCGCATCGATCACGCGATCACGGCGTCGAACGCGCTGATGGCGCGGTTCAACCTCGATCGTTTCTACGACACCAATCCACAGGACGCGGTGTCCGGCAACGTGCTGCCGAGCGCCGGCCGGCAGTTCACGCGACATGCGTACTCCGGCCAGGTGAACGAGACCGCGGTGGTTTCCTCCTCGATGCTCAACGAAGCGCGGTTCGAATTTCAGAATGCGGATCCGGTGACGGCATTCGATCCGCTCGCGCCGTCGACACAGTTGACGCGCGCCGGTTCGGCGCCGTTCACGGCCGGCGAGTCGCGCTTCGCGCACGTGTTCAGCCGCGTCACGAACCTGTCCGACACGTTGTCGTGGACGAGGAACCGACACTACGTGCGTCTCGGAGGCAGCGTCGGCAGGAACACCTCCGGGGGCGACGGCACCGAATTCGGCAGCGCGTTCGCGCTCGGGCAGTTCACGCTGAACGCGACGTCGACGCGATCGCTCGATCAGCTGACGATCGCCGACGTGCAGCGGTACCAACAGAGCTTCAATTTCGGCGCCGGCACGTATGAGCTCAGTCAGTGGATCGTCAACGTGTTCGCACAGGACAGCTTTCGCGTCCGCGATGATGTGACACTCGACCTTGGCCTGCGGTACGACCGCCAGACGTTCAGCGACGGCACCACGAATTTCGCGCCGCGGCTTGGGTTTGGCTGGAATCCGGCCGGCGATGCGAAGACGTCGGTTCGTGGCGGCTACGGCCTCTACTACACGATGCTGCGCGCCAACACCGACGCAACCTTCGAGCTCGGTGGCCCACTGGGCATCTTCACCTACACAGCCACGGCCGGACAGACGGGATTTCCGACGTGCCTGTCGTGCACGCCCGTCGCGTTCGACCAGAATGCTGCGCGCAGCACGCTGCCGGCGCGCAACATCACCATCCGTCCAGGGATGGCGTCGTTCTACTCGCAGTTCTTCGACGTCTCGAAGCTGCCCGGCTACGACAGCGCGACGTTCGTGAACCCGAAGAGCCAGGTCGCCTCGATCGGCTTTGAGAGAGAGATCGCACCGCGCCTGTTCTTCTCGGCCGACTACGTGAAACAACACTGGACGGACCTCGACCGCACCGTCGATCTCAACGCCCCGTCGCTCTTCGTTCGGACGGCGCCAGGGCAGGTGCGATCGACGGCTGCCGCGGACGCCACGCGGCCGATCGTTCCGGTCAACGGCGGCTTTCGCCAAATCAATGTGGTTGAAAATCTTGGCGTCGCCGACTACGACGGGTTGCAGACGATGATCCGGTGGCAGAGCGAGCGTGCGTTCGTGTCGGTGAGCTACACGCTGTCGAAGGCGACGAACACGACCGAGCCGAACGGCAACGCCGCAGGTCCCAACGATTTCAATCAGCTCGGCGAGGAAGAGCGCGGACCGAGCATCCTCGATCAACGGCACCGTGGGGTCGTCACGGCAGCGTACCGATTCCCGATGAACTTCAGCGCCGGGACGATGACCTCGTTGGCGTCGGCGAGGCCGTACAACGCGACGACTGGCGTTGACAACAACGGCGATGGTGTCAACAACGATCGTCCGGTCATCGACGGCGCGGTCGCCGCGCGCTATTCGTTCCGCGGCACGCCCATCGATGATGTGGCGCTCTTTGCGGAAGAGCGGCTGGCGATTGCGAGCGGACGCTCGATCACGCTGCGCCTCGAAGCGTTTAACGTGCTCAATCGCGGCAACATCCTTGGCCGAAACGGTACGTACGGCGACACCGCGGCTCCGCTGGCGACATTTGGCTCGGCGCTCGGCGGTCTGGCCAACGTCGATCCGGCTCGGATGATCCAGTTTCAGGTACGATTCAACTTCTAACGCGTGCCTACCGCGGTTGACGTCTCATCCGTCGTCGGGCTGATTGCGGTCGGTATCTTCACCGCGCAGATCCTGCTGGGCCTGCTGCTGTCAGTGGGCTACAACCCGCTCCGCCAATGGCCGCGGCAGCGCCTCAAGCTCTTCACGTTCCACAATTGGCTGGGATACATCGGGCTGGCGACTGCGGCGACCCACGCCCTGTCGCTGTTGCTGGTTCAAGCCAAAAGCGGTGGTCGCCTGTTCCGCGTCTTCGATCTGCTCGTGCCGATCTGGTCGCCCATCCAACCGCTCCCGAACACCCTCGGTGCGATCGCCTTCTATCTCGTCACCTTCGTCGTCCTGACCTCGTACTTCCGCCGCGCGTTTCGACATCACACATGGAAGCTGCTGCATTACACCGCCTACGCGGCAGCGGCGGTCTTCTTCGTCCACGGTGTGATCGCGGATCCGAACCTGCAGAACCTGCCGATCGATTACATCGACGGCGAGAAAGTGTACGTCGAGGCGTGCGCGCTCGTGATTGTGGTGGCGACGGTGATCCGCGTTAAGTGGCGCCGAGGTCTGCGCGGCCGTCTCGCGACAACGCGCTGACCAACAAACCGGCGGTCACACACACAACGGTTCCGATCAGGTTGTACCAGAGGTACGACAGCCACGGCATCGTCAGCGCTGACGAGATGACGGCAATCATGCCGGCAATCAATCCGTAGAATGCGCCGGTCGCGGTCGCGCGTTTGAATACGATGGCGAGGATGAAGACGCCGAGGAGCGACCCGTAGACATACGAGCCGTACTTGTTGACGACTTCGATCAACGATCCCTGATTCGCGGCCTGCATCGCGACGACGCACGCGAACAGACCCCAGAAGATCGTCGCCACTTTCGAGATCGCGAGGTAGTGCGATTCGGTGGCCGTCTTGTTGAAGTGCCGGCGGTAGAAATCGATGATCGACGCGGTTGCCAGCGAGTTGAGCTCGCCGCCGCTCGACGACATCGCCGCGGCAAAGATCGCCGCGATCATCAGGCCCACGAGACCGATCGGCATCTGCGTCGTGATGAACGTCGGAAACACATAGTTCGCGTCGTTGTAGCCGCTGTCCCCGCTCACCTGCCGCACGAACGTCGTCGCGCGCGCGCGGACGTCGCGCACCTTCGCATCGCTGGCGAGAAAGGCGGCGCGATCGCCGTGTGAGGCCGCGTCCTTGCGCGTCGCGATCGCGGCGTCGAATTCCTGCTGCAGCGCCGCGTACTGCGACGCCTGCGGTCCGGCCGCGATGCGATCGTCGTACGTGTGGTTGAAGAGCATCGGCGGCGTCTGGAACAGATAGAACACGAAGACGAGGACACCGGTCGACAACACCAGCAACTGCAGCGGAATCTTGACGTAGGCCGACATCAGCAGCGACTTCCGCGACTCGTCTTCGGATCGCGCGGTGAGGTACCGCTGCACCTGGCTTTGATCGCAGCCGAAGTACGACAGCATCAGGAACAGCCCGCCGAGGATGCCCGACCAGAACGTGTAAGTCTCGTGCAGGTCGACTTTGAAATCGACCGCCTGCAGCCGCCCGGTGGCGCCCGCCAGATGCAGCGCCTCGCCAAAGCTCACGTTCTTCAGAATCCCGAACAGCAGGATCGCGATCGCCGCGAACATCCCGCCGACGACGATGAACATCTGTTTGACGTCCGTCCAGGCGACCGCCTGCACGCCGCCAAGTGTCGTGTAGACGATCATCGGCACGCAGATCGCGAGCACCGTCACCGGCAGCGTCCACCCGAGGATCGACGACATCACCACGGCGGGCGCCGCGAGCGTCACGCCGAGTGACGCCGCGCGTCCGACGAGAAACAACATCGACGCGAGCGAGCGCGTGCGCACGTCGAAACGCTGCTCGAGGTATTCGTACGCGGTGTAGACACGGGCGCGTGTGAAGAACGGGACGACGGTCAGTGAAAGGATGACCATCGCGAGCGGGAGACCGAAGTACAGCTGCACGAAGCGAAGACCGGTGAGGTACCCGAGCCCGGTCGTCGCGACGATCGTGACGGCGCTCATCTGCGTCGCCATCACCGATAATCCTGCGACCCACCACGGCAGCGACCGGTTCGCCAGGAAGTAACCGTCGACTTCGTTGGTACGCTTCGACCGCCGCAAACCGTCGACGACGATCCACGTGATGTAGGCGATGACGACCGCCCAGTCGAACGCGCGCATCAGCTGTAAATGCGGCCGACGACCCAGAGCAGCGTGATGATGACCACTTCGAGGACGATCACGCGGACGTATGTCCGCGTCACAGTGCGGCGCTCCGCGCGGCCAGATTCCGCTCCGCGCCGGACAACGCGTTCGTTCTGTCCCGTGCCCACGTTTCGTCGTCCGCGAGTTGGCGCCGTGACGCGGCGATGGCGTCGGCCGTCTCCTCCGGCGCCGGTCCCCCGAAGGTCCGCCGCACCTCGACGAAATGACGCGCGCTCAAAATCTTCGCGAGCTGCGTCTCGTCGTAGCTGAGCGGCGTACCGAGCAGATCGGCCGAAGCCTTCGCGAGCGTCCACGACAACGACACGCTCGGATCCTTTTCGCGTTCGCGCATCATCCGGTTGGCGATCGCGTGCGCCGTGCGGAACGGCAGCCCGTGGGCGCGGACGAGCTCGTCGGCCAGCTCCGTCAACGTCGTCCACCCCTCGGCCGCGCGTGCTTCGAGCCGCTTTGCGTCGAACGTCGCCGTTCCCATTGCGGCCGCGACGAGCTTCACCGACCGCGTCGCATCGCGAAACATCGAGAAGACGAGCGGCTGCAGATCGTCCTCGGTGTCGACGATGTCGCCGAACGGCGTGTTGTGAACGGCGGTCACGATCGCCTGCGCCTGGCCGAGCGCTTTGCTGCCGATCGCCCGCGCGTGCTCGATCGCCACCGGATTGCGCTTCTGCGGCATGATGCTGCTGCCCTGCACGTAGCCGTCGCCGAACCCGACGTAGCTGAACTCGGCAGTGCTCCAGAGCAACAGGTCCTGCACGAATCGGCCGTGGCCGGTCAGCAGCACCTGCGACGCGGCGGCGCTCTCGAGCAGGTAGTCGACCGTCGCGATGCTGCCATACGTGTTTCGCGTCGGTCCGCTGAAGCCGAGCAGCTCGGACGTCGTGTTCCGGTCGATCGGAAATCCGGTGCCCGTGATCGCGCACGCGCCGAGCGGATTCACGTTCGTCCGTGTATACGCGCCTTGCAGCCGAATCGCGTCCCGTTCGAGCTGCTCGATCACGGCCAGCAGGTAGTGCGCCACCGTCGACGGCTGCGCCCGCTGCGTGTGCGTGTGGACGGCCAGGATCGTCTCGCGGTGCCGTTCGGCGACATCGAGCAGCGACGCGCGCAGCATCAACGTCGCCGTCAAGAGTCCGAGGATGAACTCCCGCTGCCGCATGCGGTACATCGTCATGTCGATGTCGTTTCGCGAGCGCGCGGTGTGCAAGCGGCCGGCGACGTCATCGCCGCAGGCGGCGACGACGAGACGTTCGACGTAGAAGAACAGATCCTCGTAGCTGCCGTCGTATTTCGTGTCGCGGATGTCGTCCAGCGAAATCGCGTCGAGCGCCGTTCGGATCGTCCGCGCGTCCTCGACCGCGACGATCTTCTGCTCGGTCAGCATGACGAGGTGCGCGTAGTGAATCGCCATCAACGGCGAGAGGAACAGCGCTTTGGCGTCTTCGAAGTTTTCGTTGAGAACGTAGGTGACGTACTCCGGGGCGAATTTCACTTCGGTCCTTTTGCGACTGGATTTCCGTTATTCATCCATTCGTTCCAGCCGCCTAACAGCGCACGGACATTCTTCACGCCTCTCGCGTCGAGCATGAGCGCCGCACGGGCGCTCGTCGCTTCGTCGCGTCAAGCACAATAAGTGACGACCGGTTTCTTCGTCTTCAGCAGGATCTGCACCGTCTTTTCGTATTCATCCGGCCACGTCAGCCGGCCCTCGAGCGGCAGCTGCAGCGCTCCTGGAATGTGACCCATCTCGAACACGTCGGCGATCCGCGTATCGACGATGACGACATTCTTGGCGGCGAAAAGCTTCTTGAACTCCTGCTGCGTGATACGCGGCGCGTCGATTTGCGCACCGGCGGCGAACGGCAGGGTGAGCAGCGCCGCGAACGCGAGAAGGAGACGTTTCATGTATCTAATATAGCGTGCCCTTCATCCAGCGCGACGCCGACGTCCTCGCCTCGTTTCTCGAGGATGCCGCGCACTTCCCGGGCGGTCACGCGGCCGGCGTCGCCACGCCGGCGACGGACGCGGAAGTCGCCGACCTGGTCCGCGCGGTTCCGACGATCCTTCCCGTCGGCGCGCAGTCGTCACTGACCGGCGGCGCCACGCCGATGGGCGACGTGCTGCTCAGCACGTCGCGCCTCAATCGCATCCTCGAGATCGGATCCGACTTCGTCCGTGTCCAGGCCGGCGTCACGTTATCCGATCTGGACGGCGCGCTCGCACGTGCCGGGCGGTATTACCCGCCGACACCGACGTTCATGGGCGCATTTGTCGGCGGCACGATCGCCACCAATGCGGCGGGCGCGGCGACGTTTCGTCACGGGACGACGCGTGACTGGGTGACAGCGATTCGCGTCGTCCTCGCGAGCGGCGAGATCGTCGACGTCACACGTGGCGGCGCGAAAGCGGCGACGCGTGTCCCGGTGCCGACCTATCGGCTGCCGCGAGTGCCGAAATGCTCGGCAGGGTATTTCGCGGCGCCGGATATGGACCTGATCGATCTGTTCATCGGATCCGAAGGCACGCTCGGCATCGTCACCGAGGCCTCGTTGCGCGTGCTGCCGGCGCGGCCGGCGATCTGCCTCGTGTTCCTGACGCTCACCGATCGTGCGGCCGCCGTTGGCCTCGTCGATCGCTTACGACGCGAGGCCGCGCACACCGGTGTGTCGGCCATCGAGCACATGGACCGTCGATGTCTCGAGCTGCTGCGCGAGGATGGCATCGATCGTCAATTCGGCGTCACGATTGCCGAAGCGGCGCACATCGCGTTGCTGATCACCTTCGAACTCGCCGATGTTCGTGACCCGATCGATCACGTCAACGCGGTGCTCGAGTCCGCCGGCGTGACGACCGACGTCGACATCGCGATCCCGGGCGATCGCGCACGCGCCGCGCAGTTGATTGCGGCGCGCGAAGCGGTGCCGGCCGCGGTCAACGCGCGTGTCGGTCGCGCGAAGCAGGCGATCGATCCGCGGATCTCGAAAACGGCCGCCGACATGATCGTCCCGTTCGATCGCCTCGCCGGCCTGATGGCGCGCTACGACGACGAGTTCCGGCGTCGCGGTCTGGATGCCGCCGTGTGGGGCCACATCTCGGACGGCAACCTGCACCCGAACGTGTTGCCGCGATCGTACGCGGACGTCGAGTCGGGCAAAGAGGCGATCCTGACGTTCGGCCGTGAGGTCGCCCGCATGGGCGGTTCACCGCTCGCGGAACACGGCGTGGGCCGCAATCCGATCAAACAGCAGCTGTTGCGGGAGATGTACGGCGAGACCGGCATCGACGAGATGCGCGCCGTCAAACGCGCGCTCGATCCCGAATGGAAGTTCGCGCCCGGCGTGATATTTACACGAGAACGCTGATCGCGACGAGTGCAAGACCGACGATCGTCATCCACAAGGCGACGAAGCCGGCACCGTCCGACGGTGTGCGCTCGCGTTCGACGCCACGCGCGATGGACGACTGCCCGCTGAACGACGCGGCGATGGCGGCAAACAGCAGCAGCCAGCCGCCGCCGAGCGTCAACTTCGCACCCATCCCGAGCGTTGCGCGCACGGCAAACGCCAGCGATCCAAGCCACACGACGACGTCGAGGCCCGCAATGAGTCGCAGCCGCGCGATCTCGCGATCCGCCGCCTGACGCAGCAGTTCGAGCTGCAGCGCGCGCTCGGCTCGGCGCCGTTCCGCGTCCATCTGTTCCCGTTCGAGATCGAGTCGATGCGTGTCGCGGTCGAAGACCTCCTTCAGCGCGCCGACGAGGACGCCGGCGAGGCGCGCTTCGAACGCGCCGGGCGCGCGGCCGCCCTGCGTCTCGGCGACGTCGCGTGGCTCGTTGTCAGTCGCAAGCGATCGAATTCGTCGGCTGCGCGCGAGATCGGTCACGCCAATCGCCGCGTCGAGCAATCGGAGCCACGGAATAGCCATAGCCTGATTATCTGCCGGATTTTCGGCAATTTCGCCGGATCGCGTTTTGCGATCCATACGCCTTGCCATGATCATCCGAGACGAAGACGTATTCGATTATCACGAGAACCCGCGACCCGGAAAGCTCGAGGTCGTCACGTCGAAACCGTGTCTGACGCAGCGCGACCTCTCGATGGCCTACACGCCAGGCGTCGCGCGGCCGTGTCTCGCGATCGAGCGCGACCCTGAAACCGCCTATCGCTTCACCGGTCGAGGCAACCTCGTCGCGGTCGTCTCCAACGGCACCGCGGTACTTGGGCTCGGCAACATCGGACCGCTCGCCGCGAAGCCGGTCATGGAAGGCAAGGCGACGCTGTTCAAACGCTTCGCCGATATCGACGTGTTCGACATCGAGCTGAACGCCACCGATCCCGAAGAGGTCATCCGCATCGTCAAAGCGCTCGAACCGACGTTCGGCGGCATCAACCTCGAAGACATCCGCGCACCCGAGTGCTTCGCGATCGAAGCGCGGCTGCGAGCGGAGATGGCGATCCCCGTGTTTCACGACGATCAACACGGCACGGCGATCATTTCGTCGGCGGCATTGCTCAACGCGCTCGACGTCACCGGCAAGAAGATCGACGAGATTCGTGTCGTGTTCTCCGGCGCTGGCGCCGCCGGCATCGCGTGCGCGGAGATGTACGTCTCGCTCGGCGTCAGGCGCGAAAACGTCCTGCTCGTCGACACCGTTGGCGTGGTCTACGACGGTCGCACGGAGAAAATGAATCCGTACAAAGCGCGTTTTGCCGCCGACACCGGGCGGCGGACGCTCGCCGACGCAATGGTCGACGCCGACGTCTTCGTCGGTGTGTCGGCGGCAGACATCCTGACGCCGGACATGCTGAAGACGATGGCGCCGGATCCGATCGTGTTTGCGATGGCGAACCCCGATCCGGAGATCAAGTACGACCTCGCCATCGAAACGCGTGCCGACGTGATCATGGCGACCGGCCGCTCCGACTTCCCCAACCAGGTCAACAACGTGCTCGGTTTCCCGTTTATCTTCCGCGGCGCGCTCGACGTGCGCGCGCGAACCATCAACGAGGAGATGAAAGCCGCCGCCGCACGCGCGCTGGCGGCGCTGGCAAAAGAAGACGTGCCCGAGTCGGTGCTGCAGGCCTACGGACTGCAAACGCTGCGCTTCGGCCGCGACTACCTGATCCCGAAGCCGTTCGATCCGCGTGTGCTCCTGTGGGTCGCGCCCGCCGTCGCGCAGGCGGCGATGGACAGCGGAGTCGCTCGACAACCGATTGCCGACATCGACGCGTACCGCGAATCGCTCGAACGGATCATGGGGCCGTCGCGAGAGATGATCCGCCTCGTCGTCCACAAAGCGCAGGCGAAGCCGCAGCATCGCATCGTGTACCCCGAAGGCGAACACGAGCTGATCCTGCGCGCGGCGCGGACGGTCGCGGATCAGCAGATCGCGCAGCCGGTGCTCGTCGGCCGCGAGATGGTCATTCGCGATCGCGCGGTGACGCTCGGCATCGACGTCGCCGACTTCGACATCATCGACATCGACGCCGCACCACACGCGGAGATGTACGCCGCGGCGTTGTACTGCGCGCGCACGCGGAAAGGGATGACGCCGCCTCGCGCGCTCGAGCTGATGCGCGATCCGACGCACTACGCATTGATGATGGTGCGCGAGAGCGCCGCAAGCGGCTTCGTCGGCGGGTTCGAACGTCCATACCCGGACACGATTCGTCCGGCGTTGCAGGTCATCGGGCTACAACCGGGCGTCTCGCGCGTGTCGGCGGCGCAGCTGCTCGTGTTGAAGGACCGGTTGTTCTTCTGCGCCGACACGATGGTCAATATCGATCCCACGGCGGAAGAACTCGCAGAAGTTGCGATTCTGACCGCAGATCTGGCGAAGATGTTCGACGTCGAGCCGCGGATCGCGATGCTCGCGTTTTCGAGCTTCGGATCGGTGCCGCATCCCATTAGCCGCAAGGTCGCGCGCGCCGTCGATCTCGTCGTGCACGCGAGGCCCGATCTCGTCATCGACGGCGAGATGCATCTCGATACGGCGGTCGTGGCCGACATCGCGGCCGAGAATTATCCGCACTCCCGCATTCAGGGAAACGCCAACGTGCTGATCTTCCCCGACCTGACGTCGGGCAACATCGGCTACAAGCTGCTGCAACGGCTCGCCCGCGCCGAGAGCATCGGACCGATGCTGATGGGCATGCGACAGCCGGTCAACGTGCTGCCGCACGGCGTCTCGGCAGCCGACATCGTCGCGGCGACGGCGATTACGGTCGTCGCGGCGGAGCGCAATCGGGCCGCTATGAGTTCGGCTTCAACCACGGATCGCGAACTGATCGCATCGCTGAAGTAAGGGTGCCGCCGGTGGCTTCGACCGGCACGACCTCGATGCGCGGATCTTCCACGAGCGTGACGGTGGCGGTCTTCGGACCGCCGCTGCGGTCGACGAATACGATCGCAATTCGATCGCCGGGCTTGTGCCTGGCCAACGTGCCCGTCACATCGGCCTCGGCTCGCACCGGTTGTCCATCGATCTGCCGGATTTCGTCGTCCTGATCGACACCGGCCGCGTAGAGTGGCCACGTCGGCGCGACGAGATCGCCGACGCGCAATCCGTTTCTGGCGTCGAATCGCACATCTCCGAACCACGCGCGTCCAGGATTGCGTTTGCGGACGACGAATCCGGCTCGCGCGAGAAGCGCCGTGTAATCAGCCGCGTCGCGACCTGTGATGTACTTGCTGAAGAAGTCGTGCGCGAAGTGCGGATCGTTGCTGATGGACGCCAACGTCTTCTCCGCGTCGACCACCGAGTACGGCCGGTCGACGTACCCTTCGCGCGTGCCGCCGCTCTTGCCGAACTTCTGCCACATCGCGCGCATGAAGTCGTCGAGCGAGATCCGTCCGTCGCTCCGCTCCCGCAGCGAGAGATCCAGCGCCAGGGCGATGGCGCCACCGAAGGGGTAGTACGAAATCACGGTGTTCGACCAGTTCGTGCGATCGATCGGCCGTCCGCCGTCGATGAACGGCGCCATACGGCTCATCTCGACCGCGGATCGGACCTGCCGTCCGGGATCGTTCGTCACCGTTTCGACCAGACCGGTCAGCGTGCGCGACGTCTCGTCGAGCGTGACGAGGCCCGCGCGCGCGAGCGTCAACGGTCCGTAATACTGCGTGAAACCTTCCGCGAGCCAGAGCGAGTCGGACATGTTCGCCCGATCGAAGTCAAACGGCTCGAGACCTTGCGGACGGATCCGCTCGACGTTCCAGCAATGAAAGAATTCGTGCGCGACGGTATCGAGCAGCCGCGTGCGCGACGAGGCGATCGAGCCAGACGAACTGATCGAGGTGCTGTTGCGGTGTTCCATGCCATCGCCGTCTGCCCACGGCAGGTATTCGGCGATGAACGTGTACGTGCCCGGTTCGTACTGCGGATACTCGCCGTAGACCGCGCCTTCCTGCCGCACGATTTTCTCGACGTCTTTGACGTACGCGTCGAGTTCGGCATCCGTGCCGGTGTGGTGCGCCGAAAAACGGAATCGGCGCGATCCGATGGTGAACTCGCGCATGGCGATCGTGCCGAACTCGGTTGGGCTATCCATCAGGTACTGCAAGTTCGGCGCGGTGTACTGCAGCCCGCTGCCATGCAGTTGCGTTGCGACCGTCCAGCGAAGCCCGGCCGGTTGCTCCAGGGCCAGCGTGATCGGCCGTTCCTCGAGCCCGTGCGCCCACATGATCGCCGACGGCATGTTGATGTGGGCGTGCGTCGTGTCGATGCCGAGATACGTGCCGTCGACACGGTCGCCGTAGATCTTGTATCTCACGGTGACACTGCCGCCGTGGCCGCTCACGTTCCATCCATACGGATCCGGCCTCGTCGTCGCGATCTCCCTGCCGTCGCGGCCGAACGCATGCACGTCGTACACGTTCTTGGCGAAGTCGTGCAGCGAGTATCGGCCCGGCGACGACCGGCTCATGCGCAGCTCGAGGGTCGCGGCGGTGACGTCCGGAAACGTCGCCTCGACTTGCATCCAATGGTGTTGCGGCTCTGGAAACGACAGGCGGTAGGCGATTGGGCCGGACTGCGCGTGCAACGCGGGTCTCGTGGATCCGGCAAGCAGCGTCAGCGCAACGAGGACGAATGAGCGGCGTGTGATCACCGCGCGATTTTATCGCGCTGGCGTTGGGGTCGCGTTCTTTTGGAGGATCGGCTCCAGGTACGGCCAGATAGTGTCAGCAATCGCGCGCGCGCCGGCGGCGTTCGGATGCGCGTGATCGGGCTGCATCAGACCTGGATCGCCGATGACGTTCATCAGGATGAACGGCACCAGCGTCACGTCGTACTTCTTCGCGAGATCCTGATACATCTTGTGGAACGCGACGGTGTAGTCCCATCCGTAGATCGGCAGCGCTTCCATCGCGCAGAGCAGCACGGTGATGCCGCGGCGCTGCGCCTTCTCGATCATCTCGCTGAGATTTGCCTTCACCTGCGCGACTGGCGCACCACGCAGCCCGTCGTTGGCGCCGAGCGCGAGGATCAAAACGCGGACGTCGCCCTCCATCGCGGCGTCGAACCGGTGCATCGCTCGCGTCGAGGTATCGCCCGACATCCCCGCGTTGACGACGCTGTACTCGAGCCCGTCTTTTTCGATGCGCTGCTGGAGAATCGCCGGAAACGCCTGCGCGGTGCCGATGCCCTTCCCCGACGTCAAGCTGTCACCGAACGCGACGATGCGCGGTCGCGGTTGAGGCACGACGGCCGCCGACGCAACGGCGAGCAATAAACTCCAAAAAATCATTTCGATCCAGATTACGCCATCGCGCACAGGAATTCGAACGCGACATTAGCCGCGAGGACCGCCGTGATCTGCCCTGGACCGTCGAAGATTGGCGCGACCTCGACGATATCGCCGCCCACCAGCTGACGCCCGCGCAGCCCTCGCACCAGGCGCAGCGCTTCATGGCTCGTGAGCCCGCCGACCTCAGGCGTTCCAGTTCCGGGAGCGAACGCCGGATCGACGCTGTCGATGTCGAAGGTCATATACGCGGGGCCGGTCACGATGCGACGAATATCCTCGACGACCGCGGCGATCCCGCGATCCTTCACCTGATCGATGTCGATCATCGTGATGCCGTGTGCCTGATGGAAATCGAAGTCTGCCTCGCCGTACATCGGTCCGCGGATGCCGACCTGCACGAAACGGCGACCGTCGATCACCTTCTCTTCGATCGCGCGGCGGAACGGCGTCCCGTGAAAATACTTGCCGCCGAAGTATTCGTCCCACGTGTCGATGTGCGCATCGACTTGAACCAGGCCGAGCGGACCGTGACGTTTGGCGAGCGCGCGGAGGACTGGCAGCGAGATCGAGTGATCGCCGCCGATGACGATCGGACGCGCGCCGGCGTCGGCAATGACGCCAATCTTCGCTTCGATCGCATCGTACGCTTTCTCGATGCTGACCGGCGGGGCGTCGACATCACCGACGTCGGCGACATTCAACCGGTCGAACGGCGCGACCTTCTGAAAGTAGTTGTAGCTGCGGATCAACGACGACTGATTCCGGATCTCGCGCGGTCCGAGCCGTGCGCCGGGCCGATACGACGTGCCGCCGTCGTACGGCACGCCGACGATCGCCACGTCGAGTCCGGTCGGATCCTCCACGTGCGGCAGACGCATGAACGTCGCCGGCTGCGCGAAGCGCGGTGATTGAAACGACGGACGTGGTTGATGATTCGGCATGCGCGGCATCTTACGCCCACCACGAAGATCGCGAAGCCCACGAAGACCGCGAAGGTCCGTGTCCCTGTTATAGTCCTCGCCGGATGTCAGACACGACCTCTAAGCCCGCGCTGCATGGCGGACTGAGCACCGTCGAGTACTTCACGTTTGGCTTCGGGACGATGATCGGCGTCGGCTGGCTCGTGCTGATGGACGACTGGCTGTCGCGCGGCGGGCCCGGCGGCGGCATGCTCGGCTTCCTGATCGGCGGCCTGCTCCTCTTCCCGATCGCGCACACCTACGGCCGTCTCGTGCAGCGCATCCGTGATGCGGGCGCCGAGATCGCGTACACCGAAGGCGTCTTTCCGGCTCCGGTCAGCTTCGCCGCCGGGTGGACGATGATCCTGTCGTACGCGATCGTGTGTCCCTGGGAAGCAGTCGCGACCGGCAATCTGCTCGCGCGCGTCTTTCCCGCGCTCAATTCATTCCAGCTCTACGTCGTCGGCGGCTCACCGATCTACGCGCCGCGGCTCGCGGTCGGCATCGCGCTCACGCTGCTGGTCGTCATCGTCAACTACCGCGGGATCAAACCGAGCGGCGTGTTCCAGGACGTGATGACGTTCGGCCTGCTGATCACGTTCGTGATCTTCACGGCGCTCGGGTTCATGCGCGGGTCGACAGCGAACATGCATCCGCTGTTTGCGCAGACGGGCAGCGCGGGGGCGTGGCTGTCGATTTTTCTCGTGATGCAGATCGTGCCCTACTTCATGACCGGCTTCGAGTCGGTCGCGAAAGGATCCGAGGAAGCACAGAGCGGATTCGACCCGCGCAACTTCACGAAGGCGATCTACGCCGCGCTGATTGCCGGCTTCGTGTTCTACGTCCTGATCGTGGCGGTCGTGACGTACGTGTACCCGTGGCAGGAGATTGTGTCGGGCCACGTGCGCACTGAAGTGGCGTTCGAGCGCACGTTCGGATCGCACGGGATCGCGCAACTGATTCTCTTCGGCGCGTTTTTGTCGCTGCTGAAAATCTTCAACGGTAACTTCGTCGCGGCGACGCGCATGCTGTACGCGATGGGCCGCCGGAATCTCGTCCATCCGTCGCTCGGCCGGGTGCACGTGGAGTTCGGCACGCCGGTCGTCGCGATCACGATGATGGGGATCCTGACCGTGGCCGCCGCGATGTTCGGCGACGCGATCCTCGTACCGATTACCGAAGTCGGATCGCTCGCGGTCGGAGTCGGCTGGTTGTCCGCATGCGCGGCGTACCTCGTACGCCGTGACGCGCACGAATCGGCCGCGATGGCCATCGTGGGCGCGCTCGTCAGCGTCGCGATCGTCTTGATGAAAGCCGTCCCGCAAGTACCGGGCAGCTTCACGGCAGCGGAATGGACGGCGTTCGCCGCGTGGTCAGGCCTTGGACTGCTCTTCTGGGTCGGTCGTCGCCGCTAAGACCTGTTCGACGAAAGGGTCTTGCGGGATACCGCCGAGAATTTCGACGCGATCGTTGACGACGGTCTTCGGTACGCCGGTCACCTGATATTTCCGCGCGAGATCGGGGAACTCGGTCGCTTCGACGGCGACGGCGGTGATGTTCGGATTGGCGAACGCGATTTCGTGCGCGAGGCTGACCGCCCGCGGACAGTGCGGTCACGTCGGTGTCGTGAACACCTGGATCGTCATCGGCGTGGCGACGGCCGCCAATCGCGCGCGGTTCTCCGCCGTCAGGTTCGTTTCGCGGCCGCCGACGAGCAGGACCGCCTGCACGAGCGAGATGAACTCGTAGCCAGCCGGCGTACCGATGAACCGGATGCGCGAATCGCGATCGGCGCCGTCCGCGTCCTTGCCGACGATCGCCAGCGCAGGTACGCGATCGACGCCGAACGCTTTGGCTTTGTCGGCATCGAGCACGAGGTTCACTTCCTCGATCGTGATCTTGTCCGAGAGCAGCGGCAGTTCGTCGATGATCTGCCGCGTCTGCAGGCACGTCTCGCAGCCGAGCGTCTGCGTGAAGAACACGATCTTCACCGCGGAGGTCATCTCCGAAAACGCGTCGCGCAGTTTCTCCTGATCCCCCGGCGAGAGAAGGCCCATGGATCGATTATGTCCTACTTGAAGAGATCGTCGAACGCCCGGCGGGCGCTGTTGCTCGGACCGATCGTGCTGTTGGCGGATGAGGCAGGTGTCGACGTCTGACGCTCGACCGTTGTCCGCGGCGTAAAGAACTGACAGTCGTTCTGGCCGTCCTTCGGGGCGACGCGCGCGGTCAACTTCGCGCTCTGCGTGCATTCCCAGCGCGCACTCGTGTCGAACGACACGCATTGTATGCACGCGTGGAGATCGACGCCGCACTTCGAGCACTTCTCGATGCTGCCGATCGGCAGCGACAGCAGATGGCCGCAACGCGCGCAGCGGCAGACTTCGTGCGCCGCCATCAGGTTCGGCGTCTTCGGACCGGATGCGTCCTGCAGTTGGCGCCCCGGCGCGCGCTCCGGCGGCGGTTTCGGCGGACGCGGACCTTTCGGCCCGCGCTCACGCGAGTCGTCTTGATAGCCGCGCTGTCGGTACTTGCGCTCGTCGCTCATTGAGAATTGACCGGCGTCAACTCGCCCATGAACTCCGCGAGGTACTTGCCCCAGATGGCCGGCAACGAATGCGTCCCGTGTCCGCGCGTCTGCTCGGTCGTCGGCAACAGGACGTAGCGGCCGTGCTTCACGCGCGGCATCAGCTTCTCCATCAAGCCCAGCTCCGGCGGATTCACGACATCGTCCGCCGAGTTGATCGCCAGCAGATGCGTCGTGATCTTCTCCAGGTTCGGCGATGGATCGTAATCGCGCGATGCGTTGAACTGGTAGAGCATGTCGTTCGCGTCGGTGTTCGCGAGCCGCGTTTTGATCTGGTTTTCGTACCACTGGTCGGCCGCGTCGCGCGTCGGCCCGGAGCGGTGCCAGCCGATCGGGCTGCTGGTCATCATCATCAGGCTGTTCAGCGCCGAGACGAGACCGTCGTGCGGTTCGTCGGTGTAGTCGCCATTCTTGTATGCCGGGTCGTGCGTGATTGCGTCGATGATCATGCGGCGCATGACGCGGTTGCGGCCGGCGATTTGCGTCGGCGCGCTCGCGAGCGGCACGAGGCCATCCACGAAGTCAGGATACATCTCGCCCCACACCCAGCAGTGCATCGCACCCATCGAGGTGCCGAGCACCAAGCGCAGATGATTCACCTTCAGTCCGTCGACGAGCAACTCGTGCTGCGATCGAACCATGTCGTCATAGGTGTATTTCGGGAAGCGCGCGTGCAGTCCGTCGCTCGGCTTCGACGACTTCCCGTGACCGATGCCGTCGGGCAGGATGATGAAGTACTTCGTCGCGTCGAGCAGTTGTCCCGCGCCGAAGAGCTCTCCGCCGAACGTCTGCGACAGGAAGCCTGCGCCCGTGCCGCCGGTGCCGTGCAGGATCATGACGGCGTTGCGGACGATGCCGGATGCGTCGCGACGCGGCGTGCCGATGGTGCGGTAGTGGAGCTTCAGCTCGGGCAGCGTTTCGCCGGTACCGAACTTGAAGTTGGCGATGCGAAAGTCGGCCTCTGTGGGCGCCGGATAGTCGGCGGCCATACTCGAGGCTGCAAATGCCGTCGTAAAAGCCAACGCGAGCACAAACGGTCGTGCAGATGTCATGGCGGCGTCATTATGCCGCGCTCCGCCGAGAAATAGGTAACCCAGCCGTGGGTTTCGGCCTGTTTTTGACAATACGTGAAACATTTCACAAAATAAGGAGCAACGAGACCGTCGGGACCGAAGTAAGCTCCTTTCTGCTGTTCGACACCGCACGTCGTCCTCGCTCGATCGACTGATGTCGCAGATCTTTCACCGCAGCGCGAACACGATTGCTAAGGTCAGCATCTTCGGCGCACTGTTTTTTGTCGCCGGTCTGCTGGGCTTGTTCTACGAAGTCAACGCGTCCCCCTGGGTGACGCAGGCGCACGTCCACCGCGAGCAGCCGATCCAGTTCAGCCATGAGCGCCATGTGGCCGGCAACGGCATCGACTGCCGGTACTGCCACACGTCGGTCGAAGACTCCTCGTTCGCGGGAATCCCGCCGACCAAGACGTGTATGAACTGCCACTCGCAGATCTTCTCGAACAGCCCGTTCCTCGAGCCGGTGCGCGCGAGCTTCCGCACCGGGACGTCAATCCAGTGGAACCGCGTCCACGATTTGCCCGACTTCGTGTACTTCAATCACAGCATCCACATTCACAAGGGCGTCGGCTGCACGACGTGTCACGGCCAGGTCGATCAGATGCCGCTGATGCGGCAGGAAGCGTCGCTCCAGATGGAGTGGTGCCTGAACTGCCACCGCAATCCAGAGATGTACGTCCGGCCGCGCGAGGCGGTCTTCCGCGTCGACTACGTGCCGCCGGCGAACCAACTCGAACTCGGTAAGCGGCTCGTCGCCGAGTACCAGATACAGAAGCTCACGAGCTGCTCGACGTGTCACCGATGACCAACCACTTTTGGCGGACGCTCGAAGAGCGCGCGGACGATCCCGCGTTCCAGGAACGCCTGTACAACGAGTTCCCGTCGCAGATCGAGGCGATTACCGATCCGGTCGAACGGCGCACGTTCCTGAAGTTGATGGGCGCGTCGCTGGGACTCGCGGGCGTGACCGCGTGCACGCGGCAGCCGACCGAAAAAATCGTCCCGTATGTGCGGCAGCCCGAGGAGATCGTCCCGGGCCGTCCGTTGTTCTTCGCCACGTCGATGGCGCTCGGCGGCGTCGCGACCGGACTGCTTGTCGAAAGTCACGAGGGTCGGCCGACGAAGATCGAAGGCAACCCGCTGCATCCCGGCAGCCTGGGCGCGACGGACGTGTTCGCGCAGGCTGCCGTGCTCGGCCTCTACGATCCCGATCGATCGCAGACGCTGACGAACGTCGGCGACATCCGTCCATGGTCGGCGTTCCTCGGTGCGATCCGCGCGGCACTCACGGCGCAAGCGCCGCTCAAAGGCGCGGGACTGCGCATCCTGACCGAATCGGTCAACTCGCCGACGCTCGCGGCGCAGATTCGCGACGTGCTCGCGAAATATCCGTCCGCCAAGTGGCATCAGTGGGATCCGGCGAGCCGCGAAAACGCGCGCGCGGGATCGAAGGCGGCGTTCGGCGAGTACGTCGACGCGATCTACAAGCTCGAAAACGCGGACGTCATCCTCGCGCTCGACGCCGACTTCTGTGGCGGCGGGCCCGGCAGTCTCCGCTACGCGCGCGACTTCGCCGCACGCCGCAATCCGAAAGATGCGGAGCGGATGAATCGGCTCTACGCCATCGAGACGATGCCGACGCCGACGGGTTCGCGCGCGGACCATCGCCTGCCGGCGAAACCCAGCGCGATTCCGTCGCTGGCGCGGTCCATTGCGAACGCGATCGGGGCTGGTGGGGCAGGTCGGGCGGGTGAGGCAGGTAAAGACGCGAAATTCGTTGCCGCCGTCGCGAAGGATCTTGCCGCGCACCGCGGGCGTTCGCTCGTGATCGCGGGCGACGCGCAGCCGGCCGACGTCCACGCGCTCGCCCACGCGATGAACCAGGCGCTCGGCAACGTCGGGCGCACGGTCGTCTATACGCAACCGGTCGAAGCCGAACCGGTCAACCAGCTCGACTCGATCCGCGATCTCGTCGCCGACATGGCGGCGGGCAAGGTCGACGTCCTCGTCATCCTCGGCGGCAACCCGGTCTACACCGCGCCGTCGGACCTCAACTTCGCTGACGCGATGGGCAAAGTGCAGCTGCGCGTGCACCTGAGTCTGTACGACGACGAGACGTCGGCGCTGTGTCACTGGCAGATCCCGGAAGCGCATTTCCTGGAAGCATGGAGCGACGCGCGCGCGTACGACGGCACCGCGTCGATCGTCCAGCCGCTCATCCTGCCGCTCTACGGCGGCAAATCGGCGCACGAAATCATCGGCGCGATGAGCGACAAACCCGAACGCAGCGGCTACGACATCGTCCGCGAGTTTTGGAAGGTCGACCCCAAGAACGATCAGGAATGGCGCCGGTGGCTGCACGACGGCGTGATTCCGAACACGGCGCACGCGCCGAAGACGGTGACCGCCAAATCTGAACTCTCACCTCTGAAATCTGACATTTCAGGATTCGAGATCGCGTTCCGCAACGATCCCTGCGTGCTTGATGGTCGGTTCGCGAACAACGGGTGGCTGCAGGAGCTGCCGAAGCCGATCACAAAAGTGACGTGGGACAACGCGGTGTTCGTCAGCCCCGCGACCGAAGCGAAGCTGCGCGGAACGAGTACGCCCTCGTTCCAGGGTGGTGAACACGGACAGATCATCAGCGACGTCGTCGAGATCCGCGCGAACGGCAAGTCGGTGCGCGGCGCGATCTTCCCCGTCGCCGGACATCCTGACGACTGCGCGACTCTGCACCTTGGCTACGGCCGCACGCGCGCGGGCCACCTCGGAACCGGCACGGGATTCGATGCGAACATCGTGCGCACGAGCGCGTCGCCGTGGATGGCCGGCAGCGCCGAGCTCGTGCACACCGGCGAGAAGTTCTCGGTCGCGTGCACGCAATACCACCACCTGATGGAAGGGCGCGGGCTGATCCGCGTCGCGACGCGCGAAGAATTCATCAAGGATCCGAAGTCGATCAAGGAAGGCGACGAAACGCCGCCGCGGACGATCACGTTGTATCCCGACTTCAAGTACGAGGGCTACAAGTGGGGCATGGCGATCGACGTCAACGCCTGCATCAACTGCAACGCGTGCGTTGTCGGGTGCCAGGCCGAGAACAACATTCCGGTCGTCGGCAAGGACCAGGTCCTGCGCGGACGCGAGATGCACTGGCTGCGCATCGACAGCTACTACCGCGGACCGGCGGACAATCCCGAGACGTACTTTCAGCCGGTGCCCTGCATGCAGTGCGAGAACGCGCCGTGCGAAGTCGTCTGTCCGGTTGGCGCGACCGTGCACAGCCATGAAGGCCTGAACGATATGGTCTACAACCGCTGCGTCGGGACGCGCTACTGCTCGAACAACTGCCCGTACAAAGTGCGCCGTTTCAACTTCCTGCTGTACCAGGACTGGGATACGCCGAGCCTCAAGCTCGGACGCAATCCTGACGTCACCGTCCGAAGCCGCGGGGTAATGGAGAAATGCACCTACTGCGTGCAGCGGATCAACAAAGCCAAGATCGATTCCGAGAAGGACGACCGGCGCGTCAAAGATGGCGAAATCCAGACCGCATGTCAGCAGGCGTGTCCGGCAAACGCGATCGTGTTCGGCGACCTGAACGATCCGTCGAGCCGTGTGACGCAGTTGAAGAAGGAAGAACGCAACTACGAGCTGCTCGGCGAGCTGAACACGCGTCCGCGGACGACCTATCTGGGCGCGATTCGCAACGTGAACCCGGAGTTGGGTGACTGATGTCCGATCGTCCGCAAACACTCGCCGGACCGTCCGTGCCGGAAGCGGCGATGGCGCAAGGCGTCTCGTCGCCGCCGGTGATCGCGCCCGGCCACACGCTCGGATCCGTTACCGACAAGATCAGCTCGATCGTCCTGACGCGCAAGACGCCGATGGGCTGGTGGTTCGGCTTCCTCGTCGCCTTCGCGATCGTCAACGTGCTGATGATCTCGCTGGCGTGGCTCTTCGTGAAAGGCACCGGCATCTGGGGCATCAACATCCCGGTCGGCTGGGGCTTCGCCATCGTCAACTTCGTGTGGTGGATCGGTATCGGTCACGCCGGCACGCTGATCTCCGCGATCCTTCTGCTGTTGAAGCAGTCGTGGCGGACGTCGATCAATCGGTTCGCTGAAGCGATGACGCTCTTCGCTGTCGCCTGCGCCGGCATCTTTCCGCTGATCCACACCGGACGTCCGTGGCTCGCCATCTACTGGCTGTTCCCGTACCCGAACACGATGCGCGTCTGGCCCCAGTTCAGGAGTCCGCTGATCTGGGACGTGTTCGCCGTCTCGACGTACGCGACGGTCTCGGCGCTCTTCTGGTTCGTCGGCTTGATTCCCGACCTTGCGACCCTTCGCGATCGATCGCAGTCGCGCGTCGGCCGCGTCGTCTACGGCATGCTTGCGATGGGCTGGCGCGGATCGGCAGCGCACTGGCATCGATACGAGACGGCGTACTTGCTGCTCGCGGGGCTCGCGACGCCCCTCGTCGTCTCGGTCCACACGGTCGTCAGCTTCGACTTCGCGATTGCGATTCTGCCGGGCTGGCACACGACGATCTTTCCGCCGTATTTCGTCGCCGGCGCGATCTACTCCGGCTTCGCGATGGTGCTGACGCTCGCGATTCCGATTCGCGCGATCTACCACCTCGAAGACTTCATCACGATGCGCCACTTGCAGAACATGGCGAAAGTCATGCTCGTGACCGGACTCATCGTGGCCTACGGCTATCTGACGGAAGCGTTCGTCGCCTGGTACAGCGCCGACAAGTTCGAATGGTTCGTGCCGGTCAACCGCTCGACTGGCCCGTACTGGTGGTCGTACTGGGCGCTGATTCTCTGCAACATCGCGATCCCGCAGGCGCTGTGGTTCAAGAAGATCCGAACCAACGTTCCGGTGCTGTTCGTCATTTCGCTGATCGTCAACGTCGGCATGTGGCTCGAGCGCTTCGTCATCGTCGTCACCAGCCTGCATCGCGACTTCCTGCCCTCGTCGTGGGGCATGTACTCGCCGACGATCTGGGACTGGGGCACCTTCGTCGGGACGATCGGCCTGTTCCTCGCGCTGCTGTTCCTGTTCTTGCGCTTCCTCCCGATGATCTCCATCGCCGAGATGCGGACGATGGTGCCGGAAGCGCATGTGGATGAGGACCTCCGTGTCATCTAAGTCACCGGCGCTCTACGGCCTGATGGCGGAATTCGAGGATCCGACGACGCTCGTCGAGGCGGCGATCGCGACGCGGCATGCGGGCTACACGTGCGTGGACGCGTACTCGCCGTACCCGATCGAAGAACTGCACCATGCGCTGCACACGCAATCGACGAAGCTGCCGCTCGTCGTGTTGATCGGCGGCTTGATCGGCTGCATCGGCGGCTACGCGATGCAGTACTGGATTTCGGCGGTGTCGTATCCGATCAACGTTGGCGGACGGCCGTTCCACAGCTGGCCGGCGTTCATCCCGGTGACGTTCGAGTGCACGATTCTCGCGGCGGCGCTCTCGACGGTACTCGGCATGCTGGCGCTCAACGGGCTGCCGCAACCGTATCACCCGGTCTTCAACGTGCCGCGATTCGCGCTCGCGAGCCGCAATCGCTTTTTCATCTGCATCGAGGCGATCGATCCGAAGTTCGACGTCGAAGGCACGCGCAAGTTTCTTGAATCGTTGAATCCTCGTGAGGTCACGACCGTTGCGGA
>DASREL010000111.1:0-38415 GCA_035652075.1 Vicinamibacterales bacterium
GTCGAGCTGTGCTTCGGGCAGGGGATAGGTGCCTTCGAGCTCGATCGGGTTCTGCGTCGCGAAGACGTAGAACGGTTCCGCGAGATCGTAGGTGCGGCCTTGAATCGTGACGCGGTGTTCCTGCATCGCCTCGAGCAGCGCCGCCTGCGTCTTCGGCGGCGTGCGGTTGATTTCGTCCGCGAGGACGATGTTCGCGAACACCGGGCCGGGCGAAAACACCATCTGCCGGCGACCCGTCGTCGGATCTTCCTGGATGATGTCGGTGCCGGTGATGTCCGACGGCATCAGGTCGGGGGTGAACTGAATGCGGTTGAACTTGAGGTCGAGGACCTTCGCCAACGTCGCGATCAGCAACGTCTTCGCGAGGCCGGGCACGCCGACGATCAGGCTGTTGCCGCCGACGAAGAGCGTCAGCAGCACGAGCTCGATCACGTCCGACTGGCCGATGATGCGCTTGCCGAGCTCGTCGATGATCGCCTGCCGTCCCGACTTCATCCGATCGGCAAGCGCGATGTCGTCCGCTGATTCGAAATCCACAGTGTCCAAAGCCATTAGTGTGTCAATCCGTAGATGATGTAGTTGACGCCGATTTTGTACGCTTCGTTGGATTCGACGATCGGTTTGAAGCCCGTGTCCGAGAACTCCCAGTACTCCGAGATATCCGTGTTGTAGTTCGCGAGGGCGACGATGCGCTTGCTGGGGTCGTTGTCCTCGTAGATCGCGCGGAACTGTGCCGAGCCGCGATCGTAATACTGCGGCACGTCCAATGTCTTGATTTCGAAAAATACGTGATAGATCGGGTTGCTGATGTCGAGGTCGAACCACTGCCCCTCGGGCAGCACGCGGCGCATCTGCTGCTCGAAGTTGTTCCAGTCGTAACCGCGGTAGTCGTCGAAGAAGACGAACCCGCCTTTCAGCAGGTAGTTACGAAAGCCGGTCGCTTCCTCGTCCGTCATGAACCAGCGTCCTGGCTCGCACATGTAGGCGATGGGGAAGTGGGGCAGCTCCGGATCGTCGAGCGGCATGACGTTCGACTGTTCCACGTGGGCGCCCAGATACGAGATCTCGTTCAGGATCTTCGTGAAGTGCACTTCGCCTTCCGGATAATCGTGCGACCAGCCGACACGCTGCGTTTGATACGGGATCGCCGGTCCGTATCGCAGCCGAATGAACATGAACTTGCCGTCGTACGCCAGGTTCGGCGCAATCGGCGCGCCGGACCCGCCGCCAAATCCGCGGCCGCCGCCGAATCCGCCGCGACGCTGCGCGAACGCCGTGGCCGTGAGGCCGATCGCCGCGAGCGCAACGATCGCGGCGACGACCGTCCTCCGCCTCATTTCTTCGCCTGCCGATCGCGGATCTGCTTCGTCTTGAGCGCGAGATCGGTCAACAGCTTTTCCATCTGCGTGTCGTAGTCGGTCGGCGGCATCGACGCCTTGCGAAGTTGCAGCCCTTCGATCTGCCGCTGAATCGCGTCCCGTTCGTCGACGAGCGCTTTCATCGCGGGATCGCTCGTGTCGACTTTGAGCGCCGCATCCGACCGTCCGATGCCGAGAAACGCCGACGCCGCCAACCGTCCTTCGCCGCCATCCTCGAGGACGGCGTGCTCCGTTTGAATCAGACCTTTCTGTTTCGTCGCGTCCGCGACCTTCGCCTTCGCGTAGTCGAACGCCTCGGCGATCGAGACGTGGCCGTTGTGATCGCGGTCCGCGAGGTCGTCGTTGAACGCGGCGGTGAAGTACTCACCGAACGACGGCTCGTTCCGCTCGCCGCCGGTTTTGGTCGACGTGACGACGATCCGTCCCGGTCCGGTGACCGCGGGCAAAAACGCGCCGCTCGAACTCGCCGTGTTGACGAACACCACGCGCTGCGTCGCGAACTTGCCGAGCAGCCGCCCGTAGTCCTTCGCGGTCAGGTCGGGGCCCATCAAGTTGAACGCCGCGACGTCGCCATCGAAGCTGCCGTGACCGATGAGCAGGATGATGATCGTGTCGTTCGACTTCGCCTTCGCGGCGATATCGGTCACCGCCTTCTCGACGGCCACCTTTGTCGCCTGCTTGTCGGCGAGGTAGGTGATGTTCGAGTCGGGGACCGCGTCCTTCTTCTTTGCTGCGTCGATGAACGTCTTCGCCCAGTCGTCGAATTTCTTGGCGTGCTCGGGGTCACCCGGAACGCCGGTGACGACGAGGATATGGGTTTGTTGAGCGAATGCAGGCGTCGCGAACAAGGTCACGAACAACAAACCACGAAGAACACGAAGAGCACGATGATCACGAAGAGGTCTTTGGGAAAACCTTTCTTCGTGAACCTCGTGTTCTTCGCGATCTTCGTGGTGATCTTCGTGGTCGTGGGCGATCACGCTAAGCCTCGTACTCGCCGGTATCCCCACTCTGCGCAGACGAGACTCACTAACAACAAGAACAAAACCGGCATATCCCACAGCTCTCGTTCTTCGACGACCGTGACTCCGCGGCCGCTGTAGCTGATCGCGTCGGGCAGCGACGCGACGTTGGACGCGGTGAAGAACCGGCCGCCGGTTTCTTCGGCGATGCGTTTCAGGAGCGGCGCGCGCATCGCGGCGTCGTAGTACTCCGCGTCGCCGGCGGACACGCGCACGTGTATCAAGCCGGTCAGAAGCTGCTTCAGGTGACCGGCGTTCGTCGCGGTGTGCTCCGCCGTCACCTTGATGTCGTAGATGCCGGTCTCGTCCGGCACGTACTGCGCGCGGTAGTCGCCGTCGCGCGTGACGGTCCAGTCGATCGGCAGATCGATCGCCTTGCCCGATGGCGCCGTGATGTGCGCGACGACGCGAGCGTCGTTCACTTCGGCGTACGCGTTGTCGAGCACTTCCGCGGCGATCTTGATCGGTTCCCCCGGTTCGACGCGGTCCGCGGTCGTCGTCACGTTGACCTGATCCGGCACGCCGTCGACGAGCCACCGCATCATGCGGCGCCAGAACATCGCGTGCGTCGTGTCGGTGACCGCCGTCTTCGCCGCCATGCGCCAGTACCAGATGTCCTGCACCGGCATCGCGAGCGCCTTGCCGCGGCCGTACCGCTGGTAGGCGAGGATGACGTGGTCCTGTTTCGTCTTGTCGGTGCCCGTCAGGAGCACGGTGGCGCCAGGCTTGACGTCTTTGATCTGGTTGACCGCCGACAGCTCCGGCATGTCATCCCACTTCTTCTGCGACGCGTCTTCGGTGTCCGCGATCTGCGTGACGGGGAAGATCGCGCCGGCGCGCGTCGGGTGGATGCTGATGTCGGTCGCGAGATATTTCGCGTTCGGGTTGC
The DNA here is from genome assembly GCA_035652075.1 of Vicinamibacterales bacterium. Classification (GTDB taxonomy): domain Bacteria; phylum Acidobacteriota; class Vicinamibacteria; order Vicinamibacterales; family CAVVIG01; genus Gp6-AA45. Next base: position 3,291 of record DASREL010000111.1, read on the forward strand.
CCATCACGACGGGCAACACGTCGCCGACCGGCGTGCCGGCCCAGCCGCCTTCGGCAAACGATCGACGGCCGCCGAGCATCAGCAGCGCGCCGCCGCGCTTGCTGACGAAGTCGGCGATCATCCGCAGTTGTTCGGGCGAGAACGACGCCGCCTCGACGCTGCCGAGAATCAACGCGCGGTACTGGAACAGCTCTTCGCGCGTTTTCGGGAACCCGCCGATCACTTCGTCAGGGTTCGACACGCCCTGGCGGTAGTACTTGTTCTCCGCGGTGCGTGCGAGGCCGACGACCTGGATGTTCTTGTCCTCGGCGAGCTTCAACGCGCTGTCTTCGCCGATCGCGCGGCGGATGAACTTGTACTCGAAGCGAGGCTCGCCTTCGTAATACAGAATCTTCTCGACGCGGTCGTTGACCTGGATCAGCGCGTCGCGCGCGTTGTTCTGCGTCACCTGCTCGCCGTCCTGCGTCGGGACCTTGAAGCTGAACGTCCGCGGGCCCGCCTCGTTCGCCGTAAAGCGCACTTTCACCGTCGCCGCTTCGCCGTTCGACGGCAGCTTGACGCTCTGGGTGCTCACGATGCGTCCGGAGTCCTCGACGGTGAGCGGCACGGTCTGCCCGGCGTATCCGGTCTGCGACAGGACGACGTCGACGACGAGCGACGTGCCCTTCAACACGCTGCGCGGCGTCTCGACGCGCGTCACCTGCACGTCCTTCGCGAACTTCTCCTGCCCGACGCCGACGGTGAACACCGGAATCGATCGCTGCTTCAAGCTGGCGAGCGGTTCGTCGATCGCGGCGTCGGTCGTGTCGGCGCCGTCGGTGACCATCACGACGCCGGCGAGCGGCAGTCCCGACAACTCGTCGCGCGCGCGATCGAGCGCCTGCCCGAGCCGCGTCGCCGTGCCGTTGTATTTCAACTCGCTCGTCGACTGGATGCGATCGGACGTGGAGGCGAACTTGAAGAAGCGCACGACGAAGCGCTTCGAGAGCGCGTTGAGCAGCGCGGCGTTCGGCCCGTTCAACTGCTGCGTGATGAACGCGCTGCGCGGCTGCGCGTTCGTATCCGCGATCGCCATGCTGCGCGAGTCGTCCACGAGCACGGCGAGAAAATTCTGCTGCGGAACAGCAGCCTTGAGGATCAGCGTCGGCCGGAAGAGGCACACGAGCAGGACGGCGAGCGCGGCGAGGCGCAACCCGACCAACACGATGCGATCGCGCAGCTTGTCGGCGGCCGCAAGGCCGCGGTAGGTCGCCAGCGCCAGGACGATGACGGCGGCCCCGACGGCGCAGGCCACGATCATCGCGCGCGAGAAGCCCCACGCGACGTCGCCCTGCTGAAACATCAGCGGCGGATACTTGAAGAAAAAACGGAAAACGTTTTCCACCACGCCGTCATTCTACTTAACGCGCGGCAGGCGCGATCCCCCGCGCACTTTTTTCATAATCGTCGCGCATCGCGACAGCCCACCGTCCGTTTTTGGGCGATTCTCGCGCGATCCCGCGGCACTTCGCTCGCAGTATCACCGGGCGTATGCGATACGCCACTGCCGCCCTCGTGACGACTCTTTTTCTCATCACCAGCCGGCCCGCGGCCGCCATAGACACCCTGTGCGATCCGTCATTTCAGAACTGTCGGACGCAACTGCTCAGCCTGATCGACAACGAGAACCAGGAAATCGACGTCGGGTTCTGGTTCATGGAAGACAGCACCTACGTCAACCACATCGTCAGCCGCTTTAATGCCGGGGTGCGCGTGCGGCTGCTCGTCGATACCCGCGGCAGCAATTCGTCGCCGTACAACCAGGGGATCCTCGACTCGTTCGCGAAAGACGGCGTCCCGATGCGCACCCGTACCGCGTCCGCCATCCTTCACTGGAAGATGATGCTCTTCGGCGGCCAGCACGTCGTCGAGTTCAGCGGCGCGAACTACAGCGACAACGCGTGGCGCCCCGTGTCGGCGTACACGAACTACATCGACGAGTCGATCTACTTCACCGACGATCCCGGCATCGTCGAGAGCTTCATGCGCAAGTTCGACGATTCGTGGATCGACACGTCGAACTACGCGGACTACGCCAACATCAACAACCCGCTCGTGCGCAGCTACCCGATGTACTCGATCGATCCGGACATGAACTTCCCGCCCGGATCCAGCTACGCGACGCGTGCGATCAATCTGTACAACAACGAGCCTGCGGCGATTGACGTGCTGATGTATCGGATCACTCAGGAGTCTCATGCCGACGCGATGGTCGCCGCGGTCAAGCGCGGCGTCCCGGTGCGGTTGATCACCGAGCCGAACGAGTACCGCGATCCGACGCGGCTCTGGGACGCGTGGAACGTCGATCGGATGTGGAAGGGCGGCGTGCAGGTGCGCATGCGCGCGCACCAGGGCCTGAGCCACCAGAAGACGGTCATCCTCCACGGTCAGCACACGGTGATCTTCGGATCGTCGAACTGGTCGTCACCGTCCGATAACTCGCAGCAGGAGCACAACTACTTCGTCGCCAACAAGTCGGCGATGTACACCTGGTTCGTCAATCAGTTCACGCGGAAGTGGACGAACTCGACCGGCAACACCGAGACGAAGGCGTTCACGCCGCTGCCGCCCGATCCGCCGAAGAACGAGCATCCGAAAAACGACGGGACCGGCTATTCACCGAGCTCCGTCACGCTGCAGTGGTACGGCGGACCGTGGGCGCACTACTACGACATCTACCTGAGCACCTCCTCGTCGCCGACGACGAAGATCGCCGCGGACAAACATCTGGGCCCGAGCGAGACGACGACGCAGCTCCAGAAGTACACCGTCAGCGGCCTGAAGCCGCACACGACGTACTACTGGAAGATCGTCGGCAAGACGGCGGCAGGGAAGACGGCGACGGGACCCGTGTGGTCGTTTACTACTGGAAGCTGACGGGAGTAGGAAGTAGGGATTAGGGATTAGCGCCAGAGGCCAGTTGCTTCCCGCCGCGCCTAATCCCTAGTCCCTGCTCCCTAATCCCTATGCCCGGATCCCTTTCAAGCGCGCGCGCACTTTGAAATACGTCAGCGCCGCAACTTCCGCGAGCGCGACGCCGCCGAGGATCAGTTCGCTGGGGCGTGCGCCGCGCGGCGGGGGCGGCGCGACGGGCGGCAGGTCGTTGTCGACGTCGCAGTTCGCGGCGGAGATGGCCGGCTTCAGCGTGCCGGCGGCTTTCTTGTGTTCGTACTCCTGCTCGGCGAGGACGCCAAGCTTGACCTTCTCGCCGGGCACTTTCTCGCCGGGATCTTTGCCGTACGGCGACGCGTGCTCGATCTCGGCGTTCATCTCGGCGCCGATCAAAATCGCGAGGCTCGACACGTAGAACCACAGCATCAGGATGATGACGCCGCCGATCGCGCCGTACGTGGCGTTGTAGGACGTGAAGTTCGCGACGTAGAACTTGAAGCCAAGCGAGATCAGCAGCCACAGCGCCGTCGCGAGGACCGAGCCGGGCGTGATCCAGATGAACCGCTGCTCGGCGTCCGGGGCGTAATAGAAGACGAGCGCGATGCCGAGGCTGACGAGCGCGAAGACCACCGGCCACTGCAGGATCTTCCAGCTCCACTCGAACGCGGACCCGAGGTGGAACCACGCGGCCGCCTTTTCCGCCAGCGTCGGTCCGACCAGGACGAGCGTCGTCGCGACGACGATGAAGGCGGCGACGGCGACGGTGAGGCCGAGCGCGATCACGCGCACCTTCCACCACGGGCGCCCTTCCTGGATGTCGTACGCCTCGTTCAGCGCGCTGACGATGGCTGTGAGCGCCGACGAACTGCTCCAGATCGCGCCGAGGACGCCGATCGTCAGCAGCCCGCCTTTGTTGCCGTTCGCGATCTTCTCGATCTGATCGCGCACGATCTGCAACACCTCCGGCGGCGCGACGCGTCCCAGCGTCGCGACGATGGTGTTCATCAGGTCGTGGACGGGGAAGAAACTGATGATCGCCACCAACACCAGCAGCGCGGGGAACAGGGCGAGGAAGAAGTAATACGCCAGCTGCGCCGCCAGGTTGAAGATGTTGTCGGCCATCGCCTCCTTGGCGACGCGGACCGTCAGATCCTTCCACGTCAGCGGAACGCGAAACGCGCGCAGCATTTAGGCCCTCCGCTGATGCCGGACGCCGGTGCCCACCGCGGTCCACGCGGGCGCGTCGCTCGCCGGGAACGAGTCGGTCGACGCGTCCTGCACCATGAGGTCGTCGGTGCGCCAGCCGAACCGCTCGAGTGTGGATATGAACCACTTGCGCGCGTCGGACAGGTCGCCCTGACCCGTCGCCGCCCACCACGCGAGGCTGCCGCCGATGCCGGCGAGCATGGACCCGGTGGCGCTGCGGTGACGCAGGCCCTGAATCGCGAGCGCGGCGCCGCCGACGCCGACGAGCCACCGCGTCACGGCGATGTCGCGTCGCGATCCGTCCCAGCCTCGACGATCCCACACACTCGCTTCCGCACGATGCGTCGTCAGATTCAATCCGCTGCTGTTCATTGCCATGCGTCGTGGCGATGCAAATTCGGGGGCACGTCGAACGACCAACTCAGCTGAAAGGAATCCCTACACGGACTGTCGCGGCGGCTACACGTCGATACGGTGAGGCACACGCGGCGCCGGATCGAACCGTGCGAAATCTGGCCGGAAATTGACGAAGTGGTAGTTCGTTTCCGTCACCCGTGTCGCAAGAGTCCTAGGTACGTCGGTTGCTCAACTGTCGGACCGTAATTCCCTGGCATCGATCATCGGGAGGGTGCATGTCGCCAGAGCTTCTACGCGCTAACGAGGAAGTGATCAGGCGGGTCCAGGGGGAATTCTTGGAAATGCCGGGTCTGCGAGTGACCGAAGCGCAAGCGCGCCGCCTCTGGGGGTTGGACGCCGCCTCGTGTGACGCACTGCTCGGCGCCCTGGTCGACGCAAAGTTTCTGTTCAAGACGAGGGACGGCGCGTTCATGCGCGTCGAAAGCGCGCTCCCCGTCAAAGCGACTCTTCGGCCGCGCGGAACGATCGCGGCCGCGTAACTGTTTCCTGCCGTCCGGCTGGACCGTAAGTCATTCCTTTGAGCCGTCAGCCAGCCGGCCGAACCGCCCGCCCCTTTTCCCCGGGCGGCTGACCGTCACTGGTCGCCGCCCGCGGCCAAATCAGTCTTCAGTCCGCCAGTCAGCAGTCGCCAGTCAGTAGACTGAGGACTGCGACTGGGGACTGAACGACGTGTCACCGACGACGTTAGTGTTAGCGACCACGAATGCGAACAAGGTGCGCGAGATCCGGACGATCCTGCGCGATGTGCCGTACGACCTCGTCGGCCTCGATGGGTTTGGGTCGATCGTGCCGCCGGACGAGGACGGCCGCACGTTCGAGGAGAACGCGCGGTTGAAGGCGCGGTATTACGCCGCCGCGACCGGCGAGCTCGTGGTCGCCGAAGATTCAGGACTCGAGGTCGATGCGCTCGACGGCGCGCCCGGCGTCGAGTCGGCGCGCTACGGCGGCGCCGCTGCCACGTATCCCGAGAAGTTCGCGAAGCTGTACGCGTCACTCCGCGAGCGCGGCTCGACGACAAGCGCCGCTCGGTTCGTTTGCGCGCTCGCCCTGGCTAAAGGCGATCGGGTGATCTTCGAGACGCGTGGCATCGTTGAAGGGGAGATAGCGCCGGAGCCGAAGGGCAGCGGAGGGTTCGGATACGACCCGATCTTCTTCTATCCCCCGTACGGGCGGACGTTAGGGGAGGCGAGCGGGGAGGAGAAAACGGGGGTTAGTCATAGAGGGAAGGCGTTCCGCCTTCTGCGCGCCTTTCTGATCGACCACGAAGATCGCGAAGACCACGAAGGTCACGAAGAACATTAGTCCGTTAGCGATCTTCGTGATCTTGGTGATCTTCGTGATCTTCGTGGTCAAAAGAGGCGCGACCGATTCCAACGCCTCTCATGATCCAGCAACCACTTCTTCCTTTCCAAGCCCCCACCGTACCCCGTCAGCGACCCGGACGATCCGATCACCCGATGACAGGGGACGATGATCGCGATTGGGTTGGCGCCGTTCGCGAGGCCGACGGCGCGCGAGGCGCCGATGGTGCTGAGCTCCTTGGCGATCGACCCGTAGCTGCGCGTTTCGCCGGCGGGGATGCGTAAGAGCGCCTGCCAGACGCGCTTCTCGAAATCGGCGCCGTGCATGTCGAGCGGGATGTCGACGTCCGCGCTGGCGCCGTTGAAGTACTTGCTCAGCCACGTCCGCGTTTTTCGGATGACGGGCCCTTCGCCGTCGACGACCTCGTGCGGCGGGAAGTGATTCTTCATCCGCGCCTCGAGCCTGGTTAATCGCTTCTTCGGTCCCGTGAATTCGAGCGCGCACAGACCCGTCTCGGACGCGAGCGCGAGCATCGGTCCGAGCGGCGTCTCGATCGTCGCGCGCGAGAGGATCATTTCACCAGGTGACCGACGATCGCGCGCTGCTTCTCGACGAGCTCGGTGATGCCGTGGTCGGCCAGATCGAGGAGCGTGTTCAACTTGTCGCGACCGAACGGCAGCGCTTCCGCCGTCCCCTGCACTTCGATGTAGCGGCCGTTGCCCGTCTTGACGATGTTCATGTCGACTTCAGCGCGGCTGTCGTCTTCGTACGCCAGATCCAGCAGCGGCTCGGTGTCGACGATGCCGACGCTGATCGCGGCGACGTAGTCGGACAGCGGAATCGTGTTGACGATGTTCCGCTCGCGGAGTTTTCCGCACGCGAGCGCGAGCGCGACGAAGGCGCCGGTAATCGACGCGGTACGCGTGCCGCCGTCCGCCTGGATGACGTCGCAGTCGATCCAGATCGTGCGCTCGCCGAGCGCCGGCAGGTTCGTGACCGCGCGCAGCGATCGGCCGATCAACCGCTGAATCTCCTGCGTCCGGCCGCCGACCTTGCCCGTCGCCGCTTCGCGCTGCGTACGCGTGCTCGTCGCGCGCGGCAGCATGCCGTACTCCGCCGTCACCCAGCCTTTGCCTGTGTTGCGCAGAAAGGGGGGCACGCGATCTTCAATGCTCGCGGCGCAGATCACCTTCGTGTTGCCGGCCTGGATCAGCACCGACCCTTCGGCGTGCAGCAGGTAGTCCGGGGTGATCGTGGTCTCGCGGAGCTGATTCGCTTCTCTGATGTCGCTTCTCATTGGATGAACTCGAGATTCTTTTCGATCGGCTGCCGCAGGTCGATGTGACCGGCGAGCGTATCGACTTCTTTGCCGTCGACGAGGATTTGGACCGCGCGCACTGCCGGCAGGTTGGCCGCCAGCGCGTCGACGATCGTGTACACGGTCAGCAGCTCGCTCGTCGTCCCACCGGGATGCGACGAGACGAGCTCGTGGCTGAAGTCGACGTAGGCGTCCCCTTTGTCGCTGATGAAGAGCGCACGCAGGCTCGTGCCTGCGGGAACCGCCGACACGAGCGGTTCGGCGACCGGCGCCACCTGCGCGGCGACGATCTCGCGCGCCTGCGCCACGGCGCCTTCGCCGTACGCGATTTCGCGCTCGACGCCGGTGAGATGCGTGCCGTCCTGCGCGACGTAAAACAACCGCGCTTTGATCTTGCGTCCCGGCGGCGCGGGCGCTGTGGACGGCGCCGCACTGACCGTGTTGCCCGGCGTCGCGCGATACCGTCTCGGCAGCGCGGTGTAGAGCAGCGCGCCAACGACGGCGGCGACCACGAGGACGGCCACGACGACGAGCGCCCGTCGCTGCGTCACTGTGTGCCTCCGGCGGCGCTCAGCGCATCACGGAAGCGCACGATCGCATCGTAGAGCGCCTGCACGACGGTGTTCTGGAAGGCGTCGCTCGCGATCAGCTTCTCTTGATCCGCATTGGTCAGGTAGCCGAGCTCGAACAGGACCGCCGGCATGTTCGCCGATTCGAGGACGCGCAGCGGCGCGCGCTGGAGCGGCTGCTCGGCGAGCGGGATCTTCGTGTTCAACTGATCGCGCAGCAGGCCGGCGAACGTCGTCGACTGCTCGATGTGCCGCGTTTGCGCGAGGTCCCACGGCACGAGCTCGATGTCGCGCAGGCCGCCGCCGAAGGTCGGCACGCGCTCGGCGGCGCCCGGCGCCGTGCTGAGGATCTCGTCCTTGCCGAACGACACCGTCATGATGTCGGCGCCGATCGTCGACCGCCGCATCGAGGCGTTGGCGTGGACGCTGATGTACAGGTCCGCCTTGTTGTTGTTGGCGAGCGACGTCCGGTCGTCGAGCCCGACGTTCTTGTCATCGTCCCGCGTCAGCAGCACGCGGATGCCGAGCCGCGCTTCGATCGCCGCCTTCGCGCGGCGTGCGACCGACAGCGTCACCTCTTTTTCTTTCGTCCCGTTCGCGCCCTTGACGCCTTCGTCCTCGCCGCCGTGGCCGGGATCGATCGCGATCGTGCGGATCGGCGACACCGGCGCGCCGAGCGCCGGCGGCAGTTCGGGGACCGCCGGTTGCTGCGGCGTCGGCGTCTGCGTCGTGGACGGCGGCGTTTGCGGCGTCGTCGTGTCCGCCTGCGCGAGGATGTCGATAATTTGTCGCGCGCTAGTATCGGTCGGCTGCGCCGTCGCTTTGAATCCGGCAAAGCGCGGGCTCAGTTCGACGGCGATCGTCGTGGCGTTCGCGACCGTGACGCTCTGCACGAGGCTCTGCGCCCCTTGCGGCGGCAGCAGCGGACTTGCCGCATCGAGCGCGTCGGCGTCGAACTTGATCATCAGCCGTTGGCCGTCTTGCGTCACCGTGCTGTCGGCGCGCGGCGTGGCATCAATCGTCAGGCGTCCCGACGCTGCGAGCGACTCGTACCGCGCGGTCACGCGCGGCACGCGCAGGTCGCCGACGATGAGCAAGTGCGACGGTTTCCGGAGATCCAGTTTCGTGTCGTAAATCAGCGCGAGCGCGCGGCTGATGAACTCGACCGGCACGACCCATCGGCGTCCGACGCGCGTCGGCGGCGCGGGCAACGAGATCAAGCGGCCCGACGAAGACGCAAGCGTCTGGTCCGGCGTCAGGATGATCGTGCGCCCCTTGTAGGACACCGTGATGGCGCCGAGCGACTCCTGCACCGTCAGCTGAAACGCCGAGGCGACGTCGTCGAGGCCGATCGATTCCTGGTCGTTGGCGATGGTGAGCGGAATCGCGCGCCGGCCGTCACGCGAGAGCAGCGTCAGCGACGGCCCCGGCGCCGTCTGGCTCAGCAGTGTGGCGAAGAGAAGAAGAGTGGCAGAGAAACGGAACAACGGGGAAACATTGTATTGCGGATTGAGGATTGGGGATTGCGGATTGATTGGGGATTGCGGATTGATTGCGGATTGCGGATTGTTTGGGGATTGCGGATTGATTGGTGATTGCAGATCAATCGTCGATCAATCCGCAATCCTCAATCCGCAATCCTCAATACGCGTCTTTAATCAACGATGCGCTTTGCCGCCGACAGTCCGATGATCAAGAACACGAGGAACAAGATCAGGAACAAGCCTGCGAGGAACTTGGCGATCGCGAAGGACGCGCCGGCGATCGTCGTGAACCCGAGTAGGGCCGCGATGATGCCGATCACTAAGAAGACCAGCGCCATGTGGAGCATGTCTTTACCCTCCACGCCGTGCTACTGCCAATTGCGTACCATACGCCGATGACTGATCCGTTTCTCGTCGCCGCGATCGAGGAAGCCCAGCGCGGCGCCGCCGAAGGCGGGATCCCGATTGGCGCCGTGCTGGTCCTCAACGGCCGCATCCTCGGCCGTGGCCACAACCGCCGCGTGCAGCTGGGCAGCGCGACGCTGCACGGCGAGATGGACGCGCTCGAGCGAGCCGGGCGTCAGCCGGCGGCGGTCTATCGCGCGTCGATCATGTACACGACGCTCTCGCCGTGCGCGATGTGCACCGGCGCGATCCTGCTCTACGGCATCCCGCACGTCGTCGTTGGCGAAAACCAGACGTTCATGGGCGAGGAGGATCTGCTGCGATCGCGAGGCGTGCGCGTCCATGTCGTGCAGGACGCGCGATGCGCGCAGTTGATGCGCGACTTCATCGCGGCGCATCCGGCGTTGTGGAACGAAGACATCGGCGAATAGCCTTCATCGAATCGGACGGCGGCGATCCGATCGGCCTGCGAAACGTACGCCTCTCGGTGCGATCGTGTCTCCTCTCGCGGTCACGACGATGCACGATGCCGCTGGAAATCGGCTGATTCTCGATTGTGCGGGCGGCACACGATTTGAGGAGCTGTCCCAAACAGACAACCGATTGGAGGCAGACATGTGTGAAGCATGCGCGGCGTTTCGACGGTCTCTCGCGGCGGCGGCTCTCGTGACCATGTCGGCGATCGCGGCGATCGGATGCTCGCCCGTCCTCGCCGCCAAACAACCCGGTCGGAAGGATGTGGACCTGCTCGCGGAAGGCATGCCGCGGAATTTGATCGTTGCGGAATTCGGGACGCCCGTCAGCAGCGAACTGCGCGCCGGCCAGCGCGTCGAGGTCTATGCGTTCGTGCAGGGCTATCGCAAAGGCGTTCGTGTCGCGCGGACGATCGGACACGTCGCGGGCGACGTGGCGACGCTGGGGCTGTGGGAAGTGGCGGGGACGCCGACGGAAGCGACGCTGAACGGCCACCGCGTCGCGTACGAGATCACCTTCGACGACAGGGACCGCGTCGAACGCGTGGTCGCGCTCAAAGAGTAGCCGCGACCACGTCGTCAACTGTCTTACGGAACGCGAACGGTCACGGTCTGGTTCGGCGGGACGCTGACGTCGAACGCCACCGGCTGCTGACCGTTCATGCGGATTTCGACTTGATGCACACCTGACGTGAGGTTCAGGTGTTTGTTGGCGCCGTCGAAGTCCTCGACGATGCCCGCGTAGTAACCGTCCACGTAGACCTGCGCGTCGCGCGACGCGCCTTCGATCCGCACGCCACCGTACACATCCGCCCGCTGTTGCTGCTGCGGCGGCTGGACGCCGACGCTCGTTTGCGGCTGCTGCGGCGCGTAGCCAGGCTGCGAGTAGCCCGGCTGTGAGTATCCCGGCTGCGAGTAGCCGTAGTTCGGCGGATACGAGTACGCCGGGTACGGATAGCTGTAGCTCGGATACGGGTAGTAATACGGGTACGGATACGCGTACGGGTAGTAGTAGGGATAGCCGAAGCCGGCGTAGAAGCCGATCGAGATCCCCGGTCGGTAGTAGTAATACGGGCGATACGCGCCGTAGCCGACGATGCGCGGCGAGATGATCCGCGGCGCGACGACGACACCGCCGCCGAAGTGGCCTCCGCCACGCACGACGCCGCCGCTGTGCACGACACCGCCGGATACACGACCGCCGCCGCCGCGATGCTGGGCATGCGCCGGCGCGGCAACGATCAACGAGAACGCTGCAACAAACGCGAGAGAGCTAAGAGTTTTCGAACCGGTCATGGGTGACCCACGTCAGGCATGGCAGGCTGGCATCTCTATTCTAACGCTGTTGGGGCTGGAAGCTAGAGGCTGGAGGCTGGAGGTTGGAGGTTGAGGGGCTAGTTGATAGGGGCTGGGTAATAGCGGACGAGCCATTCGGCGACCAAACAGGGTTTCGGGCTGCCTTCGCGCTCGACGGTGACCTGCCAGGCCGCCTGGATCCCGTCGGCGACGTCTTCGATCGACGCCAGCGTGAAGCGACCGCGGATCCGCGAGCCGGTCGGCACAGGTGAAGCGAAGCGGACCCGATTCGATCCGTAGTTGATCGCCATCCGCAGACCGGTGAACGCGATCGAATCGCGCAGCAGCGAGCTGATCAACGACAACGTCAGGAATCCGTGCGCGATCGTGGTTTTGTAGGGTGACTGCGTCAACGCGCGGACCGGGTCGACGTGGATCCATTGATGATCGCCGGTCGCGTCAGCGAACTGGTCCACGCGCGCCTGCGTGATCTCGAGCCAGTCGCTGACGCCGAGTTCCTCTCCGATGTGCGCGCGGAGTTCGCGAACGTCAATCGTCATGATGAATGTAGGGCGGCTCTTTAGAGCCGCCGGGCCTGAAGTCCCGGCCTACACCGGTTGCGTGGCCTCCGAATAAAACCCACGCCCCTCGGCGACGAGGCGTTCGAGCAGCGGCGCCGGTTCCCAGTAATCGCCGAACCGCGCGCGATATTCCTTCACGCGCGCGAGGACCGTCGGCAATCCCACGGTGTCGGCGTAGAACATCGGACCGCCGCGATGACGCGGGAAGCCGAACCCGTACGCGTACACGACGTCGATGTCGCCGGCGCGCGTCGCATAGCCTTCTTCGAGCACGCGCGCGCCTTCGTTCGCGAGCGCCGTCGTAATCCGCGCGATGATTTCTTCGTCGCTGATCGGCCGCCGCGTGATGCCGCGCTTCTTCGCTTCTTCGTCAGCCATCTGCTCGATAAGCGGATCCGGCGTCCGATTGCGGCTCCCCGGCGCGTCGTACTTGTACCAACCGGCGCCGGTCTTCTGCCCGTAGCGTCCCATCTCGAACAACCGATCGGGAATCGCGGACTGCGGACCTTCCGCGCGCGTCTTGCCGATCGACTTCAGATATTGACGGATACGCGCGCCGACGTCGATGCCGGCGATGTCCTGCATGCCGTACGGTCCGACCGGCAAGCCGAACGTCGTCAACACGCGATCGATCTGCTCGACGCTCGCGCCTTCTTCGAGCAGCAGATACGCCTCGCGCATGTAATACGCGAGCATGCGGTTGGCGACGAACCCGAAGCAGTTGCCGACGACGACGCCGACTTTGCCGAGCTTCTTCGCCAGCTTCAGCGACGTCGCGATCACTTCCTTGCTCGTCTCGCGGCCGCGGACGATCTCGAGCAGCTTCATCACGTTCGCCGGGCTAAAGAAGTGGTGGCCGACGACCTGCGACGGCCGTCCGCTCGCCTGCGCGAACGCGTCGATGTCGAGCGTCGACGAGTTGGACGCCAGCACGCAGTCGGGCCGCGTCACCTTCGCGAGTTCGGCGAACGTCGCCTTCTTCAGATCCATGTTCTCGAACACCGCTTCGACGACGATGTCGACGTCCATGAAGCCGTCGTAGCTCGTCGTCGGCGTGATGAGCGCCATCGTTTTCTCGAGCTGTTCGGCGGTCATCTTGCCCTTGGACATCGTCACTTCGTAGTTCTTGCGGATCGTCGCCAGCCCGCGCTGCAGCGCCGCATCGTCCACATCCTTCAAGAGGACCGGGATGCCGGCGTTCGCGTACGACATCGCGATGCCGCCGCCCATCGTCCCGGCGCCGACAACCGCGGCGCGCTTGATGTCGCGAGTGGGCGTGTCTTTCGGGATGTCGGGCACCTTGGCGACTTCGCGCTCGGCGAAGAAGAGGTGACGCAGCGCTTTCGATTCGGTCGAGACGACGCAGTCGGCGAAGATTTCACGTTCGCGGATGGCGCCGGCGTCGAAGTCCATGCGCAGGCCCGCTTCGATCGCGTCGACCGCCGCGTACGGCGCGCGCATCCCTTTCGCCGTCTTCTTCAGCGATTCGCGCGTCGCGCTGCAGGCATTCAGGCCGGCGCTGATCTGATCGACGCCGTGCGGCATCTCGCGCGTCTTCCGCAGGTCGCCGTTTCTCGCACGGGCTTTCGCGTACTTGATCGCGCCGGTGAGGAGATCGCCATCGATGATCTGATCGATGATGCCGGCGTTCATCGCCTTCGCCGCCGCGATCGGTTTGCCGTCGGTGCACATCGTGAGCGCCAACTCGGCGCCGCACAGCCGCGGCAGGCGCTGCGTGCCGCCCGCGCCGGGAATGATGCCGAGGAGCACTTCGGGCTGACCGATCTTCGCGTCCTTCGTCGCGACGCGGAAGTGACACGCCTGCGCGACCTCGAGCCCGCCGCCGAGCGCGTTGCCGTGGATCGCGGCGACGAGCGGTTTCGTCGCGTCCTCGATGCGTTTCAGCAGCGCGTGCGTGTTGGCCGAGCGCGCGAGCGAATCCTCGCGCGTCTTCAACGTCTCGAACACCTTGATGTCCGCGCCGGCGATGAACGTCGTGCCGGCGCCAATCACGACGATCGCTTCGGCAGCGGGATCGGCGACGGCGCGCGCGACGAGTCGATCCAGCCCTTCCCACACCGCCGGGCTCAGCGCGTTGACCGGCGGGTTGTCGATCGTAATGACGGCCACGCCGTCGCGGATGTCATACCGGAGCAAATCAGCCATTGGGGACCTCTGAGGATTCGATCGCGATGCAGGTGGTCGATCCGTGCGCGTACAGCTTGCCGTTCTTGTCGACGATGCGCGCTTCGGAAACGGCGGTGCGGTTGCCGACGTGGACGGCGACGCCTTCGCAGCGGACTTCGCCGGCCTTCACGGTCAGCGCGCGCGTCAGATTCACTTTCAGCTCGAGCGTCGTGAACCGCTTGCCCGCGGGCGTCGTCGTGTTGATCGCGCAGCCGAGGGCCGTGTCCATCAGCGTCGCCGCGAAGCCGCCGTGCGCGACGCCGGTGCCGTTGTAGAAGCGCTCTTCGACGGTCGCGGTGAGGACGACGCGGCCGTATTCGACCTCGACGAACTTGATGCCGAGCATCTGCAGCATCGGCGGCGGCGCGAATTCGCCCGCGAGCACTTTCTTGAAGTAGTCGAGGCCGGTCAGGCCTTGGCGCGTATCGATCGTCGTCATGATTTCGCAGTCGCCGCGGCGTGCTCGTCCCGCAGCACGCGATACAGGATCTTGCCGACGGCGCTCATCGGCAGCGTATCGCGGATTTCGATCTGCCGCGGCACTTTGTATTCGGCGAGGTTCGCGCGGCAATGCGCGAGCAGCTCCTCGGTCGTCGCGCTGGCGCCGGGACGGAATGCGACGCACGCTTTCACGATCTCGCCGTGATAGGTGTCCGGAATGCCGATGACGGCGACGAGCCGCACGGCCGGATGCGTGTAGAGGACACCTTCGACGTCCGACGGATACACGTTGTAGCCGTCGACGATGATCATGTCCTTCTTGCGCTGGACGATCGAGGTGTAGCCGTCTTCGTCCATCACGGCGATGTCGCCGGTGTGGAACCAGAGCTTGCCGTCCGCGTGCGTGCGCAGCGCGTACGCGGTTTCCGCCGGTTTGTTCCAGTAGCCCTTCATCACCTGCGGACCGTGGATGCACAGCTCGCCGGTCTCGCCGATCGCGAGTTCGGTCGTGCCACGCTCGACGTCGACGATCTTGACGTCGGTGTCGGGGAACGGGAGGCCGATCGTGCCCATCTTGCGCATCGCCAGCTGCGGCGTCGAGTGCGTGACCGGCGACGTCTCGGACAGTCCGTAGCCTTCGTTCAACGGACGACCGATCCGCTGTTCCCATTCCTCCATCACTTCGATCGGACACGGCGCGCCGCCGCTGTTGAACAGGCGCACGAGCTCGAGTCCTGACTCGCCAACCTTCGGATGATTCAGCAGCGACACGAACACGGTCGGTACGGCGGGGAAGTACGTCGGTCGGAATTCTTTGATCGACGCCAATACGGCATCGGGGTCGTACTTCGGATGGATGATCTGCAGCGCGCCGATCCGCAGGCCCACCATCATGCACACCGAGAACGCGTAGATGTGGAAGTACGGAATGACGACGAGATATTTCTCGTTGCCGCCGAGGAGGTAGGCCGGATTCGTCCACGACTCGGTCTGGACGACGTTCGCCCAGATGTTGCGATGCGTCAACATCGCGCCTTTCGGCGTGCCGGTCGTGCCGCCGGTGTACTGCAGCACCGCGAGATCGTGCGGGTCGATGGCGACGCGCGGGATGTCTGACGGCTTCGTCGGTCCGAGCAGGTCGGCCAGCGTCAGCAGGCCGTCGATCTTCGGCGGGGCGGCGGCCGCGGCCGAATACTCGGCCAGCGACGTGACGATGATCTGTTCGATCGACGTCTGCGGCAGGATCGACTGCAGCAGCGGCGCCAGCGCGTCCAGCGTGATGACGATGCGCACCGTGGAGTCGCTGCAGACGATCTGCGCTTCGCGCGCCGTGTAGCTCGGGTTGATGTTGACGACGATCGCTCCGAGGCGGAGGATGCCGAACGCCGCGATGATGTACTGCGGGCAGTTCGGCAGCATGATGCCGACCCTGTCGCCTTTGACGATACCGAGCCGCGCGAGCGACGCGGCGAGCGCGTCCGCGCGGCGCTTCAGCTCGAGGTACGTCAGCTGCGCGCCGAGAAACTGCGTCGCCGGCCGGTCGGGGCGCTCGACCGCCGTCACGCTCAGGATATCGTGCAGCGGTTTGCCCGGATACGTCAGATCGCTTTTGACCCAGTAGTCGTAGTGCTTCAGCCAGGGTTTCGTCACGCGATTGTCCGCCCTCCGTCGACGACGATCGTCTGTCCGGTGATGTAGTTCGACGCGTCGGCGGCGAGGAACACGGCGACGCCTTTGAGCTCGCCGACTTCGCCCACGCGCGGAATCGGCGCGGTCGCCTTGATGGCGGGTTCGGTCATCTCGATCGCGCCGTCCGCGAGCCGCGAATGGAAAAAGCCGGGCGCGATGGCGTTGACGCGGATCCCCTTGCGTCCCCACGTCGCCGCGAGCTCGCGCGTCAAGCCCATCAGTCCCGCTTTCGTCGCCGCGTACGGCGCGTAGTGTGGACCGTGCACCGATGCGTGCAGTCCTGCGATCGAGGCGACGTTGATGATGCGGCCCCACTGCCGCTTCAGCATGTCGCGCCCCGCCGCTTGCGAGAAGAGAAACGCGCCGGTCAGGTTGACGTCGACGACCTTCTGCCACTTCTCGAGCGGCATGTCCTCGGGCTCGGCCGCCCATGTGATTCCGGCGTTGTTGATCAAGATATCCACCTTGCCGAACGTCTTGATCGTCTGATCGACGACGCGCTGCACATCGTCCGCTTTCGAGACGTCGCAGAGCGCGCCTTCGACGCGGAATCCGCGCGCGCGCATCTCGGTGATGGTCGGCGTGAGCCACTGTTCGCGTCGCGCGCAGAGCATCAGCGAGGCGCCCGCTTCCGCGAGCCCCTCCGCCATCTCTTGCCCGAGGCCGCGAGAGCCGCCGGTGACAATTGCGACGCGATCTTTCAGGGAGAATAATTCGTTGAGAGTCGGCACAACGTCAGGCTTATACTTCCCAGCCGCGAGAGTGTCAACAAACATGACCCAAACACACGCGACCGTTTCCGGTGGGCAATTCCTCACGTCGGTGGTCGACGCCGCCGACATGTTCATCCGCGAAGAGCTTTCCGAAGAACAACGCCTGTTCGGCCAGACCGCGCTCGAGTTCATGCAGAAAGAAGTGCTGCCGGTCGTCGAGCGCCTCTACAAACACGACTGGGATTTGACGCGCCAACTGTTGAAGAAGGCGAGCGATCTCGACCTGCTGCGGCTCGAGATCCCGGCCGCGTACGGCGGCCTCGGGCTGGACCTGATCAGCGCGGCGTACGTCGGCGAGCAGATCGCGCAGAACCCGTCGTTCGGCGGGTCGCTTGGCGCGCACACCTCGATTGGCACGCTGCCGCTCGTGTACTTCGGCAACGAGCAGCAGAAGCAGAAATATCTGCCGCTGCTCGCCAGCGGCGACCTGATTGGCGCGTACGCGCTGACCGAACCACAATCCGGATCCGACGCGCTGGCTGCGCGCACGACGGCGACGCTCAGCGAGGACGGCCGCCACTACATCCTCAACGGCCAGAAGATGTGGATCACGAACGGCCAGTTCGCGGATCTCTTCACCATCTTCGCGAAGGTCAACGGCGAGCAGTTCACCGCGTTCCTCGTCGAGCGCGCCTTCGGCGTCGTCAGCGGCCGCGACGAAATCAAACTCGGCCTCGACGGCAATTCGACGACGGCGTTGATGCTCGACAACGTGAAGGTGCCGGTCGAGAACGTCCTCGGCACGATCGGGCAGGGACACAAGGTCGCCTTCAACGTCCTCAACTTCGGCCGCGTCAAGCTCGGCGCCCGCAACATGTCCGGGGTCAAGCTGGCGCTGGGCCACTCGGTCAAGTACGCGAAAGAGCGGCGGCAGTTCGGAAAAGCGATCGCCGAGTTCGGCCTGATCAAAGAGAAGCTTGCCGGCATGGCTGTCCGCGGGTTCATCGGCGATGCGATGTCGTACCGCGCGCTTGGCGATGTCGACCGTGCGCTCGAGGCGGTCGATCGCAACGACGGCCACAAGGTGATGAAGACCATCGAGGGCTTCGCCGTCGAGTGCTCGATCAACAAGGTGTGGACGAGCGAAGCGCTGGCGTGGGCGGTCGATCAGGGCGTCCAGGTGTTCGGCGGCAACGGGTACTCGCGCGAGTTCCCGGTCGAGCGGATGTATCGCGACGCGCGCATCACGCGCATCTACGAGGGGACGAACGAGATCAACCGCATGTTGATTCCGGGCCGGCTGCAGAAGCAGTCGCCGTCGCTGTTCACCGCGGACGCCGCACGCGAGGCGCTCAAGGATCAGCCGTCCCCGACCGCGCGCGGACCGCTCGCGGCCGAACGCGACTTCGTGGCGCGCGCCAAGCGTGTGGCGATCGCGCTGCTCGGCCAGTCGGCGACGACGTTCGGCGACGAGTTCAAGGAAGCACAGGAAGTGCAGGCGCAGATCGCCGACGTCGTCATCGAGGTCTTCGCGATCGAGAGCGGCATCGCCCGCGCCGAGAAGATGGCGACGCGCGGCGACGCACGCGCCAGCCTCGCGGCAGACGCGGCGCGCATCTACACGGACGAAGCGTCCGCGCGCATCGGCGCGGCGGCGCGTCAGGTGACGAACACGCTGCTCGCGCGCGGCGTCGACAACGCGTTCGCGATGAACGTGCAACGCCTGACGCAGCATTCAGGCGTCGACGCGATCGCGCTGCGACGCAAGATCGCCGACGCGGTCGTCGAGAACGGGAAGCATCCGTTTTAGGTTCAAGAGGTTCAAGAGGTTCAAGAGGTTCAAGAGGTTCAAGAGGTTCAAGAGGTTCAAGAGGTTCAAGAGGTTCAGGAGGTTCAGGAGGTTCAGGAGGTTCAAGAGATTCAGGAGGTTCAGGAGGTTCAAGGGTTCAGCGAGAACCTCTTGAACCCCTTGAACCTTTTGAACCCCTTGAACCCCTTGAACCTCTTGAACCTTTTGAACCCCTTGAACCTCTTGAACCTTTGAACCCCTTGAACCTCGTTCGGAGGTGCAGTGTCACCGTCAGCCGTTTACGCCCTGATCGTTCTGTTCGCGATCAACCTGATGAACTTCTTCGATCGCCAGATCATCGGCGGCGTCGGCGAAGGGATTCGTCGCGAGTGGGGACTCAGCGACACGGCGCTCGGCCTGCTCGGCACCGTCTTCACGCTGCTGTATGCGGTCTTCGGCCTGCCGCTGGGCCGCCTCTCCGACAAGAACGAGCGGCGCAAGATTCTGTCCGGCGGCGTCTTCGTCTGGAGCTTGTTGACCGCGGCCTCGGGGATGGCGCGCAACTTCGGACAGTTGATCGTCGCGCGGCTTGGCGTCGGCGTCGGCGAAGCGACGTGTTCACCCGCGTCGACATCGCTGATCGGTGACCTCTTTCCAATGAGCTGGCGCGGCCGCGCGATGGCGGTGTGGATGCTCGGGCTGCCGCTCGGCCTCGGCTTCGCGAACGGCGCCGGTGGATGGATCGCACAGAACTGGGGCTGGCGTAACGCGTTCTACTTTGCGGCGATTCCGGGCATCCTCTGCGCGATCGCCGCGATGTTCGTGCGCGAACCGCCGCGCGGCACCCTCGAAGCGCACGCCATCGGCGATCGTCGTCGCGACGGCAATCCGTTCATGCTCGTGATGTCGATTCCGACGATGTGGTGGGTGATTGCGTCGGGGGCGCTGCACAACTTCAACATGTACGCGCTCGGCGCGTTTCTCGCGCCGTTCCTGATCCGCTATCACCACATGTCGGTCGTCGGCGCCGGGTGGACCGCCGCCGCAGTGTACGGCTTCTCCGGGATTCTCGGTCTCGTCGCCGGCGGAGCGTTAGCGGATCGCCTGTCGAAGACACGCATCGACGGCCGCCTCGTCGTCGGCTGCGGATCGATTGTGATCTGCGCGCCGCTGATGGTGCTCGGCCTGATGCGTCCGCGCGGCGACATCTGGGCGTTCGCGCTGTTGATGGGCACCGGCTGCGGCGTCATGTACGGCTACTACTCCACGGTCTACTCCACGATCCACGACGTCGTCGAACCGTCGCTGCGCGGCACGGCGATGGCGCTGTATTTCTGCGCGATGTACCTGCTCGGCGCGTCGCTCGGCCCGGTCGGCACCGGGCTCGTCAGCGACTACTTCACGTTCCAGCAGGCCAGCGTCGCCGGCGCCGTGCAGCCGCTGCCGTTCGGATCGCTGATCTTCGCGGAACTGCGCAGCCTCGTGGGCGAGTCGAAAGGCTTCAACGTCCGCGCGCTCGAGCCGTTCCGCGCCGACGGTCTCCACACGGCGATGTTCGTCGTGCCGATCCTCGCTGCCTTGCTCGCGGTCGTGCTCTTCGCAGCGTCGCGGACGGTGACGAAAGACGTCGAAAGCTTGCGCCGTTGGATGAAGGCGCAAAAGTACGAAGTATGAAGTACGAAGTATGAAGAACGCCGTCTTCGTACTTCGTACTTCATACTTCGAACTTACATGGATCTTTCCAGCAAAGTCGTCGTAGTCACCGGCGGTGCCAACGGCATCGGCCGGGCGCTGTGTCGCCGGTTTGCCGCCGAAGGCGCGCAGACGGTCGTCGTCGCGGACGTCGACTTCGTCGGCGCCGAGCGCGTGGCCGCCGAGATCAACGGCCTGGCGCTCGAGACCGACGTCACGCGCGAAGCGGACCACGTGCGCCTCGTCGAACGGGTCGTCGGCGAATACGGCCGCATCGATCTGTTTTGCTCGAACGCCGGCATCGCGGTGGATGGCGACGAGCACACGATCGACGCGGAGTGGCAGCGCTGCTGGAGCGTCAACGTCATGGCGCACGTGCTCGCGGCGCGCGCGGTCGTGCCGCGCATGCTCGCGCGCGGCGAAGGCTACCTGCTGCAGACGGTCTCTGCCGCCGGACTCCTGACGCACCCCTACTCGGCAACCTACGCCGTCACCAAACACGCGTCGCTCGCGTTTGCGGAATGGCTCGCGATCACCTACGGCGATCGCGGGATCAAGGTGTCCGCGCTGTGCCCGCAAGGCGTGAAGACCGACATGCTCGCCCGCGCACGCGAGCGGACGAATTTTCTGCAGGACAGCGCGCTCGAGCCGGAGCAGGTCGCGGACGATGTCGTCAAAGGCCTCGCGGACGAGCGATTCCTGATCCTGCCGCATCCGGAAGTAGCGGAGTTCTTCAAGAGGAAAGCGGCGGATTACGACCGATGGTTACGAGGGATGCGACGGCTGAGAGCTTGACCGCGAAGACCACGAAGCTCCCGACGGCTTCGTGATCTTCGTGATTCGTGATCTTCGCGGTATAGACTGCTGCCTGGCCTATGCGTATCAACGCCGCCGTCCTCTGGGAACAAGGCAAGCCGCTGTCGGTCGAGCCGATCGAGATCGACGGGCCTGGACCTGGCGAAGTCCTGATCGAGATGCGGTCGGCGGGTGTCTGTCACAGCGACCTGCACCCGGCGCGCGGCGATTGGCCGATGAAGGTGCCGGTCGTCCTCGGCCACGAGGGCGCCGGGATCGTGCGCGAGGTCGGCCCGAACGTCACGCACGTGCGCGTTGACGATCATGTCGTGCTGTGCTGGGCGCCGGCGTGCGGATCGTGCGCGGCCTGCCGAGATGGGCGCGCGGTGTTGTGCGAGCGGCTCGACAAGGTCACGTATCGCAACCGCCTGCCGTCCGGCGCCGAGCACCTGCGGTCCGGCGACAGGAAGATCGCGCCGTTTCTCGGGACCGCGTGCTTCGCCGACTACGTCATCGTGCCGGAAGAAGGCGCGATTCGCGTCGATCCGACGATCGCGTTTGACGCGCTCGCGACGCTCGGCTGTGCGGTGCTGACGGGCGTTGGCGCCGCGACGACAGCCGCGCGCGTGCCGAAAGGCGCGACGGTCGTCGTCATCGGCGCGGGCGGCGTCGGCCTGAACGTCATTCAAGGCGCGCGCATCGCCGGCGCGCAGCAGATCATCGCGGTCGATCTGCACGAGCGGCCGCTCGAACTGGCGAGAGACTTCGGCGCGACGAAAACGATGAACGGCAACGACCCGTTGCCACGAGGCGTCGACTTCGTGTTCGACACCGTCGGGTCGCCGAGGACGCTGACGTCGGCGCTGGACGCGATCCGCAAGGGCGGCACCGTCGTCCTGACGGGGCTGTCGCGTGCGGACTGCCAGGCGTCCTTTCCGATGTTTCCGTTCGTGATGCAGGAGAAGAAGCTGATCGGATCGGTGTACGGATCCGGCCGGCCGACGGAAGATATCCCCAGGCTCGCATCGCTGTTCCAACGCGGTGAGCTGAAGCTTCAGGAACTGGTCGCGCGGACCTATCCGCTGACGAAGATCAACGAGGCATTGGACGCGCTCGCATCGAGCGACGGCGCGCGTGGAGTGATCACATGGTAGCAAGCAGTCACCGATCAGCAGTCGTCGGTCGCATGTCGATAGTCGTCAGTCTGTTGTGCGGCGCGATCGCGCTTTCCGCGCAGCTGCCGACGATTCGCGTCGATGGCGGCGTGATCTCGGGAACGGTCGAAGACAACGTCCGCGTCTTCAAAGGGATTCCGTTCGCCGCGCCGCCCGTCGGCGAGTTGCGATGGCGGCCGCCACACACAGTGATTCCGTGGACGGGCGTGAAGAGGGCGGACACCTTTGGCGCCGAATGCATGCAGGTGCCGTATCCGGCGGGTTCGCCGTACGCGACGGCGCCGCAGCCGACGAGCGAAGACTGCCTCTATCTCAACGTGTGGGCCCCGAATGTGATTCGTCGCAAGCACCCGGTGATGATGTGGATTCACGGCGGCGCGTGGACGCGCGGCTCGGGATCGACGCCGACCTACGACGGCATCGCGTTCGCGAAGAAAGGCGTGATCCTCGTCACGACGAACTATCGCCTCGGCGTGTTCGGATTTCTCGCGCACCCAGGGCTGACGGCGGAATCGCACGACCATTCGTCGGGCAACTACGCGATCCTCGATCACATCGCGGCGCTGAAGTGGGTGCACGACAACATCGCGCAGTTCGGCGGCGACCCCGACAACATCACGATCTTCGGCGAGTCCGCCGGCTCGTGGAGCGTCAACGTCGTCCAGGCCACGCCGCTCGCGAAAGGGATGTTCCAGCAGGCGATCGGCGAAAGCGGCGGGCAGTTCGGTCGCATTCCAAAGCTGGCGGACTACGAAAAAGCCGGCGTGGCGCTCGCGACTTCGCTCGGCGCGCAGTCGATCGACGCGCTGCGCGCAGTGCCCGCAGAAAAATTGGCCGCGGTGCAAGCATTCCGATCGACTGTCAACGTCGACGGGTACGTGCTGCCGGACGATGTCCGCACGATCTTCGCGCAGAAGAAACACAGCAACGTGCCGGTCGTCGTCGGATCGAATGCGAACGAGTGGACGACGCTGAGCAGCCCGGCGCAGTTCCCGAAGACGGTCGCCGACTACGAAAAATATCTGGCGACGCAGTTCGGCGACAACGCGAAGGCGGTCGAGGCGGCGTATCCGGCGAAGTCGGACGCCGACGTCGCCGACGCGATGCTCGGCATCGGCCGCGATCGCACCTTCACGCTCGAGATGCGCACGTGGGCGCGGATGGTGACGGCTGGCGGCTCGAAAGCGTTTCTCTATCAGTTCTCGCACGTGCCGCCGAGTCCGCGCGCGAAGGAGTGGGGCGCGTACCATGCGTCGGAAATCTCGTACGTCTTCGGCAACCTGCGGAATCCGACGTTCAAGTACACCGACGTCGATCGCAACCTGTCGGAGCAGATGGGCGCGTACTGGGTGAAGTTCGCGGGGTTTGGCGATCCGAACAGCAAGGGACTGCCGACGTGGACCGCCTACGATCCGCAGAACGAGCCGTATCTCGATTTCGGCGATGCGACGACGCTCAAGAATCACTTGATGAAAACGCAGCTCGACGCGCTGGAACAGACCGCGTCTCGGACGACGTCGGCCAGCGCCGCGTATCCTCGCTGAGTGAAGTGACCGTGGCAGCCGGTGTAGACGGCACACGGATCAACGAAGTCGGGCCGCCGCGCGAGCAGCGGCCCGCCGTGAATGACGCGGACGCCGTTCCGCGTCAGCGCGTCGGCGAGCGGCTGGTCGATCCACGCGCCTGACGATGCGAACGCCGGCAGATCGGGCGCCTCAGGAATCAACAACACGTACGGCTCGCGTCCCTCCGCGCGCGCCTCTCGCGAAAACGCGGTCAGGATCGCCACCGTCAGCGGCAGCGCGCCCGACGGGTGATCGCTTGCGTAGAAGTCCGCGTAGCGCGCGACGCCGCGCACGCGCGCGCGCACGTCGAAGTCCGTCAGCAGCCATCGGGCGATCGCGAACGAGTACGGAAACCGCCGCCGCGGCCGCGTGCGAAAGAAATAATCATCGTCGAGCGAACGATCAGGATCGATGCGCGTAAGCGCGCCGGATGTCAGCGTGAACCGCGGCTTGAACGACCAGACGGTTTCGTCGGTCGGATAGAGCAGCAGCTCGAGCTGGCTGACGCTGCGCATGATGTCTTCCGACGCGTGACCGAGGATCACGACGTGCGCGCGGTCGATCGATTGCTGGGCGCGAAAGAGCAGCAGCGCCTGATCGGCGCCGTATCCGCCGGCGCCGTAGTTGGCGACGCGGCATCGCACGCTGACGCCGAGATCGTGCGGATACGTGCTCTCGTCTGGCGCTTCGGCGCCGTAGGTGAAGGAATCGCCGTACGCGCTGATGCACGGCGGCGCATCCGGCGCGAACGCCGGGTCGTGCCGCGGACCGTTGACCGGACCGAATCCGATGACGGGGCGGTCTGGCAGCGGCGGCATCGCCGCCATCCAGCCGTTGCGAACGAGCTGCGCGGAGACGATCGCCGCGGTGAGTTCGATCGCCGCGGCGCCGAGCGCGATCGCGACGAGCCGTTTCAGCGCGTGCCGCTCGTGGTCGTCGTCTTGCTCGGCGACACGCTCGTTGGCGCGACGCACGAGAAGCTCGACGCTTCGTCGACGCTGCCGGTGCCCTTGTAGTGCGCGACCTGCGGGTACGGACAGAGCGGCCGCGACCGGTCGACTTTTCCGTTCGTCGAGTGCGTGGCGATCAACTTATCTGGCGCGGCGCCGTGTTCGACCCACTGCTCGAGCGCAGCGAGCGCGTCGAAGGTATTCGGTCCCGGCCCGCCGCTGCAGTGGCCCATCCCCGGCGCCATGAACAGGCGCGCGAAGTCCCGCGTCCGCTCCGCGCCGCCCATCGTCTTTGTCACGCCCTCGTAGTAGGCGACGGTGTCCTGCGGCGGCACGACCGGATCCATCCAGCCCGTGTACATCAGCAGCTTGCCGCCATGTTTCTTCAGCCCGCTGAGATCCTTGTCGACCGGTGCGAAGAAGCCGAGCTTCTGCTCCGCGTAGGCGAGATCGCGATCCCAGTCGATCGAGCGATAGTCCCAGTTCGGATCGTGGAAGAGGAAGTACTTGAAGAAGCCGAGGCGCATCGGTTCCTGCGGATCCATCACGTACGTGCGCCAGCTCATGATCGCGGCGTCGCCGAAGCTTTCGCTGCCGCGCGGCCACCCGGTGTAGATCTGCTCGCCGGTTTTCGGACTCTTCAGCCCTTCGTACATCTTCTTCGCCGCGTCGACTTGTGGCTGCGTCAGGCACGCGGCGTCATCGCCGCCGTTCTTGCAGAGCAGCTTCGCGGGATCGAAATGACATTTGCGCGGATCGTCGACGATCCCATCCTTCAGTCCGTCGATCGCGTCGCACGCGTCGACCGCGGACTTCGTGAGCAGTTGCAGCTTCGCCTGCGGAATGATCGGCGCGCCGTCGGTCGTGTGCGTCGCGAGCCACGCGTACAGGAAGCCGAACGACTGTCGAATGCGGTTGTTCGCCGGGTCACCCGCGATGATGCCGTCGTAGTCCTCGGGGAATCGCTGCGCTTCGCTCAACGCCTGTTGACCGCCGGCGGAACAGCCGACGAAATACGACTTGTCGGCGAACCGTCCTTGCGCGTCGCGGACGATCAGCTTCGACGTCTCGGTCATGACGTGGACCGCGCGGTACGCGTAGTCGACGATCTTTTCCGGATGGCCCTGGCCGAACTTCATGTCGTCGCCGGTGTGGCCGGTGTCGGTGCTGGCCGTCGCGTAGCCGCGCCGCAGCGCGAGCGCCATCGCGGGATAGCTGATCGATCCCATGTAGCCGCCGTTGCCGACGCCCTGGAACTTGCCGTTCCACGCTTCGGCCGGCGGAATCCACACTTCGAATTTGATTTCGGAATCGCTCGTCGGACGCGCGACCGCTTCGACGCGGCAGAACGCGGGCAGCACCATTTCCTGCCGCGACCCTGGCGGCGTGAATCCGCCGCCCGGAACGGCCGTCGCCGATCGGATCGTGACCGACGGGATCGTCAACGCGGCGAGGCTCGCGCACGCGGTGCCGTTGGTCGGTGTCGCCGCGTACGTGCCGATGGAGAAGAGCGACGGGGTCGATGCGAGCGCTAACGCAAAGAAAGTCCGGCGGATCATGGAGTTCTCCACAACGAGCGACATCAACGAGCAACGTGTGACGCGGTCGCGGCGTCTCTGGCGGCCGCCGCTTCCGGCTTCAGCAGATACCCGTCGCGTTCGAGCGCATCCACCGCGCGCGTGAACTGCGCGACGAACGCGTCGTGCGAAGGATACAGCGACTTCAGCGTGGCGTCATCGAACAACTTCGTGCGGCCGAACAGAAAACAGAAATTCCGCGGCGCGCCGGCAACCGGTTCGACGGCGCCGGTGTTCGCACCGCCATCCAGCACGGCCGTGGGCGCTTCCAATTCCGGCAAGCGGATGCCGCCTTTCGCGTTGCCGTGCGCGTCGCGCTCGATCGGATCGGGCGCAGCGGGGTCGCCAAGCGCGATCGCGGGCGACTGCGGCGGCGTTTTTCCTGTGCGGACCCATCCGGTCAACGCGCGTAACGCCGCTTTCATCACCGCGTGATGCGGGGCGCTGTTGACGGGATCTTTACAGCCCGGTCCCATGTCGAGCGCCGGCGGCGCCTCGGCGATCCATCGCGGCGTTTCCGCGTGCGCCGCGCCGGCGATTTCCCAGCGGCGATACTTCGGAAACGCATCTTGATGCGTGAGGTGCGCGCGCAGCGCGACCATGTCGCCCTCGGTCTGCACGTCGAGGATCGGCACATCAATGTCGGTCCGGATGTGCGCGCCGGGCGGGACTGCCTTGTCGGCATCCGTCGCGAGGCCCTCCGCCGACAAGCCCGACGCCTGCGCACCGCGGCTGTGCACGAGATAGCCTGCGAACGCGTGCGTCAGCGGGTGGACGGCATTGATGTACGTGACGAGCCGAAACGCGGACTGCGAGCGTCCGGTCGCGATCATGACCTCATTGGGCCGCTTCATCGCCTGCGCCGCTTGCGTGAAGATGTCGTACGCGTACGCGTCGCCGGGATGCTGCAGCGATCCGTAGCGTGCCTTGTCCCAATCCTTGAGACCGCTGCGCGGCGAGTTGACGCCCGCCGCTTGCGCGCCGACGCCAACCCACGCGTAACCAGCGCGCAGGATTTCTTCCTGCATCTGCATGAAATCGGCGGCGCCTTCGGCCAGCGCCGTCACGTTGAGCCACTCGACGAGGACGACACCGTTGAACGCCTTCGCGTCGGCCGGCCGCCGCACGAGCACGCGGATGTTGAACGGCGCCGTCGTGTTCGGCGTCACCGTCCATCGCCCGTCGACGGCAAGCGGACCAGAAGCTTTGTACGACGAAGCGGTGCCGGTGATGAAGAATTCCTCTTCGGTGTAGTGCGCCGCCGCGAGATCGGCGGCGCGCATCGCGGCGAACGGCTGCCCGCGATCGCCGCCGGTGATGGGTCCCGTGACGATCGCCGCCGCGAGAACGAAGGGCATCATGTCGTCAACACCAGCTTTCCTTTGACCTGTCGCGTCGCCATCACCTTGAGCGCGTCGGCGGCCCGCTCGAGCGGAAAGGTCGCCGACACGTGCGGTTTCAATTGCCCGTTGGCGAACCAGCGGCCCAGTTGGTCGACGGACTGTGCGAAGTGCTGCGGCTCGCGGCGCGCGAAATCGCCCCAGAACACGCCGACGATCGAGCAGCCTTTGAGCAGCGTCAGGTTCAACGGAATCTTCGGGATCTCGCCGGCGGCGAATCCGACGACGAGGAGGCGTCCGCGCCAGGCGATCGATCGCAGTGCGGGCTCGGTGTACGGACCGCCGACGGGATCGTAGATGACGTTCGGTCCTTTGCTGTCGGTCAGCGCTTTGATTCGCTCCCGCAGATCCTCAGTCGCGTAGTTGATCGTCGCGTCGGCGCCATGCTCGCGGCAGACGGCGAGCTTGTCGTCGGTCGACGCGCACGCGATCACGCGCGCGCCAAGCGCCTTGCCGATTTCGATGGCGGCGATGCCGACGCCTCCGGCCGCGCCGAGCACGAGCAGCGTTTCGCCGGCTTTCAGCTCGCCACGATCGCGCAGCGCGTGATCGGAGGTCGCGTACGTCAGGCCGAACGACGCCGCGGTCACGAAGTCCATGCCGGCTGGGATCGGCACCAGCCGCTTCGCGTCGACCTTGACTTCCTCCGCGAACGCGCCGTATCCGGTGATCGCCAACACGCGATCGCCGACACGCGCATTCGTCACGCCGTCACCGACGCTCTTCACCACGCCAGCGAGCTCGCTGCCGGGCGAGAACGGCAGCGGCGGCTTCAGCTGATATTTGTTCTCGATGATCAGGACGTCAGGGAAGTTGACGCCGCAGGCTTTGACGGAGACGACGACTTCGCCTGGTCCCGCGACAGGTGACGGGTTTTCTTCGACAACGAGCGTATCGGGTGAACCGTAGGACTTGCAGAGGACAGCACGCATCGGGGAAACAGTATTGCGGATTTCGGATTGAGGATTGCGGATTTATTGTGGATTGAATCGCCAATCAATCCGCATTCCGCAATCCTCAATCCGCAATGACAGCTATCCGACTCGAACGTATCCCTTGAGCTGCAGATTGACCAACGTTGTCATCGCCCAGAGATCGATCTGGATGTCCGGATTCACGTCCTTCGGATCGATCTTCCGTCCGAGGACGCCTTGTCCGCACGCGCGGAGATCGACGCCGGCCTGCTTCAGCGCGTGGATGATCGCGATGTTTGGATTGTCGCGGCCGTAACGCGCCTTGTAGGCCTCGTTCGTCATCACGATGTCCATGTCGGGATTGCGCTGATGGAACATGATGATGATGTGCCGGTGTTCGGCCGGCACACCCGCCTTGCCGAGCGTGTTGATGTAGGTCGCGATGGTCGGCAGCATCGGATTGACCTCGCCAGGCTTCGCTTCCTGGCCGTCCGCGAAGACGACCTTGTAGTCGGTCTTCGGATCCGGCAGCTCTTTCGCGCCGGGGATGTCACGCGCCGCGTTGTATCCCGGCACGAGGAGCGGTGCGTCCGAGGCCGCACGCGCCGGACCGAACGAACCCGACGCGAGCACGAGGACGCCGATCACGCCGATAGCTGCTGACTTCATCGCGGTCACTCCTTAAAGATCCGGATTCCGATTCGCTTTCGTGGTCGCACTGATCTGCAGATCGAATCCATTCGGCGTCGTCGTGTGATAGCTCTTGTACGCCGACGTGTGGATGTCGCCGCGGCCGCCGGTGTCGACGCGCGCGGTCAATCCGCGTTTCTCGAGTTCTTTCAGCACGGCGTCCGGATCAAACGGCGTGATGCCGAACGCGATGTGGCCGATGTTTGCTTTCGCCGGCGCCTGGCCGCCGCGTCCGCCGCCGCGACGGATGATCGCGTCGCCGATGTTCTCGCCGATCTGCACCTGGTTCTGGCTGCCTTCGTCCTTGGTCGGCTTCCACCCGAGCAGCGCGTCGTAGAACGCCACGCTCTCTTTGTAGTTGGGCACTTCGAACGACAGGTGATCCAGCCAGATCGTTTTCCAGTTCGTCGACTCGAACGGCATCGGCGCCGCCGACTTGCCGCTCGCCGCGCCTTTGCGACGGTTGTTTTTGTTGGCGTCGGTGATGATCAGATCAAAGCCGCCTGGATCCTTCACGCGGAAGCCGTGGACGTCGCCGTGATTGTCGGGAACCGGATTCAGTCCGCGCTTCTGCAGCTCCGCTTCGACTTTCTTCGCGTCCCACTGATCGATGCCCCAGGCGAACGCGTCGAAGATCGCGTTGCGCGGCGCGCGCGGACCGCCGCCGCGTCCACCCTGGCCGCCACGACCGGCCGCTTCGGGCGGAGGTGTCGCCGGTGCGGGCGGCGCCGGCGGCGCGACGTAGCCGCCACGCAGCATCAGTCCGCCCCAGTCGCCGATGTCGAGCATCGCCATCTTCCCGTCGTCGCTGCGGATCTTCCAGTTCATGAGCGCCTGGTAGTACGCCGCTTCCTTCTGGTAGTCGACGCACTGGCAGGAGAGGTAATCGAGCATCGTCGTCTTCCAGCCGGTGCGCTCGAACGGCAGCTTGGCCGGCGTCGGATCGCATTCGGGCAGCTTCGCGCGGTCGCCGCCGCAGCTGCCTTGCGCGAACGTTTCCGCCGTGCGCAGGATCGGCACGCCCGCGGCAACGCCGGCAATCCCCAGGGCCTTGAACAGCTGACGACGCGAGAGTCGGCCGCGGTCGAATTGTTCGAATAAATTCAGCAACTCGTCACTCATGAACGCTCCTCCGGAACCGAGAGTATATTCCCATCCCATATGAGCGACATCGTGCGCGACACCGGAAAACGGCTGCGAAACTGGGGGAAATGGGGCGCGGAGGACGAGCGCGGGACATTAAATTACATTTCGCCCGAGGCGATCGTGAAGGCGGCCGGGCTCATCAAGCACGGCCGTGTCTTCTCGCTCGCGATTCCGTTCAACGCGAAGGGACCGCAGATCAACCAGCCGCGCCGCTTCAATCCGATCCACCGCATGATGATCACCGGTCCGGACTGCACGACCGGCGCGATTCCATTTCCCGGCGGCGTCGGCTTCAGCGATGACATGGTGATCATGCCGCTGCAGTGCGCGACGCAGTGGGACGCGCTCAGCCACTGCTTCGAGGACGGCGTGATGTGGAACGGCTACAGCGCGAACGAAGTCAGCAGCCGCGGCGCGAAGCGCAACGGCATCGACAAGGTCGCGAGCGGCGTCGTCGGACGCGGCGTGCTGCTCGACGTGCCGCGCGCGAAGGGAATCAAGTGGCTCGAGCCGGGGTACGGGATTACCGCCGAGGATCTCGATGCGACCATCGATGCAGAAAAAGTGACAGTCAATGTTGGCGATGTCCTGCTCGTGCGAACGGGTCACATGACGTTGTGCAAGGAACAGGGCGGATGGGGGACGTACGCCGGCGGTGATGCGCCAGGCCTGTCGTTTTATTCAGCGGATTGGGTCCAGCAGAAACAGATCGCAGCCGTCGCGACCGACACATGGGGGATGGAAGTGCGGCCGAACGAATTCCCGAACACGTATCAGCCGCTGCACCAGGTGTTCATCCCGAACATGGGGCTCACGATCGGTGAGATCTTCGACATGGACGAACTCGCGGAGGATTGCGCGAGGGATGGTGTGTACGAATTTTTCTTCGTGGCGCCGCCGCTGCCGATCACGGGGGCGGTGGGATCGCCTATAAACCCTTTGGCGATCAAATAACCACCACGAAGACCGCGAAGAACGCGAAGGTCGCGAAGAAGGTTTCTCGAAAAAAATTCTTCGTGATCGTCGTGGCCTTCGCGCTCTTCGTGCTCAGGAGGCCGGTTCTCCTGCTGTAACAGGAATGCACTGCCCACTGATATTCCGTGCGAGGCCGCTGCATAAAAACATCGCGAGCGACGCGATGTCCTCGGGCGTCGACATCCGCTTCAGCGGCGAGCGTTCGACGAACGATTGTCGCATCCGCGCTTCGGCGATCCCCCGCACCTCCGCCTGACCCTTGATCACGCGGTCGATGCGATCGCCGGCGACCGCGCCGGGCGCGATCGCGTTGACGGTGATGTTGTGTGGACCGAGCTCGAGCGCGAGGCCGTACGTCATCCCGATCTGGCCTGCCTTCGCCGAACAGTAGCCCACGCGATACATCAACCCTCGGCGTCCGGCCATCGACGCGATGTTGACGATCGATCCGCCGCCAGACGCGATCATGTGCGGCACGGCGAAGCGGATGCACATGTACGCGCTCGTGAGGCACGAGTTGATCGTGTAGAACCAGTCGTCGGTCGTGTAGTCCTGAATCGGCTTCGTGGGACCGCCGTCGCCGGCGTTGTTGACGAGCGCATCGATGCGGCCGAACTCGTGCAGCGCGGCGTCGACAATCGCTTGCGCGCCGGCTTCGGTGCTGGCGTCGCCGATCGCCGCGATCGCGCTGCCGCCGGCCGCGTTCACGAGCGCCGCCGTTTCCTCGCTCAACTCGCGCGAGCGCGCGGCGCACACGACCTTGGCGCCTTCGCGACCGAACGTCTGGCTCATGACGCGACCGATTCCCTTGCTCGCGCCGGTAATAATCGCGACGCGTCCGTCGAGTAAGCCCACGCAACCCTCCACGGCAGGCCTAAAGGCCTGCGCTACAAGCGCCAACCACACCCGATGCTCGCAGGCGCGCGATGTCGGCGTCCGTCATCTGCAATCGTTCTCGAAGCACTTCGTCGGTCTGTTCGCCGATGCGCGGCGCAGGGCGGCGAACCGCGCCGGGCGTGTCCGACAAGCCGACCGGCGGCCCCACCATCTTCAATCTGCCCGCGGTCGGATGCTCGCATTCGACGAACGAGTGGCGCGCGATCACCTGCGGATGTTCGACGACGGCGTCGACGGTGTTGATCGCGCCGATCGGAATGCCCGCCGGCATCAGGATCGATTCCCATTCCTCGTATGCCTTCGTCAGAAACGCCGTCTGCAGCGCGTCGATCAGCGACGCACGGTTTGCGTTCCGCGCGGCGTTGTTGACGTACCGCGGATCGTCGACGAGTTGCGGCAGGCCGAGCAGCGGACAGAACGTCTTCCACAGTTTGTCGCTGCCGACCCCGATCGCGATGTCGCGCGTCTTCGTTCGGAACGTTTGATATGGCAGCAGCATGCCGTACGCAGTCCCCAGCGGTCCCGGGACGAGACCATCCGCGAAGTACGCGCCGAACAGCCCCGTCATGATGCCGAGTTGACCTTCGAGCATCGAGACGTCGACGAATTGTCCGCGTCCCGATCGTGCGCGGGCGTGGACGGCCGTCAGGATGCCGAACGCGGCGTACATCCCGGCGGTGATATCCGCGATCGACACGCCGGCGCGCACGCCGTGGCTGCCGGGCTCGCCGGTGACGCTGATCATCCCGCTCTCGGCCTGCACGACGAGATCGAGCGCCGCGCGATCGCGATATGGTCCGTTCTGACCGAACCCCGACACCGAGCAGTACACGATGCGTGGATTCCTGGCGCTGCACTGGTCGTAGCCGATCCCGAGTTTGCCGACGGTGCCGACGCGCAGGTTCTCGAGCACGACGTCCGCGCCATCGAGGAGTCGAAAGAAGATGGCACGCCCTTCGTCGGTCTTGAGGTCGATCGCGACGCTCTTCTTGTTGCGATTCAGGTTGACGAAGTACGCCGACTCGTCGCCGTAAAACGGCGGTCCCCACGCGCGCGAGATCTCGCCGTCGAGCGGCTCGATCTTGATGATCTCCGCGCCGTAGTCGCCGAGCATCGTCGAGGCGAAGGGGCCGGCGAGCGCATGCGAGAGATCCAGGACAACGAGGTCGTCGAGCGCCAACATGTGCCGGTGATTGTAGAATGCCGGCGATGCCTGATGCAGTAATCGTCTCCACCGCGCGCACGCCGCTCTGCAAAAGCTGGAAGGGCGCGTTCAACATGACCCACGGCGCCGACATGGGCGGCCACGCGCTGCAGCACGCGATCGCGCGCGCGGCGCTCGACCCCGCCGAGATCGAAGACGTGATCATGGGCTGCGCGAACCCCGAAGGCGCGACCGGACGCAACATCGCGCGCCAGATCGCGATCCGCGCCGGATGCCCGGTGACGACGTCGGGGATGACCGTGAATCGCTTTTGTTCGTCCGGCCTGCAGACGATCGCCATGGCGGCGCAGCGCGTGATCACCGGCGAAGGCGACGTCTACGGCGCCGGCGGCGTCGAGTCGATCTCGTGCGTGCAGAACGAGATGAACAAACACATGATCAACGACGACTGGATCGTCGAGCACAAGCCCGAGCTGTACTGGCCGATGCTGCAGACGGCGGAGCATGTGTCGAAGAAGTACGGCATCCCGCGTGAGCAGCAGGACGAATACGGCGTCCGCAGTCAGCAGCGCGCGGCGGCGGCGCGTGCGGCCGGCAAGTTCGACGACGAGATCGCGCCGATGACGACGAAGATGAAGGTCGTCGACAAGAACAGTGGCGCGCAATCCGTTCAGGACGTGACCGTCTCGCACGACGAAGGCATTCGCGCCGACACGACGCTCGCGGGCGTGGCGAAGATCAAGCCGGCGATCGAGGGCGGCGTGATCGCGGCGGGGAACGCGAGTCAATTTTCGGACGGAGCGTCCGCGGCGATCGTGATGAGCGATACGCTCGCGGCGAAAAAAGGACTGAAACCGCTCGGCATCTTCCGCGGCTTCGCGGTCGCCGGCTGCGAGCCGAACGAGATGGGCATCGGACCGGTGTTCGCCGTCCCGAAGCTGCTGAAGCAGACGGGCAAGCAGGTCGCGGACATCGATCTCTGGGAACTCAACGAAGCGTTCGCGGTGCAGGTGATCTACTGTCGCGATCGCCTCGGGATTCCTGATGACCGGCTGAACGTCAACGGTGGCGCGATTGCCGTCGGTCACCCGTACGGGATGTCCGGCGCCCGCCTCGTCGGCCACGCGTTGATCGAAGGCCGTCGCCGCGGCGCGAAGCACGTCGTCGTCACGATGTGCATCGGCGGCGGCATGGGCGCGGCCGGGCTGTTCGAGGTCGTGCTGTGATGTAGCGCAGCCCTTCAGGGCTGCTGCAGACCTGAAGGCCTGCGCTACGACTGCCGTGTTACTTCGCCGTGACCTTGATCGGCGTCGTCGTCTGCTTTTCGCCGTCGGTCGCCGACAATTCGATCTGATACTCGCCGGCGGCGCTGAACTTCGCGCG
>DASREL010000112.1:0-11863 GCA_035652075.1 Vicinamibacterales bacterium
GAGCTATCTGCTGATCGGCTTGAGCGCCGACGGGCATCCCGGCGACGAGGCGACCGACGCGCAGGCGATCTGGATTAAACGGCATCAGATGCCGGACGGCCATTGGCCGGTGGCGTCGAACCGTCCGCCGATCGAGTGGGACGACATCGCGGTGACGGCGTTGTCGATGCGCGCGCTGCAACAGTACGCGCCGGCGCCGATGGCGGCCGATTTCGAACAGGCGGTGCAACGCGCACGAACGTGGCTGCAACACGCGAGCGCGCAGTCGACCAACGAGCGGATGTTCCGTCTGCTCGGCCTCGCATGGGCGAAGGCGTCCGCCGACGCCGTCGCCACGGCCCGCCGTGAACTGCTCGAGCGGCAGCGCGAGGACGGTGGATGGGCGCAACTCGAGAAATCGGGCAGCGATGCGTACGCCACCGGCATCGCGTTGTACGCGTTGCATGAAAGCGGAATGACCGGTTCGGATCCGGTGTATCGCAAGGGCGTGGCGTTCTTGCTGCGCACGCAAATGGACGACGGGTCGTGGTTCGTCTCGTCGCGCGCGACGCCGATCCAGGCGTATTTCGAGAGCGGCTTTCCGTACGGGATCAACCAGTGGATTTCGGCGGCCGCCACCGCGTGGGCGACCGCCGCGCTGGCCTTGTCGCAGTAGCGGCCGTCTCCGAATAATTTTCCTCATCGCGTCGTTTTTTCACTCGGTGCGTGATTATTCGACACCGTTCGTCGACAATCCGCTCCGTTGCGGCAACGAAACGCGTGAAACGGAAAATATTTGTCGCGTGTCGATGATTTTCGCGGCGACGCACACAATCTGTGACGTGCATCGCGCGATTTTTTCGGCGGCGCGTCTGCAACGGCGACGATTCAGACGATCTTTTACACGACGCCCGATTATTTTCGGCGCATCGCGCAATATCGCCGCGGAACGAAGAATAAAGACGGAGAGCCAACGGATTTGCCTGCGCGGCCCATCGATTAGCCGATGCGCCAAGGACGGTGCCTGAACATCGGTTACGATCTCGGCATCCTGACGCCCAATGTATTCACGATGTCCGTTCTGATGACGTTCGTGACGATTGCGCCGTGAAGCTCCATCACCGCATCGTCATTCCGTTTGCTTCGGTGGCCGTCGTGGCGATTACGGCGACGGCATACGTGGCGCTCTCGGTCGCGTCTCGCGCGCTCGAGTCGCGGGTGCAGTCGCAGATCGACAACGCGGCGGCGCTCGTGAGCCAGAGCGAATTCGCGCTCAATCCGGTCATTCTCCGCAGCGTCAAAGCGATCGCCGGCGGCGACGTGCTGACGTTCAATCGTTCCGGCACGATCCTGGCGACGACGCTCGACGCGGAACATCAGACGGCCGTGACGCTGGCGGTGATGAATCCGACCGTGGTGGCACAGGCGATCGCCACGCCCCCGACCCAGTCGTATGTCACGCGGCTGTCATGTGGCGCACCCTGTTTTGTCGCTTTTCACCGCGTGCCCTCACGTCCGGACACGCTCGTCGCCGTCATCTCGCAGACAACCGAGTTGATGGCCGCCACTCGCGCCGTCACGGGAACGATCGCCGTGGCGGCGATTCTCAGCGTCGCCGGGATGATCATCGTCAGCCAGTTGGTCGCGCGCCGCGTGACGGCCCCGCTCGATCGACTCGTGCAGTTCGCCGACGCGACGACGATCTCCGACGCCACCACGCGCGCGGCCGTCGGCGACGACGAGGTCGGACGGTTAGGCCAGGCGTTCAACGCGATGCTCGAGCGGCTGGCCGAGTCACGGCGGGCGCTCGTGCGATCGGAAAAACTCGCCGTCACCGGCTTGATTGCGGCGCGCATCGCGCACGACATCCGCAATCCGCTGTCGGCGATCAAGATGCAGACACAGCTGCTGCAGGCGCGCCTCCGCCGGACGGAGGACGAGCCGATGCGCGACGGCGTCGAAGCGATTTTGCGGGACGTCCTGCAGGTCGAAACGGTCATCCAGGAACTGCTCGAGCTCGCGCGTCCGAGCGAACTGCACCGGCAGCCGGTCCGGCTCAACGACATCGTTCGCGAGGTGCTGACGCAACTGGGTCCGCAGCTCAAGCACCGGCAGATTGCCGTCGAGACCCGGCTCGAACCGAGCGAACCGGTGCTCGAACTCGATGCGACGCGGCTGAAACACGGGTTGCTGAACGTGATCAACAACGCGGCCGACGCGATGACCGCCGGCGGCACGCTGCGGATCGAATCGGCCGGCGACCTGGCTCGCGCGGCGATCCGCATCGATGTATGCGACGATGGGGAGGGTATCGATCCCTCCGTTGCCGACCGCGTGTTCGATCCGTTCGTCTCAACAAAACGCGAAGGCGTCGGTCTCGGTCTCGTCAATGCCAAGGCCGCAGTCGAGAGTCATGGAGGCCGCATCGAGCTGGCGCCGCTGTCGCCGCGCGGGACGCGCGCGACGATCTGGCTGCCAATGGTGACACCGACGCATGGCTGACATCCTCGTCGTAGACGACGATCAATCGATCGCCACCGCCTTCAAGCACTTCCTGACCTTCGAGGGTCATTCGTGCCGCATTGCGAGCAACGCCCACGAAGCCACGCGGCTGATCGACGAGTCGCGTCCCGATGTCGTCATGATGGACATCCGGATGCCGGGTGTCGACGGGTTGACCGCGCTGCAGCAGTTCCGGTCGCAGTTTCCCGGCCTGTGCGTGGTGATGATGACGGCGTACGGCACGAGCCAGACGTCGATTGACGCCATCCGCGCGGGCGCCTTCGATTACCTGATGAAGCCGCTCGACCTCGACGATCTGCGGCAGGTCATCGACAAAGCGCTGGCGTCACAGCGGCCGCCGGACGCGACGCACGCGGCGGCCGAAGAACCGATCGCGCTCGTCGGCGACGTGCCGGCGATGGTCGACGTCTACAAGACGATCGGGCGGCTTGCGACCAACAACGTGCCGGCGCTGATCGTCGGCGAGCCGGGGACCGGCAAGCGCCTCGTCGTCGCGACGATTCACGACAACAGCGCGCGGCGGGATCGGCCGCTCGTGGCGGTCGATTCGGCGACCGTGACCGAGGAGGCGTTGACGGCGCGGCTGTTCGAGACCGGCGCCGGGACGGTGGAACTGTCGCACGTCGATCGGCTGCCGGCGCCGCTGCAGGCGCGCACGGCGCACGCGCTCGCCACCGAGCGGACGCGGGGGAGCGGCACGCGCGTCACCGCGCGCGTTCTCGCCACCGCCGAACACGACCTGACCGAAGCGGTGCGCGAAGGGCGCTTCAGCCGCGAGCTGTACGACGAGCTGGCGATCATCACGCTGCGGCTGATTCCGCTGCGCGAGCGCCGCGACGACATCCCGCTGCTCGTGCGGCATTTCATTCACCTGTTCAGCGGCGAGCTGGGACGCACGATCCGCGGCGTGGACCAGGACGTGATGCAGCTTTTGAAAGAACATCCGTGGCCCGGAAACGTCGGCGAGCTCGAGCGCGTCATCAAACGTGCGTCGATCCTCTCGCGCAGCGATGTGCTGACGGTGGAGGACATCGGGATCAGCCTGAGTAATTCACGGCTGGCCGCTGCGCCGGCCGGGCTCGACTCGACGTTGGCGCGGACGGTGCGGACGGCGCTGCGCGAACGGCTCGAGCAGCAGGACCGCATCGGGTCCGCCTACCACGACATCCTCGACGTCGTCGAAACGGCGCTGGTTGGAGAAGCGCTGACGATTACGAAAGGGAATCAAGTGAAGGCGGCCGACATCCTCGGCGTGAATCGCGCAACGCTCAGAAAGAAGATGCCGTCGGACAGCTAGCGCGTCCCGACCCAGATCCCCCAGCTCAACTCGCGCGCCTCGAACGCGGCTTTCATGGCCGCGAGCGCATCGATTGTGCGCGTCAGAATCACACGCGCCACTGGGGAGAGATCCGTTCCGGTCAACGCCGTTCGGCAGATCGCCGTACACGCATCGAAGCTCGGCCCGACGTGATGGCCGATGCTGATCGATTCGACGACGCGGATGCCGTGGCGCGAGAACTGCGCGATCCACTGGTCCGCGGTCAACACGTGCAGGCCGAACGATGTCATCTGCGCCAGCGTCGATGATGCCGGATCGCCGAGCGCGAACACGTCGCCGGCGACGATCGTGCCCCCTGGCTTGAGGACGCGCGCGAATTGCGCGCAGAGCGCGTCCATGTCGGTGATGTTGTGGATCGCTTCGGCGGACCAGATCGCATCGAACGACGCGTCAGGAAACGGCAGCGCCACCGCATCCGCGAACTCGAAGCGGACGCGATCGGCCACGTTGTGCGTCGCCGCGTAGCGCGCCGCTTCGTCCAAGCCCGAGCGGCTGTTGCTGACGCCGACGATGGAGCAGTCGCGGCGGGTGGCGATGAACACGGATCCGCCACCGGCGCCGCAGCCGACGTCCAGGATCGCGAGACCCGGCGTCTGCGGCAGACGCCGGAGCATCACTTCGTTTAATCGTGTCGCGGCGTGCGCGAGATCCGACGCGTCGACCCAGTAGCCGAGATGCCAGTCGTGGCCGAAGAGCCGCAAGTAGACGTCCGTCAGGGCGTCGTAATATTGCTCCGGCGCTGGCGGCGCAGACCGGCCGTCGGTCACTGCAGGATTGCTTCGATCGCCATCATCGTGAACGTGGTGACGAGGACCTTGTTGTCCTGCATTTCGTCCGGCACCGGGTTCACCCAATAGCCCTCGGGATGCTGCAACGAGATCAGCTTCTTGGCGAGATCTTCACGCCAGTTGTGCTGCACGCCCTTCGCATCAGTGATTGTGTTCTCGCCGACGGCCTGCAGCGCTTTCGCGAACACCATGTAGTAGTAGTAGACCGTTTTCTGCCCGAGGCCGGGGTTCTCGTCGACCGTGTAGTTGTCGCGGATCCACTTCATCACGGATTGCACGCGGCGGTCGTCTTTCTTCAGGTTCGCCCACGTGTAGCTCATGAGGCCGGCGTAGGTGGCCGAGCCGTACGAGCGCGTGCCGCCGGCGGTGCTGAAGCCCGGGTAGTACACGAACCCACCGTCCTCGTTCGCCCAGCCCTGATCGTTCAACTCGCCGGCGTTCTGGGTGCGCTGCAGGAACTTGATCGCTTTGTCCCACGCGGGATCGTTCGGCGCGGTGCCGTCTTCTTTCATCGCCCGCAGACCGTACTCCATGCTGATGATGTCGGCGCGGCCGCCGTCGCTCAGTCCGCCCCAGCCGAGGCCGCCGTAGAACTTGTCGTTCGGCGAGAGCCCTTCGCCTTCGTCGAGCAGGTGATCGACGAGGTACTTGCGCGCTTTTTCGATGGTGGCTTTGTCTTTCGGATCGCCGTTGGCGACGAGGGTCATCGACGAGACGGCGGTGATGTAGTGCGGGATGTTCTTGACGTAAATGCCGCCGTCCGGCTTCGCGAGGCCGCGCAGATA
This sequence comes from Vicinamibacterales bacterium, assembly GCA_035652075.1. GTDB lineage: Bacteria > Acidobacteriota > Vicinamibacteria > Vicinamibacterales > CAVVIG01 > Gp6-AA45. Next base: position 5,415 of record DASREL010000112.1, read on the forward strand.
GGCGATCGTCTTCGCCGTCGCCGCGTGCGCGTCGGCTTTCGACATCGCCGGATTTTTCAGCAGCGCCGTCGCCGCCATGCCGGTGACGCCTTCGTGGTTTTCCCACGTGCCGTCGGGTTTCTGCTGCGATTTCAGATAGGCCGCGCCCTTGTTCAAGGCGTCGGTCAACTTCTGCCGCGTTTCCCGCGACAGTTGCGTCTGGGCGGTTGCGGCGGTCGGCGTCGCCGCACACGCGGCCGCCAGGGCGAAGACGACGAACGATCTCATGAACACCTCTTCAGGAAACGCGGTTATGGATGGTCGATGGCCAACGCCTTGACGGTCAGGGTGACCTGCATGCCGCCGAGCGCCCCCGTCATCGGGTTCCGCACGATGTCGCCGTACGCGTCCACCGCTCCGGCGCGCGGGTTTTCGATGACCGGCGCAGGACTATGCACGAATCCGATCAGTACTCCGTCGATGTCGGCGAGATATTTTCCCTGCTCGACGAACGTTGAACCGGTGTACACCCAGGGACCCTCCGGGATCGATTTTCCTGTTCGCCGATCGAGCAGCAGTTCCTCGACGCGAATCCTCTTGGTCCCTAACGGAGTGTCCCAACTGACGGTGACTTCAACGGGATCGCCCTTCGGCGGAATTGGATCGAAGTGTCGAACCGGCACGCGTGCATGGGCGGGATCGACGCCGAGCAACAGCATGGCGGCGTTGAACGAAATGGCGTCGGTGTCGATTTCCAACGCGCTCTCGTATTCCTTGAAGCCTCCTCGCGTACACGCGACGAACTCGAGAACCTGCGCATCGGTGACTTTGGCGGGCACCGACAACTCGCGCTGCGCAGTGTCGACCCGAATCGACCCGAGTTGAAACACGCCAGGTTTCACCTGCGTCACCGAGGGACGCGGCGCCGGGGTCGGCGGCTGACCGAGCGTCAGAGCCGTGGCGAGGCCCGCAACCAAGAAACCGAACCGAGCTAACAATTCCGTAGCACCACCAAGCCGGTAAGTATAAACCGGTCAGGCCATTAAGTCGCATCGACTTCGTCTATAAGCCACACCAGACTGGTCGCGTCTTACCCATCCCATCGTGGCGTTCCGTCCACAGCCAGCGCATCAGTTGCCGCGCTATCGTTGCAGCACCGCCACTTATGGTGGCTGTGTAAATTCTGTCCAACACTGTGCGTTGTTCACACATTAGGGGTTGACAGTAACTGAACAATGCGGAGAAGATATGCCCCACTTTGAAGAGCTGACCGTGGTGTCCGCTCAAGTACTTTAGAAGGTTTTGCGCAACTCTTTCTTCCAGTGAGGTTTACAACGATGTACGTAACGAAACGGCGCGCCTGCCTGACGGCAGTGACGGCATTCGCCGCATTCGCGGCCTTTGCTCCGCTGTCCGCAGACAATCCTGACGATGTCAAGCAGCTGCGCGAGACACGCTCGTGCCCGAGCTGCAATCTCGCGTCGGCCAATCTCGACGGCGTCAACGCAGAAATGGGAGATCTCAGCAGCGCTGATCTCCAGAACGCATCTCTCTACGGTGCGAACCTGCGCGGCGCGAACCTCGCTGGAGCGCTGCTTGGCGGCGCGAACCTGAACAACGCCGACCTTCGCAATGCTCGCGGCGCCAATTTATCTGGCGCCCAGACGAACGAGCGCACGCAGTGCCCGAACGGCACGGCCGGTCCCTGCAATTAAGCGTGAGGAGAGCATGAGCATCAAGAATCTATCGACCCAATTGAAGGCGATGCGACGCCTCACGACGGCTGTTGGCGCACTGGCGTTGGCGCTCGCCGCGATGACCGTCAATCACGTGTCGGCGCGCGGGGGCTTCGTCGCGTCGGCTCCGACCGCAGTCGCTGCCGATTTCGAACCGTCGCCCTCGCCGGCCAATCCGCCGACGCCCGAAACTCCGGTGAGCGTGCGTTTCCGCATGTTGGATACCTGCGGCAACGGCGAGTTCGGCGATGGCTTGCCGGCGACGTACACGTTCAAAATCAACGGCGTCACCGTGGGCAGTGCATCGGCAACCGCCGGTTGCACGTGCAACCCCGGTGGATTCGTCGACGTCACGTTGAGTGATGCGGCGACGGTCGCCGCGCTCAATTCTCAGGCGTGCAACGTCTTCAGCGTTCAGCAGAACGGACACAGCTACATCGAGTGGGCGCGCGCCGACGTGCTGTATTCGGATCTCAACAGCACCGAGGTCAACTGCATCATCGATCGCAGCGGCCGCCACTGCACGGTTCCCGATAATCAGCTGTGCATCAACCACCAGGACACGGTGAACGCGTCCTTTGTGGAGTCGACGTTCCCCGACATCGACGGCGACGGCATTCGCGATTGCCAGGATCCAGACATCGATAACGACGGCATTCCGAACGCGCAGGACAACTGCCCGTACGTGGCGAACCCGAACCAAATCGACACGGATGGCAACGGATACGGTGACGCCTGCGATCCGCCCGACCGCGACGGCGACGGTATTCTGAACGCCGCCGACAACTGCCCGGACGTCTTCAATCCGGATCAGAAGGACTCCGACGGCAATGGCACCGGCGACGCCTGCCAGCCCGTTGTCGTGGCAGTGCCTTGGCTCGGCGTGAAGACGGAGCCGCACCAGGTGTTCTCCGGCGGAAGCCTGTACCTTCAGGCCGTGTCTATGTCGCCGACCGGCGCTCCCTCGCCGCTCGCGAGCGCGACGTGGGACCCGGGCGACGGTTCTGGCGCTCAGGCAGTCAGCGTCTCGAATCCGCTCGTGATCGAGTTGAAGCACACCTACAACGGCGCCCTCGGCCAAACGTTCACGGCAAGAATCACCGCGGTCGACCAGAAGGGCAACACATACACCGACACGATGAAGGTCATCATCGCGGCGAACAGCCGCGACACGAAAGTGAACATGGCGATTGACTGGGGTCTGTGGGCGTTGCACAAACGCGCAGGCCGGGCCACGGTCAACAACCTGCTCGTCGAGAACTGGCTCGGACAGGACAACATCCCGGCCACCGCGTCGGTCGTCCAGGCCTTTGCCATCAACAACCACAAGGAAGGGGCCGATCCGACCAAAGACCCCTACGTCATCGACGTCCAGGCGGGCATTCGCTTCCTGCTGAACTCGCTCAGCACGAAGAGCGCCGCGGCGAACAACGGCAACGTGGCTGACGCGAATGGCAATGGTTACGGCCTATCGGTCAACAACGGCACCGAGTCGTACATCAACGGTCAGGTCATCGACGCCCTCGTCACCGGCGGTTCGCAGACGAAAGTCGCGGATACGGGCGACGCGACGCACGTCAAGGGGCGTCAGTACCAGGACATCGTGCAGGACATCCTCGACGCCTATTCGTCCGGCATGAACTTCGGCACGGGCGGCTGGCACTACACCCTGCCGAGCGACAACAACGACACGTCGGCCTCGCACTGGTGGGCCATCGGTGTCCTCGCTGCCGAGAAGTGGGGCCTCGACGCACCGCAGTGGGTCCGCGACCGTCAGTGGAACGTCGGCGTTCCGTTGATGCAGAACCCGAACGACGGTCACTTTGGTTACACCGGTAACCAGAACCCGTTGTGGGATGCCGCGACGAACGTCACCGCGGCCGGCATGATCCTCATGAACGCCGACGACATCCCGCAGACGAACGCGCGGTTCACGGCGGCCATGAACTACATGAACGCGCGTTACAACTCGTCGATGGGCAACTTCTACACGATGTACCAGTTGACCAAAGCGATGCGTACTGCGCTCGATAACAACGGCAAGACGGCGCCGATCACGTTGTTGGCAGGCGCCACCGACTGGTACGCCGGTTACGCCGACTTCCTCATCAATCGGCAGAACACGTTAAACGACGGCTCGTTCTCGCAGACGCAGGGGACGCCGCCGATCAATCAGGACATGGCGAGCTCGTGGGCGGTCATTATCCTGACGCCTTCGCTGCTCGAATTGCCGACGTCGATTTCGTGCACGGCGACGCCGAACAGCCTCGGGACGCATGGCGGCACCGTCCAGTTCGCGGCCACGGCTTCGAACCCCGACACCACCGTCACGATGACGAAGTACACGTGGAAGTTCGACGACGGGTCGAATCCCGTCGTGGACAACAACGCGTCGTTCAACGACAGCACCTCGCACTTGTTCACCCAGCCGGCGTCATTCCCGACGACGCGCAAGGTGACGGTGACGGTGACTGACTCGAACAACCTGAACACGACGGGCGAGTGCGACGTGCAGATCGTCAACACGAACGTGCCGCCGACTGCTCGCTCGGGCGGACCGTACGCGATGTGCCCCGGTGATTCGGTCCTCCTGAACGGAACCGCGTCGTCGGATGAAGACGGTTCGATCGTGGCGTATCGCTGGATCTGGGATACCAACAGCGACTTCACGCATCCGAACGCGACGGGCGCGACCGTCGACGCGACGGCGGCGTTCACGGCACTCGGGCCGGGAACCTACACGTTGGGCCTCCAGGTTCAGGACAACGACGGCGCGGTCAACAACAACAACTCGTTCACGACCGTGACCGTCAAGACGGCGAACGATCCGAGCTGCAATCAACCGCCGGTGGCGGTCAACGACGTCGCGAGCACGTTCAGCGGCACGCCGGTGACCATCAACGTGTTGGCGAACGACAGCGATCCGGATCACAACACGCTGACGGTGACGGGCACGAGCAACGGTCCGGGCAGCGGCTCGGCAGCCGTCAACGGTGACAACACCGTGACGTACTCGCCGAACCCCGGCTTCGCGGGCGTCGACGTGTTCACCTACTCGATCAGCGACGGCCACGGCGGCACGGCGAGCGCGACGGTCACCGTCACGGTGACGAAGCGCACGGCGAGCGTCACGGCCGGCAGCGGCACGAAGGTCTACGGCACGACCGATCCGACGCTGACGCCGACCTCGAACGGGTTCCTCGCGGCTGACAACATCAGCGTGACGGAAACCGCGCGCGATGCGGGCGAGAACGTCGGCAGCTACGCGACCCACGCCACGGCGGCGGGCGCGGCGCTGGTCAACTACGACGTCACCTACAACAACGGCTCGCTGTCGATTACGCAGGCCACCGCGTCGGTGACGGCGGGCAGCGGCACGAAGGTGTACGGGACGTCCGATCCGACGCTGTCGCCGACGTCAACCGGCTTCCTCGCGGCTGACAACATCAGCGTGACGGAAACGGCGCGCGACGCGGGCGAGAACGTCGGCAGCTACGCCACGCACGCGACCGCGTCCGGTGCGGCACTCGGCAACTACGCCGTCAGCTATACCGATGGCTCGTTGTCGATTACGCCGGCGACGCCGATTGCGACGGCAACCGGCGGCACGTTCACCTACGACGGCAACTCGCACGCGGGCACGTGCACGGTGACGGGCGTCGGCGAAGACACGCTCAGCGGCACGATCAGCTACTCGCCGGGTTCGGGCGCACCGACGACGCAAGGCACCTACACGGTGACCTGCTCGTTCGATGCGACGCAGAACTACGTCGCGGCGAGCGGCACGGCCACGATCACGATCAACCGGGCGACGGCCTCGGTGACCGCCGGCAGCGGCACCAAGGTGTACGGCGCGTCCGATCCGACGCTCTCGCCGACCTCGAGCGGTTTCCTTGCGGCTGACAACATCAGCGTGACGGAGACGGCGCGTGATGCGGGTGAAAACGTCGGCAGCTACGCGACGCACGCGACGGCATCGGGTGCGGCGCTTGGCAACTACAACGTGACGTACAACAACGGCTCGCTGTCGATTACGCCGGCGACGCCGGTGGCGACCGCGACCGGCGGGACGTTCACCTACGACGGCAACCCGCACGCCGGCACCTGCTCGGTGACGGGCGTTGGTTCGGATTCGTTGAGCGGTGTCATCAGCTACTCGCCGGGTCCGGGTGTTCCGACAACGCAGGGCACCTACACGGTGACGTGCGACTTCGCGGCGACCCAGAACTACGTCGCGGCGAGCGGCACGGCGACGATCACGATCAACCGCGCACTGGCCACGGTGACGGCAGGCAGCGGCACGAAGGTGTACGGCACGGCCGACCCGACGCTGACTCCGACCTCGAGCGGGTTCCTCGCGGCTGACGGAATCAGCGTGACGGAGACGGCGCGCGATGCGGGCGAAAACGTCGGCAGCTACGCGACGCATGCCACCGCGTCGGGTGCGGCACTGGGTAACTACTCGGTGACCTACACCGACGGAACCCTCGCCATCACGAAGGCGTCGTCGGTGACGACGGTGACGTGCCCGGCATCGGTGCCGTATACCGGCTCGGCGCTGACGCCGTGCTCGGCGGCCGTGACCGGCGTCAACCTGAGCCAGTCGTTGTCGGTGAGCTACAGCGCAGACAACGTCAACGTTGGACCGGTGCAGGCCAGCGCGGTGTTTGCCGGAGACGCGAACCACACCGGCAGCAACGACAGCAAGACGTTCCAGATCACGCAGGTTCCGAC
>DASREL010000113.1:0-45384 GCA_035652075.1 Vicinamibacterales bacterium
ATCCACCGCTCTCTTCGTCCACCGTCCCGCTGATCTCGATCGTGCCGCGCGTGGCGACGCCCGCGCGTCTGATCGCTTCGGCGGCGAATACCGACGCGGCGATCCCCGCCTTCATGTCGCAGACGCCACGACCGTAGATGCGTCCATCGCGCACGACCGCGGCGAACGGATCGAGCGTCCACCCGTCACCGGCCGGGACCACGTCGAAGTGGCCGTTGAAATGCACGACGGGGCCGCGGGCCGCGCCCGGACGCGCGCCGACGACGTTGATACGCGGATGGAGCGGCGTGTGCTCGGGTCGCCCGTCAGCGGCGATGTATTCGACGTCGAACCCGCGCCGCTGCAGATCGTCGCCGATGAAATGCGCGCACGCGTCGTACTCCTCGCCAGGCGGGTTCACCGTTGGGATGCGCACGAGTGCACGCGTGTACTCGACGATCTCATCCGCCGCGCGATCGACTTCAGCGACGATGCGATCGATGTCCGCAGGCCTCGTCACGGCCGTCTACAATAGCCCACATGCGCAAGGTTCTTCTGATCGCGCTGGTGCTGGCAGACCTGAAGGTCTGCGCTACAACTGCCACGCCTGTAGCGCAGGCCTTCAGGCCTGCCGACACCAACAACACCCTGACGGCCGTGCCGGGCATCAAAGTCGGGCATCACACGTTGAGCGAACGGCCGACGGGATGCACGGTCGTCCTCGCCGAAGCGGGCGCCACCGCCGGCGTGGACGTCCGCGGCGCTGCACCCGCGACGGCGGAGACGGATCTGTTGAAGCCCTCGGATCTCGTGCAGCAGATCTTCGCGATCTCGCTGTCGGGCAGCAGCGCGTTCGGGCTCGACGCGCGCAGCGGCGTGATGAAATATCTCGACGAAAAGAACATCGGTTACAAGGCGTACGGCGGACGCGTCAACGTGCCGATCGTGCCGGCGGCGAGCCTGATCGATCTCGGCATCGGGGATCCGAAAATTCACGTGACGGCGGATTGCGGGTATCGCGCGGCGCAAGCGGCGACGTCGAATCCGGTCGCTGAGGGCAACGTCGGCGCCGGCGCCGGCGCCACGATCGGCAAGACCGGCGCGCCCGGTCGCGCGATGAAAGCGGGCATCGGCAGCGCGGCGATTCGCATGGCCGACGGTCTGATCGTCGCGGCGCTCGTCGCGGTCAACGCCGCGGGCGACGTCATCGATCCGGCCACCGGCAAAGTCATCGCCGGCGCGCGCACCGAAGACGGCACGGGCCTCGCCGACGCGCGCGTGATCTTGAAGTCGCGCGGTATGCCTCAGTCGCCGCGGCCCGGCGAGAACACCACGCTCGGCGTCGTCGCGACCAATGCGACGCTGACGAAGACGCAGGCGTCGCGCGTCGCGGAGATGGCGCACGATGGCTTCGCGCGCGCGATCTACCCGAGCCACACGATGGGCGACGGCGACACGATCTTCGCGCTCGCCACCGCCGCGAAGACCGGCAACGCCGACGTCAGCCTGATTGGGGCGCTCGCGGCGCAAGTGATCGCCGACGCGGTCGTCCGCGCGGCGCAACAGGCGACCGGCATCCCGAACTACCCCGCCGCGCGCGATCTGAAGTGAATCTCCACCTCGCCGTCCTCAGCGTCTACTCGCTGGGGCTGATGGCGCTCGGTCTGTGGATCGGACGCCGTGTTCGAGGCGCATCCGATTTCTTCGTCGCGGGCCGTCGGCTCGGTCCCGGACTGATCTTTTCGACGATGCTCGCCGCGAACATCGGCGCGGGATCGACGGTCAACGCGACGGGACTTGGATATTCACAGGGCCTTGCTGCGTGGTGGTGGGTCGGGTCGGCCGCGATTGGATCGACGGCGCTCGCGTTCTGGATCGGCCCCGCGATTCGACGCGCGGCCGCCGCGCACGATTTGCGAACGGTCGGCGACTACCTCGAGTTTCGGTACAGCCAGACGGTCCGCGGCGTCGTGTCGACGCTGCTGTGGTTTGGCTCGATTGCGATCCTGGCTGGCCAACTCATCGCGATCGGCACGATCCTGAACGTCGTCGCCGCCATCCCGTTCGCGTGGGGGTGCGCGATTGGCGGTGCCGTGATCACGGTCTACTTCACGGCCGGCGGGCTGCTGACATCCGCGTGGGTCAACGTCGTGCAGCTCACCGTGAAGATGCTCGGATTCGCGGTCGCGCTGCCGCTGGCGATCTCGGCGGCCGGCGGATGGAGCGGCGTCACGAGCGTCCGCGGCAATGACATGGCGTACTGGACGTTCGCCCGCGGCGACCTCGCGCTCGCGTACTTCGTGGCAATCGCGCCGGCGTTCGTCGTTTCGCCGGGGCTGCTGCAGAAGATCTTCGGCGCGCGCGACGATCGCGCGGTTCGCGTGGGCGTCGGGTTGAACGCGCTGGGCCTCTTCGTCTACGCGATCGTGCCGGCGCTGCTTGGCATCGCGGCACGCGGCCTGTTCGGCACGCTGGCGGATCCGCAGCAGGCGCTGCCGCTCATCCTGATCCGCGCGCTGCCGCCGATCGTCGGCGCCATCGGTTTGGCGGCAGTCTTCTCCGCCGAAATCAGCGCTGCCGATGCGTCGCTGTTCATGTTGACAACGTCGCTATCGCAGGATCTGTACAAGCGATTCATCGCGCCCGATGCAAGCGACGACACGGTGCTGCGCGTCGCGCGCTGGACGGCGTTCGTCAGCGGCATCTTCGGCATCGCGCTCGCGGTGGCGTCCGCCAGTATCGTGCAGGTGCTGACGATCTTCTACACGCTGCTGTCGGTCAGCCTGTTCGTGCCGATCGTCGCGGGACTGTTTGTTCCGTCGGCGTCGACGCGTGATGCGCTCGCGGCGATTTCCGCCGGAGTGGCGGTCATGCTTATGATTCAGGTTTCCACGGGTGGCCGTGGCTATGGACTGGTGACGCCGGCGCTGGGTGGCCTCGCCGCCGCGATCATCGTGTGGGGAGTCTCGCATGCCCTCGTATCGCATCGCCGTCATCGCGGGTGACGGCATCGGCAAAGAAGTGATTCCGGCCGGCATGGCGGCCATCGAACGAGCCGTCCGCGGCACCGACGTCACGGTATCGTTCACCGAGTTTCCCTGGGGCTGCGATTTCTACACGAAGCACGGGCGGATGATGGCCGAGGACGCATACGAACAGCTCGACGCGTTCGACGCGATTTACCTCGGGGCGATCGGATCGCCGGCGGTGCCCGACCGCGTGTCGGCGGCGATCATCCTCGCCATCCGTCAGCGGTTCGACCAGTACGTCAACTTACGCCCGATGCGGTTGCTGGCGGGGCTGACGTCCCCGCTCGCGAACCGCGGCCCCGCCGACATCGACATGATCTGCGTCCGCGAGAACTCGGAGGGCGAGTACTCCGGCGTCGGCGGGCGCGTGCACGTCGGCACGCCGCGCGAGGTCGCACAGCAGGTCGGCGTCTTCACGCGGCACGGCATCGAGCGGATCCTGCGCTACGGGTTCGAAGTCGCGATGAAGCGTCCGCGCAGGATGCTCGCGAGCGTGACGAAGTCGAACGCGCTCACGCATTCGATGGTGCTGTGGGACGAGGTCGCCGAAGAAGTACGCAAGGACTATCCGTCAGTCGAATTCAAGAAATACCTCGTCGACGCCGTCGCCGCGCGGATGGTCACGCATCCGCAGACGCTGGACGTCATGGTGACGTCGAATCTGTTCGGCGACATCCTCACCGACATCGGTTCGGCGATCTCCGGCAGCCTCGGCATCGCGCCGGGCGCGAACATCAACCCGGAGCGGAAGCACCCGTCCATGTTCGAGCCGATCCACGGCTCCGCGCCAGACATCGCCGGCAAGGGGATCGCGAATCCGATCGGCGCCGTGTGGGCCGCGGCATTGATGCTCGAGCATCTCGGCGCGCGCGCCGGTCACGACACGATCCTCGCGGCCGTCGAGCGCGTCGTTGCGAACGGCAAGACCTTGACGGCGGATTTGGGTGGGAACGCCACGACGAAAGACGTATCCGCCGCCATCGTCGCCGAGATGTAATCTATCGCTATGCTCTCGGCCGTCGCTGCGCTCACGCTCGCGGCTGTGCTCGACCACGCCGGCGGCTACGTGCTGCGGTTCGAGCAGGCGCTCGCCAGCATCGTTGCCGAAGAGCACCGCCATCAGGACTGGAAAGCGCTTCCGAAAGGACGACGAGTGGCTGACGAAGATCGGCGGCGCGATCTCGTGTCCGATCTGCTGCTCGTCAAACTCGCCGAGTCGGACAAGTGGCTGCAGTTTCGCGACGTGTTCGAGGTGGATGGCGAACCGGTCCGCGATCGCGACGATCGCCTGATGACGTTGTTCCTCGATCCCGCGCACGATCCCGAAGCGCAAGTCGCGGCCATTCTCGCGGAGGGCGCGCGGTACAACCTGGGCGACATCGGCCGCAACGTGCCGCCGATGTGGCCGCTCGTGTTCCTCGAGCCGCGCAACCAGAAGCGCTTCAAGTTCTATCGGTCGGCCGATCGCATCCCCGCCGTCGTCGCCGCCGACGCGACGTTCCGCGCGGCGGCCACGGCGTGGGTGGTGCGATTCGAGGAAAAAGCAAAGGGCACGCTGGTCCGGACAACGGACGGCAAAGATCTCCCCTCGCATGGCCGCTTCTGGATCGACCCCGACACCGGCCGCGTGCTGATGACGGAGCTCATCGCCGAAGACGGCCACGTCCGCGCGACGATGATCGTCAAATACGACGTGCAACCGGAGCTCGCCTCGCCCGTGCCTGTCGCGATGTTCGAGCGGTACGAACAGAAGTCCACCCAGTCGGTCATCGAAGGCCTCGCGTCGTACGGACACTTCCGCCGGTTCCAGGTGAATGTCGACGAACGGTTTCTGTTGAAGAAGCAGCCGTGATGCCGCTGCTCGCCTTCGTCGTCGCCGTGGATCTGGCGACCGTGCTGCGCAACGCCGGTGACTACGTGCTGCAGTTCGAGCGCACCATCTCGTCGATCGCTACCGAGGAAACGTATCACCAGGAATGGGTGAAGCTGCCGCGCAAGCAGGCGGCGGCGTTCAACCGTTCGCCACGCGATCTCGTCTCCACGTTGCGGTTGCGTCGCACGGCCGGTCCCGAAGGCTGGTTGCAGTTTCGCGACGTGCATACGGTCGACGGCAAGCCGGCCGCTCCCGCGTCGCGGACCAACGCGGATGGCGACCAGATCGATTCAAGCGCGAAATACAACATCGGCGACATCAATCGCGAAATGATCAACACGCCGCTGTTCACGCTGAAATTCCTCGAACCAGGGAATCAGTACCGGTTCAGGTTCACGCACGTCGCCGACCGCGTGCCGGCGACTGTGGCGAAGGCGCCGGAGGTTCCCGGCGTGTTTCGCACGTCAACGGAAATCTGGGTCATCGAATACGACGAGCGCGAGCGTCCGACCATGATTCGCGACAAGGCGCTTCGCGGCAAGAACGTGCCCGCACACGGGCGGTTCTGGATCGAGGCTCACACCGGACGCGTCCTGATGAGCGAGATCGTCGCCGAGAACAGTGACGTCCGGGCGACGATCGACGTCAGCTATCAGTCCGAGCCGATGATGGGATTCCTCGTGCCCGTTGAAATGCGCGAGCGGTACGAAGGGAAACGCACCGGGTCGATCGTCGACACGCGTGCCAGCTACGGTCAATTTCAAACGGTAGAGGAGTAACGATGGCTGCGCGTCCGACGTGGAAGGGATATCTCAAGATCAGCTTGGTCAACATTCCGGTCAAGGTGTTTCCGGCAACGGACGCCGCCGCGACGCTGAGCTTCAATCAGCTCCACGGCGAATGCCAGACGCGCATTCAGCAGAAACGCTGGTGTCCGAAATGCGAACGTGAAGTGCCGAACACCGACATCGTCAAGGGCTACGAGTTCGAAAAGGGTCGCTACGTCGTCGTCGAAGAAGAGGACCTGCAGAAGGTCCGTGTCGATTCGACGCGCGTCATCAACCTCGAAAAATTCACCGAGGACACCGCGATCGATCCGATTTATCTCGAGCGCCCGTACTACCTCGCGCCGGACGGCCCGGTAGCCCGCGACGCGTTCGCCGTCATCCGCGAAGGGATGAAAGGCATGGCCGGCGTCGGCAAGGTCGCCCTGTATGGACGCGAGTACCTCGTCAAGGTGCAGCCGCGCGACAAGGGGCTCGTGATGTACACGCTGCGACACGCCGCCGAGATCCGCAGCATGGACGCGATCGACGAGCTCGCCGACATGCCGGCGAACGTCAAGCCGGACGAAGTGAAGCTGGCGAAACAAGTGATGTCGACGTTCGAAGGCGAAGTCGACCTCGACACGTACAAAGACGAATATCAGGTCGGCCTGCGCGAGATCATCGACGCGAAGATCGAAGGGCGCGAGATCGTGCAGCCGGAGATCGAAGCGCCGCCGAAGGTCGTCAATCTCATGGAAGCGCTCCGACGAAGCCTCGACACCATCAGCGCGAAGAAGAAACCGAGTGCGGCACCCGTCTCTCGAATGCCGGCGCCGGCCAAGAAACGAGCCGGGGCGAGAGGCTAGACGCTGGGCGGTAAGGCTAGGCGTTCGCGGCGTCGAGCAGCGCGTTCTTGCCGTGCCGCGCGAGGACGAGGGCGATGCGTGCAAAGAGCAGCGGCGCATCGACCGGTTTGACGAGGTAGTCCTCGACGCCGAGCGCAATCGCTCGCTTGATCAGATCCTCGTCCGACGAGCCGGTCAGCATGATCACCGGCGTCGTGCCGTGGCTTGGCGACCGCCGAATCGCGCGCAGCGTTTCCATCCCGTCCATCGTGCGCATGTGCATGTCGAGCAGCACGAGGTCGAACGTGCCGCGCAGCAGGTGCTGCAGCGCGACCGACCCGTCGGCCGCTTCGGTGACCTCGGCGTGATACTTGAACAGCAGCAGGCGCCGCAGCGCCGAGCGGATGTTCGGATCGTCGTCGACGACCAGCACGCGCATCATCGCGTCTCTCCCGCTGCGCGGCGGCGCACCGGCAGCTGAACGATGAACGTGGTCCCCACGCCCGGCGTCGTCTCGAACCAGATGCGGCCGCGGTGGTGCTTCACGATCGTGACGTGCGCGACCGCCAGGCTGTGATCCAGATCTTTCGCCGATCGGTTGTTCGAATACAGCGGATCGAAGACGTGCGGCTGGATCGCGACTGGGATCCCCGTGCCATCGTCCGAGATTCGAAGTTCGACGGCTTCGCTGAGCGCGTGCGTCGAGACGTGGATATGGCCGATGCCGGGACGCACCAGCGCCGCATCCGCGATTGCTTTAGCCGCGTTCGAGAACAACGCGTAGATCACCCGGTTGATCTCGCCTGGCACGCACCACACCTCGGGCAGGTTCGGATCGAAATCGGTCTCGGTGTCAGCGACATACTTCAGTTCCGTCGTGGCAACGAGCATGGTCGCTTCGATCGCGGCGTTCAGGTCGATCGGCTTGCGCGTGTTGCCGGTCGGCGGCGAGAATGCGCGCATCGCGTTGACCATGCGGCCCACGCGCTGCACGCCGTCAATCGATTGCGCAATGGCCTTCGGCACTTCGTCGATCAGGAACTCGACATCGTCGCTGTCCAGAATCCGGCACAGGCTGTCGGCCTCGACGCGCAACCTCGCGACGTCGTCGCCGGCGTTGAGCGCGGCGCGCATCCGGTTCAACCCGATGAACATCTGGACGATGCGCACCCACGCATCGCTCATGAAGCGCAGGTTGTCGCCGACATACTGGCTTGGCGTGTTGATCTCGAGCGCAATGCCACACGCCAGTTGACCGAGGATCTCGAGCGCATCGTCATGACGGATGTAGGTCCGAACCGTGGGTTCGACATACACCGCGACGAAACCCTGGGCACGGCCGCCGGTGTTCCGCGTCACCGAGACCGAGACGCTGACGTCGACCGCCGATCCGTCGGCGCGTGGCCGGCGGCACGCCACGGTCGTCAGCCCCTCGCGCAGCGCCGTGCCGCACAACTGGCGGAGCCAGTCCGCCTCGTTCGCGGCGCCCGGGTTCGAGGATTGCATCATGTCATCCGCGGACCATCCGAGCAGCTGCTGGGCGACGGCGTTCCACCGCGTCACTTTGCCGGCGAGATCGAGCGTCGCGATGGCGAGCGGCGCCAGCTCGAGTACCGTTTCCAGTGTTTGCTCGCCCACTGACGCAAACTTCTTCCGCGCGGACTCGAGACTCGGCACAGGCGACCTCGGTTCAGAGATCGGCCACGGCCGCCGCAACTTGAATCGCTCGATCGACGGCATCAGGAATAGGATCGACGTCACCATGAAGACCATGACGCTCCTCTTCTCGCTGGTGGCCGCCATCGCCCTGGTCGAGCCGCCGCCGACGGCGGTCAGGCCGACGGTCGACGTGTATCACGGCGTCAACGTCGACGATCCGTATCGCTGGCTCGAGAACTGGAACGATCCGGCGGTACGAACGTGGACCGACGCGCAGAACGACTACGCGCGCTCGCAGCTCGACGCGCTGCCGTTCATGTCGCAACTGCGCATCCGCGTGAAGGCGCTCGGCGGTGACACACACGCACACTGGAGCGACGTGCAATACCGTCACGGCGCGCTGTTCGCGATCAAAACGCAACCGCCGCGCGAACAGCCGTTTCTCGTGAGGCTCACATCCGCAGACGATCTCGCCAGCGAACGGACGGTGATGGATCCGGCGGTTCTCGATCCCACCGGGAAGACGGCGATCGATTTCTACGTGCCGTCGCTCGACGGCTCGAAAGTCGCGGTCTCACTCTCGGTGGGCGGCAACGAGCGCGGCGACGTCCATGTCTTCGACGTCCAGAGCGGAAAGAAGCTTCCCGACGTCATCCCGCGCGTCAACGGCGGCACTGCAGGCGGCAGCGTCGCGTGGAACGCAGATGGCACAGGCTTCTTCTACACACGGTATCCGCGGCCAGGCGAGCGACCTGAGGGCGACCTCGATTTCTATCAGCAGCTTTACTTCCACACGCTTGGGTCGGCGACCGACAAGGACACGTACGAGATCGGCAAGGACTCGCCGAAGATTGCGGAAACGATCGCGCAGTCGAGCGACGACGGCCGTTTCGTGCTCGTGACGGTCAACAACGGGGATGGCGGAGAAAAGGCGCTCTTCGTTCGATCGTCGACCGGCGGATGGGCGCGACTCGCCGGCTATCCCGACGAAGTTGTCAGCGGGACGTGGGGCAAAGACGACGCGCTGTACCTGTTGTCGCGAAAAGACGCCCCGCGTGGACAGATTCTGCGGATCGCACGCAGTACCTCGCCAACCCTCGCCGACGCGAAGGTTGTCGTCCCGCAGAGCGACATGTCGATTCAGTCGATGGTCGTCACGACGTCGCGGATCTACGTCAACGATCTCGCCGGCGGTCCATCGCAACTGCGCGTGTTCGACCTTGCAGGAAAGCTGCAACAGAAAGTCGCGCTCGAACCCATCTCGAGCGTCACCGATCTCGAACCGCTCGACGGCGACGACGTGCTGTATTCGGCGCAGAGCTACGTCACGCCGCCCGCGTATTATCGCGTCGGACCACGCGGTGCGCCGGCAAAGACCGCGCTCGCCGTCACATCGCCAGCCGATTACAGCGACACGCTGGTGACGCGCGTCGACGCGACCTCGAAAGACGGTACGAAAATCCCGCTGAACATCGTCATGCGGAAGGGCACGGCGCTGAATGGGAAGAATCCCACGCTGCTCTACGGATATGGCGGCTATCTGATCAGCGAAGTGCCCTCATTTTCGCCGACTCGACGCGTGTGGCTCGACCAGGGCGGCATCTACGTCGTCGCCAACATCCGCGGCGGCGGCGAGTTTGGGGACGCGTGGCATCAGGCGGGAAAGCTGACGAAGAAGCAGAACGTCTTCGATGACTTCTATGCGGCGGCAAAGTACCTCGTCGATCAGCGATACACGAGCCCGGCATCGCTGGCGATCATGGGCGGAAGCAACGGCGGCCTGTTGATGGGCGCGACGCTGACGCAGCACCCGGAGATGTTCCGCGCGGTCGTCTCGCACGTCGGCATTTACGACATGATGCGATTCGAGTTGTATCCGAATGGTGCGTTCAACGTGACGGAGTTCGGATCCGTGTCGGACGCCGAACAATTCCGCGCGTTGTATGCCTACTCGCCGCTCCATCACGTCGTCGACGGCACGAAGTACCCCGCCGTCATCTTGTTCAGCGGCACGAACGACCCGCGCGTGAACCCTGCCGACTCTCGCAAGTTCGCCGCGCGTCTCCAGGCGGCGACGAAGTCGGGCTACCCGATTCTGCTCCGCATTTCCGGCAGCGGTCACGGCTTCGGCACGTCGCTCAGCGATGGGCTATCGCAAACGGTCGATCAATATGCCTTTTTGTTCTGGCAACTTGGTATGATGCCGACCTTCCCAACACGATGATTCGACTTCGCACTGTGTGTCTCCTCGTTCTGCTCGCTGCCGCCACGCCGGCCTCCGCGCAGGATCTATTCGAAATCCAGGTGTATCCATACGAGACCGTCGAACCGGGCGTGACGATGTTCGAGTTCCACTCGAACTTCACGCCAAGTGGGTCGAAAGGGATCGAGGATGGCGTCTACGGGAACCATCATCAATTCCACGAGACGCTCGAGATCACGCACGGCTGGACGAAGTATTTCGAAACCGGCTTCT
Source organism: Vicinamibacterales bacterium (assembly GCA_035652075.1). Taxonomy (GTDB): domain Bacteria; phylum Acidobacteriota; class Vicinamibacteria; order Vicinamibacterales; family CAVVIG01; genus Gp6-AA45. The sequence continues at coordinate 10,629 of DASREL010000113.1, forward strand.
ACATCGAGACGGCGCCGTACGTGCCTGACGTCGGGGCAAAGTTCACTGGTTGGCATGTTCGTCCGCGATTCGCGTTCCCCGAGTCAAAGAGCTTTCCGTTCAAGGTGAGCCTGAGCCTCGAGTACGCGTTCAACCAGCCCGGCTTCGATCCGAACTCGCAGACGCTCGAAATCCGGCCGATCTTCGAGCGGCAGGAAGGACGTTTGTATTTTTCGGTCAACCCGGACCTGTCGCTCGCAACGAAGGGGCCTGACGCAGGCGCGGCGCCCAGCTTCGAACCGAATGCCAAGTTCGGGTGGGACTTTACGAAGATCGTCAATGCCGGCGTCGAGTACTACGCCGAAACCGGACCGGTGAAGCACTTCGATCCGCTCTCCGATCAGCACCACATGCTGTTCGGCGCGGTGGACTTGAACGTATCACCCGACTGGGAGCTGAATTTCGGTGTCGGCAAAGGCTTGACCGACACCAGCGAACACTGGGTTGTGAAGGCGATTGTCGGTCGCCGGTTCAAACGCTAGAGACGCTCGAAATCGATGAAGCCGCGCTCGACGTCGACGTGCGACAGCCGCACGTGGACGCGATCGCCGACATCGGCGCCGTTCGCGCCTCTCACGAGCATCCCTTCGATCGGCGGCCGCATCACGCGCACGAACGTCCCCTTCGGCGACGCACCGGTGACGACCGCATCGAAGGTCTGCCCGACGGACGACTGCACGACGAGCGCCGCCGCAGACTTCCTGACCTGCCGCTCGACTTTGTTCGCGTTGTCTTCCTGGATGGTGCAATGCGCGGCGAGCTTCTCGAGCTCGCCGATCGAATACGGACTCGGTCGTCCCGCCAGCGTCGCTTTCAACAGACGCTGCGTGATCAAATCCGGATAACGCCGGTTCGGCGCCGTCGAGTGCGTGTAGTCGCGGACCGCGAGACCGAAGTGCCCCGGCGGCTCCTGCCCCGGCGGATCAACGACGTATTCGCCGGAACCAATCAATTTGATGATGCGATGCGAGAGCTCGGCGAACGCGTCCGGCGCCGCCGTCTGACGGCGCGCGAGAAATGCCGCGAGCGCTTCCGAGTCCGCCGTCTCGGGCAGCGTGTCGCCGTACTCGGCCGCCACGCCGCGGATCCGGTCCCACCGCTCGGGCGTCCGGACGACGCGCCGCAGCGAAGGAAAGCCGCGCGTATCGAGGAAGCGCGCGACGACGCCGTTTGCGGCAATCATCAGGTTTTCGATCAGGTCGCGCGCGCGATTCGACGGTTCTTCGCGAATGTTTCGGAGCGTGTCGCCGTCGAACACGTGCTCGACCTCGTCTCGCGCGAACTCGAGGGCGCCGTGTTGATGCCGTACGTGGTTCAAGGCCTGCGCGACCTGATCCTGCATGCGCAGTTGATCGTCCATGCCGTGGACCGCTGCGGCGGCAGCGGGCAGCGGTCCGTTTCCCGCGAGCCATGCGCCGACGCTCCGGTACGCGAGCTTCGCGTAGTTCTTCACGCGCGCGCCGTACACGGTCCCGCCGCTCGTCGTGCCGTCAGGCGATACGACGAACTCGGTCACGACCGAGACGCGTTCCTGCTGATCCGCGAGCGACGTCAGATCGGTCGACAGCCGCTCCGGCAGCATCGGAAAGATGATTGCGGGGGTGTAGACCGATGTCGTGTTCTGCGCCGCGTGACCGTCGATCGCCGAGCCCTGCTTGACGATCGCGTCGACGTCCGCGATGGCGACGAGCACTTTGACATCGCCGGTCGACAGGCGCTCTGCGACGGACAACTGATCGAGATCGCGCGAATCGTCGTTGTCGATCGAGCACCACAACAACGAGCGCAGGTCGCGCGTCGGCTCGTCGCTCGTTTGCGGCGCGCTGTTCCGTGCGGCGGCCTCGGCGAGCGCCGCCTGCGGGAAATCGGGGTCCAGGCCGTGATCGCGCATCGCGCGGACGGCGATGGCGCGCAACTGTTCGCGGTTGTTCATAGGGGTCAGACCACGATATCGCGAATCGCCGCCGCGGTGTCTTCCACCAGCGCGTCGATGCGATCCTGATGCGTCCGGAAGCTGAGCACGCAGACGCGGCCGAGGTAGCGACCGTGCGTCGACGCACCGGTCACCATCACGCGCCCACGCTTCGTCGTCTCGTCCATCAGCGCTTTCGTGGCGCGGTCTTCGTCCGCGAGCGACGCGCCCGGCCATGTCAGGTGAAAGGCGAACAACGACAATTCGGGCGCGGCGTCGATGACGACATGCGGCAGTGCGGCGATGCGATCGAACGCGTTGACCGTCAAATCGCGCTTCTCTTTGATCGCGGCGCGAAACGCGGCGGACCCGTACAGCTTGATCGCCAGCCAGACGCGCAGACCCGGGAACCCACGTGACAGTTCCGGACCGTGCTGACTCGGATCGTAGAAATCCGATGGATGCGGCATCGCCGGCAGGTACGCCGCGGTCGCTTCGTGCGCGGCGCGCAGCGCAGCGCCGTCTCGCACGAGCAGCGCGCCCGTGCCGTACGGAAAAAACATCCCCTTGTGCGGATCGAGCGTCAGCGAATCGGCGCGGGGCAACCCCTTGAGCGTCGGCCGAAGATCGTCGCAGAGGTAGAAGAACGCGCCGTAGGCGCCGTCGATGTGATGCCACATCGACTCGCGCGCACACGTGTCGGCGACCGCGTCCAGCGGATCCACCGCGCCCGTATTCGTCGTCCCGGCCGACGACACGACGGCGAACGGCGTCAAGCCGGCTCGTCGATCGGCGGCAATCGCCTCCGCGAGTCGATCGACGCGCATCCGGAAGCGATCGTCGGAATCGATCGCCCGTACGCGATCGGGCATGATGCCGGCGAGCTTCGCCGACTTCAGGATCGAGTGATGTCCTTGATCCGACGTGTACAACACGCCGCGTCGGATATCGGGGCCCAGGTATCGCTCGCGCGCGCACACGATCGCGTTGAACGTCGCCATCGACCCGCCGGCGGTGAACAGTCCGCGCGTCTCTGGCGGGAAATCCATCCACTCGCGCAGCCAGTCGAGGGCGTTGGCTTCCAACTGCACGAGCGCCGGCGCCGCTTGCCACACGCCCGTGTAGCGGTTCGTCGTGTCCGTGATGAAGTCGGCGAGCGCGGCGGGATAGATGCCGCCGCCGGGGATGAACGCAAGATAACCTGGGCCGGCCGCCGTGAACGACCGCGGCACGTAATCGCGAAACAACTGATCGAGGAGCGGTTCGAGCGCGGTCGCCTGCTCCGGCGCCGGTTCGCGCATCGCGCGACACAGGTCAGCCGCGTTGACGTCACCGGAACTCGGCTGACGATCCAACGTTGCGATGTGATCGATGCAGCGCGATACGACCGCGTCGGCCATCGTTCGCATCTGCTCGACGGAATATTCGAGGTTTACGTCAGCCAATCCAGCACCTTGTAATACGAGCCGACGAGCGGCAGAAACCACGGGTTGCCTGAATAGAACGGAATTGCCGGCATGCGATCGTCCATCAACGGATGCGCGATCGGCTCGCCGGCCATGCGGCGCGCGATCGTATCGCCGAGATGCGTGGCCATCGCGACACCGTGGCCACAATAACCGCCGGCAAAATACATCTCGTCAAGCTTACCGGCATGCGGCATCTGATCGCGCGTAAACGCGACATTCCCGCTCCACACGTAATCGATCGCCTTATCCGCGAGCGCCGGGAACACGCGCGCGAGACCCTGACGCAAGATCGTCGCGGCACGGTCGGTCGACGCGTCTGACGGCTTGCTGAATTCGGCGCGACCGCCGAAGAGCAACCGGTTGTCGGGCGTCAGGCGGAAATAGAACAGAAAATGTCTGGAGTCGAACGCCATCCGGCGATTCGGCAGAATCATCGCGGTCTCGCTCGATGACAACGGCTCGGTGACGATGATGTAGCTGCCGATCGGGATGAACCGGCGTCGGACGGTGGGGACGGCCGCATCAGCGTATCCATTGGTGGCAATCAGCACGTCACCCGCGTCAATGTCCCCCGCCGTCGTCGAAACACGCCAGCGTGTGCCGACGCGATGAACGCCGGTCACCGATGTGCGAGCGTGAATCACGACGCCTCGGCTCGCGACGGCGACGGCGAGACCGTAGACGTATTGGGCGGGGTTGATCGAGCGGCTCGCCACGTCGATAGCGACACCGTGGTACAGGTCGCTGCCGATTTCGGCGCGCTGATCCGCTCGCGACAGCAACTCGATCGGATGGTTGAACACGCGCGCGAGTTGCGCCTGCTCCTCGCGCATCGCCGCAAAGTGCGACGGCTTCGATGCCGCAGCCAGGTGACCGGTTCGTTCGTAGCCGCACTCGATCTGTTCGTCGGCGAGCAGCGTCTCGAGCGCCGCGATGGCCTCGTTGCCGACCTCGAACAACTCGCGCGCCTTCCTTTCCCCGTATTTCACGACGAGCGTGCCAGCGTCGATCTTGAGTCCCGTGAGGACCTGGCCCGCGTTGCGCGAGCTTGCGCCCGATCCGACGTCGCCGCGTTCGATGACCGCGACCGACGCGCCCGCAATCGCGAGCCGCCGCGCGGCGGCGAGGCCGGTGTACCCGCCGCCAACGATGGCGACGTCAACACGATCGGGATTCGGGATTCGCCCCTCGACAGGCTCGGGGCGCCCTGAGCTCGTCGAAGGGCGGGGTTCGGGATTCGATCGGGATTCGGGGCTGAGCGTGTCCAGCCAGTACGAATAACGCTTCACGGGTGCTGGGCCAGCGAAATGGTCGCTGACGCGAGCACCGGGCCGTTGCGTCGCTGTTGGACGAATGCGACGAAGTTGAGGTGATCGCGATTCCAGTCCGGCGCCAGCGTCACCGGTCGTTCGGCCGTTGCCGACGCGCCGATCGCTTCACCGATCGTCATCAATTGGCGGACGACGGCGACGTGCGTCAGCGTTCGGCCGCGATTTTCACCGCGCGTCACCTTCGAGACGAGACGATCTTCGGTGATCGCCAGGAGGATGTCGGCACGATCGGTCGCTTTTTGCGGAAGCGCCTCGACGGCGACTGTCGCCGTTGCGCCGTTCCACGACATCGATGCCGTACCGTGCGCGGCGGTCGCCGCGGTTGCAATCAGCTTTCGCGCAGCCGACGCGTCGCTGCCGACGCATTCGAGACGACCGTCGACGACGAGCTGTGGCGTGTACGGTCCGTCGTTGCGCAGTTGTCCGGTGTAGACCTGCTGCCGATTCGTGAACGCCGCCGACGAAAATCGATCCTTCCAGCCAAGTTGATCCCAGTAGTCCACGTGTTCGCCGAGTGCGATGACGCGTGCGCCCTCGATTGGTTGCGCCGCGACGATCCTCGCGAGGAGATCGTCCGCAGGCGGACAACTCTCACACCCCTCGGATGTGAACAGCTCAACGAGCACCGGGGTGGTCGACGCCGCGTGCGGACGGACAGCGTTCGCGGCGATCACCATGACAGCGGCGGCCAGAACGATGCGACGCATGATCCGAAATTTTGTCATACAGAAGAGCGTCAAATTGGATCGTGTTGACCGACTGTTCAAATCCGAACACTGTTCATGAATACAAGTCGTTCGCTATCAATATCTTGCTCGCCAGAGCTACGCCGATCATTTTGGCATATGGACTGCTCTTAGAGACGCGTTCGTTAGTTTCTCATCGAGGTGAATCGAATGAAACGTTTCTTCGTTGTGTTCGCATGCTTCGTCGCGCTTGCGCTGTCGACATCAGCGTTCGCGCAAGGCGTGCAGACCGGCACGATCACCGGAACGGTGCAGTCCGCGGATGGACTGTCGCTGCCGGGCGTGACGGTCACTGCATCTTCCCCCGCGCTGCAAGGCGTGCGCACCGCCGTCACCGACGTGAACGGCGTCTATATCATCCGCGGTCTTCCAGCCGGCGCGTACACGGTCGCGTTCGAGCTGGCCAGCTTCAAACCGGTCACGAAACAAAACATCAACATCACCGTCGGCGGCACCGTGGAAGTGAGCCAGACGATGGCGCTGGCGAGCGTGACGGAAACGGTGAATGTGACGGCCACGGCACCGACGCCGGAGCCGCTCGCGCGGCCGACGCTCAGCCAGGTCTACACCAAGCGTGACGTCGACGCGCTGCCGGTCGGCCGCACGCCGAACCAAATCGCGGATCTCGCGCCCGCGTTGACCAGCAACTCACCGAACGCCGGTCAGGTCAATATCGCTGGCGCCACGGCGTTCGACAACGTCTTCATGATGAACGGCGTCGACATCAACGACAACCTGTTCGGTACCGCGAACAACCTGTTCATCGAAGACGCGATCCAGGAAACGAACATCCTGACCGGCGGCATCTCGGCGGAATACGGCCGGTTCTCCGGCGGCGTCATCAACATGATCACGAAGAGCGGCGGCAACACGTTCAGCGGCAGCTTCCGCGAGAACCTGTTGAACAAAGGCAAATGGCTGAAGGAGACGCCGTTCGAACAACAGGCCGGCATCTTGAACCCCGACATCTGGAACAAGAACTCCGAGGGAACGTTCGGCGGGCCGATCATGAAGGACAAGATCTGGTTCTTCTCGTCGGGCCGTTACGAAACGACGAATCAGACTTTGACGTTCATCCAGAGCACCCAGTCGGCGCAGCGCAACGACGTCAACAAGCGCGGCGAAATCAAGATCACGGCGACGCCGGCGATGGGCCACACGATCAGCGGTGATTACACCAATAACTCGACGGCGCAAAATAACCGGTTCAGCCTGAACAGCAACACGCTCGACCCGACAGGTCTCGTCAGCGAAACGCAGCCGAACGACCTCTTCGTGACCAACTACAACGGCGTCGTCGCGAACAAATTCTTCGCGACGTTGCAGTTCTCGCAGAAGCGCTTCAAGTTCGAGAACGCGGGTGGCACGAACACGGCGATCACGGCATCACCGTTCCGCACGCGCGGATTGGTGTCCGGCGAGCCGGTCGGCGCACTCTACAACGCGCCATTCTTCAGCGCGCTCGATCCCGAAACGCGCGATAACCGGCAATTCACCGGCAGCCTCTCCTACACGCTGTCGACGAAGAAGACCGGCACGCACGACATCAAGGGCGGCGGCGAGTGGTACCGTTCGGAGCGCACCGGCGGCAACTCGCAGAGCGCGACCAACTACGTCTTCCAGACGGACTACCTCCAGGCGAACGGCGCGCCCGTCCGCGATGCGCAGGGCATTCCGATTCCGGTGTGGACGCCGGGCGTGAGCCGCGTGCAGAACTGGCTGCCGGACATCGGCGCGGTGATCGACATCAAGACGACCTCGCTCTACGCGCAGGATCACTGGATCGTGTCGCCGAAGATCAGCGCCGACCTGGGCGTGCGCTTCGAAGCGGTCCGTGGCAGCGCAACCGGCGACATCGTGCCCGTTGACACGACGACGACGGTTCCGCGTCTCGGCATTTCCTACGACCTCGCCGGCGATGGCAAGACCGTCGTTCAAGCGAGCTACGGCTGGTACTCCGGCAAGTACAGCGAGGCGCAGTTCGCCGCCAACACCGACGTCGGCAACCCGAGCCGCGTGACGTATGCGTACACCGGCCCTGCGGGACAGGGACGCGACTTCGCGCCGGCCTTCGACATCGCGAACAACTGGAAGACGATCGTCAGCGCGTCGTTCCCGACCGCGAACATCTTCGTGGCTCCTGGTCTGTCGGCACCGATCGTCAAGGAGACGACGCTGAGCGTCGGTCGCGAGCTCGGTCAGCGCGGCTTCGGCAAGATCACGTACCAGCACCGCGACTGGAGCAACTTCGTCGAGGACTTCATCCAGCTCTCGAACGGCATCGTCAACGTCAACCGAAATGGCGCGAACATCGGCAACCTGACGAAGGTCGTCTTCGGCAACACCGACGACGTGGTCCGTCACTACGACGCGTTGATCTTCCAGAACAACTATCGCTTCAGCGATGTCCTCACCTACGGCGCGCACTACACACTGCAGATGCGCAACAAGGGCAACGCGAGCGGCGAGGCGGCCAACCAGCCGGGCCTGTCGTCGACGTTCGGCGATTTCCCGGAGATTCTCGGTCCGGCCATCGATCGCTATCAGCCGTACGGCAACCTGGCCGACTTCCAGCGTCACAAGCTGCGCGTGTACGGCACCTACACGCAGAAGATGGGACGCTTCGGCGCGATCGACATGTCGCCGATCTGGCGCGTCGACTCGGGTCGGACGTTCAGCTACACGGCCGCGTCGGTTCCGTTGAGCAGCATCGAGCTGGCGCGTAACCCCGGCTATCCGGTGAACGACATCAACTCGAACACCGCATTGAACCTGAACTTCGGCGACCGCGGCATCGGTCAGTTCGCCGGCTACGGCGTACTCGATTTCGCCGCGACATACACGATCCCGGTGTGGCGCTCGCTGCGTCCGTGGATCAAAGCGGAGATGTACAACGTCCTCAACAACCAGAAACTGATTGCGTGGGACACGACGGTCACCGCCGACCCGAACAGCCCGAAGGATGCGAACGGTCTCCCGACCGGGTACATCCTCGGCCCGAATTTCGGTAAGGCGACCGCCGACACGATCGGCTCGGTACCGGCGTACGTGCAGCCGATTCCGGGCACGAACGGCGGACGGTTGTTCCAGATGGCGTTCGGAATTCGGTTCTGACGCTGACAGGCAGGTAAGGCGGGTAGGGCAGGTCGGGCGGGTAGGGAAAGCGTTCTTACCTGCCTTACCCGCCTTACCTGCCCTACCAGCCCCACCTGCCCTATCCGCCCTACAGCTTCTTTTCCAACCGTATCTCATCCCGCACTGGAATCCCCGCGAACCCAGCCACCTCTTGATGTGTGTGGTCGGCGACGCTGTTCGGTTCGAGCGCAGTCAGGCGATAGCCGCGGCGCTGATAAAAATAGAGCGCCGGCAAGTTGTCGTTGGTCGTCGCGACGAGTAGGCGTGAGAGCTTGAGCCGTCGCGCGAGGAGCTCGGCTTCGGCAATCAGCGTGGCGCCGACGCCCGAACGCTGCCACATCGGATCGGTCGCGAGCGCGACGATGTGCAGCGTGTCGCCCATCAGCCGATACGCGAGCGCACCGGCTGGTGCGCTGTGGCGGATCGCGACGAGGGCCGGCATCTGATCGATGTCCATCACCTCGCCGAACGCCACGACCTTGGTTCGGCCGAAATCCTGTTCGAACAACTCTCGTGCCGCACGGCGGTCATCGTCTGTCGCTTCGCGTACGAGGACGGGGGGCAGTTCGATGCGTGGACGGCAGTTGCAGACGATCTGCACGTGCGCCTCTTCCCAGTCCACGAACTTGCCGCACCGGCCGCAGCGCAGGACCGCGGGCTTCGCACCGAATGGATCAGACGGTTTCGGCATGTCGTGCTCCCCGGCGTAACACCCACCAGATCACCGCGACGAACCCGATGACGACGACGACGAAGGTTGCGGCGAAGAGCCAGAGGGTTCGATACAGAATCGACTGCGTCTGCATCCGCACGTCGATGTCGAGCGGCAGTCCCTTCAGTCGATCGGTGAGCGGCTGCTCCCACGCGAGGATATTGCCGCGGCGGATGTCGATCTCTTTCGGGTGATACGTGATCTTGCTCGGCAGATGGAGACGAAACGCGGTCAGCTCGCGGCCGGTCCAGCCGACGTTGCCGACGTCCCGGTTCGCCGCCGCCGCGATGTGATCGCGGAACACGAACTCGTCACCGTCGCGCCGGAAGATCGGCGTGGACCACGCGAATGCGGGAACGCTCGACAATTTCGTGATGTCGTCGGCTTCCAACCGGACGTGCGCGAATCGACGGCCGTTGCGGCGCGATTCGCGCACCCAGACGACATGGGTCGTCGGCGACGAGTAGAGCGCTCGAATGGCGTCGCGATCGACGCGGGCGTTCGGGCTCGTATTGAACGAGGTGCCGCGCAGCGCATTGAGCGCCGGAATGGAGGTGTTGACGTAGACCGTCGCCGTCCCGTCGAGCGACAAGTAGATTTCTTCTTCGTACTCGTATTGCCGGAAAAGGCTCGTGCCGCTGCACGCGACGGTCGCAAGCGCGATCGCCAGCGCGACGACCGCGCGGATCCGCATCACCGCCAATGATATAGTAAAAGTTTCCCGCACTCGTGGCCGCCAAACCGATCGTCTATCTCATCGACGGCAGTTCGCAGATGTACCGCGCGTTCCACGCGCCGGTGCGCACCGCGGAAGGCGGATTCCTCCGCAACGCGCAAGGCCGGCCGACCAACGCGGTCTACATCTTCGTCACGATGCTGCGGAAACTGATCAACGAGCACAAGCCCGAGTACATTGCCGCCTCGTTCGATCTGCCCGGCCGCACGTTTCGCGACGACGTGGTCTCGGACTACAAAGCGAATCGTGCGCCGATGCCTGACGAGCTCGCCGAACAAATCCCGATGGTGCACGCCGCGTGCGAAGCGCTCGGTGTCCCCATCCTGACGTCTGAACGCTACGAAGCGGACGATGTGATCGGCACGCTGGCGACGAAAGCATCCGCGGCGGGATTCGACGTCGCGATCGTCACACTCGACAAGGACTTCTTTCAGCTCGTCCACGACGGCATCCGCGTCTTCAACCCGCGCGACGAAGGCACGTGGTACGACACCGCGGGCGTGAAGGAAAAGGTCGGCGTGTCACCCGAGCAGGTCGTCGACATGATGGCGCTCATGGGCGACACCATCGACAACATCAAAGGCGTGCCCGGCATCGGCGATAAAGGCGCCCGCGAACTGATCGCGACGTACGGCACGCTCGAAAACCTGCTCGCGCACGCCGGCGAGATCAAGAACAAACGGTATCGCGAAGGACTGCAACAGCACGCCGACGATGCGCGCCAGAGCCAGGTGCTGGCGCGGATCCACACCGACGTGCCGGTGCCGTTCGAGGCCGAGTCGCTTCGCTATCGTGGCGCCGATCGCGAACGCTGCTTCCAGATCTTCAACGAGCTCGGCTTCCGCGCCATCGTCGCCGAATACGCGCCGAGCGCCGACTCCGTCGCAAAAACATATCGCGTCGTCAATACAGACGACGATCTGCGGGCGATGGCGGATCGATTGCGAGCCGCGGGCCGGTTCGCGTTCCGCGTGCTGCCGGATCAACCGTCGGCCATGCGCGCGGGCATCGTCGGCCTCGCGTTCTCGACGGCACCGCGCGAGGCGGACTATGTGCCGACGGGCCACCGCGCGCTTGGTGCGATCCCGTCGATCCCGATCGCGCAGGCGCTGGCGGTGTTGAAGCCGCTGCTCGAAGACGCGGCGATCCCGAAGCTGGGGCACGATCTGAAGTTCGACTCGATCATGCTGCGGCGTCACGGCGTCGGGTTGCGCGGCCTCGAGACCGACACGATGCTCGCGAGCTACCTGATCGACGCGACGCGGTCGGAACACCTGCTCGAAGATCTGGCGCTCGAGTACACGAACTACAAAGCGCTGAAGGAAGAGGATGTCTGCGGCCGCGGCGCGAAAGCGATGCCGCTTGCGGACCTGCCCGTCGAAGCCGCGCTGAACTATGCCGCGGAGCGCGCCGACCTCGTCATCCAGCTCGCGCCGATCTTCCGCGACACGATGGCGAAAGAAGAGCTCGTCAGCGTGTACGAGCAGGTCGAGCTGCCGCTCGTGCCGGTGCTGGTCGATGTCGAACGCGCGGGCATCAAGATCGACGGCCCGGCCCTCGCGTCGCAGTCCCAACGGCTCGAGGCCGACCTCGCGCGACGGACGAAGGAGATTTACGAAATCGCCGGCGGCGAGTTCAACATCGGATCGCCGAAACAACTGGCCGAAGTGTTGTTCGACAAACTGCAGCTGCCGGTGTTGAAGCGGACCGGTACCTCGCGCGCGCCATCGACCGCCGTCGACGTGCTCGAAGAGCTCGCGCTCGCGCACGATCTGCCGCGCATGATTCTCGAGTGGCGCGGGTTGATGAAGCTGAAAGGCACGTACATCGACGCGTTGCCGCAGCTGGTGAATCCCGAGACGGGACGCGTGCACACGTGCTTCAACCAGGCGGTCGCGGCGACGGGCCGCCTGAGCAGCAGCGATCCGAACCTGCAGAACATCCCGATCAAAACGGAATTGGGCCGAGAGATCCGGCGCGCGTTCATCGCCGAAAAAGATCACGTCTTGATCTCCGCTGATTATTCGCAGATCGAGTTCCGCGTGCTCGCGCACCTGTCACAGGATCCGGTGCTGGTGCAGGCATTTCAGGAAGGCGCCGACTTCCACGAGCGAACCGCGCTGAAGATCTTCGGCAAGGACAGCGGCCGCGACCCGCATCAACTGCGCGCGATTGCGAAGATGGTCAACTACGCGCTCCTCTACGGCAAGAGCGCGTTTACGCTGTCGAAGGACATCGGCGTCACCACCGAAGCGGCGCAGGAATTCATCGACGCCTATTTCGCCGGCTTCCCGAACGTGCGCGCGTTCATCGACCGCACGCTCGACGAAGGCCGTGCCTCGGGCGTCGTCAAGACGATGTACGGTCGTCGTCGCCTTGTGCCGGAACTCAACAGCCGGAACTTCCAGGTCCGGTCGGCCGCGGAACGCATGGCGGTCAACATGCCGATCCAGGGGTCAGCCGCCGACATCATGAAGCGCGCGATGATCGACGTGCACGAGGCGCTGCGGTCGCACCCCGAGTCGCGCATGATCCTCACGGTCCACGACGAATTGCTGTTCGAGGTACCGAAGTCCGCCGCTGAGGAAATGTCCGCGCTCGTGCGCGAGAAGATGCAAGGCGCCGCGACACTCAACGTCCCGCTCACCGTCGACGTTGGCGTCGGAGAAAACTGGAAAGAAGCGAAGCCGTAAGATCAGAATGCTGAATGCAGAATGCTGATTGGTGAATTACGGGTTGCTCGGTAACGAATCGATGCGCTTCTGGATTCGCGCCGCGCCGTAGCGATTTACCGCGGCGACGGCGACCATCATCAAGCACACACCAATACCGAGCGCGACGAGCCGTTGGGTCCGCTCCGGATGGGCCATCGCGATCCCCACCTGCGTGACAGCGAGACCTGGAACGAACGGCATCAGATACCACGACCAGACATTGCGTAGCAGATCGCGTTGACGTTCGAGCTGCGCGCGGTGAAAGTCGACTGCCGACGTAAGCCCGAGGTCTTCGGGAAGAGGATTCGCCGACCCCCATTTGCGCAGCAGATACAGGACGAAGACGCCGCCGGCAATCGTCAACGCTGCACCAACGCGGATCGTCGTCGTCGGACCGATCCACATCAGGCGCAGGAATCCGACGATCCCGATCGCGCCGGCGATGTACTCGCGCAGGTTGCGGCGAGAGACGATATGTTCAAGACGGCTCGCACGCGTGCGAATCTCTTCGATTGACATCGGTGGCTCCTGTTGCGACTGCGACTGCCACAGAGACTGCAGGTCGCTCATACCTGACCTTCCTGAAACCGCTCCGCAAGGACTTTCTTGATTCTGTGGACCTTCGTCGCGACGTTGCTCGCGGAGAATCCGGTGATGTCGCCGATCGACGCGGCGTCGAGGCCTTCGAGATACAACAGGATGACTTGTCGATCGAACGGCTTGAGCGCGTGGATGAGCGTCATCAACCGATCGAGGGCGCGGCGATCGTCTATTCCCTGCTCGCGATCGATCGCGTGCGACATCGACTCGAGTTCCTCGAGACCGACGAGCGTCGGCGCGCGGCTTCGTCGACGCGCCACCTGCGAAATCGCGACGTTGTGCGCGACGCGGTACACCCACGTCCGCATCGAGCAGCGGCCGTCGAACGAGGCGAAGCTTCGCCAGAGTCCGATGTGGATCTCCTGCAGGAGATCGGATCGCCGATCCGCGTCGGCTTCGTACGCGCGTGCGAGTCGTTCCAGCGCCGCGCCGTACGTCGCGATAGCATCCGCGTACAGGGAGTCCTGCCGCGCGTCGTTCATCTAAACAAAGGTAGTCGCAACGAGAGGGATCGTCTTACACGGCACGGACTGGCTATTTCTTCCACCGTTCCTTGAACTGCTCCCACTCCGCGGCGAGCCGTTGTGCGGGTTGGCCGGTGAGCCTCGAGCGCTCCGGAATCAACGCTTTCGTGACCAGCCGATCGAGATCGGCGCGGAGTTTCTCGCCGCCGTCAACCGCGAGCGGGGCGCGGACCCAGGCGGCTTCAGCGGCGTCCCACGCGGACTGCAGGTCGCCTTGCGCGCGCGCGGCGGCGGCCCGCCAGTACGCCGCGACGCCGTTGCCGGGACGCGTCGAGAGCTCGTCGTCCATGCGCGCGCGGATGCGCCGATACACGGCCTGCCGATCGATGTCCGGCCTCGGCCGCGTATCTTTGTCGAGCGCGTCGGCCCACCAGTCCAGCACGCGTTCGCGCTGCGCCGTTGCGATCGAATCCGGACCGCGGAGCACCGAATCAAAGGTGTCCGCCGCCGCGCCGTATGCGCCGTCGAAGTACAGCGCCTCGCCGAGACCGACGACGTATTCGACGCGTTCACGGGGGTCGATATGCTGCGGATCGAGGCGCCGTAGCCGCAGGCGAGCGTTGGTGAGATCGTCCGACGCGGCGCTCTGGCGGAACCGTTCGAGGTACGCACGCGCGGCAACCAGATCAGCCGCGTCCGCGTGCGCCGGCGTCAGCCGTGCCTTTTCCGCGGCGTCAACGGCGGCCTGAAATTGCTGTTGATTGTAGAGCTGGCGCGCTTTCGCGAGCGGATCGTCGGCAGCCGACGCAGCCGAAACCGGCCGCGCAGCCGCGAGCGCGACGACAACGACGAGGCGGAGACGACGCCCCATATCGCGATGCTAGCGTACAATGCCGCTCGATGGTCGAACCGCGGGTGATACCGCGTGATCAACATCCGATCTCGCGGCGTGACATCGATTCGGACGCGCTGAAAGTCCTCTATCGGCTCCGGCAAGGCAATCACGTCGCCTACCTCGTCGGCGGCAGCGTCCGCGACCTCTTCCTCGGCCGTCATCCCAAAGATTTCGACATCGGTACGTCGGCGCATCCGTATCAGGTCAAGAAGCTCTTCCGCAACTGCTGGATCATCGGCCGCCGCTTCCGCCTGGCGCACGTCAAGTTCGGTTCCAAGGTGATCGAAGTCGCCACGTTCCGGCGTCAGGTCGCGCCCGGCGAAGAAGTGGTGCAGGACGGTGTGCCGGCGCCGGATCCGTCAACGCCCGAAGGCGCGCACCTGATTCATCACGACAACACGTTCGGGACGCCGGAAGAAGACGCGTTTCGCCGCGACTTCACGGTCAACGCGTTGTTCTACGACATCGCGACGTTTTCGATCGTCGATTACGTCGGCGGCCTCGACGACCTGCGCGACCGTGTCATCCGATCGATTGGCGATCCCGACGTCAGGCTGAAGGAGGATCCGGTCCGGATGCTGCGCGCGATCGCGCTGGCGGCGCGGCTCGATTTCACGATCGATCCGCCGCTCGAGGACTCGATCCGGACGCATCGCCAGGAAATCGCCAAGAGTTCACCCGCGCGCATGCTCGAGGAGTACTACAAAATCCTGCGCGCCGGATCGTCGGAGAAAGCGTTCCGCGCGCTCGACGATGTCGGACTGCTCGAGCCGACGGCGCCCGAACTGCACAAGGCGGCCGGCGCCACGCTGTGGCAGTCGCTTGCCGCCCTCGATGCATATCGCCGCCGGTTCGAAGCGACGCCGGACACGTTGACCAACCCGATTCTCCTCGGCACGCTGCTCGTCTGCACCGGCTTTGCGTCGCAGCGGCACGACGCGATCCCGAAGCTCGGCGCGCTGCCGCTCGCGCGGCGTGATGTCGAACGGCTGCGACAGATCCTCGGCCTGCAGCGGCGCCTGCACGACGTGACGGCGAGCCCGCGCGCGCAACGCGCGCTCGCGCATCGAAGCATTTTCAAGGACGCGTTGACATGGCTCGAGATCCACGGCGGGGATCCGGATCTCGTCGCCCACTGGACCGCGATGAAGGAAACGGCCGGCAACCCGGAACACGCCGGCGAACATCATCAACCGGCCGAGGGCGAGGAACCGCCGCGTCGCAAACGACGACGTCGACGCCGCCGTCGCCGCTCGTTCGGACCGCCCAGCACCCCAGGCACCTAAGGCATCCGAGGCACCTTAGGCACCTTAGGCACCTTAGGCACCCCAGGCACCCCAGGCACCCTTAGGCACCCTAAGCCGCGACTTCTTCGATTGTTTTGTACGGTTTTGCGAGGCCGAGCGCGATCATCGCTTTGATGACCGGCCACGCGGGGTCGATTTCACTCGCCCGGAAGCTGAACTTCGGGCTGCGCGGGTACCCGTGATGGTTGTTGTGCAGCCCTTCGCCGCCGGTCAAGAGCGCCAGGAAACGCAGGTTCGTCGCCGTGTTGTCGAAATTTTTGTAGCCGACGTGATGACACAGGCCGTTGATCGACGAGGAGAGCACGAACACGTACAGCACGGCGTGAATGCCGGCCGCGAGCAGCCCCCACCACAGCCCGATGATCGAACACAAGAGGGCGGTGCCGAGGCCAAGACCGAGAAACCCGTGGCAGAACATGTGTGTGTCCCACCAGCCGTCTTTCAGGTCGCGCGCGTACCGTTCGACCACATCGGTCTTCTTGGCTTCGCGCATGTAGTAGTAAACGTTTCCGAGCTGCACGTTCCAGAAGCCTTCGAGCACGGGGCTGTGCGGGTCGCCTTCTTCGTCGGTAAAGGCGTGATGCTTGCGATGGACCGCCACCCACTCCTTCGTCTCAATCCCCGTCGTCAGCCACAGCGCGAACTTGAAGACGAATTCGAGCGTCGGGCCGATGATCAGCGCCTTGTGCGTGGCGGTGCGGTGCAGATAGATCGTCGTGCAGAACACCGCGATCTGGATGAGGATCGCCGCACTCACGAGGCTGATGGCGAGCGAAGCAAGCATAGTGGAGTAGTTTACCCGCGCGTGCGCTCGAATTCGCGCATGAATTGCACGAGCGCCTCGATGCCCTCTTCCGGGAATGCGTTGTAGATGGACGCCCGCATGCCGCCCACCGAGCGGTGCCCTTTGAGGCCATCCAGACCGGCCGACTCTGCTTCTTTGACGAACTGCTTTTCCAGATCTTCGCTGGCGAGGCGGAACGTGACGTTCATCAGCGAGCGATCGGCGTTGTTCGCGGTGCCGCGATAGAAGCCGGTCCGATCGATTTCCGCGTACAGCTTTCCCGCTTTGCGCTGATTGACCTGTTCGATCGCGGGCAGTCCGCCCTGCGCGACGAGCCACTTCATCACGAGCCCGAGCGTGTAGACCGCAAACGCCGGAGGCGTGTTGTAGAGCGACTTGTTCTCGGCGTGCACCGCGTAATTCAGCATTGTGGGCAGCGACTTCTGCGAGCGCTGCAGCATGTCGTCGCGGATGATCACGACCGTGACGCCGGCCGGCCCCATGTTCTTCTGCGCGCCCGAATAAATCAGCGCGTGCTTGCTGACGTCGATCGGCTTGCTGAACATGTCCGACGACGTATCGCTGACGAGCGGCACGTCGCCGACGTTCGGGAGCGCTTTGTATTCGGTCCCCTCGATCGTGTTGTTCGACGTCATGTGGACGTAGGCGGCGTTCGGCGTCAGCTTCAACTCGTCCTGACGCGGAATCCGCGAGTAGTTCTCGGCCTTGGTGCTCGCCGCGACGTTGACGATGCCAACCTTCTTCGCTTCCTTGACCGCCTTCTCCGCCCACGAACCGCCGTCGATGTAGTCGGCCGTCGTGCCTGCCGTCAGCAGGTTCATCGGCACCATCGAAAACTGCAGGCTCGCGCCGCCCTGCAGGAACAACACTTTGTAATTCGCCGGAATGTTCGCGAGCGTACGAATATCGGCTTCGGCCTGCTCGAGGATCGATTCGAACGTCTTCGATCGATGGCTGATCTCGAGGATGGACATCCCCGCGCCGGGAAACGCGAGCAGATCGCGCTGGATTTCTTCGAGCACCGACAGCGGCAGCACCGCCGGACCAGCAGAAAAATTGAAGACGCGATGAACGGTGGTCATAGCCCCTCGTGTAGCGCAGCCCTTCAGGGCTGCTTTAGATCGTCACCAGTTGGAGGTCGAGGATATCGGCGTTGCCGTCCTGGATCGTTTTCAGCAACGCGTTGGACGGCGCGCCGTCGAGATTGATACGGGCGACCGCGGCCTGCGCTCCCTCGAAAATGATGTTTTCGGTTTCCTGGACGTTCAGGTTACCCGTACGCAGATGCTCGAACACATGCGCGAGCACACCGGGTCGATCGCGGTGACGCACGACGAGCATGTGCGTCGCCGGCGTCTTCTTGGCGAGGTTCACGACGTTCGGCACCTTGCCGGTGTCCTTGTAGCTCTTGATGATGCGAACGGTTTCGGCCGCAATCGCTTCCTGCGCCTGATCGGTCGACGCGCCGATGTGATGCGTGCCGTACACGCCGGGCAGCGCGCCGATCGTCGTTTTGAACTCGCCCGTCGCCGTCGACGGTTCGCCGGCGTACACGTCGAGACCGACGCGCAGGTTCTTCTCTTTGATCGCCGCTTCCAGAGCGGCGTAATCCACGACCTCGGCGCGCGCGGTATTGATCACGAACGAACCGGGCTTCAGCTTGTCGAGCACGGCTGCGCTGACGAGGCCGCGCGTGTCATTCGACAGCGCGAGGTGAATACTCAGAATGTCGCTGCACGCCGCGAGTTCCTCTGGCGTCGCGGCGAGCTGCATCGGAATCGGCTCGTCGGTGACATTCGCCGTGCCGGTGTTGAACCGGCGGCTCCACACGACGATCGGCATCCCGAACGCGTGCGCACGCCGCGCCACTTCCTGTCCGATGTTGCCGTAGCCAAGGAGCCCCAGCGTGCGGCCGTACAGGCCCTTCGCTTTCGAGTACTCCTTCTTGTTCCACGTGCCCGCACGCAGCTCCGTCACGTTGTCGGGCACGCGGCGATCGAGCGCCAGGATCAACGCGATGGCGAGTTCGGCCACGGCGATCGCGTTCTTGCCTGGACAGTTCGAGACGTAAATCCCGCGCGTCGACGCGGTTGCGAGATCGATCGTGTTGTACCCCGCGCCGGCGCGGACGACGAGCGACAAGGCGCCCGCTTCGAGCATCGGCGCCGTCACCTGCGTGCCGCGCACGACGAGGACGTCTGCGTTGGTCTCCTTGACGGCGGCGGTCAGCGCGTCGCCGGTCAGGTCGGGCTGGTAGACGACATCGCATCCTGCGGCTTTCAATCCGTCGATGCCGCTCTTCTCGAACTTGTCGGCGACGAGTACTTTCATATCGTGTGCGTGAGGAGGCCGTCGCGCAGCTTCGGCTCGAACCACGTCGACTTCGGCGGCATGATTGCGCCGGCGTCGGACACGGCCATCAAATCGCTGACGCTGACCGGATACAGCGAGAACGCGACGGCGGCGTTGCCGCTGTTGACCAGGCGTTCCAGCTCCGCGGCGCCGCGCACGCCGCCGACGAAATCGATCCGCTTGTCGGTGCGCACGTCCGTGATGTTCAGCACGGGCGCGAGCAGCTGATCCTGTAGCACGCTGACGTCGAGCGAGGCGATCGGATCGATCGCGTTTGCCGTGACGCGCGAGCGGAGCGTGTGCCAGCCGCCGTGAAAGTACATCGCGATATCGCCGCGCCTGTCCGGCGTCGCCGATCCCGCTTCGATTTCAAATCGGTCCCGCACGGCGTCGATGAACTGCTCGGGCGTCAGCCCGCCGAGATCTTTCACGATGCGGTTGTACGAGAGGATTTGCACCTGATCGTGCGGAAACGCCACGGCGAGCATCGTCTTCGAATCGCCGCGGCCGCCGAGTTCGGTTCTCGCGCGAGCGGCGCTCGCCGCGCGATGATGTCCGTCGGCAATGTAGAGCGCGGGAATCCGTGCGAACGCCGCCATGAGCGCATCGCCATCCGCGCCCGTCACGCGCCAGATCGTGTGTCGCACGCCGTCGGGCGCGTCGAAGTCAAACAGCGGTGCGCCGGCCGTCACCGTCTGCGCCACACGGGTGACGTCGGCCGACGCTTTGTACGTCAGGAAGACCGGACCCGTCTGCGCGCCGAGCGCGATCATGTGGCGCGTGCGGTCGTCTTCCTTGTCGCGGCGCGTGCGCTCGTGTTTCTTGATGATGTCGCGGTCGTACTCGTCGATCGAAAAGCACGCAGCCAGGCCGGTCTGCGTGTGCGATCCCATTTTCAGCGTGTAGAAGTAGACGCTCGGTTCGTCCTCGACGACCAACGCCGTGTCTTTGAGCGCGGTGAAATTCGCGACGGCGCGGTCGTACACCGCCGGCGAGTAGGGATCGGTGCCGTCAGGGAGCTCGAGTTCGGCGCGCGAGACGCGCAAGAAGCTCAGCGGATTGCCGGTCGCGAGCGCTCGCGCTTCCTCGGTGCTCACGACGTCGTAGGGAACAGCGGCGATTTTCGCTGCGTCAGCCGGTTTCGGCCGCAGCGCACGGAACGGATAAAGCGAGGCCATCGAATCTCAAATTGTATACCTCGCCCTATTTCGCAGCTAAATCGTCGACGACCGTGATGGCGTGCAACCAGCGCAACCGGGACCGCCGGGCCTTCGGCGCAACCGGATGTTTCGGGTGCGGGTGCGTGTCGGAGATGCGCCGCGCCGTGATGACTGGCGCAACCGGGTCGGCGACCGCGACCGTCTGATCCGAGGCGATCGATGGCGCAGAGACGTGCGGCATCGCGGGCGTGTCGTGCGATCGCATCACGCCGCCGGCGCCGACCAGCGCGATCGCCGCCGCAAACACGGCGCCGATCACCCAGAGACGCCGGCCGCGCGGCTCGGCACCGCGCGCGATCGGCACGATGCGACTCTCGTAAAAACGACGATCGGCGTCGCGCAGTTCGCGCCGCAATTCGTCCGCCGATCGGATCGAGCGTCGCCGATCGAACGCGGAGATGTCGACGCCCGCGCTCGCCTGCGCCCGCTCGACAAGACGCCGAATGATCGTCTCGCGATCGGCGGCGTCGTAGCGCGACAGCGTGTGGGAAAATTCCTCGACGGAATCGAACGGCGGCGCATCCACTTCGTGCAGCGCACGAGCGATCGCGTACCGCAGGCCGCCAGGCACGTGCGGCGTCGACGCGAGCATCGCCTGCAGGAGGATGGCGACTTCGGTGACGGCCGGCGTCGCTTCGCACGCGCGACATTCGACGCCGCCGGCGTCGGTCAGCCGGACGTTCGCCAGTGACGGCGGTCCGAACGGCGGTTCCGGCGTTCCGTTGTCGTGTTCGAGGATCAACCGTTGGACGATCGCCACCGCCTCATCGGCAGTAAACGCGACTCCAGCGCGTTGGATATCGGCAAGTGAGAGCGCGGCACTCATCGCCTCGGAACATTGCTAAAGCTGCGCCACGAGGGGGCGCGACGGATGAGCGAGATTTCCTACGGAAAAATCGCTGTTTCGTGCGGCCGAGCTGTCACCGTGTCATCGCCGCCTTGGACACCTGCGGCGTTTTTTCACGGTCACGTTTGGATTCCAAACGGCCGAACTCCAACTCGCGCGCCGCGGCAAACGCCGTCATCTGCATCTGGGGAATTGGCTCGGCTGGCGGCATCGCGCGATGCGCGGTCGACGGGTTGATGAAGACGCCGTTCTTCTTGACGCGGTAATCGAGGTGCGGGCCGGTCGCCAGCCCGGTCATGCCGACGCGTCCGATCAGATCGCCTTGATGCACGTGCGCGCCGGCGCGAACGGCGATCGACGACAGGTGCAAGTACTCGGTCTCGAACCCATTTTGATGGCGCAAGTGCACCAGGTTGCCCGACCCGCCGCTCATGCCCGCCGACACCACGACACCATCCGAGACCGCGACCACAGGCGCGCCGATCGGCGCGCGGTAGTCGACGCCGAGATGTGCGCGTGTCTCGTGCAGAATCGGATGGAACCGTCCACGCGAGAAGCCTGAAGTCACGACCGGCTGAAATTTCAGCGGCGACGCGAGGAAGAACCGCTTCATCGAGACACCGCGATCGTCGTAGTAGCCGGCGACGCCGCCTTCGGGCGTAAAGCGCGTCGCGTGCACGCGGCGCCCCGCGTTGACGACCTCCGCCGCCAGAATCGGGCCGTATCCGCCGAACGTGCCGTCTTCGCGGAATTGCTTCTCGACCGCGAGCACGAAGCTGTCGCCGGGCTGGACTTCGGTCGTGAAATCGATCTCGCCGCCGAAGATGTCCGCGAGCGCCAGCGTCAGATCGATCGATTCACCAGCCGCGTCCATCGCGGCGACGAGCGACGACGCGTGCCGGTCGATCGCACCGCGCACGATCTCGACCCGGCGCGTCTTGGGAATCGGCAGAACGTCAGCGACGAGCTGCAAATCGGATCCGCGCGACACACGCAGGAATTTGTCGCGGTCGATTTCGTACTCGAAGCTCGCGAGCATCCCCGACGAGGCTTTGTGCAGGCGATACGGCTGCGACGCGCGCACTTTCCGCAGATCGAACACCGCTTTCGCCTTTGCAATCACGTCCTCGACTTCGGACACCGCGAGGCCTTCGGCGCGCAGGATCGACGCGAGCGTCGCGCCGGCGGCCACTTTCGCGTGCACGAGGACGGTGTCGCGCACCAGCACGATGTCCGACGCCGCCGTGCGCGTCGCATTCGCCGCCGTCTCACGCGTCCCACAAGCGGAACACAGCGCGAGCGACCCGATCAATAATGTCCGCAGTTTCGGAAACAAAGGACGAAATTCTATGTTCAATCGCCGCACGTTTGCACTCACCGCCGCGCTGGCCGCCTTCGCTGTCCTGCCGCTCGCCGCTGACTGGCCCATCACGGAAAAGATCGATCTCGATGCTATTTATCGGATCAAAGACGAAGGGCTGCAGCGATCGAAGGTCATGGAGATCGAGAGCTATCTAACTGATGTGTATGGCCCTCGGCTCACCAATTCACCCGAAATCAAAGAGGCGGGCGATTGGGCGATGAAAACGATGAAAGAGTGGGGCCTCGCGAACGTGCACGAGGAAACATGGCCGTTCGGCCGCGGTTGGCAGAACAAACGGATGGTCGCGATGGCGGTCACACCTCGTGCATATCCGCTGATCGCGTACTCGAAGCCGTGGACGCCCGGCACGAAAGGACCGGTCACGGGCGACGCGGTGCTCGCGGTCATCAACACCGAAAGCGACTTCGCGACGTGGAAAGGCAAGCTGCGTGGCAAGTTCGTGTTGACGATGCCGCTTCGTGACGTGGCGGCGCACTTCGAAGCGCCCGGTCATCGCTACACGGACGCCGAGCTCGCCGACCTCGCAAAGCAGCCGGCCGCCGGCCGTGGACGCGGACGCGGCAACTTCCAGGCGCAGCAGGACTTCAACCGCAAGCGGATGGAATTCTTCGTCAGCGAAGGCGTGGCCGCACTCGTGGATTTCAGCCGCGGCGACGGCGGCACTGTTTTCGTGCAGGCGCCGCAGGGCGTCTCGCGCGACCCGAAGTCCCCGCTGCAGGCGCCGCAAGTGACGATCGCCGTCGAACACTACGGCCGCATCGTTCGCACGCTGGAGAAGAAGGTCCCCGTCACGCTGCAGATGGACATCGAGAACACGTTCTACGACGACGATCAGAACGCCTTCAACATCGTCGGCGATCTGCCGGGAAGCGACAAGGCGGATGAAGTCGTGATGCTCGGCGGCCACTTCGATTCGTGGGCCAGCGGCACGGGCGCGACCGACAACGCGGCTGGATCGGCCGTGATGATGGAAGCGATGCGCATCCTCAAACAGAGCGGCGTCAAGCTGCGACGCACGGTGCGCATCGGCCTGTGGGGCGGCGAAGAAGAAGGACTGCTCGGCTCGAAGGAATACATCAAGGCGCATTACGGCGATCCGGCGACGATGCAGTTGAAGCAGCCGGATCATGCGAAGTTCGCCGGATATTTCAACGTCGACAACGGCACCGGACAAATCCGCGGAGTGTATCTCCAGGGCAACGAGGCGGTCGCGCCCATCTTCAACGCGTGGATGGAACCGTTCCGCAACATGGGCATGACGACGCTCACGATCGACAACACCGGGGGCACGGATCACCTGTCGTATGACGCGGTCGGCTTGCCGGGATTCCAGTTCATCCAGGACGAAGTGGAATACAACTCGCGGACGCACCACTCCAACATGGACGTCTACGAACGCATTCAGCCGCAGGACATGATGCGCAACGCCGTCATCGTCGCGTCGTTCGTCTACAACACGGCGAACCGCGACGAGAAGCTGCCGCGCAAGCCGCTGCCGAAGCCGCAACCACCTACGGGTCGAGGCACGTCGCAACACTGACGTGGACCGACGCGATTTTCTGAAGAAGACCGCCGGCGCGGCGGCGGTCTCTGGCGTTCGTGGGCCGGGTCCGGTGGACCCGGCGCCCGCGCAGCAACCGCCTGAGGCTTCGAC
Organism: Vicinamibacterales bacterium; assembly: GCA_035652075.1. GTDB lineage: Bacteria > Acidobacteriota > Vicinamibacteria > Vicinamibacterales > CAVVIG01 > Gp6-AA45. The sequence continues at coordinate 34,951 of DASREL010000113.1, forward strand.
CGTCGATCGTCCCGGCTCCGACTTCATGGTCGACGTCCTGAAGTCGCTCGGCTTCGAGTACTGTTTTTCCAATCCCGCGAACACGTTTCGCAGCCTCCACGAGTCGCTGATCAACTACGGCAACAACACCGCGCCCGAGTTCATCACCTGCACGCACGAAGAGATCGCGACCGCGATGGCGCACGGCTACGCGAAGATCGAAGGCAAGCCGGCGCTCGTCGTCCTGCACGGGACCGTCGGCACGCAGCACGCATCGATGGCGGTGTACGACGCGTTTTGCGACCGCGTGCCGGTGTATCTCGTGCTCGGCAATCATCTCGACGCCGAAGGACGGCGGACGCCGGTCACCTGGTTCCACAGCGCGCGTGACGCGGCTGCCGTCATCCGCGACTTCACGAAGTGGGACGACACGCCAATCTCGCTCGGCCATTTCGCCGAGTCTGCGGTCCGCGCGTACAAGCTCGCGATGACGCCGCCGATGATGCCGGTCGCGGTCGTCGCCGACGCGCACCTGCAGGAGCACGGCGTGGAAGAGGCCGCGTCGCTGCGCGTGCCCAGGCTCGGCGCGCTCGCGCCGCCGCAGGGGGATGCCGGCGCCGTGAACGAACTCGCGCGCATGCTGGTGGCGGCAGAGAATCCGGTCCTGGTCGCCGACAAACTCGCGCGAACGCCCGACGGCCTCGCGCGCTTCGTCGCGCTCGCGGAAGCGCTGCAGTGCGCCGTCATCGATCGCAAAGGGCGGATGAATTTTCCGACGCGGCATCCGCTCGATCAGTCCAACCGCGCGGCCGCGGCGCTGGCGGATGCGGATCTGATCGTCGGCTTCGAGGTCAGCGATTTTGCGAGCGTCCGATCGCGGCGGAGCGGCGCGAAACGCGTCACGATCACCGCCGGCGATCTGTTTACGCGCAGCAACTACCAGGACTTCCAGCGCTATCCCGAAGCAGACGTCGCAATCGCAGGCGACGGCGAAGCGACGCTGCCGACGCTGATTGAGTCAGTCAGGCGACTGACGACGAGCGACCGGCGACTGCTCTTTGCCGATCGCGGCAAGCAACTGGCGGCGCTGCACGAGGAGGCGCTGGCGCAGGCACGCGAAGCGGCGGCGGTTGGATGGGATTCCTCGCCGATCAGCACCGCACGCCTCTGCATGGAGACGTACGCGCAGGTGAGCGATCTCGACTGGTCCCTGGTCGCCGACGTGATCTTCATGCAGAACTGGCCGCTGCGCCTCTGGTCGATGGACAAGCACTACCACTACATCGGCGGCCCCGGAGGATACGGCGTCGGCTACGGCGCACCCGCCGCGGTCGGCGCCGCGCTCGCCAACCGGAAGCACGGCCGCATCACGGTCAACTTTCAGTACGACGGCGATCTGATGTTCGCGCCGGGATGTTTGTGGACGGCGGCGCATCACAAGATCCCGATGCTGACGCTGATGCACAACAACCGTGCGTATCATCAGGAAGTGATGGAGGTGCAGCGGATGGCGGTCGAGCACGGTCGCAACGCCACCCGAGCGCACATCGGCACGAAGATCGAGGATCCGCCGATCGACTTCGCAAAACTCGCGCAGAGCATGGGCGTCTACGCCGAAGGACCAATCAGCGATCCGAAAGATCTTGCGCCCGCGATCACGCGCGCGCTCAACGTCGTCAAACGCGGCGAGCCGGCGCTCGTCGACGTCCTCACGCAACCGCGATGATCTGGATCGTCTTGTTTGCGTGGCTCCAACAGCCGGCGAATGCCGACCGCGGCAAGCGTGCGTTCATGGAGTACTACTGCTACTCATGTCATGGGACTGACGGCCAGGGCGGCGCCGGCCCACGGCTCGTCGTCGGTGAGTCGCCCGATCGGTTGATCCGCTACGTCCGGAAGCCGACCGGTGGAAATATGCCGGCGTACACGAGCAAGTCGATTTCGGACGAGGACCTGCGCGCCATCCACGCGTACCTGCGATCGATCAAGCCGTCGCCGCCTGCGAACGCGATCCCGTTGCTGCAAAAGTAGCGCAGGCCTGCAGGCCTGCTGCGGTCCTGAATGGGCTGCCCTACGACCGGCCGTACCGGTCCGCCCACGCACGCAAACGCTGCTGGGCGTCACGCGCGTCAGGGATGTCGTTCAATCGATCGCTCGGCCACGGCAGCCGGTACGTCCAGTTCTTGTCGTCGACGGTCGCCGGCTGGTTGATGCGGTCGCTCCAGCCGAACACGTCTGGAATCGGCAGCAGCACGAGATCCGATGCTGACGCAAACAGCGCTTCGATAATGATGTCGCGCACGTCGGGATTGAACGGTGCCTGCGCGATGTCGCGGCCGTTCGCAATCCGTCGAATCGTCGGGAGCCAGCCGACTTTCGTGCGTTCGTCGTCCGACGCGTGATCCCACCAGATGGCGAGCGGTTCGGTGTCGTGCGTGCCCGACGTTGCCACCGAGACCGGTGGATATTCGGTCGGCTCGCGAAACGGCTGGCCGTCAGCGTGCCAATGTCGCTCCCACCGAAACACGCGGAACCCAGGAATCTCGAGGCGCGCGAGCGACGCGCGCACGAAATCGGGAACAGTACCGAGATCCTCCGCGATGATGTCTGCGCCCGGCTCACGGAATACGTGCATCACTCGCTCGCCGAGGGCGAGCTGCGATCCTTCGTCGGCCGGCGTGAAGAACGGCGGCCGCCCGTCTTTCGGATTGCCGTACGTGCGATAGAAGCCGACGAGATGATCGATGCGAAAGCCGTCGTACAAGTCGGCGCTGCGTCGCGCCCGCTCTCGCAGCCACCGGAAGTTCTCGCGCTCGAGCACGTCCCAGCGGTAGAGCGGGTTGCCCCAGTCCTGCCCGGTCGCGCTGAACGCATCCGGCGGCGCGCCGATCGTGACGTCCATGTGGAACTGATACTGGCGCGCCCACACGTCGGCGCTATCGCCGTCGACCATGAATGGCAGATCGCCGTACAGCTGCACGCCGCGCGCGCGCGCCGCGTCACGTGCGCGCGTCCACTGCGTCGCCGCAATCCACTGCAGGTACTGATAGAAGACGATGTCGCGCGCCAACGCGTGGCGTATCTCGTCGATCGCCGACGGCTCGCGCTGTCGCAACGCCTCGGGCCACGCGGTCCACGGCCGCTCCTCTTCGCGGGCATGAATGGCGCGAAAGAGGCTGTAGTCCTCGACCCACCATGCCTGCTGCGCCGTGAACGCGCGCAGCTCGGCGGCGCGGTCGCTGTTCCGACTCCACTCGTCGCGATAGAACCGGTCGAACGCGCGCCGAAGCGCGTCGTACTTCACGCGCCGGACGTCACGGTAGTTGATCTCCGGCGTGTCCCCGACCCCATCGCGCGGCGACCGCTCGTAGTCGGGCACGTCGGGGACGCGGATGAAGATCGGATCGATCGCCATCGCGCTGATGGCGGAATAGGGCGACTGCTGGCCGGGCGCCATCTCATTGATGGGCAGCAACTGCAGCACGCCGATACGCGCGTCGGCGAGCCACGCCGCGATCGCCTCGATGTCGCCGATATCGCCGATGCCCCAGCTCGTCGTCGCGGGAATCGAAAACAGGGGGATGAGAAGGCCCGTCCGGCGCCGGCCGGTCATGATGTGCCGACTTTGCAAGCAAAGTGCCGCAGAATCCTGTTGATGCCGTCAGCAAATGAATCGGCCGGTGGCAACAGCGAGATGACCAGGAACGCCTCGTACGGAAAATCAAAGAAATATCCGGGATGCGTCAGCACGCCATCCACCGTGAGGAGGTTGACGACGAGATCGTCTTCGTGTTCGACCGCCGGGACGCGAACAACGGCGGACCATCCGCCGTCGCTGCGCAGCACGCTGCACGTCGGCACCGCCGCGACGGCCCTCGTCAACGCCGCGTAATTGGCCACGACACGCTGTCCGATCTCGCGACGAACGGCGGCGCCTTCCCGCAGCAGCGAACGCGCGGCCACCTGGACCGGCGTCGAGACCGACAAGTACGTGTCGCAAATGATTTCGAGCCGCGCCAGCGCCGCGACCACGAGCGCCGAGGGTCCACTGACCGCCATCCATCCAAGTTTCGCCTGCGGCAGCCCGACCGATTTCGACAGGCCACCCAGCGAACATGTCAGCGCACGCGTGACGGTGGGGCCACGGCCGGCCTGCGACGCCGCGCCGGCCGACAGCTCGTAGTCCGCGAACACTTCGTCGACGACGAGCGCGAGATCCCGGTCGGCGCAGAGCGCGGCCAGCCGGTCGAGCTCGGCGCGTGACACGAACGATCCCGTTGGATTATTCGGGCTGACGATCAACACCGCACGCGTGCGATCGGTGAGCGCGCGCTCGACGCTCGCAAAATCGATCGACCATACGCCGTGGTAGTCGAGATCGTACGGCCGCGCGTGGACGACATCGAGGCGCGACAGGTGATCGAATAACGGATAACTCGGACGCGGAATCAGAATTTCGTCCCCGGCGTCGGCGAGCAGTTTGAACAGCAGCGAGTAGGCCTCGCTGGTGCTGGCCGTCAGCACGACGCGTTCCGGTGGCACGTCGAGGCACTGCCGCGCATAGTCGTCCGACACTGCGGCGCGTGCGTCCGCCATACCGAACGGCGACGCGGTGTATTCCAGCGCCTGCGGATGCGCGAGCGGAGCGAGCAGATCGGATGGGTACGCGAAGCCGGCGCGCGTGGGGTTGGTCGAGGTCAGATCGATGAAGGACCGTCGCTCGGCGCGCATCCGCTCGATCGCCTGCGTCAACCGGTTGCGACCGAGATCCTGCGGCACGCGTCTCGAGAACATATCGCTAGGGGATGATTTCGACCTTGTCGATCACATCGCCTTCGAGGATGCGATCGACGACGTCGATCCCGTTCAGGACCTGGGCGAAGACGGTGTAGGTGTGATCGAGCCGCGGGTTGTCGATGAGGTCGACGAAGATCTGCGCGTCGCCGGTATCGTGTCCGCGCGTCGAGATCCCGATCGCGCCGCGGACGTGCGGCCACAGTCCCACTTCGTCGCGCATGAATGTCGGCTCGCCGATGTACTCGCTCGCCCCCGGGCTGCCGCCCTGGATCACGAAGTTGGGTACGACGCGATGAAAGGTCAGGCCGTTGTAGTAACCGGACTCGGCGAGACGGGCAAATTTGATCACCGTCAGCGGCGTCTCGTTCGTAAATAGTGCCAACTCGAACGTCCCGACGTCACGAATCGTGATCCGCGCGCGCGGCGATGCCAGCCGTCGAAGATCCTCGTTCGTCGGACCGGAGTCTGGCACGTGTCTGACTCGAGTCTGACTGGTGTCAGACCCCAGGGCTTTCGCGATGGCGGCGCGGGCGTCGTGCGAGTTGTCGTGACCCTCTTTCACCAGCCGCTGCAGCGCCTCGGTCAGCGCCGGCTTGTTCGCCTCCGCGCGCGGACTGTCGACGAGCGCGAGCGCGGCGGCCCGGACGATCTGGTATCCCGGCCGGTTCAGATCCGCGACGTAGATCGCATCCGCCTCGTGACCGGCAACGGCTTTCAGGCCCTCGACAGCCGCCTCGCGCACGTTGTCGTCGTCGTCGGTCGACGCCAGCTTCTCGAGGGTCGCGCGATCCTTGATCGTCGCGGCCGCGCGCGCCGCATACATCCGCAGTTGCCACACGCGCGAGACGACGAACGGCGGCAACTTGCCGGCCGCTTTGTCGGGCGCCGCCGACGCGAGCGCAACGAGCGCATGCGCGGCACGGTGCCAGCCGCGCGGGCGACCGACGTCGGACAAATCGAGCAGCGTGCGTTCCAGCAGTGCCACGGCATCCGCAGCCTGGCCGCAGGCCGCGAGCCGATCGAGCGCCATCAACGCGACGTGCATGTCGCCGTCGCTCGTCGCGTCGACGATCGCCCCGCAGTCTTTGATCCCGCGAACCGCTTCGAGCCGAACCATCGGTGACGGATCCGCGAGTCCGTCAGCCGACGGGGCCGCGCGCATTGCGTCGCGTCGCACTTGCGCATCGGCGTCAGCCGCTGCGGCACGCCGCGTATCCTCGTCGACGCCTTTGACGGCGATCAACGCGTCCATCGCGAGCCGACGGACGCGCGCCCCGCTGGCGGTGTCGCCGTTGATCGCCCGCGCGAATCGGCGCAGCAGCGCAATCGAATCGTCGCTCAGCGGACGCAGTCGCAGCGCCGGCCGAACCAGCGCCTCGAATCCTTGCGCGATCCCAAGACGATCGACCACCGACGCGGCTTTCTCCGCCGCCGACAGCAGCGTCTGCTCCGCCTGTGCGAGCTCGTCCGCGGTTGAGTACGGCAGGCGCCCAATCGATTGGCAGATCGCCGCGCGCACATCAGGCTCCGCCTCGACTTTCAGCCGCGCGGTCAATGCGGCGGCGGCGCTCGCGAGCGCGCGACTGTCGGCCGGCGTCCGCGTTCCCTTCCAGCCTTGCGCCGCCTGCGCGATCGCGTTCGCGGCCTCGGAGCGGATCTCCGGCAACGCGTGCCGCAATTCTGATGTGATGTCGGGAATCAGCGACGGACGTTCGAGCCGGCCGAGCGCGCGCACCGCGGCGCGCCGGATCGGTGCATCGTCGCTGTGCGCACCGGACCGCAGGATCGCGAGGTCGGCCGGCGTCTGCGCGCGGCGATCTTCGGCTTGGATGATCGCGAGCCGCGTCTGCGCCGTAACGGTCGTCGCAAGCCATACGCAACCACAGAACACACAGAATCCACGGAACCATAGTGTTGCTGTGCGTTCCGTGCGTTCCGTGGTTGTTTTCATGATCGAAGGTGGCGCGTCGCCGCGGAGAACTCGAGCATCTGCTCGGTCAGATTCATCGGATACGAGATCGTCACGTCGACAATGTCTCCGCGCGTATCACGCGTCGGCTCCAGCTTTGGCATGACGAAACCGGTGTACGACGGCAGGTGCAGCCGCTCGACCCGCGCGACGATCTCATCGCGCAACGCGGGATCGAACTGGACGCCGTAGGTCTCGACCAGCGCTTTCGCCGCGTTGTAGTCACCCTCCCCTTTGATGCGCATCACCTCGGCGAGCAGCCGGCCGACGCCGTCGCGAAACGCGCGCGGGTCGACCATCACGTAGTACGTCTTCCCCTCGCGCGTCCGTTTCTCGATCGCGGAGGTGTTCGCCATCAGCCAATGCACGATCAACTGACGGTTGCGCATGTGGTCTTCTTCGATGTGCGTCCCCTCGCGGATGCGCCGCAACTGCACGAGCGCGTTGCGCGTGTACGCTTCGTACTCGGCACGCACGATCGCGTCGTGATCGTCTGCAGACAGAAGATCGAGATCGACCAGCTTGCGGTCCGTGAGGAAGTACAACGCAACCAGATCCGCGCGCGATTCCTCGATCGTGGAGAACTGCTCTTTGAGCGCGGCGGGAGGCGGCACGGTTAGCCGCTCGCTCACCTTTCCCGACCCGTGCCCGATGACTTCGTGCATGTTGGTGGTCAACGCCGCGGCGAACGCGCTCCACGTGTGGGCGCGTTCCACTTCTTCGGGTGACCACGAGAACTCGGTGCGATATTCCGGCAGCGTCGATCGGTCGTACGCATCGACGACGTTCGAGAGGGACACTGATTTGCTGCCGTACTGTTCGCGGATCGATTGATCGTTGGGCAGGTTGATGCCGACCGGCGTGATCGGTCCCGAATCGCCGGTCTCCATCACGACGTCAATCGCGCGGGCGGTCACGCCGCGCACGCCCTGCTTGCGGTACTGCGGATCCCACGGCATGTGATCCTCGAACCACTGCGCGTGCTCGGCGATCGTGCGAATCTCGTGTGTCTTCTCGGCGTTGACGAACGACACGATCGCTTCCCACGCGCCTTTGATGCTGCGCGCGTCGAGATACACCTCGACGAAGCCGTTGATCGTGTCGACGGCCGACTCTTTGTCCTGCACCCACGCGATGTCGTACGCCTCGCGATCGCGCGTCTCGCCGCTGCGGTAAAACGCGATCAGCGCGCGCAGCGCCTCCGCCATGGCCGCGGTGGCGAACGGAATCGCCGCGTCGAGGTGTTCGATGATCGCGGTGATCTGACGTCCGTACTTGCCGTTCGCGCGGTAGACCTCTTCGACCAGCGTGCCGTCCGCCGTTTTCACGACGCGCGAGTTGAGCGGATATCGTTCGTCGAATCCGGCCAGATCGTGCGACGTGACGCCGACGTACAGGTTGTTCGCGCTCGCAGCGAGCATGTCCTCGCCGGCCGGGGGCGTCTTCGCCGTCACCATCGGCTCGAACTCGGGATCGAAAAACATCGGTCGAAGACGCGTGAGCAGGGCATCCAGCGATTCGCCGTCCCTGGACGGAAACGCGGCGCCGTCGCGCGCCGCCGCGTGTGCCGCGTCCGCGAGCGCGTCCGGCGTGCAGCGCAGCACGAATTTGCGCGCGGTCAGGTTGTTGTAAGGACCGGTATTCAGCCAGAAGAGTTTCGTGTAGCGCTCGATCTCCGCGCGCGTGTCGGCGCGCACATGATCGGCGTGCGTGACGATCGCCTCGAGGATGTCGCGCATCTCGAGACTGTGCGCATAGCGCTGGTCGTAGAAGATGTCGCGTCCGGCAATCGCCGCCTGCGCGAGGTGCCACACCAGGATCTTGTCGCGCAGCGTGAGATCCCGAAAGCCGTCGGCATAGAGCTGCACGACGGCGGCTTCGTCGACACGTTCAAGGAGATATGTGCGATCAGCGGGGGCCTGGGAGACGACGGGTTCCATGGCATTGATCCTAGTCGAGCTCTACGCGTTCGCGATGCGCCGCGATGTGGACAGTCCAGTGCAATTCCGCGCGAATGCGCGCCGCGAGGGCGTCGAGCGCGGTCGGTTCGCCGTGCACGAGAAAGGTCGTGCGGGGCGGACGCTCGAAGCTCGACAACCAGCGCATGATCTCGTTCGCGTCGCCATGGGCCGACATCGAGTCGATCCGCTCGACGCGGGCGGCGACCGGAATGACGCGGCCGAGGAGCTTGAGTTCCTTCGCACCGTCGCACAGCGCACGGCCACGCGTGCCCGCCGCCTGGTAGCCGACGAACAGCACGGTGTTGTTGTCGCGCGGAAGCGCCGCCGCGAGGTGATGGAGCACGCGTCCTCCGGTCGCCATCCCGCTCGACGAGATCACGATCGCCGGTTTGTGTGACGCAGTGACGTCCTTCGACTGCTGCACCGAACTCACGACGGTCATGCGCGTCGTCGCGAATCGCGAAACAGGATCGAGTTCATTGGCGCGTTCGGCGTAGAACTTCAGCGCGGAGCCCGCCATCGGGCTGTCGATGTACACCGGCAGAACCGGAATCCGCTTGGCGTCCTCGAGCTTCTTCAACCAGTAGAGGACTTCTTCGACACGGCCGATCGCGAACGAGGGAATGATCAGCTTGCCGCCGCGGGCTGCCGTGTCGTTGACGATTTGCGCGAGACGCGCGCCGTCATCGTCCGGCTCGTGGAGCCGGTCGCCATAGGTCGACTCGAGCAGCAGGTAATCGGCAGTCCGGATTGGCGAGGGGTCGGGAAGAATCGGGCGGTGATACCGACCGAGATCGCCGCCGAACACTATTTCTTGGTTGTTAACCCTAACTCTTGCATATGCAGAGCCTAGCAAGTGACCCGCGTTGACGAATTCCACGGTGTCTGACACCTCGGAGGTGTCAGAGGTGTCAGAGGTGTCAGAGTGCTCTGGCACCAGGGGCACCGGACGGTCGTAGCCGACCGGCTGCAGACGGTCCAGCGCGCGGGCGGCGTCGACGGACGTGTAGAGCGGCAAGGCCGGCGAATGTTTCGTGTACGCGTGCCGATTTGCCTGCCGCGCGTCCTCCTCCTGCAGGTGCGCGGAGTCGGGTAGCACGAGACTGCACAGGTCTTTTGTCCCCGGAGTGCAGAAAATGCGGCCTTGGTAACCACCGGCGACCAGACGCGGCAGGTAGCCGCAGTGGTCGAGGTGTGCGTGCGTCAGAATGACCGCGTCAATGGACGCGGGGTCGACCGCGAACGGCTCCCAATTCCGCAGCCGAAGCTCTTTCAACCCCTGAAAGAGGCCGCAATCCACGAGAATCCGTCGCCCGTTGACCTGGAGCAGGTGCTTCGAACCGGTGACGGTGCCCGCGGCCCCCAGAAAGGTCAGCGAAGACATTTCGTGACTATAGCTTGGAGCCTCTTCTCAGCTGTGGGAAACCCGTTGAATAAAGGGTCCCTCACAGATTATTGTTTCCCGGACCAAATCCCTCTCCGTCCGTCCGCAGACGAGGTGAGTCAGCAATGGAAGACAACAAGATGTCGGAAGACACGAACTCGGTTTCGCGCCGCAATTTCATCAAGGGTGTCATCGCTGCCGGTGCAGCAGCGTCATCGTCCGCGTATCTGTTCCGCACGACCACCGTGCACGGACAGCCCGCGGCCGGCGCCGTCGAACGTCTGATCACGTTGAACGTGAACGGCCAGGATCGCCGCGTCGACGTCGCGCCGAATCAGACGCTC
>DASREL010000114.1:0-27660 GCA_035652075.1 Vicinamibacterales bacterium
GGGCACCGGCAAGACGCTGCTCGCGCAGACGCTCGCCAAGCTGCTCTCGGTCCCCTTCACGATCGTCGACGCGACGACGCTGACCGAAGCCGGCTACGTCGGCGAGGACGTCGAGAACATCATCCTGAAGCTGCTGCAGGCCGCCGGGGGCGACATCGAGAAGTGCCAGCAGGGCATCATCTACATCGACGAAGTCGACAAGATCTGCCGCAAGGACGAGAACCCCTCGATCACGCGCGACGTGTCGGGTGAAGGCGTCCAGCAGGCACTGTTGAAGATTCTCGAAGGTACGGTCGCGAACGTGCCGCCGCAGGGCGGACGCAAGCATCCGCACCAGGAATTCTTCCAGGTCGACACGACGAACATCCTGTTCATCTGCGGCGGCGCCTTCGTCGGCCTCGACAAGCAGATCGATCGCCGCGTCGGCAAGAAGACGCTCGGCTTCAAGGCCGACGTCAAATCGATCCGCTCGCGCGATATCGGCGCGACGCTCGAACAGCTCGAGCCGCAGGATTTGATCAAGTACGGCCTGATTCCGGAGTTCGTCGGCCGCCTCCCGGTCATCGGCACGCTGCACGAGCTCGACAAGGCGGCGCTGATCCAGATTCTGACGCAGCCGCGCAACGCCATCACGCGCCAGTACATGAAGCTCTTCGAGTACGAGAACGTCAAGCTGCGCTTCACCGACGACGCGCTCGAAGCGATCGCGGAATCAGCGCTCGAGCGCAAGATTGGCGCCCGAGGCCTCCGGATGATCATCGAAGACCTGATGCTGGATCTGATGTATCAGGTCCCGAACCAGAAGAAAGTCCGCGAAGTGACGATTACCCGTGAGGTCGTGATGGCGAAAGACAAGCCGATCACGCTGATTGAGAAAGCGGGATAGCACAACTTGGAAACACCCTTGGAAGTCTACGAAACTCTCCCGATAGTTCCGCTGCGCGACGTCGTAGTTTTCCCGCACATGATGATGCCGTTCGTAATCGGACGGCCCTCGTCTACCCGGGCGCTCGAACACGCGCTGCTGAAAGATAAACGCATTTTCCTCGCCGCCCAGCATGACGCGTCGGTCGACGACCCGCGCCCCGAAGACATCTACACGATGGGCTGCGTGGCGAACGTGGTCCAGAGCCTGAAGCTGCCGGACGGCAACATCAAGGTCCTCGTCGAGGGCGTCGATCGCGCGCGCGCGGTCGAGTGGAAAGAAGACAAAGGCTTCTACCGCGTCGTCGTCAAGGTGCTGCCGAAGCAGCGCGAGACGAGCGCGGACGCCGAAGCGACGATGAGCCGCGTCGTGTCGCTGTTCGAGCAGTACGTGAAGCTGTCGAACAACCTGCATTACGACGCGATGATCGCCGCGGTCCGCGTGGACGACCCGGGCAAGCTCGCGGACACGATTGCCGCGCACCTGCTCGTCGGCGTCGACGAGAAGCAGAACCTCCTCGAAATCATCTCGCCGATCGAGCGGCTCAACCGCATCGCCGGCATTCTCGAAATCGAAGTCGACAAGCTCCAGGTCGACCGCCGCATCCAGTCTCGCGTGAAGAAGCAGATGGAGAAGGCGCAGAAGGAGTACTACCTCAACGAGAAGATGAAGGCGATCCAGAAGGAACTGGGTCGCAAGGACGAAAAAGGCAACGAGGTCGACGAGCTCAAGAAGAAGATCGAAACCTCGAAGATGCCGAAGGACGTCGAGGAAAAAGCGATCCAGGAATTGAAACGCCTGGAAGCGATGCCGCCGATGTCCGCCGAGGCGACCGTCTCGCGCAACTACCTCGATTGGCTGATCGCCGTGCCGTGGCACAAGAAGAGCCGCGAGAGCCGCGATCTGAAGCGCGCCGAGGAGATCCTCAACGAAGATCATTACGGGCTCGAGAAGATCAAGGAACGCATCCTTGAATTCCTCGCGGTCCGCGCGCTCGTCAAGAAGCCGAAGGCGACGATCCTCACCTTCTCTGGACCGCCCGGAGTCGGCAAGACCTCGCTCGCGAAATCGATCGCCCGCGCGATGAACCGCCAGTTCGTGCGGCTGTCGCTCGGCGGCGTGCGCGACGAAGCCGAAATCCGCGGCCACCGCCGCACCTACATCGGCGCGTTCCCCGGCCAGATCATCCAGATGATGAAGAAGGCAGGGACGCAGAACCCGGTGTTCCTGCTCGACGAAGTCGACAAGATGTCGATGGACTTCCGCGGCGACCCGTCGGCGGCGCTGCTCGAAGTGCTCGATCCGGAGCAGAACGGCACGTTCCTCGATCACTATCTCGACGTCGAGTACGACCTGTCGCACGTCATGTTCATCTGCACGGCGAACGTGCTCCACACGATTCCGCAGGCGCTGCGGGATCGCATGGAAGTGCTGCAGCTCGCTGGCTACACCGAACTCGAGAAGATCGAAATCGCGAAGAAGTTCCTCGCGCCGAAAGCGGTCGAAGGCACCGGCCTGACCAAAGAAAACATCACGATCACCGACGAAGCGATTCAGACCGTGATCAACCGCTACACGCGCGAAGCGGGCGTGCGCAACCTCGAGCGCGAGCTGTCGTCCATCTGCCGCAAGGTCGCCCGCAAGGTCGTCGTCGAGGGCAAGGACTTCAGCGAGGAAATCACCGCCGACAAGGTGACGCAGTACCTCGGCGTGCCGCGCTATCGCAACACGATGGCCGAGGAACACAACGAGATCGGCATCGCGACGGGGCTCGCGTGGACCGAAGTCGGCGGAGAGATTCTCGTCACCGAAGCGACGCTGATGAGCGGCAAGGGCCACCTCACGCTGACCGGCAAGCTGGGCGACGTGATGCAGGAATCGGCGCAGGCCGCGATGAGCTACGTCCGCTCGAAGGCAGACGACTTCGGCATCGAGAAAGACTTCAACAAGAAGACCGACGTCCACGTGCACGTGCCGGAAGGCGCGATCCCGAAGGACGGTCCGTCAGCCGGCATCACGCTCGCGACCGCGCTCGTCTCGGCGCTCGCGCGCATCCCCGTCCGCAAGGACGTGGCGATGACCGGTGAGATCACACTGCGTGGAAAGGTGTTGCCGATCGGCGGCGTGAAAGAGAAAGTCCTCGCGGCGCACCGCGCCGGCGTGAAGACGATCATTCTGCCGAAGGACAACGAGAAGGATCTGGCGGACATTCCGAAGAACGTCCTGGACACGTTGAACGTCTACATGGTCCAGACGATGGACGAGGTCCTCAAGATTGCGTTGACGGAACCGCTCGCAGGCCGGATCGCGCCCGAAGCGCCGGCCGAACCGGTCGACGCCGCAATCAGCGACGATACGATCACCCATTAGTCATTGCGGAATGCGGATTTCGGATTGCGGATTGATTGCGGATTGAATCGTCAATAAATCCGCAATCCGCACTCCTCAATCCTCAATGAAGATAGAGGCCACCTTCGTGCGGAGCGCGGTCAGCGCGGAAGATTTTCCGCGCGACGACGCGCCCGAGATCGCACTGGTTGGCCGATCCAACGTAGGCAAGTCGAGCCTGATCAACGCGCTGGCGCGCCAGAAGATCGCGCGCACGAGCGGAACACCCGGAAAGACGCGGCTCGCAAACATATACCGGGTCGCGCGCGGCAGCAGCACGCCGCTCTACCTCGTCGATCTGCCAGGCTTCGGCTTCGCGGTCGGCGATCGGCACGAGTTGGATGCGGTGACGCGGGAGTACTTCGGGCGGGTCAGGCAGGTGGGACGGGTCAGGCAGGTGGGAGAGAACGCAGAGCCCTTACCCGCCCGACCGGCCTCACCCGCCCGACCAGCCTCGTCAGCGTTCCTGATCGTCGACGCGCGGCATCCGGGACTGGCCAACGACGTATCGGCGTGGAAGTGGTTGACCGACACCGTCGCAACACCGGCACTCGTTGCGACCAAGATTGACAAGTTATCGCGCGCGGAACGGCAGCGCGCGATGAAACAACTCGAAGCCGTGTTTCAAACGCCCGCGACGGCGGTCTCCGCGCAAACGGGCGAAGGATTGGAAGACCTGTGGAAACTGATCGACCGACTGGCGACCAACAACAGCAACCCGTAACGCCCCCCTCCGCTGAGGCCCCCGGCGGCAAGCCGCCGGCGAAGCCGAACGGGAACGGCAACGGCCAGGCCGCCGCAGCGCCGGCACCGGAAAAACTCGAGCTCTCCACGCTCAAGGACATGAGCGTCGGCGCGCTGACCAAGATCGCCAAGGGACTCGACGTCCCCGGCGCGACCGGCATGCGCAAGCAGGAGCTGATCTTCGAGATCCTCAAGGCGCGCGCGCAGAAGAGCGGCCTGATCTTCTCGGAGGGTGTGCTCGAGGTGCTGCCGGACGGTTTCGGCTTCCTCCGGGCGCCCGATTACAACTACCTGCCTGGACCGGACGACATTTACGTCTCGCCGTCGCAGATCCGCAAGTTCGATCTGCACACGGGCGACACGGTGTCGGGCCAGATTCGTCCGCCGAAGGATGGCGAACGCTACTTCGCGCTGATCAAAGTCGAAGCGGTCAACTTCGAACCGCCGGAAAAGGCGCGCGAGAAAGTGTTCTTCGAAAACTTGACGCCGCTCTATCCGCAGAACCGCATCGGCCTCGAAACCGACGGCGAGAACCTGTCGGCGCGCGTCCTCGACCTGATGACGCCGATCGGGAAGGGACAGCGCGGCCTGATCGTCGCGCCGCCGCGCACCGGCAAGACGATGCTGCTGCAGAACATCGCGAACAGCATCACGAAGAACCATCCCGAGGTGTATCTGATCGTGCTGCTCATCGACGAGCGGCCCGAAGAAGTCACCGACATGCAGCGCTCCGTCAACGGCGAAGTCGTCTCGTCGACGTTCGACGAGCCGGCGCAGCGGCACGTGCAAGTCGCCGAGATGGTCATCGAAAAAGCGAAGCGCCTCGTCGAGCACAAGAAGGACGTCGTCATCCTGCTCGACTCGATCACGCGGCTGGCGCGCGCCTACAACACGATCGTTCCGCCCTCGGGCAAGGTCCTGTCGGGCGGCGTCGACAGCAACGCGCTGCAGCGCCCGAAGCGGTTCTTCGGCGCCGCGCGCAACATCGAGGAAGGCGGATCGCTGACGATCATCGCAACCGCGCTCATCGACACCGGTTCGCGCATGGACGAAGTGATCTTCGAAGAATTCAAGGGCACCGGCAATCTCGAAATCCACCTCGATCGCAAGCTGACGGATCGCCGCGTGTTCCCGTCGATCGACATCACGAAGAGCGGGACGCGGAAAGAAGAACTGCTCCTGCAGAAGGACGATCTCAACCGCGTGTGGGTCCTGCGCAAGGTGCTGACGCCGCTGTCGGCCGTCGAAGCGATGGAACTGCTGCTGTCGCGAATGGCGAAGTCGAAGACGAACTCCGAATTCCTCGCGTCGATGAGCAACGGCGGCAAAGGCTAGCGGCGTTCGAACAGATGCACGTTGGCCGCGTACCACCACGGAAGGTCCAACGCGGCGACGTCGCGGCGGAACTCCGCGTCGCGCGAGGACAGGACGAGGCCGTGCCGGGCGAGCCGCCGAATCCAGTACTGCGCTGGTTGCTCGTTGACGTGAAAGCGGCCGCCCTGGTTCGGATGCGCGGCCGAAAACACTAGTCGTCGCGGCGCCGCGACAATGGTCAACAGCTTGTCGGCATGCCACGGCGGCAGATGCTCCGCCACTTCGAGACACACACCAAGATCCACCGTCGACAAGTCCCGCGCGAGCGCGACCGCTGCGGCTTGTGAGGTAGCGACGATGTCGAGCGGCTCGACCGTGAGTCCCCGTTCGTGCGCGCGGCGCCGCGCAGATTCGGAGTCGTCGTATCCCCGCAGGTCGATCGTGGGGTCGACCTGGCGGAACCCATCCATCGCGAGCCCATGGCCGCACCCGATGTCCGCGATGGATCGCGCCGGCGCGTAGGCGAGCACCGCCCGCGCAAAGCCGGTCCAGTCGCCGACAGCGTGGAAATCCCAGAAGCCGTCGTCGTACGCATCGGCGCGGCTCGCGGAGAGGCGATGGACGTAGAGGCCCGCCAGGGCGGCCGCGTTGCGGCAGCGCCAGTACAGGTTCGGGGCGCGGGCACGGAGCCAGCGCAGGGCGGCGTGTCTCACGTCGGTGTTATACTAGTCGTTTAAACAAACCGCTAGGGAGCGACTGTGAAGGACAGCATTCACCCGAAATATCACGAGGTCGAGGTCCGGTGCGCGTGCGGCGCGACGTGGAAGACGCGCTCGACGAAACAGGATCTGCACCTTGAAATCTGCTCGAATTGCCACCCGTTCTTCACCGGACGGCAGAAGCTGATCGACACCGAAGGACGCGTCGAGCGCTTCACGAAGAAGTTCGGGGCGCAGACCGCGGCGACGCGCAAGACCGCGGCAGCCGCAGCGAAGAAAGCGACGCCTAAGAAAGCAACGACGGCGACGCGCTAGTCACCGCTCGAGTCCGCTCGGGATTCAGCATCTTCCGTTCGATTCTCGCCAGCCGGTGCCGCACGGTCCGCGTCCAGGACGCGGGCGGCGGCGCCGGGGCCACGTCCTCGATCGTCAACCCGCGCAACGCAAACGCCCTCGCCGCCTCCAAATCGCGGACGCGGTGTTCATGGTGGACCGCCAGCGCTTCGCTCGCTTCGCGCGCGACCGTCGCCGGGCAGCCGCGCGTGTCGAGCAGCTGCGACCAGCACCGCGCGGCGATCTCGAAATCACGCGCGCGCCGGAGCGCCTGTGCGAGCGAGCGGAGCGCCTCGATGCGTGTCGCGTCGTACGCGCCGGGCGGCGCCGCGCACAGGGCCAACGAACGTTCGAACGCCGCGCGGGCCTGCACGTCCATTCCGGCGCGCGCGAACACGTGGCCGAGCGCCAGCGCTTCGCGCGCAGTCGCGGCGGCGTCGGGACCGCTGCGCGCGAGCCACAGCAGCCGCGCCGTCAGCGCAGCGAGCGTCAACAGATCCAGGCGGTTGTGCTCGAGGACCTCGACGAGCGGTCGCGCGTTGCCGCTGCGAAGAAACTGGAAATAGCGCGACGGAATCTCGAATCCAGGCACGTCACCGACGCGCCGCGCACCGATGATGGCGCGCTCGAGCGAGACGAGCGACGAATCGTCCAGATTCCAGAACCGCCGCGACGGGTGCAACACATCCACGTGTGGCAGCTTCGCGCCCGGCCACGCCAGACGATGGAACGCGTACCGCGTCTCGAGGACCGGAGCGTCGAACGACTTGCCGTTGAAGCTGACGAGCGCGCCAGCTCCCGCGAGCATGGCGGCGACACGCCGCAGCATCGCCGGCTCTTCCTGGTGCGCCGTCAGCAGAAACTGCCGCACGACGAACGATCCATCGTCGTCGAACGTCGCGCAGCCGACGAGAAACGCCAGCGTGCCTGCGCCCCCGCTGAGACCGGTTGTCTCCAGATCGAAGAACACGAACGGTGAATGGGCCGGCGCACCGCCGGCGAACCACGATGCGTGGGCAGACGCGTCGTCGATCTGCGCGGCAATCGCGCCGACCGTCGCGCGACCATGTTTCGTGTTTGGCGCGTAACGTCGCTCCACGACAAAGCAGTCGTCGTTGCGAGCGCCACCCAGGACCGCGCTGATGTCCGCTGCAATCGTAGCGCAGCCCTTCACGCCTGCTTCGCCGGCAGCTCTGAAGGGCTGCGCGACATCTGACCTGACTACATCAGGCTTGACGATGCTCCTGATGCGGTCGGAGAGGGCGCTCATGCCGTTTTCTCGATCATCGCCGTTTGCAGCAGGTCCAGTATCCGCAGCGCCGCCGCTTTGGCCAGCGGACCGGTGTCGCCGATCGGGCCGACGCATCCGGGGCAGCCGTTCTCGCACGTGCACTCGGCGATCAGCTGACGTGTCTTCGCGAGTAGTTCGTCGTGCATCTGGAACAGCGGGCTGCTGAAACCAATCCCACCGGGATAGTTGTCGTAGACAAAGATCCTGGCGCCGTCGGGATTCGG
Organism: Vicinamibacterales bacterium; assembly: GCA_035652075.1. GTDB lineage: Bacteria > Acidobacteriota > Vicinamibacteria > Vicinamibacterales > CAVVIG01 > Gp6-AA45. Next base: position 7,939 of record DASREL010000114.1, read on the forward strand.
GGTTCGGGATTCGGGCTTCGTCTCATCGTCGATCGAGATGCCGACGTCGTGACCGTCGCACATCAGCAGCAACTGCGCGACCTGCTTCATCGCGTATGCGAGACCGACGATCCCGTCGCGACGATCGTCAGACGCGTACGGCAGCATCCCTATCACGCTCGATGGAACCGTCAGCCAGTACGACGTCGTGTGCATCTGCTGCTCGGGTAAATCGAGCTCGCCCGACCCGACGTTCTCGTTCGTGTAGAACTTGATCTTCTTGAACCCGACGACACGCGAGACGACGTGAACTTCGCCATGCGTGCGGTGGACGTCGCGTGCGAACTCGTCGATCGGCGTCACTTTGGTGTACGTGATCGCCGTCGTGTAGTAATCGCAATCCACTTCGCGCACGAACGCCTTCCGCTCAGTGAAGTCGAGCTTCTCTACCTGATAGAGCTTGCCTTCCACGATGTAGATCGCCTTCTCGTGCAGGGTGGACGGCCCGCTGGTGAAGTCGGTCTCGCCGATGATGCGCGTCTCGTACGTCGTATCGACGACGACGAAATTGTCCGAGGATACCGATCGCAGGCTGACCGCATCCGCGGGGTACGATTCGTTCGTCCACGTCCACTGCGCATCGTCGGCTTCGCTCGTCCGGTGGACGAGACCTTGCTCGGCCAGCACTGCCAGGATTTCCTGCACGTCGTGCTTGCCAAACGAGTCGACGGCCGCGAACGGCAGCTCGAACGCCGCGCACTTGATGTGATCGACCAGGATGTGCAGGTTGTCCGGATCGATCAGCGCGCGCTCCGGTGACGCGTCGAAGAAATACGACGGGTTGCGCACGACGAACTGATCCAGCGGCGCACTGCTCGCCACCATCACCGCAGCGGATCGCCCCGAGCGTCGACCCGCGCGTCCGGCGCGCTGCCACGTCGCCGCAATCGTGCCCGGATAACCGGCGAGCACCGCGACGTCGAGCGCACCGATGTCGATGCCGAGTTCGAGCGCGTTGGTCGACACGACCGCACGCACCGCGCCGTCGCGCAGTCCTTTTTCGATCTCGCGACGCCGCGTCGGCAGGTAGCCGCCGCGATACCCGCGGATCTTTTCCGGCGCGCCAGGTATCCCCTCGAAGTCGTCCTTCAAATACGTGGTCAGGATTTCGGTCGCGAGACGGCTCTGCGCGAACACGATCAACTGCAAATTGCGCTTCAGAAATTCGGAGGCGATCCGACGCGTTTCGCTGAGGTACGAACGCCTGATGCCGAGTTGCTGGTTGACGACCGGCGGATTCACGAAGACGAAGTATTTTTCACCGCGCGGCGCGCCGCTCTTCTCCACGAGCTCGAACGGTCGTTCCGTCAGCCGTTCGGCGAGCTCGCGTGGATTCGCGATCGTCGCCGACGAGCACAGAAACACCGGATCCGATCCGTAGTGACGGCAGATACGCTGCAGGCGTCGCAACACGTTGCACAGATGACTCCCGAAGACACCCCGGTATGCGTGGAGTTCGTCGACGATCACGTAGCGCAGGTTTTCGAACAGCTTCGCCCAGCGCGGATGGTGCGGCAGGATGCCCGAGTGCACCATGTCCGGATTGCTGAGGACGATGTGCGCGCGCGCCCGGATCGTCCGGCGCGCGTCCTGCGGCGTATCGCCGTCGTACGTGAACACGCCGATCGCAGGATCATCGATCGTCTCGCACAGCGTCTGCAGTTCGGCGAGTTGATCCTGCGCCAGCGCTTTCGTCGGGAATAGATACAGCGCACGGCTCGACGGATCCTGCAGCACCGCGTTGAGGACCGGCACGTTGTAGCAGAGCGTTTTTCCTGACGCGGTCGGCGTGATGACGACGACGTTCCGGCCGCCGAGCGCGTGCGTGATCGCTTCCGCCTGGTGCGTGTAGAGCTGCGTGACGCCCCGTGTGGCGAGCGCGCTGGTCAGCCGAGCGTCGACGCTGTCGGGAAACGCGGCGTACTGCGCGTCCACTGCCGGCAGCCGTCGAACGGCCGTGACGTGCAGGTCGGGAGTGTCGGGTCGCTCGGCTGCGCCGATGCGCGCGAGAGCCGCATCGAGGGCGTGAGCTTTCGCCGGCAGCATGGCGCAGCATGGTAGCAACGGGGCGAAGAAATGGCAAACGGATCAGGGCAAACGGCAGATGACAAAGGGCATAAGCCTTGCTCACTTTTGCGCCATGACCCGAGGCCACAGAACCGCACTCGCGGCGAGTGCTTTGACGATCGGCGCCGCCCTCATCCATCGCGCGCTGCGCGCGGGACGATCGATCGATTTCAACGGCAAAGCGGTACTCATCACCGGCGGACGCGGACTCGCCTTCCAGATGGCGCGCCAGTTCGCCGCTGAAGGGGCGCGCGTCATGCTGGTCGCGCGGGATCGAGGCGAACTCGACCGCGCACGTGACGCGTTGCGCGCGCACGGCGCCGAGGTCTCGACGTTCTGCGCAGACGTCATGCATCGCGATCAGGCGATCGCCGCCGTCCATCAGATCGTGGAGCGGTACGGATCGATCGACGTGTTGATCAACAACGCCGGGATCATCCAGGTCGGACCGCTCGATCACATGACGGAGGGCGATTTCGAAGAAGCGATGGCGGTCCACTTCTGGGGACCGCTCCACATGACGCTCGCAGCGATTCCCCACATGCGCCAGCGCGGCGGCGGCCGCGTCGTCAACATCTCGTCGATTGGCGGCAAGATCGGGGTGCCGCATCTCGCGCCGTACTGCGCGAGCAAGTTCGCGCTTGCAGGCTTCTCGCAGGCGATCCACGCCGAGCTGACGCGCGACGACATCTACGTCACGACGGTATGTCCCGGCATGATGCGGACCGGCTCGCCGTTCAACGCGTGGTTCAAGGGACGACATCGTGACGAGTTCACGTGGTTCGCGGTCTCGGATTCCATGCCGGTGATGTCAATCGACGCGGCCCGCGCCGCGGCCCAGGTGATCGAGGCATGCCGGCACGGCGATCCGGAGCTCGTGATCACGTGGCCGGCGAAGCTCGCCGTGATGGCGAATGGTGTGATGCCCGAAGCGGTGTCGACGGCCATGTGCATCGCCAACCGCCTGCTGCCCGCGCCGACCGACGATCGATTCGGCGACGAGCGGCACAGCGGCTGGCAAAGCCTGTCGGACTGGGCGCCGTCGACGTTGACGACGCTGACGGAACGTGCGGCAGTCGAGAACAACGAGCTGCCGCACTAGCGATCAGTGCACGGTGTCGCCGTGCGGCTTCAGGACGACCTTGATGCACTCGTCCTTGTTGTCGCGGAAGACCTTGTACGCATCGGCGGCTTGATCGATCGGCAGCCGGTGCGTGATCACGAACGAGGGATCGATCGCGCCTTCCTGAATGAGATCCAGCAGCGGTTTCATGTAGTTCATGACGTGGGTCTGTCCCATCTTGAACGTCAGGCCTTTCGCGAACGCTGCGCCGAACGGAATCTTGTCGAGGAATCCGCCGTACACGCCCGGAATCGACACGACGCCGCCTTTGCGGCACGCGTGGATCGCCTGTCGTAGCGCGTTGGGACGATCGGTCGCCATGAACGTCGCCGCTTTCACCTTGTCGTAATAGGCGTCGAGGGTGGCGCCGTGTGCCTCGAGGCCGACGGCGTCGATGCACGCATCGGGACCCATGCCGCCGGTCATCATCTTCAACCGCTCGAAGATGTCCTCGTCGTCGAAATTGAGGATCTCGGCACCGCTCTGCTCCTGCGCCATGCGCAGACGCTCGGGCACGTTGTCGATCGCAATCACGCGCTCGGCGCCCAGCAGGAACGCGCTCTTGATCGCGAACTGCCCGACCGGCCCGCATCCCCACACCGCGATCGTGTCGCCCGGCTTGATGTCGCAGTTCTCCGCCGCCATGTAGCCCGTCGGAAAGATGTCGGACAGGAACAGCACCTGTTCGTCGCTGAGGCCATCAGGCACTTTGATCGGCCCGACGTCGGCGAACGGCACGCGCACGTACTGCGCCTGGCCGCCGGCGTAACCGCCCATCATGTGGGAGTAACCGAAGAGGCCGGAGCCTGAGAAGCCGTACAGCTTCTCCGCCATCCACGCGTTCGGATTCGAGTTGTCGCACAGCGACCACAAATGCCGATCGCAGAAGAAGCAATGTCCGCATGCGATCGTGAAGGGAACAACAACGCGGTCTCCGGGCTTCAGCTTCGTGTTCTCCTTCCCGACGTCGACGACTTCACCCATGAATTCGTGCCCGAGGATGTCGCCTTCCTTCATCGTCGGGATGAAGCCGTCCAGCAAATGCAGATCGGATCCGCAGATTGCGGTCGTGGTGATTTTGATGATCGCGTCGCGCGGGTTGAGAATCGTCGGGTCCGGAACGCGGTCGACCCGGACGTCGTTAGTGCCGTGCCAGACAAGTGCTTTCATCGGCGCCCCCTTGGTTGGCCCTCCGTTGTGGGAACTTCACCGGCTTCCATCAATTGCTTGAAGCGGCGCAGGTCTTCCTGAATGGTCTGCGATGGCTCTTCGCCGAACATCCAGGCGATCGCCGAGCCGACCTTGCCGCCGGGCGGCTCGTATTGCAGGCGGACGCGTACTTCGGTGCCGCGTCCGCCGCGCGCCGCGACGAAGCGGACGGATCCGGCGCTGATGACGTCGGCGCCGTCGAGCGTGCGCCAGCCAATCAGCTCGTCCGGGATTTCGTTGATGATCTCGGCGTCCCACTCGACCGTGCGCCCCGCCGGCGCCTTGGCGACCCAGTGCGATCGCCGTTGATCGGTTTGCTTGACGGAGACGAGATGCTCCATGAACGCGGGCAATCGCTCGAAGTTGCGCCAAAAGCGGTAGAGCTCTGAGGGAGACCGGTTAATCGTCGTGACCTCTTCGACGTTGACGCCGCGCGACCCCGACAACGCGGCGCGCGTATCGTCCTCGCCGCTCGCCGTATTGATCCCAGCCGCCCCGTAGACCGGACAATGCCCGGTGGCGCCGCGGTAGATGAGCGCGGTCCCGGCGGCGGCCAATGCCACCCCGGCGGGCGACCGATCCTTCAGTTGCTTGACGGCAAACGCGGTCAGCGCCGCGCCGCCCAGCGCGGACGCCCAGCGTTCGACATCCGCGACATTTGTTTCAGACGTCATCTGTTGGCTCCTTTGCTTGCGGCAACTTCATTAACCATGCCGCTCACGAGGGCAGATGGCACATGGCTGGTGGATATCGCTCGTCCGTAGAGAGTTCGTCGTTTAACATCCATCTGCCATGAGCCATGTGCCATCAGCCATGCCGAGCGTGCGCGAGCCCGCGAAGCTCCCTCGAACGCTCGGTCTGTGGTCTTCAGTCGCGCTGGTCGTCGGCATCACGATTGGCTCCGGCATCTTTCGATCGTCGGCGGGGATCGCGCAGAAGGTGCCGAGCCCGCTGCTGATGATTGGCCTGTGGGTGCTCGGCGGCGCCATCACGCTGTGCGGTGCTCTGTCGTTGGCGGAAGTCGCTGCAGCGCTGCCGGAAACCGGCGGCATCTACGCGTTTATTCGCGAGGGATGGGGACGGCAGCCGGCGTTCTTGTTTGGATGGTCGGAGCTCGTGCTGATCCGCGCGTCAGCGCTCGGCGGAATTGCGGTCGTGTTCGGCGAATACCTGCTCCGCAGCTTCGGCGTCGACCCGGTCGAGCACGTCATCGGCGCGAGAGCGCTGTCGGCGGCCGCGATTGCGTTTGCGGCCCTGGCCAACATCCGCGGTGCCAAGGTCGGCGCCGCCATCGTCGGCGTTGCCACCTGGATGAAGTTTTCGGCGCTCGCGCTGCTGGTCCTGGCGGCATTCGCGCTGGGATCGGGTCACGGGGCCGCGATCAGTCACCTGACGACCGGCACCGGCTCCCCGATCGGCGTCGGCGCCATGGGACTCGCCGTCGTGAGCATCTTGTGGGCCTACGACGGCTGGGCCGACCTGTCGTTTGCCTCCGGTGAGGTCAAAGAGCCACACGTGAACCTGCCGCGGGCGATCATTCTCGGGACGGTTGCGATCATCGCGCTCTACGTCCTGACCAACATCGCCTATCTGTACGTCAGCCCTGTCGAGGCCGTCGCGAAGTCTCCTCTCGTCGCCGCCGACACGATGTTCGCGCTGTTCGGCCGCGTCGGCGTCGCGCTCGTCTCGATGTTCGTGATGATCTCGTCGTTCAGCTCGCTCAACGGCAGCATGCTCGCATCGCCCCGGGTGTTCTTTGCGATGGCGGACGATGGATTGCTGTTCAACGCAATTGCAAAGGTCCATCCGCGCTACAAGACTCCGTACGTCGCCATCCTCGTGGCAGCGCTGCTCGGCATGGCGCTCGTGATGAGCCGCAGCTTCGAGCGGCTCACCGACACATTCGTGATTGCGATCTGGCCGTTTTACGCGCTGGCGGTCGCGGCTGTTTACACGCTGCGCCGTTCGCGTCCCGATTTGGCCCGTCCGTACCGCGCCATTGGCTATCCAGTGGTCCCGGCGCTCTTCATCCTCGCGGTCGCCGCGTTCGTGATCAACTCGTTCGTCAACGACACGGTCAACACGGTGATCACATTCGCACTGATCGCGATCGGAATTCCGATCTACTACGCATTTTTTTCTTGATCGTCAGCGCGGTACTGTTACTCTGATTTTGAACGGCCGATAAAAGATCGGAGAAGGAGTTTCTGAAGATGGATGCATACGAGCCGCGCGTGCGGCGCAGAGGGTTTTTTCTTCACTCAGCAGATACCGGCGACGCAGACACCGTCGAACACGAGAATCCCGAGGGATTTGTGGTTCGTACCCGGGTGCCCAAGGCTTCCGTTCCCCGTCAGATGGCCAGCAGCGGCCGATCCGAGAACCGCCGCTCGACGACAGACGACTCCCTGCCGCAGATCAGATCAGGGAGCGTGACTGGCAGCCGTCAACGGTCACACTTGCCCCGCTGATCCAGCTCGCGCGAGGCGAAACGAGGAACGCGACGACCGCCCCGACCTCTTCGGGGCGGCCGAAGCGCCCAAACGGTAATTCCCGGCGGACGAACTCCGCCATCCCCTCCGGATCCTCCTGACACCGGCGATCCCACGATCCCCCAGGAAAACGAATCGAACCCGGCGCCACCGAATTGACGCGGATGCTGTCTTTGGCGAGCTGCTGCGCCATCGCCTTCGCCAGGCTGATTTCCGCCGCCTTCACGGCGTTGTACGTCATCCGGCCGCCCGATTCGCGCCCCCAGATCGACGCGATCATCACGATCGACCCGCCGCCGCGCTTCCGCATGTGCGGGATGGCCATCCGTGAGCAGCGGATCGCGGGAAACAAGGTCTGGTCGAACGCTTCGTGCCACTCGCCGTCGCTCGTGTTGACGATGTCGGAGCCTTTGCCGACGCCGACGTTGTTGACGAGGATATCGAGACCGCCGAAGGTGTCGATCGTGCGGAAGATCACATCCGCGACCCCTTTTTCGGTCGAGACGTCGGCTTGAATCGCGAGGACTCGCGCGGTTCCGCCCGGCAGGTCCCGCAGTTTCGCCATTGCTTCGGCCAACCCCTCTTCGCCGCGCGCGCAGATAGTGACGTTGCATCCCTCGGCGAGCAGAGCGGTCGCCGCCGCGAAGCCGAGACCGCGGGTGGAGCCGGTGACGATGGCGACCTTATCGGTGAGTTGTAGATCCATGTCCTAAGCCACGAAGTTTCACGAAGCGCACGAAGATCACGAAAGACGTCTTGTACTACGAATTCTTCGTGAACTTCGTGAACTTCGCGATCTTCGTGAACTTCGTGCTCTTCGTGATGGCTCAGCGGCCGCCCCTGCCCGTGAGGTCGTTGAGCGTCCAATCAAACGGTTGATACGTGAGCTGAAACGTATTCGCGTTCTTCTCGAGATATTCCTTCTCGATCGTCAACAGTCTCGGGTGGACGAACGCGACGATGGCCCGCTCGAGCGGCGTGCGGTTCGCGAGGACGCCCGGGGCTTTGTCACTGTAGGCAGCGACGAAGTCCTTTTCGCGCCACGAGAAGATCGGACTCGCGAGGAGCTTGTTGTTCTCCCGATCGAGTTGGACGCACCCGGCTCGAGTCGCGCACTCGCCAGCGACTTCCTTCAGCTGCGATTCGAGCAGCTCCGGCGTGTACGCCTCGCTGCGCAGACGACCACCGCCGACAGCTCCGCGCCCGAGCGCGAAATACACGCGTGGGTCGTTGTACTTCGACAGCATGTTCTGCTCGATCTGGTCCAGCGTCAGCGTGCTGCGGCCGACGCGATGCGTCAGCCGTTCGAACGCGCCGGGGATCTGACGAATGCTCTTGGACGGATAGTCCTTCGATCGCCCCGAAATCGGATAGTGATCGATGATCGTTTTCAGCGTCAGCGCGTTGTAGGCGTTGATCCAGAATGCGATCTGCGCTTCGCGCGAGAGCTGGTCGACGTTGACGTCGGCGAGGCTCGCGACATAGCCGTCGAACTTCGCACGCTCGACTTTGAGCGCGTGGTAGTAGACGAACCCGTCGCGGACGTAGGTATCGAGAATCGTGTCGAACGACTTCCGGTCTTGCGCGCGCGGCACCGCGCATATCAGTGCCACCGCGCAGATGGCGGCGAACGATCGCATACCGAAATGTTACACGCGCTTGTCGAGGAACTGCGTCAGGAGATCGTTGAACGCGTGCGGCTCCTCGAGGTTCGGCAGATGTCCGACGCGCGGCATGACCGACAGCTCTGAGCCTCGAATCGCGTCGTGCATCTGCCGGCCGAGCATCGGCGGCGTGATCGTGTCTTCTTCGCCGACCACAATCAACGTCGGAATGTGAACGGACGCCAAGAGCGGGGTGACATCCGGCCGGCTCATCAGGACGCGGACCATATCGGCAACCTCCGGCGAGGTGTTGCGCGCCGCCAGCGTCCGAACCAGCTCGACCACGTTCGGACGCTCGCGGCGGGTCGTCTCGCCGAGCAGCTTCGGCAGCATATCTTCGGCGACTGCTGATGGCCCTTGCTCTTCCGCCATCTTGATCAGCCGTTTGCGGCCATCGGCGGCGTCGGGCGCGTCCGCCTGCGAACGGGTGTCGACGAGCAGCAGTCCGCGGACGTAATTCGCTGCGTGCTTCAGCACGTTCAACGCGAGATAGCCGCCCATCGAGCAGCCGCCGACGACCGCATCCTCAATGTGCAGCGCGTCAAGCAGATCGACCGCCGCACCCGCCGCATCGTCCATCGACGCGGCGCGGATGTCGGGCGCGACGACGCGCCAGCCTTGCGCGGCGAGCGCGCTGAACTGGCCGTCCCACATGCTGGCGTTGAGTGGAAATGCGTGGAACAGAACGACCACGCCCCTGCTCCGCGTGGAAGCAGCGGGCGTGGTCTCGAGGTAATGCGTTTTGCCTATTGTGGGCACGACCCCATTGTGAACGTACCGCCGCTGCGCGTCGAGTCTGAGTAGCCGACGGCGACGGTGCCAGCCGGCGTCCCTTCCGCGGTGCGCATGGCGGTCGACGATCCACGAAGGCCGAGCAACACGGTGCCGGGCTTGATCGCACCATGCTGTGCGACGGCATTCAGTTTCGCCACGTCGACCTTCATCGTCACCGTTCGCGCGTTGAGATCGAAATTGCCCGAATCAGCCGCGCCTTTGATCGTGTACGTGATCGATCCGTCGCTATTGCGGGACGCCACGCCCCACCAGAACGTCCGGTTGCCGGTGTCGTCGGTGTCGGCCTCGAGGAACCACTGATCGGCGCGATCGACGAGACCCGGTTTCGTTGGATTGGTGGCGAAGTTGATCCGCCATACGCTGTCGGGCGGCACGAGGTTCAGTCCCGACGTCGCCATTGTCGCGGTGATCCACGTCGCGCCGTTCACGATCTGACATCCGTAACCAATCGTCAGAATGTCGGCCGGTGAATCCTCATTGAGAATCGTTGGCGGCGGACTGACTTCGCGCGCATCGTGCCGGAAGTCGAACACCTGCGGCGCCTTCGTGGCGACTGGCACGGCGCTGTTCGTCCCTTTGATCTTGATCGACGTGCCGCTGTTCAAGCTGATTCCGGCAACTTGATGCGTCACGTGCGTGTGCGCCGCGAAATCGCTCGAGTCGTCTGCGAACGCGATGAAGGCGAGCCCCTGTGGATCGACGGCCACTTGGAAAAAATCCGCGAGGTTGCGGTTCGGGCTCGTGCCCGTCGTGAATCCGGCAAGGCTGATGTTCGATCCGTGGATGAAGTGATCGCTGGCCGCCGACTGGTAGATCGTCGGCGACGAAGCAGTCGCGTTCAACGTTTCGGCGAAGTACACCTTCCAGTTTGCGTTGTCGGTGTTGCCGCCTTTGCCGTCTTCGCTGTCCGCCGCAGTTGCGCCATACCACACGATCGCGAGACTGCCCGGACGATCGCCGGTTTCGATCCACGGGAACAGCGCCGCGCCGTTGGGCCCCATGTCGCTGACCCGCACCGGCGGCGCCCACGTCTTGCCCTGATCGAAGGAATGCGTGATGAAGATCGCTTGTCCGCCGTCCGAGTACGCGACGTAGACGGTCCCATCGCTCGCGACCTTGCACACCGGGAACAACGCGGCAATGTCGTTCTGGCCCGTCGCGGCCACGTAGCGGTTGTACACGACCGGTGCGACCGCCAGCGACGGCGCCTGCCCGACCGCGACGTGCACCTGGTTGTTGTTCGGAGTCGGTCCCTGGATGCAGAAGTACACGGTGCCATCGCGCTGATCGACCGCGATGTTGCCCGTCGTGCTGCCGCCAACCGCTGCGACGACCGCCGGACCGTAGGTCAACCCGCCGTCATCCGACCGGTTGATGTAGTACTTCGACGTCGACTGCAAGCCGGTGAAGTCGCGATAGCCGAGATAGACCGTCTTCTCGCCCAGCGTTTCCATCCACTGGCGATCGTCGACCGGTGACGTCGTATTCCCTGCGGGATTGTTCTCGAAATCGTCGCCGCGATCCTGCGATCGCTGGACCGACACGTTGGCCGCCACAAGACTCGACGCCGCGAGGATCGGCGTCGAACCATCATCCACGACCGGTTTGTGCCCAACCGCGAGATCCAGATCGCCGCCGCCATCGCCACCGAGATCCGCGGCGGTCGTCGGCACCGTCGCATCCGGCTGTCCTTTCCACGCAGGGTTGACGATCGAACCGTCAGCCGACCAGGTCGGCGTCGCCGCGAGCAGGAATGGATCGTACGTCGCGCTCTTCGGGTTGAGATCGAAGCGCCAGACGTCGTTGCCGCCGGTCAGTCCGCGAATGCCGCCGGCGTACGCGTTGCCTTGATAGTCGACGCGCACGCTCGGCTCGACATCCTGCCCCGCGCCAAACGCGTACAGCGGCCGGCTATGGCTGAAGCTGACGCCGATTTTCGATCCAGACACGATCGATGCGGTCCGCGTGGTGGCCGTCGTCGTCGGTATCGTTTCGAGCGTGATCACGCCGTGGTACGGATCGGCGGGCGCGACGGTGAAGTCGACGACATGAACGGTGTAGGTGTCGTTGACACCGGCGGTAACCGTCGACGGCAGGTCGAATGTGCTTTCTTCGACGGTACTCGGCGCGCCGCCGCCGGAATTACCGACGATCGGTCCGTCAACGGCGCCTTGATGCACGTAGACGTCGTAGTCATCGACGGGAACGGTCCACGTCACCTTGAAGCGGGCACGCTTCCCGGCGTAGTTACCCGCGGCGACCTTCAGCGTGAACACATCGCAATTGGTGCCGTCGATACATGTCGACTCGCCGCTCGGCGACGTTCCGCCTGTGCTGGGTCCATCCCACGCGATCGGACCGCTTGTCGCGCTCAACGTCCCGCTGGTCGGCGTGGCCGCTATCGCCAGCGCGGACAACGTCACTGCCGCGCCAAGCGCGACAGCACATCGCACACGTTGCAATCGCATACATCTGCCCCCTCTGTTACACGGAGCAATCGAACGCGGGCGCCCAACCTCGACTGCAAAAACCGCCGGTTTGTTGTGGGTGTCGTTCGATCGCCCCGGTCACGCGACGCGGAGGGGCAACTTACACGCCGCCGGACACTAGGCACGTTTGGCGAGCACGGCCGCGAGTGCCATGCTGCCAGTGACGTTCGCCGTCGTGCGGAACATGTCGGGAATCGTGTCCACGGCGAGCAGGATACCGATGCCGTCGACTGGAACGTTGGCGGCGTGCAGCACCGGAACCATGGCGAGCACGCTGCCGCCGGGAATTCCAGGAACCGCAAACGTCGTAAACACGACCGTGACGACGATCGATGCGAGCTGGGCAGGCGAGAGCGCGATGTCGTACAGATGCGCCAGAAACAACACGCCGACCGTCTGCGCGATCGCCGCGCCAAAACGAAATACCGACGCCGCCAGCGGGACGATGAATCCCGCGATGACCGGCGGAGAGCCGGCGCGTTCGACGCTCTCGAGCATCGCGGGTAACGATGCCAGCGACGAGCGGGAGGAGAAGGCGACCGCTTGCGCGGGCGCACAGAACGACGCGAACGCCGACGGTCGCATCTGTCCCCCAATAATGCCCAGCGGATACAGCAGCAGCAGCGCAGCCGTCACCGTGAGCGACACGACCAGGACGATGTAAACAGCCACCGCGCCCGCCATGGCGACGCCGAGCCGTGCGGCGAGCGGCACCGCGAGCGCAAACACGCCGATCGGCGCCGTCTCGAGGATCCACACGACCAACGTTTGCACTACCTCGGCGATGCCATCGACGATGGAGAGCACGGCCGTTCGCCGCTCCTCACGGACGCGAGTCAGCGCGAGCGCGAACAACACGGTGAACACGATCACCGGCAGCATGGCGTCCTCGTCCATCGCGCGGACGACGTTCGACGGAACCAGATCGACGAACCACTTCGCAATCGGCGAGTCGCGTGCGGGCGCCGCGGACGCGGCGGTCTGCACGGCTGCGCGATCGATGTGGACGCGCGAGAGCACAGGCGCTGCGATAGCGACGCTCGCGACAGCGGCAATCGCTAGCAGCACCACCGCAATTCCGATCGCGCGCGCGCCAACGCGACCGAGTGCGCGCGAATTCGCCATCGATCCAATGCTGGCGATCAGCATCGACACGACCAGCGGAAACACCGTCATGCGAATCAGGTTGACGAAGATGGTGCCGAGCGGCGCGACAACTGCGATGGCGGCAGGCCGCGCAACGAGCCCGACGAGGAAACCGGCCACGAGGCCGACGAGCACGCGCGTCGTCAACGACACGCGTGCATTCTAGCCGGGCTCGAGCGCCGCCCTACGTTCGGAGCGCCGAAATCGGGTTCACGCGGGAGGCGCGAGACGAGGGGACCGCGACCGCAATCAGTGCGATGACGGCCAGGGCCGCCGCCACGCCGGCGTAGACGATCGGGTCCGTCGGGCTGACGCCGAACAGCTGCGACCCGAGCGCCCGCGAAAATGCGAGCGCCCCCGCAACGCCGAGCCCGATGCCGGCGGCAGCCATCGCTCCCGCTTCGCGGAGCACGATCCACACGACTTCGTGGCGTGACGCGCCGAGCGCGATGCGAATGCCGATCTCCTGCGTGCGCTGCGTGACGAGGTACGCCATCACGCCGTACAGGCCTTCCGCGGTCAACACCAGCGCCACGGCGGCAAAGGCCACCACGAGCCACAGGTTCATCCGCGTCGCGGCGACCGAGTCGGCAACCAGATCGTCCATCGACCGAATCGCGCCGACCGGTTGATCCTTGTCGAGATTCGTCACCGCTCGGCGCAACAGCGGCGCGGCGGCGTCCAACGGCAGCGACGTCCGAACAATCGCGGTCATCGCCCTGACCGATCCCGCGACGACTTCTTTCTGCAGGTACGACACGAACATTTCCGATTCGGGTTCGAGATCGAGACTGCGGCTCTTGACGTCGGCGACGACACCGACGATCTGAATCCAGTACGGCTTCCCGAATTCGAACGAAATGCGCTTGCCGATCGGATCGTCGTTCGGCCAGAACCGCCGTGCCGAGGTCTCGTTGATCACGACGACGGCCGGCGCGCTGTCGACGTCGGTCGTGGTGAGAAACCGCCCGCGGACGAGACGCATGCGGATCGTCTCCGCGTACGCCGGGCTGACCGCCAGCGGCCGCGTTCGAACCGGATACGGCATCTCCGCGGTGCGTCCTTCGATGATGAAGTTGCTGTGCGAATCCTGAAGTCCGAACGGTGGCATCGTGACGACGGCTGCCGACGCAATCCCTGGCGTGTGCTGCACCGCGCCGAGAAACGCTTCGTAGAAGCGCACGGTCTTGGCGTAATCGGTGTACTTCGCCAGCGGCAGCGTCACGCGCATCGTGACGAGATTGGTGGTTTCGAAACCTGGCTGCACCTGCAGCAGCCGGTGGAAGCTGACGCCGAGCAGCGCCGCGCCGACCAGCAGCACGAGCGAAAATGCCAGCTCGCCCACGACCAGCACCGCCCGAATCCGCCGCGTCTGTTGCGGTCCCATCGTCGAGCGGCCCGCGGCCGTGTACGCCGGAATCAGTCCAAACAGCAGGACCGTGGCTGCGGTCACGGCGACGGCAATGGCCAGCACGCGGACATCGACGGCGATGCGGTCCAGGCCAGGCACGTTCTGCAATCGCGCCGGCATCACCGCCGCGCCGGCGGCCACGAGCCAGTGCGCGATCAGGACGCCGCAGACGCCGCCGATTGCGGCGATCAATGCGCTCTCGGTCAGGAGTTGACGGATCAGGCGTCCGCGTCCTGCGCCGAGCGTCTGCCGGATCGCGATCTCCTGGCGCCGGGCAGTCGCACGCGCGATGAGCAGCGTCGACACGTTCGCGCATGCGATCAGCAGCAGCAGGCCGACCGCTGCCATGAGCAGCAACAGCGGCTGCCGCATCGAGCCGACGAAGATGTCGCGTCCGGGCGTCACCTGCGGAAAATGAAACTTGTTGACGTCCGGATACTGTTCCGCCAGGCGGCGGCCGATGGCGTCCATGTCGGCGCGCGCCTGCTCGATCGATACGCCTGGCGCGAGGCGCGCGACGACGGGAAACATGTGGGTCGCCCGCTGCGTGCGATCGCCTGGACCGAATGCGCGCGGCACGACGACGTCAGGCCGCTCGGGCCACCAGAAGTCCGCAGGGAGCACGCCGACGATCTCGTACGGTTCCGCGTTGAGCATCACCGACGTGCCGACGACGTCTGGGCGAGCGCCGAATGCGCGACGCCACAGGCCATCGCTGAGGATCGCAACGTGGCTCCGGCCCGGATCCTCTTCGTCCAGGCGGAACACACGACCCATCGCCGGCTGGACGCCGAGCGCTTCGAAGAATCCGCTCGAAACCGCCAGCGCGCCGAGGCGCTGCGGCTCGATGTTGCCGGTGAGATTGAGCGCAAATCCGCTCGCCGCACCCATCGCCGCGAAACTGTGCTGCGATGCGCGCCAATCCAGGAAGTCGGCCGGCGAGACCGGTCCGTTGACGCGCCCTTCCCGCGGCCGCTGCTCGCCCACAAAGACCAGGTCGCTGGCGTGCGCGAACGGCAGCGCGCGCCACAGCACCGCGTCGACGACGCTGAAGATGGCGGTCGCGGCGCCGATGCTGACCGCGAGAGCCACGACGGCGACGATCGTGAAACTCGGCTGACGCCGCAGCATGCGGACGCCGAACGTCACGTCCTGCCGCAGCGTTTCGAGGAACGAGAGATGCTGTGGCGCCTCGTCGGCAATCGGCGGCAGCGGACGGCCGCGGGCGCGCCGCTCCCACTGAAACGCGATGACGAGGCGCAGCGCGTTGGACCAGAACCAGAGCTGCGCGCGGACACGGCCGCGCCGGCGTTCGATGTCGGCGTATTCCTCGGTGAGGTCGCCGGCGATCGCATCCTGCAGGTCGCGCGGCAGAAATTTCCAGATCATGCGAGCGTCGCTTCCAGCCCTCGCCACAGGGCGTTCAGGGCGCGACGGCTTTCGCGCAGCGCGTCGAGCCCCCGCGGACGCAGCTCGTAGTAGCGCTTCGGCCGCCCGCCGCGTTCGGGCGTGGCGTCACCGAAACGCGACTTCAGATACCCCTTCGTTTCCAGCCGGTCGAGCGTGATGTAAATCGATCCGCGCGCGATGTCACGCCCCGTGCAGTTGACGATTTCGTCGCGAATCGGCACCGCATACGCCTCGTCGCGCAGCCGCAGCACGGCCAGCAGCACCATGTGCTCGAACTCGCCGATGTTTTCAAATGCCGACATTGTTAGTATTATACGCAAAGAAAAGGCGCGCTGTTCCCAGCGCGCCTCTTGACCTAGAAGCCGCGACCGCGCATGCCGCGGCCCGCATTCTCGGTCGACGGCGGCACGATGTTCTTCGAGCGGAGGTACACGGCGGCGGTGCCGTACATCTCGTTGCCGTGCACGAGGACGCCGAAGAGCGCGGCGGCGCGCGTCACTTCGTTCGGGCCCTGCTTGACCATCTCCGTCGCGTTTGCATCCGTCACTTCCGCGAAGACACCATCACAAATCGCGAACGAGTCGGCGAGCGCCTTCGTCACTTCGGCTTTCGTCTTCAGTTCCTGTTCGAGGTTCTTGCCCTGCATCGGGTTCGGCTTGCCGGCGAGGTTCGAGCAGCCGCCGAACTGCGCCTGCGCGATGTGATCGATCACCTGCGCGAAGGTGCGCGCTTCCGGCGTCGAACCCGGCTTGAAGCTGTAGTCGGCTTCGGGCATCTTCTCGGCGGCCTGCGTGAAGTTGTTCTTGAACCCGGCGTACCCGCGCTGCAGGCTTGTTGCGATGCCAACCTTCTGGCCTTGCATCTGACCGCCGCCCTGCGCCAGCAGCGTGGCGGCGCCAAGCAGGCAGGCGGCGGAAACGATTGAAACGACGCGCTTCATCGGAAACTCCTTGTCTGAAGAATGCGGGTGACCACTGTACCTGATTTCTCCAGCCTGCGACGCGTCGATCTCGTCGCGCCGCAGCGTGAACGATGGCGACCACCAGTGCGCGCGGCCTGTGACGGACACGACATCTCTCGTCTCGGGGTCGATCTCGAGCGCGCGTACGCGGCCGCGCTGGTGTTCGCGCCCGACCATCCGGGTAGCGCGGCTGACGAGCGCGACGTCCCGCACGGCGGGCAGCGCGACGTGCTCGAAATTCGCCAGCGGGCGACTCTGCGTGTGTGGACCCAGCTGACCGTCGGAACTGACAATCAGCCGGCGAATACGAAGATCGGCCGGCTCAATCTCGAGGCCGGCCAGGCGTCCCACGTTGTGGCCCTGCTCACGAACGTGGGAGCCAAGCGTCAGTCTCATGGCGTCCTCCGTTGGTAAGACAGCCGATTATTTTACACGCGCATCTCGGCGCGGAGCACCGTCTTCAAGACCTTGCCGGCGCCGCTCAGCGGCAGTGGCTCGGTGCGGACATCGACCGTCCGCGGACACTTGTAGCCGGCAATCAACGTCCGCGTGTGCGCGATGAGGTCCGCGTCGCTGACCATCTGCCCTGGCTTCACCGAGACGACCGCATGGACCCGTTCACCCCACTTCTCATCGGGCACGCCGATCACGGCACACATCGCCACGGCCGGATGCTGGAAGATCGCGTTCTCGACCTCGGCCGAGTACACGTTCTCGCCACCGCTGATGATCATGTCCTTGATGCGGTCGACGACGTACACGTATCCGTCCTCGTCCATGTAGCCGCCGTCGCCGGTATGCATCCATCCGCCGCGTAACGCTTCGGCCGTGAGCCTCGGCTGATTCCAGTAGCCCTTCATCACCATCGGCCCGCGCGCGACGATCTGTCCGACCGTTCCGGCGGGCACGTCACGGTCCATGTCGTCGACGATACGGATCTCGGCGGTGACTGCGGGCCGCCCACCGGAACGGAGCCGGCGGACGTGCGGACCGTCGGTCGCGTGATCCGATGGGGTGAGGAAGGTGACGATCGGCGCCAGCTCGGTCATGCCGTAGGCCTGCGTGAATCCGCAGTTCGGCAGGCACGCCAGCGCGCGCCGCAGCACCGCTTCGGCAATCGGCGATCCGCCATACAAAATCCCGCGAAGGCTGGAGAGATCGTGCTGATCGACCGTGGGATGGTTCACGACCATGCTGATCATCGACGGCACCAAAACGACGTTCGTGACGCGATGACGTTCGATGGTGTCGATGACGTGGACCGGGTCGAACTTCGGGACGAACGTGTGCGTGCCGGCGACGAGCGTGGCGCTGAAGGTGATCGCACAGTCGGCGAGGTGGAACATCGGCGCCGCGTGCAGGTAGACGGTGTTGCGCGACAGCGGCACGTCGGCGAGTACGTTCATCGCGTTGGCGATGATGTTGCCGTGCGTCAACATCACGCCCTTCGAGGCCGCGGTCGTGCCGCCAGTGTAGAAGATGCCGTACACATCCGCGGCATCCGCGTCGTCCACCGTCAGCGCGTCGGCGGCGGCGATCGCCGATTCGAGCATCGCCGGCGTCAAGACCGTCTTCACCGAGGTCAGGTGCGGCACGATCGCGGGCAACACCGGCGTGAACGTCTCGTCGACGATCAGCGCGACGGCCCCAGCGTCGTTGAGGATGGCGACGATTTCTGGCGGCGCGAGCCGGGTATTCAGCGGCACGACGAGCGCGCCTGCCGAGGGCGCGGCGTAGAAGAATTCGAGATACGTCACGCTGTTGAGCGACAGGATGGCGACGCGGTCGCCCGGTTTCACGCCCGCCGCGGCCAAGGCGCCGGCGAACTTGGCCACGCGCGTCGCGAAGTCCGACCACGTCTGCCGCCGATCGCCGTCGATCGTCGCGATGCCGCGTCCATTGATGTGTACGGCGCGGCGCAGCCCCTGTAGAATCGACATGCGCGTATGGTAACGCTGCTTCTCACGTTTCTGCTCCAGGCGCTGACACCCGACAATCAGCCGCGCGAACCGTTCCGTATCGCCGACAACGTGTACGGCGTCGGGTCGAACGACATCGCGTCGTATCTGATCACGACGCCCGACGGGGACATTCTGATTGACGGCGGTTATCCGGAGACGGCGCCGCAGATCGAAGCGAACGTCGAGAAAGTCGGCGCGAAACTCCGCGACATCAAGATCCTGCTGAGCACGCAGGCGCACTTCGATCACGCGGGTGGATTTGCCGCGTTGAAGAAGGCCACCGGCGCGCGATTACTCGCGACCGCGGCCGATGCGGAGATGCTCGAACGCGGCGGCCACGACGATTTCTCGCTCGGCGAGACCGGTCTGTTTCCGCGCGTCGACGTCGACCGCCGCATCGAAGACGAAGAGCACGTGCGCCTCGGGAACGTCGATCTCACCGCGCACCTGACACCCGGACACACGCGCGGCTGCACGACGTGGACGTTCGATGCCGTCGATCGCGGGCGCACCCTCCACGTGCTCGTCTTGTGCGGGTTGACCGTGTTGGGACCGACCAACGTCAAAGGGATGCCGGGCTATCCCAACATCGCGAACGACTATCGCCACACGTTCCACGTGCTCCGAGGCCTGCAGCCCGACGTGTTCCTCGGCGCGCACCTGTCGTACTACGACGGCGCGGCAAAGGTCGCGAAGCTGCGCGCCAACCCTGACGGTCCAAATCCGTTCGTGGATCCGACCGGCTATCGTCGCTTCATCGACGCCGCGGAACAGCGCTTCAACGAGTTGTTGAAAAAGTAAAAGCAACCACAGAAGTCACAGAACGCACGGAACGCACCAACGTCGGTGCTCTCTGTGAGCGTCACGTCTTCGCATGCCGCGCGATCAGCAGCCACGTTGACGCGAACAGCAGCAGCGGCGCCGTTGTCGCGCCCGGCGCCCACCGTTGCCACAC
>DASREL010000115.1:0-8087 GCA_035652075.1 Vicinamibacterales bacterium
AGATCGACGACGACCGCATACGCGGAACGCGACGGGTCGGGGAACGCGACGCCGCGAACGAGCAGATGCGTATCGGCCTCCGGCGCGTCGACGAGCGTGTGATGCGTGTACGCGAGGACGCCGGCAAACCCAGTGCAGGGCACCCAGGCCGGCAACGCCGCCGGCGGGTCGACGTGTTTCCACGGCCCGGCATCGAAACGGCTCGGCGCGGCTGGGAACTGGCTACTGGTCGTCGCGCCGCAGTTCGTCACCGGCACGATCGCCATGGAGAGATCGGGAAACTGCTCCGCCGCGGTCGCCTGGCGCCGCGTCAGGATCGCGGACGCGTCGCGTCCGCCGGCGCGCTGCAGTTCGAGTGCGGTGTTCTGCGCGATGAACCGCGCCTGCTCGCTGAGCGCACGCAAGCGGCTCTGCACGAGATACGAGCTGAAGTTGTAGAACAGCAGGAACCCGCACAGCAGGAAGAACGCGACGATCAGCAGCGCCGGGATCAGTCCGACGAACACGTAGGAGAGGATCAGCTTGCGTCGCACGCGCCAGAGCAGACGGCGCTGCGCGAGCACGACCAGCCGGAACAGAAAGTACGCGCCGCCGGCCGCAACGGCGAGACCGGCGACCGTGTCGACGACGCTGAGAAAGGTCGGCAGCGGGCCGGCGATCGCCCCTACGATGAACAGCCCGATCTTGATCGCCAGTCCGACGACGATCGCGCGTCCCGCAAGGGTTTGAAAGAAGTAGCGGCGCAACTGTTCCATGCTATCGTAAACGGTTTGTGAAGCTCACATCCCGCGCACGATTCAGCACAATCTGTTTGCACGCCGGCCAGGAACCCGATCCCACGACCGGCGCCATCATCACGCCGATTTATCAGACGTCGACGTACGTCCAGGAAGCCCTCGGGAAGCACAAAGGGTTCGAGTACGCGCGGACGCAAAACCCGACGCGCATCGCGCTCGAGAAAAACCTCGCGGCGATGGAAAGCGGCAAGGCCGGTTTCGCGTTTGCGTCGGGCATGGCGGCGATCGGCGCGATCGCGACGCTCTTGAAATCCGGCGACCACGTCGTGGTATCGGACAACACCTACGGCGGCACCTTCCGTCTGTTCGACAAGGTGTTGACGCGGTATCAGCTGTCCTTCTCGTACGTCGATACGTCGGATCTCGCCGCCACCGAGCGGGCGTTCACGCCGGCGACGAAGATGCTGTTCATCGAGACGCCAACGAACCCGATCATGCGGCTGACCGATCTGCGCGCCGCCGCGGAGCTCGCGCATCGGCACAACGCCCGCCTCGTCGTCGACAACACGTTCGCGAGCCCGTTCATCCAGCGGCCGATCGAGCTCGGCGCCGACCTCGTCACCCACAGCACGACCAAATATCTCAACGGCCACAGCGATAGCGTCGGCGGCATCGTCGTCGCGCAGCGTGCCGATGATATCGAGTGGCTGAAGTTCGTGCAGAACGCCGAAGGCGCAATCCTGAGCCCGTTCGATTCGTGGCTCGTCCTGCGCGGCACCAAGACGCTGCCGATTCGCATGAAACAGCACAACGCGAACGGTCAGGCGCTGGCGGAGTATCTGGTCGCGCATCCGAAAGTGAAGCACGTCCACTATCCCGGCCTGCCGTCACATCCACATTACGAGCTGGCGAAGCGACAGATGAACGGTTTCGGCGGGATGCTGGCGTTCGAGATGGGTTCGCTCGAGGCCGCGCGAGCGGTGCTGAACCACGTCAAGCTGCATGCGCTTGCGGAAAGCCTGGGAGGCGTCGAAACGTTGATTTCGCATCCGGCGACGATGACGCATGCGTCGGTCCCGCCAGACCGTCGCGCCGCGCTCGGCATCACCGACGGTCTCGTGCGCATCTCCGCCGGGATAGAAGATATCGACGACTTGAAGGAGGACCTGGCCCAGGCGTTGGAGAAGGCTTAGGTACGTTAGGCACCTGGGCGCTCGCAGGCACCTTAGGCACTCTGTGATTGATTTCATCCTTCACTCGGACAAACACCTGCTCGAGTTCGTCCGAACGTACGGGTCGTGGGTCTACGGTCTCTTGTTCGTGATCGTCTTCGCGGAGACCGGGTTCGTCGTGACGCCGTTTTTGCCTGGCGACTCGCTGTTGTTCGCGACCGGCGCGCTGTGCGCGACGGGCGCCTTGAGCACGCCGGTGGCCGGCGGACTGCTCTTCGCGGCGGCGTTTAGCGGCAACGCGGTCAACTACACGGTTGGACGGATCATCGGTCCACGCGTGTTCAGCGCGGAAGGATCCGCCGGCATCTCCGAGCGCCTGCTCAACCGCGAGCACCTCGCGCGCGGTCATGCGTTCTTCGAGGAGTACGGCGGCAAGGCGGTCATTTTGAGCCGGTTCGTGCCGATCGTGCGGACGTTCCTGCCCTTTGTCGCCGGCGCGGCGGCGATGCGGCCGTCGGCGTTTGCGATCTACAACCTCGTCGGCGCGATCGGATGGGTTGCGCTTTGCCTCGGCGCGGGCTTCTTCTTCGGGAACATCCCGATCATCAAGAACAACTTCTCGCTCGTCACGATCGGGATCGTCTTCGTGTCGATCCTGCCGATGGTCATCGAATATCTCCGACGACGTCGATGACCCACGCGGCATATGCCGCGCTCGCTTGATCCGCGTTCAGCACCAGAAACTCGGGCAACTCGTACGGGTGCAGCTCGTGGAGCCGTGACCGCAGCTCGTCCAGACGATCGACCGTCGTCTTGATGACGATCTGGCGTTCGGCCTCGCGCTCGATTGCGCCCTTCCACCGGTACGTCGACATCATCGGTGCGTAGACATTCACGCACGCGGCAAGTTTTTCGTCCACGAGCGTCCGCGCGAGCTCGTCCGTTCTCGCATCGTCGGGCATCGTCGTCAACACAACCGCAAGATTTCGCATATTCGCTCTTGTACTGAATCCGAAGTTGTTGTACTGTTTTGCGCGCGTGAAGAAGAGGGTCCCCCGGAACTCCGGTCGCAACCGGCGCATCGTCCATTGGCTGCTGATTTTCGCAGCGGCGGTGATTGTGGTCGATGGCGTCGTGGGCGACCAGGGGCTGTTGGCCATCCTTCGCGCGCGGAAGGAATACGATCAGCTTGCCGGCACGATCGCCCACCAGCGCGCCGAAAATGCCCGTCTGCGCGAAGAAGCGCGGCGGTTGAAGGACGACCCCGAAGCGATCGAAGAAGTCGCCCGTCGCGAGCTCGGGTTGATCAAGCCGGGCGAGCGCATCTTCATCATCAAAGATATCCCGCCGACGAAGCAGCCCTAAAGGGCCGCGCCACAAGCGTCAATCTACGACTTCTGCCGCGTGCGAAGCTCCGCGAGCGGAACGCGGTTCGTGTCGACGATGATCCTGGCGTACGCACGCGTCACCGCGGCCAGACCGGTCGTCGAGATCGTTTCGTCCGACTCCTGGTCCGAGTGCCAGACATAGCCGCCACCCGCGGCGGTCATGACCTGGACCGACGGCGCGAGGTGGAAATACCGGCTGATCTCGCCGGCCGGTGTCGCAGCCGACTCCCGGTACGTGGGCACGCCAAACGCGTCGAGGGCCTTGACGACGATGTCGGCGAGGCGGTCGCCGGATGCGTACCAGGTGCTGACGTCGGCGACGTTGCTCAGGCGCGTGGACGTGTGGTTCGTCCCCATCGCGCCCGTGTGCTCGCAATTCAAGAGCACGGCGGTCTTCGCGAACACGTCCGGATGCTGCGCGAGCCAGACTCCGCTCTCCGCGCCGTTATCGTGATGTCCGTTCGTGCCCAGAAACACGATCGTCCGGCGACGCTGTTCCTTCGGCACCTTCGCGAAGTACTCAGCCAGTCCGATCATCGTCGCCACGCCGGACGCGTTGTCATTCGCGCCCTCGAACCAGCCGTCTCGGTGCGCCACGACGACGACGGTTTCGTCCGTCGCGCCGGGGAGCGTGCCCCAGATCATCGCGGACTTCAGGTTCGGTGTGCGGTCGACCGCCAACGAGATTTTGATCCGCGCGGTGCCCTTTGCCCGCGCGATGAGATCGCGAACGGCTAGACCGTCCTTTTGTCCCACCGAGAACGTCGGCACTGGGCTGTTGACCGGATAGAACTGCGTCCGCAGATTGCCCGGAATCCCCTGGACGACGAAGATCGCGGCCGCGCCGCGCTCGCCGATGCGGCGAATCGCGTTGTCCATGATCGGCGCGTGACGCGATGCGAGGTCGGTGCTGTAGAAGAATGCCGCCTTGCCGCGGACGTCCGGCGACATCGTCAAATCGGCATCGCTGCCGAGGCCGACCCACACCGGTTCGACATCGAGTCCGCCGGCCGGCGTCGCGACGGCCAAGTACGTCGGCTGCGCCGTGTCGACCGACACCGTGGATCCGTTCGCGCTGGCGACAACCGACCACGACTGCGGCATCCACTGCGGCGGCAAGTCGAACGCCTGTTCGCGGACGTCCGTCAGTCCGACCTGCCGGAATCGATCGGCCAACCACTTCGCGTGCTCGGCGTCCGCGCTCGTCCCGGTAATGCGGCCCCAATACTGGGGATGGCCGGCGTCGCGATACTGCCGCGACATCGCGGTCTGCGCTTCGACGTACGTCTTGAGGCGGGCGCCATCGATCGATCCGTACGCGGAATCGGACGGCGCGAGTCGCCATCCTACTTCGTTCGCGCGGACGTGCGTCGGCTCTTGCGGCCGCGGCTGTTGCGCCGAAACGACCGTCGCCGTCAGCGCGAGCGATAACGCGATCGATTTCTTCATGCGCGTAACTATAATCCCGTCATGCCCACAGCCCGAGTCCGAGGTCTGCTTCTGGCGTGCACCGCGATATACATCGCCGCCGTGATCGTTTCCGCGTGTTCGTCGAAGCCGGCCGCTTCGTCCGAGAGAGCCGACGCGGCAAAACCGCCGCAGTTCCCGATGGTGCAGCTGTGGGGAGACATGAAGCCCGTGGTCTCGGTCAAGCAGCTGATGGCGGATTTCATCGATCCGTCGGCGGATTACATCTTCGACGCGGTCGCCACCGTAGTGACCAAGGGCAAAGTGGTGGAGACCGTGCCGCGCACCGACGCCGATTGGGACAAGGTGCGGATGGGCGGCGTGATGATCGCCGAGGGTGCGTACCTGTTGAAGGTGCCGCGTCCGTTCACCCCACCCGGCGACGAGAACAACAGCACCGGGCCCGAACCCGAAGAGATCTCGCCGGCGCAGATCAAGGCGAAGCTCGAAAAGGATCCGGTGCTCTGGAATGCGAAGATCGAGGCGCTGCGCAACGTCGGCCTCGAAGTCATGGACATCGTGAGGCGCAAGGATGCGAACGAGTTGTGGGACGCGGCGGAGAACCTGGATCAGGCCTGCGAAAACTGCCACCTGGAATTCTGGTATCCGGGCGAGAAAGTCCTCCTCAACAAGCTCGATCGCAGACTGCAGGAGCTGTACGGCGCGCGTCCCGGCGGGAAGAAGCTGGGGATGGACCCGAAGTAAATCGCGTCGATTGATCGCGAGCGCCACGGCGTTGCTGCTCTTCGCCGCCGCCGATCGCGACCGCCATCCGAACTTCGAGGGCGTGTGGGACTACTCCACCGCCACGCCGCTCGAGCGCACGAAAGAGTACGAGAACCGCTTCCAGTTCACGCCGGCCGAAGCCCGCGACTTCGAGCGGAAGGTGCCCGAAGCAGCGATCAGCGACGACGACGATGAGAAGAAACTGAACGCGGACGTCGTCGGCGACCTCTCGACGGCCGACTTCGGCCGCGTCGATCCCAGCCTGCGGACATCGATCATCGTGAACCCGTACGACGGCAAGCGGCCGCCGCGGACCGATGCGGCGAAAGCGCGCGGCACGATGCGCGAAGCGGTCGGCAAAGCCAAGGACGATCCGGAAGCGATGGAGTTGAGCGAGCGCTGCCTGCCGGATGTCGCCGGACCGCCAATCATTCCCGGCGCCTACAACAACAACTTCCGCATCGTGCAGACGCCGACCGCGATCGTGATCGCCACCGAGATGATCAACGAACCGCGCGTCGTGTGGATGGATGGCCGTCCGCATCCACCAGCCGCGATTGGCAAGTGGAACGGCGATTCCCTCGGCCGATGGGACGGCGAGACGCTCGTCATCGACACGACCAATTTCGCGGATCGTTGGGCCGTCGGCGGTTTCAGCGCGTCACGACACGTCGTTGAGCGCCTGACGCTCGTCGACCGCAACGCGCTCGTCTACGAATTCCGTGTCGAGGATCCGAAGACGTTTACCGCGGCGTACGAAGGCAAGTACACGATCCGCAGGACGAGCAATCAGATCTTTGAATTCGCCTGCCACGAGGCGAACTATTCGATCGTCAACATGCTCCGCGGCGCCCGCGCCGCCGAGCGGCGGGACGGGCGTGACTGAATTCCGATCACGCCCGTAGCGCGCGGTGGTCGCGTGAGGCTCAGAAGCTCAGGCCGATGCCGACGTCGACCTTGCGCATACCCGCGACCGCCGTCGGCTGACCGAAGAACGGCGACGTCAGCGTGCCGCTGTAGCCGAGATAGTTGCGTTCGTTCGTCAGGTTTTGCGCCTGCACGAACAACTGCAATCGGTAGCGCGCATTGCCTTGATCGACGGTACGGACCTGCGCCGCGGCGCCCTGACCGAAGACGCCGATGCCGGGCGGCAACGGATTCTTGGCCGTGCCGAACTGGAACACGTAGCCGAAGTTCGCGTTGACGGTCATCTGGCCGCTCGCGCGCAGCGTATTCCGCCCGACACCGGCCGGACGATCGTTGAAGATGCCGTCGCCGTTCGTGTCGAGGCCGGTGAGCATCGTGTACGGTGGCGCACTGCTCATGTTGACGTTCAGGCCGAGCAGCAGATTGCGGACGATCTGATTGTTGAACGCGATGTTGGTGCGATGGCGGATATCGGTCGCGTTGCCGCCGCCACCAAATGAAATTTGGCCCGGGATGCCGTTGAAGAAGTTGCCGCCGCCACCGCCGCCGATCGACGGTCCCCATTCGGTGTCGAGCGTGCCCGTCGGCGATACGCTGAACGGGCCGTCCGTGTTGTTCCGCACCGAGGCGAGCTGATAGTTCGCAAACACCGTGGTGCGCTTCCAGTTGATGAGCGGCGAATTGCGCGGCAGCGGAATGAGCGCGCCCGGATTGATGCTGGCATCGAACTGCAGCTGATGCTGAATCGACGCGGCGTCGGACACGACGTCGATGATGTTGGCAAATGTCTGCTCTGGCCGGACGCCGTTGGTCGGGATGTTCAGGTTCTCGCCGCGCGCGAGCCGCGACCCGCGCTGATAGCTGTAAGTGACCGACACCGAGTTGACGCGCCGGAAGCGTTGATCGACGCCGGCGCTGACGCGCGCGATCCTGGGCGTGGCAAACGAGCTGTCGAGCAAGTACCGATTCACCGGCGGCACCACGGCCGCGACACCGGTCAGGTCCGGATACGTCGGGTTGATGATGTTGATTTCCTGCTGGTGGAAGCCGTCGACGCGCTGCACCTGGTCATAGGTCGACGTCGGCAGCCAGTCGTAGAACAATCCCGCGCTCGTGCGCAGGGTCGTCATGCCGCTCTTGGTCGGCGCCCACGTCACGCCGAACCGCGGTCCAATGTTGTCGAACGTATGGACGTGCGTCTGCACTTCGTAGCGGACGCCAGGCGTGATCGTCAGGTTCTTGCGCAGGCGGATGTCGTCCTGAAAGTAGAACCCTGCCTGCACGTTGCCGTAGGAGATATTTGGATCGCCAATGCGTCGTGAGTAGTTGATCGGCTGGCTTGCCTGATACGACGCGAGATTCGCGAACGTATACGTGCCGAGATAATTCGCCGTCGAATCCGAGTGATACGCCGAGCCGTCCATCACGAACCCCGCTCGCATCGAATTGCGCCCGACGACGTAGTCGAGATCGGAGGCGACGTTGATCGCCTTCGCGTGATCGCCGCCGGCGCGCTGCGCGCCGCCGCTCGTGAACGCGTCGAGCACGCGGATCGTCGCAGTTTCGTTCGCCGAGTCGTAGTCGGTGTCCGCCGTAACCAGCTGCACGCGCGAGCGCCAGAACGCGCGCCGCCCCACGGGGCCGAAGTGCTGGAGGCGCAGCGTGTGCAC